>JBEKIE010000074.1:0-18572 GCA_050011915.1 Occallatibacter sp.
ACCGTGCGTCCCTCAGGCGCCACGTAAACGATGCGGGTGATCTTCCCTTCCAGATGCTGGTTCTTGGTAATCGTGTTCTCCACATCGACCGGACCCAGCGGAAGGCTGAACTCATCGAACTCCTTGGTCAGATACTTCGCGATATACGAGCCGGGGTATCGCGAAATCAGGGGATGGTCCTTGCTTCCCTCCGCGTCCTGGTCCTGTGCTGCCGCGAAGGGGGCAGATAGGCCGATCAACAAACCGGCCGCGAATACTGTGCGCATAAGAGCTTTCATAGATTCCTCCCGATACGGTGTTTCCATCAGCCGCCCAGCGGCCATAAAGTATACTCCCTTCGCTGGGTTCCAGCACTTTGATCCTTGTTGCCAAGTCTGGTGGCCGGAGATGGGCCGAGGGCGTTTTCTTTCAGAATGTGACAACCCACAAGCAGATGTCGCCGCTCGTCTTGTGATCTACCTCACACTCGCCCAGGAAGTCACTCTGCAAAGCGGCGTGGACGATTCTCCGAAGAAAGGAAATTCGTCTGCCGGCCTGCGGAGTTGTCACGCCGGCTGGCGCATGGACCTTCTGCGAGAAGGACGAGAACTGTCGACGACGGCCAACCAATCACCTCCGGGCATCAGGACAGTGGGAAGCCCACAGTTGTCAGCCTGCCCGCAGAGTAGCCGCAGTGAGCCGCTCCGATCCAGTTTAAGTTTTCGGTAGTGACGGGTTGGGGCGCGTGCTTCCGACGCCAAGAATCCGGACGGAGATCACCCCTCAGCTGGACTGCCTGGAGGCGGTGAATAATCCCCCAGGCCGGATACAACCAGACAGAGACCGGAATTTCCATTGTGCCTTTTGGCTGCGCCCAAATATAGCACTGGCCGCTTCCACTCACCGTCCTTTTGTATCCGTTCCAAGGACAAAGCCGTAGGCGCGCCAGGCGGGGCCTTTGCCGGACTCAAAAGCTATCACTTTCCCCACCCTGCGGTGTCGGTCGCCGCAGGGGCGACCCTCACTGATCGCCATCGCACAGATCCGCACAAGCGCGTTTTCGCATGCGGCTCTTGCGAAGGATGAGTGACATGGAAGCGTGACCCCGGACAGGCAGAGTGATATGTTCCGCCGTTTAAGACAAACCCACTGATTGGCCCAAAGCGAGTTCAACGCCCGAGAGTCCGATATTGTCAAAGAAGAGTAGAGACTCTACCAATCCTGGCCAACTTTGAACACACCCACTTTCCCTACTGGCAATGAATTGTGAATGCGATCTTCCCCTCGACTTGATTGGGAGAATCGATCAAGATTTTCATCCAGCCCTTGAAATTGGCGAATTCCGGTGTATTCGCGCCCAGACGCCACCTTGCGTAGACTGGCACTGAGCGGCCCGCCTGCGGCAGTTCGACCGTCTCTGAGCTCGGCGAGTGGCTGCCATCGCTCCTGACAAACGAATAGTTGATCGTGGTGGGCTCAGTACCGATCACGCCCCAGCCGAATTGCAGCATAACCGGGCATGGACCCGTGTATTGATAGCCCGGAGCAACTTGACCATTGGCACGCAATGACTCTCCTCCGATCCGAACAGACGCATTGCCGGTGCGCGCGGTCACGCTGATAGTTACCACGCAGAACAGAATCCCAACCAGGCTTGCAGTCTTGCTTATCTTCACTTTCCCCCCTTTCGTCGGGGAACCCCGTTGTGCTTTCCCGGCGACGAACCAATATACACCTGATCGCATTTGGCCGCGTCAGTGCTTTTGCAATTATTTCCATTCCAAAGACCTCCGCAGAACGGAAAGGGTCTTCACCGGAAAATGCAGCGGCAGGGTTAGCGGTGATTCCAAGCCGGTTTCCAACGTCTCTCCTTCGTTTCTCCCAACACGCCGCCGCCGTCTGGTGTTCTCGGATGTTCCGGACGCGCTCATTGCGGGGACCGCTCTCAATCTTGCCCTTCATCTCGACCCTCATTCCGCCACCGTTCCTGATGCGCCAGCCCTGTTTTTTGACCCCTTGAAACTGTTTTCGTGCTACACTTCCAGCCAATCTTCAGGCCCTCGAAATTTGCGAGACGTGAGAGGTGTTTATGAACGAAAAGAGCTTACCTGCGCCGTTGGACGCGGCGCTCGAGCATCTTGATCCCAACCGGCGTCGATTCCTGGGGATGTTGCTTGCCGGCGCAGCGGCGATTCCGCTGCTGACCTCATCGGACCTGGCTGCTGAAGGCCAACAAAGTAACAAGAAGACAGCCACCACGGTCAAAAGCGGAAACCAGCAGCACAAGAGTTCGAACACAGCGATCAAAAATTCAAACACGCAGCTCAAGAACTCAAACCAGCTCAAGAACTCAAACCAGCTCAAGAACTCAAACCAGCTCAAGAACTCAAACCAGTTCAAGAGTTCAAACCAGCAGCACAAGAGTTCAAACACAGCGTTCAAGAGCTCAGACACTGCGGTCAAGAGTTCAGACACTGCGGTCAAGAGTTCAAACACTGCGTTCAAGAGCTCAAACACTGCGGTCAAGAGCTCAGACAAGGGCACGATCTGGTAGGGCGCCTTTAGTCGCGTCGCGAATGCGGCGAAATCGGGACGGAATTGAGCGTCCGAGGGAGTCCCGGCTTCGCCAGAGAGCCTGTTCGGAGACTTTCTTGAATGGCTGCCGAAGTTTTGGCGCGGCTCAGGCCTTCACCAGCCATCGGAATTTGTGCCAGAATTATGCTCAGCCGCTGCCATGGCTAATCCCATCATCAACCCAGTTGTCGGACTGTCGCCTGTCGAGGATGGCTATCTTGCGTACGATCCTGTCAATGATCGTCTGCATGAGTTGAACTCGACCGGAGCCTTGATCGCCGAACTATGCGATGGCGGCAGAAGCGTGGAAGAGATCCGCGCATTGGCTGGGCCGTTGATGCCCGAGGGCCAGATCGCTGAGATCAATCGCTGGATCGGCGAGGGAGTTGAGGCTGGCCTGCTAGTCTGGGGCGATGGCCCCTCCGTCCGGCCTCGTGAACTCTCCGCGGATGAGCTGACTGAGCTGGCCGAACACCTTCGTGAAAGTGACCGGATCGAGCCCGCTCTGCGGTGCTCGAAAAGAGTAACGGAGCTGGCGCCGGAGGACCCGGGCGCGTGGTTCGCTCTTGGCCGCATCGCTCAAGCGGCCCGACGGCGCGCTGAGGCGATTAGCGCGTATGAGAAGTATTCTGCGTATCAACCCGAAGACGCCGCCGTTCGTCATCTGCTCATAGCCTTGAGGGACGAAGCGCCACCTCCGCGCGCGTCGAATGAATGCATTCTGCAATCCTTCCAGGACTTCTCCTCCCACTATGACACCAAGATGCGCGACGTTCTGAGTTACCAGGCTCCGGAGCGTCTTCAAGAGCTGATCCAGTCTGGGATCGGTGATGCCGCAGGCCTTGAAATTCTCGACATTGGTTGCGGAACAGGACTGGCGGGAGTTGGTTTGAAAGAGCGCGCTGCGCGTCTGGTGGGAATCGATCTCTCCCCGGAGATGATCGAGCTTGCCCGGGCACGCGGCATCTATGACCTGCTCGAAGTCGCCGAGATCACCGAATGGCTTGATCGGTCGCAAGCACAATTCGATCTCATTGCCGCCTGCGACTGTCTGGTTTATTTCGGCGATCTAAAGCAGGTGGCGGGGCCGGCGGCCAAGCGCCTCAAGCCGGGCGGATATTTCGCTTTCACAGTGGAACGCGGAGATAGATATCCATTGCACCTCACCTATTCCGGACGATTCACACATCATCCCGACCACATTCGCGAGGTTGCGGTAAAGTCAGGCCTCATCCTCGCCAGCCTGAAGGAAGGATTCTTGCGGATGGAAGGCGGCGTCGAAGTAACCGGCCTGCTCGTGCTCCTATGGAAAGCTGGCGATGCCTGAGGTAAAGGCGCTAGCCGGAGCCTGCTTCTCTGACCACTGACCACTGATCTCTATGAACTCGCACAAAAAAGCGCGTTTTCGCGCGCAAATCTGCGCAAAAACACGCACCCAAGCCTATCTTGATGCATTTATGCGAAATTCTCTGCAAACCTTTGCGCTGAATCGCGAAATTCTCTATTCACACTCACTGCTAAAGTGCGCAATTGCCATTAATTTGTCTCAAATAATCGCAAAACTCCAGGCGATCATTCCGGGAGCAATCGGCCGCTTCCAGACGAACATTTGGCCGGGTAAACGCACCGGATAAACCAACATTTGCGTTGATTCCATGGGACTTCCCACGGCCCACGCCCCGAACAAAAAAACACGGATTTTAGGGCGCGGCGTCGCAGCGCGAATGCGATCCGAATCACGGCTCTTGTGCCCATAACAAGAGCGGAGCGACTGGCGCTCCACTCTCGTCGAACCGTTGGACCTGTTCAGGCCTCAATACAGGTGGAAATCGACCTCGACCGTGATGATCACAGGCACCGGCGTCTTGCCGTCTTTGATAGCCGGCTTGAATTTATATTTGCGCACGGCTTCCACAGCCTTCTCGTCCAGCCCCATGCCCAGGGTGCGAATCACGCGGATATTCTGCGGGTTGCCCTGCGTATCGACGATCACCGAGATGAGGCACACGCCCTGGTACTTGGCGCGCCGCGCTTCGTCGGAGAACTCGGCTTCTTCCTCGTGGATGAGGATCGGCTTGGAAATGCCGCCGCCCACCTGGTAGACTCCGCCACCCGTATTGCCGCCGCTTCCTGGCCCGTATCCATTGCCGTAGCCGGAGCCGAGGCCGCCGCCGCTGCCCGTTCCCATGCCCGCGCCATTGCCCTGTCCAGCCGAAGCCAACGTCACATTGGGCGAGTTCTTCATGCCGATCATCGGCATGTCGTTATTGGGCAGTTGAAGATCCTGCTGCACATTGATGGCCGCGGGCTCCGGCAGTTTGGGATGATCGATGGTCACAGGCGTCGGAGTCGCGAGGGGTTCCTTGACGCGTTCGGGCAGTTTGCCCTTGTTGGGATCGATCGGGCTGCGGTCGCCGCCACCACCGCCGCCGCCTGCCATCTTCTGCGCCTTGGGGCCCTGCCAATCGCTGATGTCGATGTTCGTGTCCAGGAGCGATGGCTTGACCGCCTCGATGACCTTCCTGCCCACAACAAACAGGATGATGCACAGTATGAGGGCGTTGATGGTGGTCGAGATGCCGATGGCCCACGGATTGGCCCTCACGGCCATCCGGTCGGGCACCGGAATCGGCGTCGAGGTCAACTGCAAAGGCGGCAGCTTGACGGGGAAAAACACGTCGCGGACGCTCTCCCAGAGGTCCGCCCAGAGAGGCTTCTCCTCGAAAGCTCTTCCCAGGAGGGAGTCCAGCTCATGGCCAAACTCTGGCCCCGGGCCACCCTGGTCGTTCTTTTCTTTCGGTGTCATGTCCGTTGGTTATGTGCCCTTGTCGCCGTCTGTGGGGCTGCCTTTCCCTGTCCAGACGCGAGCGCGGCCGTGACAGGGCCATCCATTCATTATGCTTCACCGCGCCCTTTCTTGTCTTGGCTCGGTAAGCACTTACGACAGGCTGCAGCCTCCAAAGGGTTCGATGCGGCTACCGATGAACTTCCACAAACAATAGACGCTCCAGACGCCCGGTTTGTTACCGGAAAATCGTCACCGTGCCGTTTACACTGGATAATGAACAAGTTCGCATCCTCGAACGGAGTCCCGATGTCCCCTGCGCCGGAGTTGAAGGCGACCCTTACGCTGCCCCAAACCGCCTTCCCGATGAAAGCCAATCTGCCCCAGAATGAGCCGCTTCGGCTCGAACGCTGGGCCTCACTCCGCCTCTATGAAGAGCTGCGCAAGGCCGGACGGGGACGGCCCGTTTACCTGCTCCACGACGGCCCTCCCTACGCCAACGGGCCTATTCACCTGGGCCACGCCCTCAACAAGGGTCTCAAGGATTTCGTGGTCAAATCCAAGACTATGGCCGGGTACGACGCCCCTTTTGTCCCCGGCTATGACTGCCATGGGCTGCCCATCGAGATCAAGGTGGACGAGAAGCTGGGCCACAAAAAGCTCACCATGCCGGTGCCGGAGGTGCTGGACGCTTGCCGGGCCTACGCCCAGAAGTATGTCGACCTGCAGACCGAGCAGTTCGAGCGCATTGGCTGCTTTGGGCGCTGGCCAACGCCCTACAAAACCATGGCGCGTTCTTACGAGGCGCGGACCCTGGAGGCCTTTTATGGATTTCTGGAGGGTGGGTTCGTTTACCGGGGCCTGAAGCCGGTTTACTGGTGCATTCACGACCGCACGGCGCTGGCCGAGGCCGAGGTGGAGTACGAAAACCACACCAGCCCGTCGGTCTACGTGCGCTACCGGCTGACCTCCGATGCGGCGGCGATTGCGCCTACGCTGACCGGCCGCGAGGTCTACACCATCATCTGGACCACCACGCCCTGGACGCTGCCCGCGTCGTTGGCCGTCGCCTTCCATCCCGATTTCGAGTACGTGGCGATCGCGGCAAAAGACGATCCGAGGGCGCCCGTGTACATCGTCGCCGCCGAGCTGGCCTCGCAGGTGGCCGAGGCCTGCAAGCTGGGGCCGACCAAAGAGCTGGCCCGCTTCAAAGGCGCCGCGCTCGATCGCGTGACCTTCCAGCATCCGTTTCTGGAGCGGTCCATCCTGGGCGTTCTGGCCACGTACGTCACCGCCGACACTGGCACCGGGGCGGTGCATACCGCGCCCGCGCATGGCGCAGACGACTTCTACACCGGCCAGAGATACTCGCTCGACCCCACCTGCCGCGTCGATGCGGGCGGGCACATCCACGTCGATCCCGCGGCGTGGCCGCACGCCAACCCACCTGCATTCGACGGCCTCAACGTTTGGAAGGCCAATCCGGTCATCGTCGCCATGCTCGAAGAACACGGCGCATTGCTGGGCGGCGCTCAACTCGAGCACTCCTATCCCCATTGCTGGCGTTGCCACCATCCCGTCATCTTCCGTGCCACGGAACAGTGGTTTATTTCGCTCGAGACGCCGATCAAGTCCGTCCAGAAAGAGGAAAAAACGTTTCGGCAGCTCGCCATCGAGGAGATCGACAAGGTGGTGTGGGACCCGGCCTGGGGCAAGGAACGCATCACCAACATGATTGCCACGCGCCCCGACTGGTGCATCAGCCGCCAGCGCATCTGGGGCGTGCCCATCGCCGTTTTCCTGTGCGAAGGCTGCAGCCTGCCGATCATCGACGCCGATCTGAACCGCGGAATCGTGGATCTCTTCGAGCGCGAAGGCGCCGAGGCGTGGCACACCACCCCCCTCGAAACGCTGCTGCCCGCGAATGCAAAATGCGCCCACTGCGGCGGGAAAGCCTTCCGCAAGGAGACCGACATTCTCGACGTGTGGTTCGACTCGGGCGTGAGCTGGCTCGCGGTTTGCGAATCGGACCCCGAACTGAAGACCGCGTACAAGGGGTTTCAGGCCGGGGACGGCAAGAACGGCGCTCGCGAGGTTCTATACCTTGAAGGCGGCGATCAGCACCGCGGCTGGTTCCATTCGTCGTTGCTCACCTCGGTGGCGCTGCGCGGGCGCGCGCCGTACTCGCACGTGGCCACGGCGGGATGGACGCTCGACGAGCAGGGCCGCGCCATGTCGAAGTCGCTCGGCAACGGCGTTGACCCCGTTGACATCGCAAACAGAATGGGCGGCGAGATCGTGCGGCTGTGGGTTGCGTCGGTGGATTTCCGCGAGGACATGGCGGCCAGCGAAAACCTGATGCAGCGCTGCGCCGAGCTCTACAAAAAGTTGCGCAACACCTTCCGCTTCCTGCTCGGGAATTTGCACGGCTTCGACCCGGCGCGCGACCGTTTCGCCGAGAGCGAGTTGCTGCCGCTTGACCGTTACATGCTGGCCCGCACGCGCGAGCTCACTGAGAAAATTCTCGGCTGGTACGAGGCCTTCGAGTTTCATCGCGTCTACCAGGCGGTGAATGACTTCGCCATCGTGGATTTGAGTTCGTTTTATCTCGACGTGCTCAAGGACCGCCTGTACACCTTCGCGCCCTCGAGCCTCGCTCGCCGCTCGGCGCAGACCGTGCTGTGGCAGATCACCGAAGCGCTGACGCGGCTGGTGGCGCCCATCCTTACCTTTACCGCCGACGAAGTGTGGGAGTATCTGCCGCCTGTTGCGGGTCGCGAAGCGAGCGTGCATCTGGCGCGCTTCCCCAAGCCAGAGGAGATTTTTTCAGAGAATCCGGCGAAGCTCATCGAGGAGTGGAAGCAACTGTTTAAGGTCCGCGAAGAGGCACTTCTTCATCTCGAGCTGTCCCGGCAGTCGAAGATAATCGGGAAAAGTTCCGAAGCCGCTCTCGAAATGAGAGCTGCGGGCCGTCTTTTGGACCTCCTGCGCTCGCACACAGACGACTTGAAAGAGTTCCTGAATGTCTCGCAAGTGACCGTACTCCATGATCCTGAGCTGGACAACGCTGACGTGGATACCTCGTTCTCGATTTCGACAAGGGTTTCCCCCGCCAACGGCTCGAAATGCGCGCGCTGCTGGAATTTTATGCCCGACACTGCCGACTATGGCATTTGGCACGACGTGTGCGGGCGTTGCCGGTCGGCGCTCGAAGAGATGGGCATTGCGCCTCCTAAAGAGGAGGTCGCGCAGTGAGCTGGCTTTCCAATTGGCCTCGGCCGCGCCGCCTGCACTATCTGCTGCTCATTACGGCCCTCGTCGGCGCTGCCGACCGGCTGTCGAAGACGTGGGTTGTCGCGCACATTCGTCTCGGCGGCGCCATCCCCATCATCGACCACGTGCTGCGCATCTCGCACTGGACCAACGAGGGCGCGGCCTTTTCCATGTTTGCCGGCACAGCCTCGCCCAATCTCGTGCGCTGGTGCCTGGTTGCGTTCACCCTCGCCGCCGCGTTGTGCGTCTTCGTCGCCATGCTGCGGTTCGGCGACCGCGTCACACTGGCCACGGTGGCGCTCGCGCTCATTCTGGGCGGCGCGCTCGGCAACGTGCACGACCGCATCTTCTATGGTTCCGTGGTCGACTTCATCGAGGTGCACATCTTCGCCTACCACTGGCCCGACTTCAATCTGGCCGACTCCTCGATCGTCATCGGCGCCTGCCTGCTCTTTCTCGATTCTCTGCTGCCGCAACGCAAAACTGTCTCGTGACCCTGGCTGTGGCGCGCCGGGCGAGTCGATGCGGCTGGCCGGTATAATTGGTCGGACCAGTTCGCGCCCTTCAGGAGACGCAATAAATGCCCCAGGCAGGCACGCAATCACGCAGTTTTTTTGCCACCTTCGGATCCCCCAATCGCGTCTCCCATCAGCGCTGGGTCATCTGCTTCCTCCTGTTTCTGGCAACGGTCATCGCGTATGTCGACCGCGGCGTGATCGCCTACCTGAAGAACACCCTGGAAAGCGTGATCCCGGGTCTGAATGACCGAACCTACGGATTCGTGACCGCTGCTTTTACGGCTGCCTATGCCATCGGCATGGTGGTCGCCGGCGGATTCACTGACAAGCTGGGAACGCGCAAGGCTTTTGCCATCGCCATCGGCATCTGGAGCATCGCGGCCATGCTGCCGGGCGCGGCGTTTTCCGTCCTCACATTCGGCATCGCCATGTTTCTCCTCGGCCTGGGCGAAGCCGCCAACTTTCCCGCGTGCATCAAGACGGTCGCGGAGTGGTTTCCCAGGCGCGAGCGGGCGCTGGCAACGGGAATCTTCAACTCCGGCGCCAATATCGGCAACATCGTGGTGCCGGTTGCGGTGCCCACGCTGGTCTTGCTGGTAAGTTGGCGCGGCGCTTTTGTCGCGACCGGCGCGCTGGGACTTGTCTGGCTGGCTTGCTGGCTCATCTACTATCGGCGGCCCGAGCAACACCGCAGCGTTTCAAAAGCCGAGCTGGACCTGATCCTGAGCGACCCCGCGGAAACCGTGGAAAGCGTTCCCTGGAGCCGCGTGTTTCCGCGCAAAGAGACCTGGGCCTTCGCCATCGCTAAGTTCCTCACCGACCCCATCTGGTGGTTCTACCTGTTCTGGATTCCCGGTTACCTGCAATCGACCTTCCACCTGAGCCTGTCGCAAAGCCGCGTGCCGGTCGTGATGGCCTACAGCATTTCCATCGTTGGCAGTATCGGCGGCGGCTATCTTTCCTCCGTGATGATCAAGCACGGAATCAGCGCCAACGTAGCCCGCAAAACCACTTTGCTGATCTGCGTGCTGCTGATCGCGCCGATCTTTGCCACGCCGTTTGTTTATCATCTGTGGCTGGTGGTGGCGTTGCTTGGAATGGCTACGGCAGGGCACCAGGGATGGTCGGCGAACCTCTTCACGCTGCCGTCCGATATGTTTCCCAAGTCCGCGGTAGCCAGCGTTATCGGCATCGGCGGCATGGCGGGCGCGGTAGGCGGCGTTCTGTTCCAGTTGGGAACAGGCCTCATCGTCTATTTCACTCACAGCTATGTCGCATTGTTCATCATCGCGTGCCTCGCTTACCCAGCGGCGTTCCTCATCATTCACGGCATTTCGCCCAAACTGGCGCCCGCGCAACTTGAGTAGCACAGAATACGTCAATGCTTGTAACCAGTCGCCCGGTCACCGATCCCGGACGGCCGCATTCTGGGGTGGAACATTTTGCACAGTGCAGCTGACCTGCCACTTCGCTTAACTCAACGAGGAACCTGATGAAAATTCGCTGGAATTCTCTCTCACTTGGCGCTGACTGTTGCGCTTTGTCCGCACTCATCTATCTTCTATTCAGCTTTTCCTACGCTGCGCAAGCGCAGCGCCTGTCTGTCAACGTCATTCCTTCGCATTATTCGCTGTCGTTCACGCCCGACCTGAAGGCTGCCACGTTCTCCGGCATTGAAATGATTGACGTCAACATCAAGGAGCCCACGAATTCCATTACGCTGAACGCGATCGAGCTGAAATTCGTGAGCGTGGACATTCCTGCCCTCGGTGCGCCACCGGCAAAGGTGAGCCTCGATCCCGAAAAGCAGCAGGCTACATTCACGTTCGCGAAGACCATCCCCGCCGGCGATGCCACGCTGCGCATCCTTTTCACGGGAATCCTCAATAACGAACTGCGCGGCTTTTATCTTTCAATGACCGCACGCCGCAACTACGCCGTTACGCAGTTCGAGTCTACCGACGCGCGCCGCGCCTTTCCCTGCTTCGACGAGCCGGCCTTCAAAGCAACGTTTCAGGTGGAGCTCACGATCGACGCCGGCGACACGGCGATCTCGAATACTCCGATTGCGAGCGATGAAACGAGGAGCCAGTCCATGGGTAAGCATACGGTGACCTTCGAGACCACGCCTAAAATGTCGACGTATCTCCTGGCCTTCGTGGCGGGCGACTTCCAGTGCACCAGCGGCGAGCAGGATGGTGTGACCCTGCGCGTTTGCGCCACACCCGACAAGATTCGACTCACGCCCTTCGCTCTCGATATCGCGAAATTCGCCTTGCACTACTACGACGACTACTTCGGCATTCATTACCCGCTCAAGAAACTTGACTTCATCGGCATTCCCGACTTCGAGGCCGGCGCCATGGAAAACTTTGGCGCCATCACCTTTCGCGAAACCGACCTCCTAGTTGACCCCAAAACCGCTTCTCTGCGCACCCAGAAAAACGCGGCCCTGGCCATTGTTCACGAGATGGCGCACCAGTGGTTTGGCGATCTGGTGACCATGCAGTGGTGGGACAACATTTGGCTCAACGAGGGCTTCGCCACGTGGATGGAGAACAAGTGCGTTGCGGCGATGCGTCCTGAGTGGAACGTTTCGCAATTTGTCGCCGCCGACGAACAAAAGACGCTGGATATCGACGCGCAGCCCACCACGCGCGCCATTCGCGCCCGCGCCGACACGCCGGAAGAAATCGATCAGATGTTCGATCCCATCGCCTATGACAAGGCCGGCGCCGTGCTGCTGATGGTAGAGAGCTATCTCGGCGAAGAAACCTTCCGCAAAGGCGTGCACGCATATCTGGCCGCGCACGCATACGGCAACGCGACGGCCGAAGATTTCTGGAACGCGCAAACCGAAGTGAGCGGCAAGCCAGTGGACAAAATCATGGAGTCGATGGTGGCGCAGACGGGCGCGCCGCTGCTTGAATTTGACTCTCCCGCAGCCGGCCGGGTCCGGGTCGCGCAGTCGCGTTTCTTCCTCAGTCCCGGCATCAAGCCCGACCCCAGCCAGAAATGGACGTTGCCGGTCTGCTTCAAAGCGGGCGCCAAAAATCAGGACTGCCAGGTCCTCACTCCCTCCTCGCCGTCGCTGGCGATTCCCGCGGGCGGACTTTTCTTTGCCAACGCGGGCGGCAAAGGCTACTACCGCAGTGCGTATGCGCCCGCCCAGTATGCGGCGCTCGTCGCCCAGGTGGAAACCGGCCTCACTCCCGAAGAGCGCATCAGCCTGACCGGCGACGAGTGGGCGCAGGTGCGCGCCAACAAGGCCACCGTGGGCGATTTTCTTCGCCTCGCCGCCGCTCTCAGTGCCGATCCCAATGCCTACGTTCTCGCGAGCTCCAACGGAAACGTGGGCGTCATTGCCGACATGATTGCTTCGACAAAGGAAGAGCGGGATGCGTTGGCGGCGTGGATTCGCCGCACCTATGCGCCTCAGTACGCAAAGCTCGGTGTTCCTGCTCCGGGCGACTCTGCTAATACGCGTGAGCTGCGCGCGCAACTCCTCTCGCTTCTCACTTTCCGCGGAAAAGATGCCGATTTGGAATTACAGGCGCGCCGCATCGCGGATCAGTTCTTATCCGATCCGGCGTCGCTCGATCCCACTCTCGGGCAGACCGCTCTCAGCATCGCCGCCGAGAACGGCGACACGGTGCTCTTCGACAAGCTCGAAAAGATCTACGAAATTTCAAGCAACCCCCAAATGCAGGAACTGGCTTTGCGCGAACTGGTCGCCTTCACGAATCCCGATCTGCTCGAGCGCGCGCTCGAATACGCCGTCTCCTCAAAGGTGCGCAACCAGGATTCGGCCTTTCAATTTGAAATCGCCATGCGGACTGCTGAAAACCGCGACCAGACCTGGAAGTTCATCAAGGCGCATTGGGATCAGGTGCAGGCCGAGTTCACGCCCGAGATGGGCGAAATCTTCGTGCAGGGAACGGACAGCTTCTGCACCGCCGAAGCGCGCGACGACGTGAAGAAGTTTTTTGCGAGTCATCCGGTGCCCGCGGCCGACTCGGACCTCAGGCACTCCCTCGAGCACATCGACGGCTGCATCGAGTTGCGGCGGCTGCAGGAGCCCAACCTGAAGAAATGGCTGGCCGCGCAAGGGCAGTAGATCGATTGTTGCGAATTTGCAGAATCGTTACAGCTTGCGCAGACGCGCGCAGGCCTCGTCCAGGTCCGCGTCCTGTTTGGCAAAACAGAAGCGCAGCAGGTTCTCGCCGCGGCCGGGGCGGAAGAATGCCGATCCCGCGACGGCGGCCACGCCCGTCGCGCCTAAAAGGTAACGCGCTTTTTCCGCGGCGGTTTTGCCGGGCAGGCGCTCTACGTTCGCCATGATGTAGTACGCGCCCGCGGGCACGGTCGGCTTCATGCCCGCGTCTTCGAGCGCCGCCACCATCTTTCCCCGCTTCGCCTGGTAATCGGCGGCCAATTCTGTGTAGAAGCTCGGCGGCAACTGCTCGAGTCCCGCGGCCGCACCCACCTGCAGGGGCGCAGGCGCGCAAACGTACGTCAGGTCGTGGAAGTGCGCCATGACCGGCATCCATCGCACATCGGCAGTGGCGTAGCCAATGCGCCAACCGGTGATGGAAAACGTTTTGCTGAAGCCTGAGATCACAATGGTGCGCTCGCGCATGCCCGGCAGCGCGGCCGGGCAGATGTGCCGCGCGCCATCGTAGACGAAGTACTCGTATATCTCGTCCGTGATCAGGAAGAGATCGTGCTGCCGGCAAAGCTCCGCAACCTCTTCGAGCTCGGATTGCGAAAAGATTTTGCCGCTGGGATTGGCCGGCGTATTCACGAGGACGGCGCGCGTTTGCGGCGTAACGGCTGCGCGCATTGCGTCCGCATCGAGCTGGAAATCCGGCTCGGCCAACGCCACTAGCACCGGTTTCACGCGCAGCGACTTGAGCGTATTCACGTGGTAGCCGTAAAACGGCTCGAACACCAGCACCTCGTCGCCGGGATTGAGCAGCGCCATCGCCGCAGCATGCAAGCCAGCCGTGGCTCCCGACGCCACCATCACTTCGCGATCGAAATCGTAGCCAAGGCCGTAGTCGCGCAGTTGCTTGGCCGCGATGGCCTCGCGCAGACGCGCAATGCCGTCGCAGCGCGTGTAAATATTCTGCCCATCGCGCATGGCCTGGGCGGCCGCGGCCTCCACCACCGCGGGCACGGGCGTATCGCAAACGCCCTGCGCCAGGTTGATGCCGCCCATGCGATCGCACTCCGTGGTCATGGCGCGGATTTCCGACTGAAACGTCTCGGGCGCGAGGGCGCTGAGGGCAAGGCGCGATGCGTGAATGGTTGTGCCTGGCACAGGGAAGATCCTTTGTTTCCATCTTACATTTTGACGCGGCCCGCGGCTGTGCCTCTGCCTACAGCCAAAGCTGGCGCTAGCGTAGTATCTTGCAGAAAGAGTCGATACACGAGCCTTCTACACGAGCCCTATGCACGAGCTTTCCATCGCGGCCAGTATTGTCGAGTCGGTCACCGAATCGGCCGACGCATATCCCGGTGCGCGTGTGAAAGAGGTGAGGCTGCGCGTGGGCGCTTTGGCTTCGGTGGTCGAGGACTCGCTAAAATTCTGCTGGGAACTGGCCACGGAAGGCTCGCCGCTCGCGGGCGCGGCGCTGGTCATTAACATATTGCCCGTGATTGTGCATTGCGATGCCTGTGGCGCGGACACCGAGATCGATGGCGTGCAAAGTTTCCGCTGCCCAAAGTGCGGCGAGCTGGCCGCCGATCTGCGCCAGGGACGCGAGCTCGAAATTGAATCGATTGAACTGGACGAACCGGACCCGGTTGAGGAGAAGGTATGACGACGCGCATTGTCGAGTTGCGGCGGGGAATCCTGAAGAAGAACGATGAATTGGCGGCGGGGCTGCGCAGTCGATTCACTTCGGCAGGCGTGCTGGTGCTGAACCTGGTTTCAAGCCCGGGCACGGGCAAGACCGCGTTTCTTGAGCGGACTTTGCGCGAACTTCGCGCGCGCGGCGCGCAGGCGGCGGCCCTGGTTGGCGATCTCGAAACCGACAACGATGCGCGGCGTCTGGCCGCGAGCGGCGCGCCCGTGCGCCAGATCAATACCCACGGCATCTGCCACCTCGACGCGGAGATGATAGCGAAGCATCTCGAAGGCTGGGAGGGCGTTTCGCTCGCCGGGCTCAATTACCTCTTCATCGAAAATGTCGGCAACCTCGTGTGCCCGTCGAGCTACGACCTGGGCGAACGCATCCGCGTGGCCCTGCTCAGCGTGACCGAGGGCGAAGACAAGCCCCTTAAGTATCCGGGCCTGTTCAACTCCGCCGATGCGGCAGTGATTACCAAGATCGATATCGCCGAACCTTGCGGCTTCGACCGCGAGCTGGCCCTGCGCAACGTCAACGAAATCCGGCCGGGCATCCGCATCTTCGAGACCTCCGCCAAAACCGGCGCCGGGATGGATGAGTGGCTCGCTTATCTCGCGGAGCAGGCGAGGCCGGCCTGAGCCTGGCGCGCCGCTACCAGCCTCATTTCGTCGCAAATTCCGCTCGTTTGACGTTGCGTGCGCATGGTCCGCGGGCGTACCGTTCAGCTAAGGTCGGTAGCACAGAATGGCTCCTCCGGATTCCCCAGGGCAACACGCGGGTGCGCAGGAACGCGTGCCTCCGGGTTTTGCCCAAGATACAATCGAGCGGCTCTTTGAGTTTTCGCCGGACGCGATCCTCGTCTCCGACGGAAACGGTGTGGTGCGCGCCGCCAACCCGCGCGCCGAGGAGCTGTTCGGTTACGCGAACGAAGAGCTGATCGGCCGCCCCGTTGAAATGCTGGTGCCGGCGCGCTTCCGCGCCAATCATCCGCGCCATCGCGAGAATTACAGCGCCCATCCCCGCACAAGGCAGATGGGCGCAGCGCTGAATTTGTTCGGCCTGCGCAAAGACGGCACGGAAGTCCCCGTCGACATCATGCTCAAACCGATGGAGACCGCGGACGGTCCCGCGGTGGTCACCTTCATCCGCGACGCCACGGAGCAGCGCGCGGCGCAGGAGGCGTTGCGCATCAACGATGCGCGGCTGCGTTCCATCGTCGAGAGCATTGGCGAATACGCTATCTATCTGCTCGATCACGAAGGCCACGTTCTCACCTGGAACCCCGGCGCCGAGCGCATCAAGGGATACAAGGCCGACGAAGTGCTGGGCCTGCACTATGCGCGCTTCTTTACGCAGGAGGATTTCGAGCAGGGCCGTCCCGCCGAACTTCTGCGTCAGGCCATCGCCAGAAATCGCGTCGAAGAGGAAGGCTGGCGCGTGCGCAAGGACGGCTCCCGCTTCTGGGCCAACGTCGTCATCACGGCCATCCGCGACAGCGCCGGCGCAGTCACTGGGTTTTCCAAGATCACGCGCGACATCACAGAGCGCAGGCAGGCGCAGGAGTCGGTGATCGCCGAACTGAGCAGCTTGTTGCTGGTCAATGTGGACATTCGCAAACTCCTCGGCGCGTTTTCTTCGAGCATCCGCCAGATGGTGCCGCACGATGCCGCCACGCTCGCGCTCTTTGACGAGGCCACGGGCAAGCTGCGCGTGCAATTCCTCGGCTCCGACGACGCCGACACAAACCAAAGCGAGGTGCTGCTGGATCCCGATGCTTCTCCGGCCGGTCAGGCTTTTCGCACGCGGCGGCCCGTGACAATGAACAAGTTGGATCGCCTGCCCTTCCCGCCAGAATCCGTGAAACACCTTACCGCGATGGGCATGCAGTCGGGAGTCTGGGTTCCACTGGTGCATCGTGAAAGAACTCTCGGCACCATGATGGTAGCCAGCCGCCGCGAGAATGCTTTTACGCAGCAAGACGCCGAGATGCTGGGCCAGGTGGCAGGACAAGTCGCCATGGCAGTCAACAACGCTCTCGCCATTAAGCAGATTGCGGAACTGCGCGACCGCCTGGCCCAGGAAAAGAAGTATCTCGAAGAGGAGATCAACCTCGAGCACCGCTTCGAAGACATCGTGGGCGAAAGCACGGGATTGCGCAACGTGCTGCGCGAGATTGCAACCGTTGCGCCCACCGATGCCACCGTGCTCATCCAGGGCGAGACGGGAACCGGCAAGGAGCTGCTGGCGCGCGCCATTCATCGCCTGAGCCCGCGCAGCGAGCGCACTTTTATCAAACTGAATTGCGCGGCGATTCCCGCAGGGCTGATTGAAAGTGAGCTCTTCGGCCACGAAAAGGGCGCATTTACCGGCGCCATCGCGCGCAAGGTTGGACGGCTGGAACTGGCGCACGAGGGCACGCTCTTCCTCGACGAGGTGGGCGAGCTGCCGCTCGACCTGCAGCCGAAATTGCTGCGCGCTCTGCAGGAACACGAGATCGAGCGCGTGGGCGGCACACGGTCCATCCCTATCAACGTGCGACTGATCGCCGCCACCAATCGCGACCTGGCCAAAATGGTTGCGGAAAAAGAATTCCGCAGCGATCTCTATTACCGCCTCAAAGTCTTTCCGGTGTTTGCGCCGCCGCTGCGCGACCGCGTCGCCGACATTCCCATCCTGGTGCGTCATTTTGTCTCGCGCCACGCCCGACGCATGGGCAAAACCATCGAATCCATTCCGCCGCAGGCGCTGGATGCGCTGGTCAAGTGGAAGTGGCCCGGTAACATTCGCGAGCTCGAGAATTTTCTGGAGCGCGCCGTGATCCTCTCGCGCGGGCCGGTGCTGTATGTGCCGCTCGCCGAGATTGAAGCCATGCAAGAGAACGAAGAAGAAGACGAGGCAGCATCCACGAACCCCACGCTGCAGGCCGCCGAGCGCGAAACCATTCTGCGCGCACTGCGCGAAGCCAAAGGAGTCATCGGCGGACCCGGCGGCGCAGCCGAACGTCTCGGCCTCAAGCGCACCACGCTCAACTCTAAAATCAAGAAGCTCGGCATCGAGCGCGGCGACTATATGTAGACGTCGAGTGCGACTGCGGGGCATCCGCGACTTCCCTTCGTCGCCGTGACGATATCTCGTCGTCGTCACTTCGTCGCGCGCCGCTCATCTCCGCCCTCCGCAGCAGAATCATCAGATATCTAACTGCTTTGCCTTCAGCGACCCACGGCTTTCGTCGCGCATGCGCGCACCTTTGGCATGCGCCGTGCTTTATCACTGGCATGGCGCAGGATGGGCCGGCAAGTGTTACGAATCACTCTTGAAGAAAAACCGGACGCAGTCGTTCTGAAACTGGAAGGTCGACTCACCGGACCAGAGGCGGTCGAACTTGGCCGCCTGTGGGAAGAACAAGCTCCGGCATTCGCGCAGAAGAAATTGTCTCTCGATCTGCGGGATACCACGTTTGCCGACGCCGACGGAATTCGCATTTTGAAAGCAATTTATTCGCAAACCGGAGCCGCAATCCTCAGCGGCACACCATGGACCCAGTATCTTGCGGAAGAAGTGGCAAGCAAGAACTCACAACCAGCGGGC
>JBEKIE010000075.1:0-18482 GCA_050011915.1 Occallatibacter sp.
GGTCTCGAGTATGTGTGGACCCCGCACAACGCGGGATTCATGGCCATCGACCGCATCGCCCAGCAGGAGGGCGTTGTGGTGCAGAACCGGCGCTGCCGGGCCACTACGGCGACTTGCAGAATCGCAGGACGCCAGGTGGTTCTGGCCAAGCCGGAGACGTTTATGAACCTGAGCGGCGCAGCAGTGGCCGCTTTGGTTGAGGAGTTTGAAGCCGACCCGGCACGGGATCTGCTCGTGATTTACGACGAGCTCGATCTGGTGCTGGGGACGTTCAAGATCAGGGAGCGCGGAACGCCTGCGGGGCACAACGGAGCCCTCAGCGTAACCGGCGCCCTGGGCACGGAAGAGTGGTTGCGCTTGCGTATCGGCGTGGGGCCGGATTTACCTCCTGAAGCGATTGCCGCCGGAGGTGGAACGAGGCCGGGCAGGGATTATCTGCTCTCGCCCATGCGCAAGGCGGATCTGGCGGTACTGGACGAGGTGCTGGACCGGGTGGCAACGGCCACGCGGCGCATTCTCGAACAGGGACCGGCGGCCGCGATGAACGAGTTCAATAGAAGGGATCAGGGATCAGGGACCAGGGATCAGGATTAAGCATCGCCGCGAGCGGCAAACTGTTCACTGTCCACTGTTCACTGTCCACTGAGAGGAAACCTGATGTCGCGTTTGTATGAAGTCATGTTTATCGTCCGTCCCGATGTGGAGGATGAAGAAGCCGACAAGCTGATCGAGGCCTTGAGCACAACGGTGAAGTCCGGCGGCGGCGTGGTGAAGTCGGCGGAGAAACTGGGGCGGCGCAAGCTGGCCTACCAGGTGCGCAAGTTTAACGATGGCAACTACATTCTGTTCAGCATTGAAGCCAACGGCGCGGTGGTGCTGGAACTGGAGCGCCGTCTGCGCGTAACCGAGCAGGTGATTAAGTTCATCACCGTGCGCATGGACGAGGAAGAGAAGCGCCTGGCCAAGGTAAAGGCGCTGCGCGGCGTGCGCCGCGCGGCGGTTCCCGCGGCTCCCGCAACTCCTGTGGCAAGCGCCGCACCGGCAGCTCCGGCCGAGCCGGCAGAGCCGGTGCAGGCGTAAAGACAGGGAACGAGGGAACAAGGGAACAAGGGAACAAGAAGACCGGGATTCGTAGAATGCGAAGGCCGGTTTTCTGATCCCTGACCTTTGAAACCTGAACCCTTCAAGAAATCTCCGGCGGTGCCGGAACAAAGAGAGCAAAGAGGAAACACGATGTCTGAAGAAAACCAAGCAAAGGCGCCCGCTACAGCGGACGCGACCCCAACTCCACAAGCTCCGTCCGAACGGAGTCCTGGTTCGGGCTCTGGTCCGAGCTCAGGCCCACGCGGTGCAGGCCGGCCCTCGGGCGGTCCCGGCGGGCGCGGCAAGTTTTTCCGCCGCAAGAAGGTGTGCAAGTTCTGCACCGAGAAGATCGACGCGATTCCTTACCGCGACGTGAAGCTGCTGGGGCAGTTCGTAGCCGAACGCGGCAAGATTGTGCCGCGGCGGTTGACCGGTGTTTGCACCACGCATCAGCGCCGCCTGACCCGCGCCATCAAGCAGGCACGGAATATCGCGCTGCTGCCGTTTGCGACTCGGCACTAAACCGGCGTTTGCAGTCCGCGCCTCGCGTGCGGTGCAGTTACCGTTCCGGATTTGTATCGGAAGCGTGGCCTCGGAGAACAGCACGCCGGTTGAGCTTTGTATCAGGGCACGACTTTAGTCGCGCCGGAAGTGGCGCAAAATGCGTTGGGGCTTTAGCCCCTGCTCGTTCGAGCGCCGCACTTTTTTGAAGATTTGGAGAATTTCCCATGGAAGTAATTTTGAAGGAAGACGTAGCCAACGTAGGCTTTCGCGGAGAAGTGGTAAAGGTTGCCGACGGCTACGCGCGCAACTATCTTTTGCCGCGCAAGCTGGCCATGCAGGCCACCGCGGCCAACAAGGCCGTGATCGAGCAGATGAAGGCCTCGGCCGCGCGCCGCTCGGCTACCGAAAAGGCGCAGGCCGAGGAACTGATGGCCAGGCTCGAGCCGGTGGTGCTGAGCTTTACCCGCAAGGCCGGCGAGCACGACCGTCTCTTTGGCTCGGTCACATCGGCCGATGTCGCCGCTGCGCTGGCCGCACAGGGCTTCGAGGTCGATCGCCGCAAGATCCAACTGGGCGACGCGATCAAGAGCGTGGGCGAATTCAAGGTGGCCATCCGGCTGCACCGCGAAGTGACCGCGCGCGTGACCGTGAAGGTCGAGGCGGAAGTGACCGAGGAAGAGAAGGCTGCGGCGGCGCAAGCTGCTGTGGCCGAGCCAAAGGCGGAAGAAGTTGCCGAGCCGGCCGCGGAAGAAACCGCGGCGGAGTAGTTCCGGTATTGCTCGCGCGTCCGCCTCTCGGTACGCCGAGGGGCGGATGGCGCTTACCGTCCGATCTCTGGCACGGAGAGCCCGCGACAGATTTTGCGGGCAAGAATGTCGGATACCTCGGTGTGGCGCGGAACCGCCTCAACCTTGCCTGTGTTGGGATTGCACCAGAGGGAATGAGCACCGCCCTCGCGCTTGAGATAGCAACCGTGCAAGCGCAGGTGCCGAAGCAGGGATTCGCGCTTCATTGCACAGTGACAGTTTCCTGAATCGCTTCCGGCGGAAGCCCGCGCAGGCCGTCCTCGCGCCGATCTTCAAGGATCAGGCGAATCGCCTCTCTAAGGTTGGCGCGGCATTCCTCTAAGGTGTGGCCCTGACCATTCGCGCCGGGGACTTCCGGAGACCAAGCAACAAACCACTTGCCGTCCCTTTCGATGACCGCCGTGAACTCATTGCGCATGGCTAGAGTATAGACCGAATCTGTTTGAGTTTGTATTTCGGCGCCATCCATCCCCACAGAACGCAGGTTCTCCGCACTACGACGGAAACAGCGTTCCGGTCCCGGCCGAAATGGCGGTGAGCCGGTTGCGGCGGCGGGCTGGCTGCGGCTCGGAAGCGGCCAGCAGGTTGGCGATCTCGCGCAGTTCGGCGCGAGCGTGGCCGATGACGGCAGCCACACCATCCAATCTCTTGCTTTGATCGGCAGGCTGAGGCAAAGCGGCCTCGGGTTCGAGATTGCTGCTGGGGCGTTTGCCGGGGCGGCGCTGCTCCTGCTCAAGGACGGCACGCGCACCGGACAGAGTGTAGCCTTCGGCATGGACCAGGCGCTTGATATCGAGCGCAAGTTCTACGTCGCGACGGCGATACAGCCGCTGGCCGGTTCCGCTCTTGTTGGGCTTCAACTGCGGAAACTGCGACTCCCAGAAGCGTAGAACGTACGATTCCACGCCGCACAATTGTGCAACATCTCCAATCTTGAAATAGAGGCGATCCGGGATGGACGGTGGTGCGTAGTCGCGCTTGCGATTAGCTTGTGCTGCCATAGATGTTGGCGAGGAGGCCGTCGTAACCGGGGAAATCCCTCGCACTATTCGCAGTATAGGGCAGGTTTTGCGCACTTTGGATGGCGAAAAAAACGGCCTGAACCAAGCTAACCATAGGAAAACAGGAGGCGAAATTGATCAACATCGACCAAGATGCAGCGAACTTGCGGCGTGGAAGTGAACAAACCCTAAGGTCGAGCCACTGCCGGGCGCGCGGGCGAACCTTGCGGTGCGGCACGCAAATATTGTTTAGGCCAGCTCACAGTTTCACCCAGCGCAGCCGCGGCGTGCACTGGCCAATAGGGATCGCGCAGCATGGCGCGCGCCAGAAAGACAAAATCCGCCTCGCCCTCGGCGATGAGGTCGTTGGCCTGCGCCGGTTCGGTGATGAGGCCGACCGCAGCCGTCGCGATGCCGGCTTCGCGGCGGATTCTGGCGGCAAAGGCGACCTGGTATCCGGGCGCAAGAGGGATTTTTGCGTCGGCCACATTGCCGCCCGAAGAACAATCGACCAGATCGACGCCGTGATCGCGCAAATGGCGCGCGAGCTCGACGGATTCGTCAATATTCCAACCGCCCTCGGCCCAGTCCGTGGCGGAGATGCGCACAAATAGCGGCAAACGCTCCGGCCAAACCTGGCGCACGGCGTCGACGACTTCAAGCGACAGCCGAATGCGGTTCAAAAAGCTGCCGCCGTAGTTGTCGGTGCGGCGATTCGAAAGAGGCGAGAGAAACTCGTGGAGCAGATAGCCATGCGCCGCATGAATCTCGATGAAATCGAAGCCGGCTTCAAGCGCCCGGCGCGCGGCGTTGCGAAAGGCCTCGACGACAGCGGCGATGCCGGCGTGATCGAGCGCGGCAGGAACGGCGTAGCCGGTGGGCGCGAAGGCGATCGCACTGGGCGCAACCGGCTGCCAGCCGCCATCGGCAGGCAGCACCAGGCCGTGCCCATCGAAGGGTGTTGCCGTGCTCGCCTTGCGCCCCGCGTGGGCCAGTTGCATCCCGGCGCGAGCGCCCTGCGAGTGCACAAACTCCGCAATGCGCCGCAAAGCGGGAATGTGCTCGTCCTTCCAGATGCCGAGATCGCCCGGCGAGATGCGGCCCTCAGGAGTGACGGCCGCGGCCTCGAGCATGACGAGACCCGCGCCGCCCTGCGCCCGGCTGCCCAGATGGACGAGGTGCCAATCCGTGGCGAAGCCATCCAGGCTGGAGTACTGGCACATGGGCGAAACGCCGATGCGATTGGAGAATTCGACGGAGCGAAGACGGAAGGGAGAAAAAAGCGGAGCTGTCATATCTCTTGGATGATTGCCGCGCGAAAGCGATGCAGCGGCAACTATAGCCGGCGCACTTCTCTTCGCATCCGCGTTTTCTTCGCCCCTACTGCTTCTTGAGCACAGCCGTGCCCTTCTCATCCGAGAGGATTGCGGACTCGAGCTTGCGATAATCCGCGGCCCTGTCCGCGGGAATCTCCACCTGGCGCACGACGTAGACCATCTCGTAATGAAGGACGTTGCCCTTGGCCGTCGCTGAGGCGTGGTAGCTGGCGAAATCCAAGTCGACATCCACGGGATCGGGCGTCTCGTCGACCATGAAGCCGGTGGGCAGCGTGATGTCGTAACTGGAGCGCCAGAGGCCAGGGTGACCGATTTCGATGGGATACTTGCGTGTTTTTTTCTCCATCACATCAGGCAAGGTGCGCGCATTCGTGCCCATGACGCGAGGACGCAACAGCAGCAATGGACCGGCTGGATGCGCGTAGCTGGTTGCGCTCACATGCAGATCGAGTCCGACGGGCTTATCGAGATCTCCACTATCGTGGAATTCGTATCCCTTGAAGTTGAGACCGGGAAGCTCAGCACTCAGGCTTTCTTCCAGAGAGTTGTGAATCTCCTTTGCTTCTCTTTCCTTGAAGATGCTGCGCTCGTGTGCCGCATCTACCCCATTGAAAACATCGTCGATGTCTCCGGCGAGGGAGCCGTCGGCCGCCAACGCAAACGAGCCTTTCCGGGTCAGGCCGCCGGACTCCGGCGGAAGCACGGGCATGCGCAGCACCTGGCTATCGTTTCCGCTGGCGATATTGCCGTAAGCGCCCTGCAACTCGCCCCGGATCATCCCTACAGGCGTCTCCTCATCGGTGGGGTCGAAGATCAGAAGAGTTTTGCCGCTCGCCGCCTTTACGCGCGCCATCAGGCGAGGATCGTTCTCTCCGTCCGGCAACTCGATCGCGGTAATCATGTGGTTGCCGAGCAGCGATGGAGCGTCTGGATCGATCACGCCTCTCTCGCTATCGACGTGCAGGTAATAGGCGCGGATGCCGATGGCCTGGAGCATTGAGATCAGCAGCGTGGTCTTGTCTTTGCAGTCGCCATACCGGTTACGGTAGATGTCGGCGGCGTAATGCGCCTGCCAGCCGCCAATGCCCTTAACGATGATGAAATAGCGAATGTTTTTCTGGATATAGGCTGTAATGCGGTTCAATTTTGTGTAGAGGTCAGGCGCTCCGGCAGTGAGCTCCTGGGCCTTGGCGGTGATTTCGGGCGTTGGATCGGGCCGATGCGCTTCGAGCTGATCCTGCCAGAGCCCGATGGCTCGCCACTGATTCTCCGCGCCCTTGATGGCTGCGTCCCCCCACATCACCGACATACGTGCCGCCAGCGCCTCCCACGCGGGAGTGGCGTGCACATTCTCGAGATCCAGCCCCGGCATGTCTTTGATCTCCCAGCGGAGATGATTGTCCGCAGTTTCGATCGGCTTGACGGTGGTGTACCGGCTCCACGAATCGGCATAATGGCCGCCGGGAGGCAGCGCCAGCTCCAGAGCCTCGTACACAAAGGGAATGGGTGCCTGAATCTCCCAGATCTCGGAATTCATGTAGGGCCGCAGATGCACCTGGGTTTCGCAGGCAACCACGGCGCCGGGATCGCTGCCCGGTGGGGTCACGATGCGGAAACGGTCTGTGGCCTGCAGGTCCGCACCGCCGTAAGCTCCCTCGTCTTTGAAGTCCGTATCCAGGGCCTGAAATTGCCTTCCGTCAGTAGCGATGGTCCAGGAGTGGAAGTAATCCAGCTTTTGATCCGCGTCGTACTCGGCTTCGCAGTGGGAATATTTGCGGCCCTGCGGTTTGAGGATGCGCACTGCGTAGCGCTCCCGCTCAGTCGCGCGGTTCTGATCGTCGACCGCGATAAAGTATTCGTCGAAGAGAATCACGGCGGAGGCGTCACCGACGTTTGCGGGGGTGGGCGTGTTGGCGGCGTCGAGCGCCCATTGCGGTGCGGGCTGCTGTTTCTCCTTCGCCATGGCCGAGGGCACAAGGAAGATGGCGCAACAGCACACAGCAGCGGCAAAACAGCCCGGACGGAAAAGAGATCTGCGCATCAGTTCCCCTTGCCCGGCGGCGCCGTCGCTGGCGCCGGGGCGATGGTCAATACCAATGGTGCCTGTTCAGCCGCGTTCACCTTCTGGTAAAAGCCGCGCAAATCCTGGTATTCCTCCGGCTTGGCGAGCGTGAATGCTCTGGCCATGGAGTTGGCAATTTCGATTTGGCCGGGACCGGCCTTGCTCTTGAGGATGAACACGGCATGGCCCTGCCAGGACACAGTAGTATCCTGCGGAGCGCCCTCGACGGCTGCGCCGTCAGGCAGATGAAAGGTGACATCGTCGGTGACGCGATCGGCATAGTGCATGTCGACGGGTATTTGACGCTTCTCTTCATTGACGAAGGGCACGCGGCTGCGGGTTTCAAAGAAAAGGCCCGGCAGCAGGATGCGCTTAGACGTCGCGGTGCCCAGAGATCCTGTCACTTTGACCATGGCCATCAGGTTCTGGCCGGGCTGGTCGATGCCAATGAAGTGATCGACATGGGCCTCGACGCCGTCGGGCACCATGTGCTCCAGCTCGTTGTGGTCGAACCTTTTCTTCAGCTCGGTATCGTCATTTCTTAGCGCAAACTGGCGCCAGCGCAGTGCCTCCTGTCCAATCATGATGATCTTAATGAACCCTGTGATGCCGCCGTGCGCGTCGAGGGTGAGGTCGGCGATGCGACTTACCGAATTATCCGTGTAGATCTGCTCAGGAGTAGTTGAAATGTTAACTCCCTGCGCGCCCTGGCCCAGTCCCCTGGCCGACGAGTGACGCCAGTTCAAGGTTCCGAAGGGGCACATCTTTTCGCCAGGGTCGAGGATCGTTTCCTTGCCGCCGCTGCTTAGCACCACGAGCGTGGTATCCAACTGGTCCAGATCCTGGTAGGAAGGATCGAACGGTCCCCGATCGCGGTCCACTACTTTGACCGCATACGCGGTGAGCCCCGCGGCGCGCAGCATGGCCAGATAGAGCATGGCGATGTCTTCACTCGAGCCGCTCTTCTGCGCCCAGGTGTCATCGGCGTGCCTGGCCTCTTTCAGTTTCAGCTCCTTCATCTCGGTCGCGGTCTTCTGGCGCGAGTAATCGGTGTTGTCGAGGGCCTGCACCGCGGCGTAGAGCTTCTTTGCCTTGTCGAGGTCGCTGTCGCCGGGAGCGATCAGACTATCTACCGCGGCTTTAATGGGTTTCGACGCCTCGGCGAACTTGTCTACGTCCTTGGACCAGAGCTTGGCCTCGCTCACCCAGTAGTCGGTCGAGTCGTGAGCGAAGCTGTAGTAGAAATCGACCTTGTAAAGAAAGCTGCGGATCGGGGGCATCCATTCTTCGTCGGGGATGGGCGGAACGTCGGCGACGTCGACGCTGTAAGCGCCGTTGACGCTGGTCTTGACGGTGACTCCGTCAGGCAGATGAACCCACCAGATCAGGCTATGCATCTCCCGGCCGCGCCCATCGACCAGATACATACTCGTCTCTCTTCCGGGAGTGCCTTCAGGCATGAAGGCTTTGAACGGCGTGAACAGGTAATGCGCCTTGTGCACGAAATAAGTCCGCTGAATCTCCCAATGCGGCGACGAATAGGAATCGTCGTCGCGGCGCAGGTCGTAGCGATACTCGAGGATGCTCCCCACCTCCACGCTGGGCAGCGTGAAGACCTTCCGTCCGAACTGCAAGTCGCCTTTCTTCTCGTTCAACAGGTCTTCCGGCTTTCCCATCAGCGGCACGATCGTACCATCAGGATGAATCGTGCGCGCCTTGATGTCGGTCACCTTCCAACCGCCTTTCAGATAAGGCACCTCCACCGTGGCCAGCTCTTTGCCCTTCTCCGTGAGCACTTTGATGCGAGCGTAGTAGCTCTGATAATGCAGAGGATCGTTGGCGATCTCCTCGATATTGAAGTACACGGCATCGGCCCCGGGAGCTTTGGGGTCAGCGGTCATCTTCAGTTCTTCATCGCTGGGCTGTTGGAATTGCGCGAAAACCGCGGCTGGCGAAAGCGCTGCCAGAAACAGGACTGCACTGTGCAGGAAGATAGAATTCCGCATGATATTCGGCACCTAATAGAAATTGCGACCATTCTAACCCGGAATTGGCTTGCGGGGCAGTGTCGAAGGAAAATTTCCTGGATAGGCAAGCGATTTAGTTGGTTTTCACTGCAGGAGCGACAGTCAACACCAGTTGCGCGTGGTCGGCCTCGGCCACTTTCTGGTAAAAGCCGCGCAAATCCGGGTATTCCTCGGGCGTCGCGAGCGTGAAGGCGCGGGCCAGCGAGCGTTCGGCAGCAACTTCGCCGGATGCGCCATGGATTTTCGCGTTGTAGACTGCGTGATCCTTCCAAAGTTGTTTGGTGTCCGGCGGCGCGCCCTCCAACGTAATGCCCGGCGGCAAACGATAGACGATCTGATCGGTTACCATCTCGTGGTAGTGCATGTCCACAGCGGTTTGCCGATTCTCCTCGTGGACGAACGGCACGGTTCCCCGCGTCTCCAGAAAGAAGCCCGGCAGCACGAGGCGTTTTGCCGTGGCCACGCCGAGCGAGCCTTTGACGTCGACCAGCGCCATCAGATCCCGGTCTGGCTCGCTCAGGCCCACAAAACGATTCACATGCGCTTCGACGCCATCGGGGATCATCGCCTGAAGTTCGTCGTCGAACAGTTTCTCGAGCCCGGTCTCGTCGTTTTCGAGAGCTTCCTGCCGCCAATACAATGCGGCTTGCCCGCTCATCACGAAGCGAAGTTGGCCGTGGACCGTCCCTTGCGCGTCCACATCAAGATCGCCGGCACGCAGCGTCGAATTCTGCGTGTAAGGCGGTGACGGTGTGCTGCCCACTTCGTATCCACCAGCACTTTCCCGAACGCCCCCCGCGCCCGCGTGCTTCCAACTCAGCGTCCCGAACGGACACATCTTCTCTCCGGGATCGAGATAGATCTCCTTGCCGCCTGCGTTCACAATCACCACATCGCTGTCGAGCTGGCTAAAGTCTGTGTACTCCAGGTTGAAAGTGCCCTGGTCGCGGGCCCTCACCTTCATCGCGTAAGCCGTAACACCCGCCGCGCGCAGCATCGAGAGGTACAACAGCGCCAGATCGTTCCCTGTTCCGCTCTTCTCGGCCAGCGTGTCCTCGGCACGCCGCACCTCTTTCAGTTTGAGCCGCTTGCGTTCGGATTGGCTTTTCTTACGGGAAAAATCCGTGTTATCCAAAGCCTGGACGGCCACATAAAGCTTCTTTGCTTTCTCAAGATCGCTGTCGCCGGGCGCGACCAGGCCGGCAACGGCAGCGCGCACCTTTTGGCGCGGAGTTGCGAAATCCTTCACGCTGTCGGACCAGTATTTCGCTTCTCCCAGCCAGAATCTGCCGGCGTTTGGGGCGCTCACGAAGATGAAATGCACCTGGTAAACGGCGTCGTCGAGCGGCGGCATCCACTCCTCGTCAGGGATGGGCGGAATGTCCGTTACGTCCAGAACGAAATGGCCCGCACCGTTCATTCGTACCGCGGCACCTTCGGGAAGGATCTGCGAAGTCATGAGAGTCTGTATCTGGTCGCCGTGCTCGTCGACAAGTCCGCCCACGTAGGAAATTGGCGCGTAAGCGTAGTGCGCTCTGTGAACGAACCATAGCTTTTGCACGTCCCACGCGAGAAATCTGTAGTAATCGCAGGCTGTGTAGTGCGTCTCATACCGATACTCTAAAACGCTGCCGACTTCCACGTCCGGCAAGGTGAAGACCTTACGCTGCACTTGCTCGTCGCCGCTCTTCGCAATCAGAAGGTCTTCGGGCTTCACTTCGAGCGGCACAATAATTCCGTCTGGATGGATGGTGCGTCCTTTGATGAAAGCGATCTGCTCGCAATTCCTCAAATAGGGGATCTCCACGGTCGCCAGCTCCTTGCCCTTTTCTGCCAGCACCTTGATCCGCGCGTAGTAGTTGGAAGCGCCCAACGTGATACCGTTGTTTTCCTCGATGTCCAGGTATACTGCGGCCGCGCCCGGCGCCTTGGGGTCGGAGGTCATCTTGAGCTCGTCGGGATTGGGCGGCTGGAACTGGGCCCGAAGGAACAGCGGCGACATGCCTGCGAGGACGATGAGCACGCAGCGCAGGAAGAAGGGATTCCTCATAAAATTGGCGCCTGCTTAGAAAGTGCGATCATTCTAACGCGAAAAGGTCTGCCGCGACGGTGCGCCCCTTTGCTCTTCAAGAAAAATCCACGCGATCTGGCCGATGCAAGTTCCCGCGCCGCTCAATCGAGAGCGTTACACGCGTCCAGCATCGAGCAAACCAGAGCGAGCGGCAGGCCCATTACGTTGAAATAGCAGCCCTCGATGCGTGGAATCCAGCGGGCGGCGCGGCCCTGGATTCCGTAGGCGCCGGCCTTGTCCATGGGCTCGCCGGTGGCGATGTAGCCGGCGATGTCTTCCTCGGAAAGCGTGAGGAAACGAACCGCCGTGACTTCGGCGGCAACTTCGACACGCTTTTGGGTGACCAAGGCCACGCCGGTGATGACGCGATGCGTGCGTCCTGAAAGCAGGCGTAGGATGCGCGCGGCATCGGCCGCATCTTCGGGCTTGCCGAGGATGGCGTTATCGAGGGTTACGGTGGTGTCGGCGCCCAGCACCGCCAGGGGTTGGACGTCGGGCCTCGGCGGAGGGCGGAGATTTTCCGGAACGATGTTGACTGAGCTCAGTTGGCGATACACCGCCTCGGCCTTTTCCCGCGCCAGGCGCGTGACATAGACGATCGGATCCTCGCCGGGCAGCGGATCTTCAGGAATATGCGCGGGATGCACCTCAAACCGGTAGCCGGCCTGGAGAAGAAGGTCGCGGCGGCGCGGCGAGGCGGAGGCGAGAACCAGCATGATGGAATTATGGCAGGTGGGGCGAATGCTCCTTGCCCATTTAAACTAGATGGGGGCGGGCGCACCGATTGCCGGGCCCGGACAAGGTTCAAATGCACTTCAATTTCGATTTTTCGGCGGGCCAGATTTTTTGGACGCTCACATTTGCGGCGCTGCTGGTGTTGCTGGTGGTGTTGTTGGGTCGCGATCGCGTGCGCCGTTTTCCGTGGTTCACGTCTTCAATGGCGCTGATGGCTCTGCGCTTGCTGGCCAGCCGCCTGCTTTTCCACCGCATCGCGCCGGTTGTTTCAGACTCGATTTTCCTCGGCATGGCCGACCTGGCCGCCATCCTCGCTGTGCTTGTTGCCGTCGAGATCGCGCGGCGGGCCTTTGCTGGCGCGGAGCGCAGAGTGTGGATTGCGGGAACATTGATCCTGCTGGCGATGGGCGGATTGGTGCTGGCCCTGTGGGGTCCGTGGCCGTCGTTCAAAACACTCTTTGCGTCCTCGGATGTTTCGACCTTCCGGCTGATGGAGCTGATTGCGCAAAAGACCGACCTGCTTGCCGATGTGCTGTTGGTCGAGCTCGGCCTGCTCATCGTGGTCTTTGGCCGTCAATTCAAGGCGGGCTGGCACAGTCACGTACAGCAGCTCTCCGTCGGCTTCTTCATGGCATCGCTTTCGCAGTTGGCGATACGCGGCACATTGCAGCATATTGCCACGCAATTCACGATCCACAGCCAGGACGACTATAAGCGCGTCGTGGGCCTGATGAATTCGTTGAACAATGCCAACAGCGTCATTTTTCTTGTTGTGCTGGTGTGGTGGATTGTCTGCCTGTGGATCGACGAGCCGGGAACGGAAAAAGGAGAACAGGGATCAAGGGTCAGGGGGCAAGAGGCAGACAACAACGCCGGGGAACAGGAATCAGGAGAGGGCATCTGAGGCCGGAATCGGCGAACTGAGACCTGAAACCTGACACCTAGATATGGCAGCTCGCCAGGCCGCGCTTCTCAAGATAGCGCTGGTGGTATTCTTCCGCGCGCCAGAAGGTCTCAGCGGGAACGACTTGCGTGACAATGCGCTTGGGCTTGAAGCGGCCCTCGGCCGTCAGTTGCTCGATTTTGGCGTGAGCCTGCGCCTCCTGCTGCGGGGAGTGGAAGAAGATGACGGAGCGGTACTGCGTGCCCCAGTCCGGACCCTGCCGGTTGAGCGTGGTGGGGTCGTGGAGCTCGAAAAACGCGTCGAGCAGCCGTTCGTAGGTCACCTTTTCGGGATCGAAGTCGAGCTCGACCACTTCGGCGTGGCCGGATTGATTGGTGCACACGTCCTTGTACGTGGGCCGATCGTGCTTTCCCCCCTCATAACCGACCGCCGTCGCCGTTACGCCGGGAATGGCCGCAAACGCTGCCTCCACGCCCCAAAAACACCCTGCTCCGAATGTCGCCTTCTCCATGCTCATGGCTAGTAAGATGCACGAAAGCAGCTTTTGGCTTCCAGCACTTTCCAGCCCCATAGGGCCATTCAGCGGCGACGAATCATTTCTTGGGTGAGAGAAGGTCTTCGACAGAGCACGCCCAGCTAAAAGCTAAGAGCCAATAGCTGACAACTGCCTTTCTCAGCTGATCGGCGCCAGGTGCTTGGTGTTCTGGTAGGTGTAGACGATGCGGTGTGCGACCGTAATGGTTGAAAACACGGCCAGCACCCACAACACCGGGGCCATCACGCCCCAGTGGTTGAAGAGCGCGCCCAGCAGGATGAGCACGATGCGCTCGGGCCGTTCCATGAAACCCACCTTGCACTGGCCGATGAGCGCCTCAGCGCGCGCCCGCGTGTAGCTGACCATAAGCGAGGTGATCATGACGAAGGCCACCAGCACCACGTAGCGGAAACGGTTGATGCGGCCGTAATAGACCAGCAAACCGAAGAAGAGCACCACGTCGGAGTAGCGGTCGATGACGGAGTCGAAGAACGAGCCGAAGACCGTCACCTTGTTGATGCGCCGGGCGACGCGGCCGTCGGTCATGTCGAAGATGCCGGCGCCGAAGATCACCAGAGCGGCGAAAAAAAACATGCGGTCGGCATTGGTGGCGTTGGCGTGGCCAAACAGGAATGCGGCGGCGATGTTGATCACCAGCCCGAGAAAGGTGAGGACGTTGGGTGAGATGCGTGTGAGCGCCAATCCATGCACGATGCGGTCGAGCAACCACCCGCAGGCACGGCCGAAAGCACTTGTCCAGGTCATGAAAGCTGCTAGCCTCTAGCTTCTAGCCTCTAGCCTTTCCGCGCTAGATCGAATGTTGTTGTCTTCCTGTGAAAGAGCAAGAAGCTAGTGGCTAGAAGCTAGCAACTGCTCTTGGTGCTACTGCGCTGTGCCGGCCGCGGTTTCGCCCTCTTGCGCGCCGGCTTCGTCGTGGATCGTTGCCAATTTGAGGATCTCCAACTGGCGCTTGCCGTTGGGCGTCACGATGGTGACCACATCGCCCACGCGCTTGCCCACGATGCCGCGGCCAATAGGCGAAGTGGTGGAGATCAGACCCTTGGAGACGTCGGCTTCCTCGCTGGTCACAAGGCGGTACTCGATCTCTTCGTCCTTGGTCGAGTCGTAAACGGTCACCGTGGACCCGAATCCGGCTTTGTCCCTGGGAATGTTCGCGAAATTCACCAGCGAAAGCTCGCCCATGCGTTTCTTGAGCTGGCCGAGGCGGGCATTCACAAACTCCTGCCGCTGCTTGGCCATGTGATACTCGGCGTTCTCCGAGAGATCGCCCAACGCCCGAGCCTTCTTGATCTCGGCCGGGAGTTCGGAGGTCAGCTCGTACTCGAGCTGCTTGATCTCATCCTGGAGCTTTTTCTTGATGTGCTCGGGCATCCATAATCCGGTAGCGGGGAGGGGACTGCTCCAGCCGCAAGAGATAAACGTACCTGAACCTTGATTATAAGGGAGCGAGGGGGCGAGGGGGCGAGGGGGCGAGGGAGCAAGGGAGCGAGGGAGCAAGGGAGCGAGGGAGCAAGGAAACCCTCCAGCTTTCGCAGGCGTCGATGTCTGCGGCTGCGCGCCGAGCACGGAAGCAAGGGAACGGTGATGGAATGCGCGGCTATTCGCTTCTGGCCTCTCGCTCCCTTGCTCCCTCGCTCCCTTGCTCCCTGCTTTCAAGAAACGACTGCAGAATCAGCGTGGCCGCCACCTGGTCAACGACCTTGCGATGCGTCTGCCGCGCGTGGCCGGCCTGGTAGAGGATTTGGTGGGCCTCGTGGCTGGTCAGGCGCTCGTCCCACAGGTGAATGGGAAGGCCGGTCAACTCGCCCAGCTCGGCGGCAAAGGCTTGAGTACGTGCGGCTTGCGGGCTGGATTCGCCGGAGAGGTGCACCGGGTTGCCCACCACGATGCCCACTACGCCGAAGCGGCGGCAGAGCCGCGCCAGCGAGCGCAGGTCCTCACGGCGGCTGCTGCGCCGTTCGAGCGTCAGCACAGGTTGCGCCGTCAGGCCCAGCTCGTCCGAGACAGCAACGCCGATGCGGCGGCTGCCGATATCGAGGCCGAGGAAGCGGGGATGGGTGCCGGATTGCACTATGCTGTTCCTCATATTCAGCTTATGGCCGCACGGGCCCTCCGCAGCGGGTTTTTGACCGCTACAATCAAAAGATAGGGAATCCGGGCGGATTTTTCACGCCAGCTTTCAAATTGGAAGGGTCCACATCGGCAGGATGGCGCGGCGTAGGCGGAAAAGCGGCAGAAAAAAGGGTTCCGGCGTTGCTAGCTTCCTGCTGGGATTGTTTCTGGTTGTCCTGCTTTCCGGGGGTGCGGCGGCGTGGCTGGTATTCACCCCCTACGGGCCGGAAACGGAAACCTACGTGAATGTGGCGCCGGGCTCGTCCGTCGTGGCCATCGGCCGCAAGCTCGAGGCGGCAGGCGTGGTGCGCAGCCGCTACGCGTTTGACATCGTGCGCTGGCTCCGGCGCGGAAAACTTCAGGCGGGTGTGTACGCGTTCGATCATCCCGCTCCGGTGACCGAAGTGTATGCGCGGATTGCGCGCGGCGACGTGGTGACCATATCGCTCACCGTGCCGGAGGGCGCGAGCATCTTCGATATTGCGGCGCGCGTGGCGCAGGCAGGACTGGGAACGCGCCATGATTTTATGGCCGCCGCAGCCACCCAGACGGGGCTGATTGCCGATCTGGATCCGGGAGCAACGAGTCTCGAAGGGTATTTGTTTCCGGACACGTACCGGTTTCCGCCCACGGTGACCGCGGTGCAGATGGTGACGGCCATGGTGAAGCGATTCCGCGTGGCGGCCGGGCAACTGGGATTGAAGGAGAACGTGCGACAGGTGGTTACGTTGGCATCGCTGGTGGAGCGCGAGACGGCCGTGGACGCGGAGCGTCCGCTGGTGGCGAGCGTGTTTGAGAACCGGCTTGCGAAGGACATGCCCCTCAACACCGATCCATCCGTCATTTACGGGCTCGAACTCGAAGGCAAGTGGCGTGGCGCCATTTACGCAAGCGACTTGACCCGCGATACGCCGTACAACACCTACCTGCACGCGGGCTTGCCGCCGGGGCCGGTGGCGAACCCCGGCATTCCCTCGCTGCGCGCCGCCATGGATCCGCCCAAGACCAACTATTTCTATTTTGTGGCCGCGGGAACCAATGCACAGGGGCACTCGCTGTTCGCGGAAACCCTCGACGAGCACAACCGCAACGTGGCCGAGTACCGGCACGCGCAGAAGAAGAGAGGTGCGCGATGAAGATCGTGCATCGCTCCGGTTGCACCGCGGCTTTTGCGCTGCCGCTCCTGCTTGCGGGTTGTTCGCTCTTCCCCACCACACGGCACTTGCCAGTGCCGAGGCCCACCACCGTGAATTCGGCCACGCCCAAGGAACTGGTGAACCAGATCGACCAGAATTGGGACGCGCTGAATTCGATGACGGCCAAGGTGGACATTCAAGCTACCGAGCTCAAGACAACCGAAGGCGTTGAGAAAGATTACCCCACCATCACCGGTTACATTGTGATGCGCAAGCCGGACAAGTTGCGCGTTCGGGGCACCGATTTTGCGGTGACGGTCTTCGACATGGCGAGCGACGGGAGCAATTTCACGCTTCTGATTCCCACCGAGAAAACTGCCTTCGAGGGTCCGAATACGGTAAAGGAAAAATCTACCAACCCACTTCTAAACCTTCGGCCCCAGTTTTTTCTCAATGCCATTGCTGTGCGCGGGCTCGACCCCGGAAACGAGTACATGGTGGCCGGCGATTCGGAGACCATCGAAGATCCCGCCCGGAAGCACCTCTACATCGAGCAGGAATACGTCCTCAGTGTGATGCAACCGAAGACGGGTCCGGAAAAGCTGCCGCTGCGCGTCATCACGTTTCATCGCGACGACATGCTGCCTTACGACCAGGACATCTACGACAGCGATGGCAACCTGGAAGAACAGATTACGTACAGCAACTACGCGCAATACGGGAAGATTAAGTATCCCTCGAAGATGACCATCAAGGGCCCGCAGGCAGGAATCCAACTGGTGCTCACCGTGGATAACGTACAGCAGAATGTCGATCTCACCGATGACCAGTTCCAGGTGAAGATTCCCGATGGAACCAAGATCGAGCAACTCAAATAACCTGGCCGCCGCCAGCGCGCCTGCAGCGCGAGACTTGCCGCTTCTGATTGCGTACTCTTGAGAAGGGATAGTTGGGAACGCCATCCCTGCGGGAGAGCGGCATGAAAGCAAGCGCACTCGAGTTTCGGCTGCGGATGTGGATTCAGGTCGTCATTGTATTCCTGGGTTTCTGGGCGCCGTGGCTGGGGCCGGTCGATTGGGACCGGCGAATTTCCACGCTGGCGTGGCTGGCGATGGGAATGAGCCGCCTTGGCATTGCGGACTTTCACGTGGCTTCGTCGATGGCGATCGTGGTGGGAGCGCTGGCCGCGGCCATCGGCATGGTGTTGCGCGTGTGGGGCACGGCCTACCTTGGGTACGGCATCGTGCACAACGCAGAGATGCAGGGCGGCGCGGTGATGGCTGCCGGACCGTTCCGATCCATGCGCAATCCGCTCTACGTGGGCGGGTGGTTCATGATGCTGGCATTTTGCCTGCTGATGACGCCCACCGGCGCGCTCTTCACGATGGTGCTGGAGACGATCTTCTATCTGCGCCTGATCCTGGGCGAAGAGGCATTTCTCTCGGCAAAGCTCGGCGAGCCTTACAAGGAATATCTGCGCGCGGTGCCCAGGATTGTGCCGCAATTGCGCAGCAGCTTGCCCGCCGTCGCGGCGCGCCCGCATTGGCTCACTTCCATACTCACCGAACTGAATCCGATCGGAATCTTCGTCGCGCTGGCGTTTCTGTCGTGGAGCTACGACAACGAGCTGATGCTCAAATTCATCCTGGCGACCTTTGTGCTGTCGATGGTGGTGAGGGGATTGATGAAAGCTCCGATTTCCACCGCCGTGTTTCTGATCGTTGCACTGGCCGTGCGGTTCGCCTTCCATCAGGCGAACCTGAAGGCACTGTTGATTGCTTTTGGCGTGGCGCTGATTGCGTATGCGCTTCTGCCGCGCAAAGAGGCCAACGCGGACGCGGCGTGATCAGACCCTGGCTCTTGCCGATGCGGACAAAGTGCGCACAGAAATCTGCTGCGCGGCGTGAAGCACAGAGACGCGAAAGGGAGAGCACGAGGCTCTCCCTTTTGTCGCCATGCAGTTTGCCGCGATGCCCTGAAGGCAGCGAGGGAAAACTACTTCTTCGGAGGCGCGATCACGTCCTTGGCGGCCTTGGCCACGCGGAACTTTACAACGGTCTTGGCCTTGATCTTGATGGCCTCGCCGGTCTGGGGGTTGCGGCCCATGCGAGCCTTGCGCTCCGCCTTGACTAAGCGGCCGATGCCGGG
>JBEKIE010000076.1:0-18424 GCA_050011915.1 Occallatibacter sp.
GCGGGTGTTCTTTCGCTGGCTCAAGTGGGCATCTGGCCGTTCCTGGGGTTAAGGGCCAGACAGGTGATTTGTCCTCTTTAGTCGAGCCGAGTTGGGTGCCGATGCATCCTGCTTGGGTTGGGTCTGCCGTCTGTTCCCGGATCCCGCGGCCAACTCCCGCTCATCGCAAAGTACGCGATGAACGGGGCACAGATTTCAGTCCGGCGAAGCGCTCATAGCAGCGGCTGCAAGCCTTCCCAGCGAACTCGCCAGTCCGGTGGAAACCCGGGGGCCGAACCGGATGGAGCACCTTTCCATCCCACGGCCATCATCGCGGCTGCCGCCAACCAGCCTCCGTTGGAAGGCAGGAAGACGGGAATCTCGTCGTAGCCGCGAGCATAGCCCGAGACCATAAAGGGGTTTTTCTCGAATTTACCAACCAGCAGATCCACGGCGATGGCCGGCTCGCCGAACCGCGCTGCACACATCGCCATCATGGGCTCCGCGCTCCCCACGAAATTTAGTGGAGCACGCGCCAACATCGCTTTGAGCACTTCGTCGAAAGTTTGGCGCATGACCGCAAGGTCGACGCCCACGCCGGGCAAGATGCCGTACAACCACGTGGCATTGATGGATGGACGAGGCTCCTGGACCGACTCGAGCACGGGGTAAGCGCCATTCTGCACCGGTAGCGGAGCCATGTATTTCAAGACGTGATCCCATTGCGCGTTTCGAGGCAAGCCGAGACGCTGCCGCCAGGGCTGCGCGGTTTCGAGCGCCCACCGCCAGTAGCCCAGCTCGAAGGTTGGATTCGTATTGTGGACCAGATCGACATGATGCTCATCGGAGGTGTAAATGCCAGGGCCGAGGAGATATTGCTTCCTTTCAGGATCCCAATTCATGAAGGAAGCGATGAATTCGGCAGTTTCAAAGACGATGTCTTTGTATTTGTCGAGAGTGGCTCGGGTGGGATGAGCACGATAGAGGAGCTCGGCCATATAAATGGGGTGCGGCTGCTGCCAAACCAGCTTGGGGGCTATCGGCGAAGGCGACTGATTGCCTTCCGGGCCGATCATCTTGGGCCACCTTGCGCCGCTGAATCCCTGCTTGCGCGCGATCTCCCGGGCCTTGGGCAGGATGCGGATGAGCTCCGTCATGCTGTTTTCAAGCAGTGCCGGTCGACCCCAAAGCGCGAAGTGCGCGCAGTGCCACCAGTACATCTCGATATGAAACTTACCGAACCACGTGTTACACGTGAGACCGCTTTCCTGCGGCTGCAGGGTGCCGCTGGAATGCACGGCAGTGACATATTGCGACAGTACAAGGCGACGTTCCAATTCCTGCGCTCGAGGATCGGCAGTTTCAGAAAGATCGATCGCACCGCCGCTCATCCAGAATTGTCTCCAATGCCTTGCGGACGAGGATTGGACCGCAGCGAGCGAATCCGTTTCACCCTGGATGGCATGGGGAGAGAACCAGGCAACGAGTTCGATGGAGCCGGCCCCGTTGGCGGACGACAGCAACCAGGAATGAGGCTCCGTGGCCGCAAGAGATAGGCCGGGCGACCATGAAGTGCGGACGAAATATCGCGTGTCGTCCAACTGGCGATCGAAATCCGCCATGTGGATGCCGTGCTTTACAAGCGTTGTGTGGTGAAGCTCGGGATGGCTCCAGTCTTCGTATGCCCATCCCCAAACTCCGGGAGCGTAGGCAAAGGCAATCTTCACCTTCAGCCGATTGGATGCGATGAGACGCGACCTGATCCGTATGGCCACTTCATCACGCTCGGGATGGGAGGCGGTTTCAACTGAAACGGGCTCGCCGTCGACTTCAAAATTGCTGGCAAGCAGGCCGGACCAAAGATCGAGTTTCTGCTCGATACTCTTCAAGTCGGCAATGGCCGCCCTGGAGCCATCCGCTTTGGTGATTTCGAGCCCGATTCTCCCGATTCCGAATCTGTGCGGGTTCGAACGCAGATATTCCGCCTCTTCAGGCACGCCTGTTTCAACTCCCTGAACGAGTCGATCGATGCTGGGATAGCAAATCTTTCCGCTTTTTCCGTTGCGCGGGATGTCCCAGCAGGTATCGGGAAAATTTTCGAGACTATATCCCTTTGGATTGGGAAAGCTGTGCCAACCCCAATTCGACATAATCCCAATCGGCATGGACTTCTCGTAATACTCCGGAAAACTTTGCAGGCCGGTGATATCGGCGTTAAAGGCAAAATTTCCATTGCCGACCGCCAGGACGCCCACGGGGTCGGGCTGGTGAAGGGTAACAGTATGTCTTTTTACGAGCGCCGAACGGTCGATCGATCCCGAGAGGCTCGCGGAAGTAACTCGCGGGAAGAAGCTGGCTGTGGCCAGTGCGGCGCCTGTCTTGAGAAAATCCCGGCGATCCATCTCAGACTGCAATTTCATGGTGCATTCTCCAATCTGTCATTCCAAAACAAATCCGCAGTTGGGGCTCATCACGGATCTATGAGGCTCGATCGCTGAATCTCGAACGGAAAAAAGACACTGGCTCGGCGAGCGGCTGGCTTCCACCATCGAACAACTCGTATTTCCCGGCTTGAATGCTTCGGGTGTGCGGAGATCGATTCGATCTCCTTGCGGAACTTCAGTTGCGCTAGCGGATCGTGGTCTTCGTACATTGCGGATCAAATGAAAGAAATAAGTGCAATACGGGGATTTTACTCGCTCCACTGGAGGTAGCCGCGGAATTCGGGAGCCGAGATTGCCGATGCATCGTCCCCTTGGATCAATGCACGGAAGCCGGCTTATCGCCTGCGAAAGGCCGCGCCGACGGCCGGTTCCCTTGTTCCCTGTTATTCCGTGTCGGGATTGGGCAGGATCACGTCGCGGACGATGGCGTTCATCTCCGCGACGGCAGCGATGAATTGGCGCAGGGTGCGGCGAGTCGATCCGAAGCTGTCGAACTCGGCGGGCGTGAGGCCGTTTTCGTTGTACGCGCGCGCGAAGTCGGGGAATTTATCGAGCAGTGTTGCCACGATGCGAGGCTCGACGGGCGTATCGATGCGATTGACGATTTCGATGTCGCTCGCGTTGTAGCGCTTTTGCCAGACGCAGGGCGGCGAGATGACCACGTCGCCACCGATGAATTCGCTCCAGTGCATGTGGTTGCGGAAGGCCGCGGAGAGCAGGCGCAGGCGATAGCCGCGGTTGCGATAGATCTTGTAGGCCTTCTTGAAGACGGCGACGCCGGCCCACTCGAGATAGCCTGGATCGACGGAGAGATTGTGCTTGTCGTGGAGGACCTTGAGCCAGTCGTCGAGGCGGCCGACCATGAGCGTGCAGATGGGGCCCATGGTGGAGATGTCGAGGCCGTCGGCTTCACGGCGCTTGAGGCCGCGTTCGACAGCTTCAGCGACCGCGATGGCTTGAGGGAGGGTGAAACTGACAGTGGCGTTGATGCTGATGCCGCGATAGGTGGCCTCTTCGATAGCAGGGATGCCGGCGTGCGTGGCGGCGATTTTCACAATCATGTTGGGCGCGAGTTGGCTGAAGCGGATGGCCTGCTCCAACATGGCTTGCGTGTTGCGGTAGTTGCGCGGGTCGGTTTGGATGGAAAGGCGGCCGTTGTGCCCCTTTTCGCGCTCGAAGATGGGCAGGAGCAGGCGCGCGGCGTTGACCGATATCTCTTCGACAATGCGCCAGGCGAGACCGTCCTCGGTGAGTTCGGGCGCGGCGGCGGCAAGCTCGAGGATGCGGGGCTTCCAGACGGCGAGCTCTTTCTTGAGCACACTAACGGCGATGGACGGGTTGCAGGTAGCGCCAACCGCGCCGTGCTCGATGGAGTACGTGAGCTCTTCGACGGAGGCCGAGTCGTTCCAGAGGCAGGTGGGGGTGGTCTGGGTCATCTTGTGGAGCGGGCTTTTGTACTGAAGCGAGGCAGCAACGGGAGCCATGGGTCCTCCGGCGGATGCAAACGTGTGCAAAGGAAAACTTAGCACCGCATAAAGGGACGGGTCAAGATGGGCGCGGCGGAGAGACCGATCTCACAGTTGACAGGCGGGCCGCCGGTGTAGAGAATAACTATATGCACACGTGTGCAATTCTGCTTTAATTGGACTCCGGCAAGGGCCAGAAGCACTCGGGCCGGAGCTGTCAAGTAAGCTTCCCCAGGAGAGAGAATGAGTGATTTGCTTGTCCGGCCGGAAAAATTTCGCAACCGGATTGAAGACTTCGGATATGAGTATTTGTCGTTTGAGACACGAAAACTGGAAGCCGGCCAGAAATATAGCGGCGAGACCGCCCATCGCGAGCTGGCCATTGTGGTGCTGGGCGGGGTTTGCTCGGTAACGAGCTCGCGGGGCGAGTGGCTGAGCTTCGGGCAGCGCGCCACGGTCTTTGACGGGCTGCCGTATACGCTTTACCTGCCCGCAGGCACCCGATTCACCGTAAGCGCAGACGCGTCCTGCGACCTGGCGTTCTGCTATGCGAAGGCTGAGGACGAGTACCCGCCGCGGCTGGTGACGCCGGCAAACGTGGGGATTGAGATTCGCGGCGGCGGCAATGCGACGCGGCAGATCAATTCCCTGCTGCCGCCGGAGTTTCTGGCGCACCGGCTGATCGTGGTGGAGGTGTATACGCCGGCGGGCAGCTGGTCGAGCTTTCCGCCGCACAAGCACGACGTACACAACCCGCCAGGCGAGGTGGATCTCGAAGAGATTTACTACTATCGGATTCAGCGGCCGGAGGGATTCGCGATGCAGAAGGTATATACCGCGGACCGGCGCATTGACGAGACCATGACGGTGAGGAACGAAGAACTGGTGCTGGTGCCGGAGGGATATCATCCGGTAGTGGCGGCGCACGGGTATAACGTCTACTATCTGAATGCGCTCGCGGGATCGGCGCGGTCGCTGGCCGCGTCGGACGATCCGGATTACGCGTGGGTGCGAAGCCAGTGGAAGGAAAAGGATCCGCGGGTGCCGATGGTGAAACGATGAAAGGCAGCTTCCATCTATTAGCTCCTGGCTTCTAGCTCGACGGCGTGGGAACGAACGGTTCCGGTTCTCGAGAGAAGGGGCAAGGAGCTAGCGGCTAGAAGCTGTTTTGGGGGGGACGAGCATGAAGACGCGGCGCATGACGATGGCCCAGGCGCTGATCCAGTTTCTGAAGCAGCAGTATGTGGAACGGGATGGACGCAAGCATGCATTCTTTGGAGGCGTGCTGGGAATCTTCGGACACGGCAACGTGGCAGGGATCGGGGAGGCGCTGCAGCAGAACCTGGATTTCCCGTACATCCTGGTGCGCAACGAGCAGGCCGGCGTGCACGTGGCTGCGGGATTCGCCAAAGCGAGCAACCGGCTGCGGACGTTTGCCTGCACCTCGTCGATCGGGCCGGGCGCGACGAACATGATTACGGGCGCGGCGCTGGCGACCATCAACCGGCTGCCGGTTCTGCTGCTGCCGGGCGACATTTTTGCGCGGCGCAACGTGGCGCCGGTGCTTCAACAACTGGAGTCGCCCACAACGCAGGACACGGGCGTGAATGACTGCTTCAAGCCGGTGTCGCGCTACTGGGACCGCATCTACCGGCCTGAGCAGTTGATCACCTCGCTGCCCGAGGCAATGCGCGTGCTGACGTCGCCGTCAGACTGCGGCGCGGTGACCTTGGCGCTGCCGCAGGATGTGCAGACCGAGGCGTACGACTATCCGGAAGAGCTGTTGGCAAAGCGCGTGTGGCTGATCCGCCGCGGCGAGCCGGACCGCGTTTCGCTGGAACGCGCCGTGGCGGCGATTCGCGGAGCACGACGCCCGCTGATTGTGGCCGGCGGCGGCGTGCTGATGAGCGAAGCATCGCAGGCACTGAGTGAATTCGCGACCAGGACTGGGATCCCCGTGGCAGAGACGCAGGCGGGGAAGGGGTCGCTCGTGTGGGATCATGCGCAGGAGGTGGGCGCGATCGGAGCCACGGGCACACTGGCTGCCAATCGCCTGGCGAAGACGGCGGATCTGGTGATCGGCATCGGCACGCGCTATGCCGATTTCACGACGGCATCGATGACGGCGTTTCAGAATCCAGCGGTGAAATTCGTGAACATCAACGCCGCGGAGTTCGATGCGTACAAGGTGGGCGCGATTCCCGTGGTGGCCGATGCGCGCATCGCGCTGGAGCAACTGGGCGCGGCGCTTGAGCGCCACAAGGTGAGCGCAGCGTACGCGGCAGAGATTGCGGAACTGCGGACACAATGGGATGCGCAAGTGGATAAGCTCTTTCACCCGGAAAAGCGGCATCAGAGAAAAAAGGGAAAGCCTCTGCAAAGCGAAGTGATTGGCGCAATGTGGGAGGCGGCCGGCGAGCGCGACGTGTTGCTGTCGGCCGCGGGCAGTCATCCCGGCGACCTGCACAAGCTATGGCGCACGCGCACGCCTAACGGCTACCACATGGAATACGGCTACTCGTGCATGGGGTATGAGATTCCCGGCGCGATGGGAGCCAAGATGGCCGATCCCAGCCGCGAGGTGTATGTATTTCTGGGCGACGGCACCTACCTGATGATGCCCGCAGAGATCGTGACGTCGGTGCAGGAAGGGATTAAGATCATCGTCGTGCTGGTGAACAATCACGGATTCGCCAGCATCGGCAGCCTGAGCCGTTCGCTGGGGCAAGGCGGGTTCGGGACGCGGTATCGCGCCCGCAACGACGGCACGGGGCAACTGGACGGCGAACTGCTTAAAGTGGACTTTGCCGCCAACGCGCGCAGCCTGGGCGCGTATGCACTGAAGGCTGGTACGCTGGATGAGCTGAAGCAAGCCCTCGAGGAAGCCAAGACGCTGGACCGCACCACTGTGATCGTGGTGGAAACCGATGTGTCGGAGAGCGTGCCGGGATATGAATCCTGGTGGGATGTTGCGGTAGCCGAAGAATCGGAATTCGAGAGCGTGCGCGAGGCCAGGACACGCTATGAAGAAGCGCGCAAGCGCGAACGTCATCACTTGTGAGGGCAGCGGAGTTAGCGGAGCTGGCGGGGTTAGCGGAGTTAGATCAGCGGGTGAGCGAGTCGGCGGATTGGCGGTCCATCTGAGGTGGGCTGGAGACGCTGGCGGGAAACTTTGAGGAGAAAAACATGATGGAGCGGTTGCAGAATTTTGTTGACGGAGGGTGGCGGGCCTCGAGCGCAAGCGATGCGCTGAAAGTGATCAATCCCGCATCGGCCACGGTGCTGGCAGAGGTTCCGCTTTCGCCGGCGACGGACGTGAACGCGGCGGTAGAAGTTGCGGAGAGGGCGTTTATCGAGTGGCGGCGGACGCCGGTGGTGGACCGCATTCAGCCGCTGTTCCGGCTGAAGACGCTGCTGGAGCAGCATCGCGACGAATTGGCGCTCTCTATTACCAATGAGTGCGGCAAGACGCTCACGGAGAGCCGGGCCGAGATCCTGCGCGCGGTGGAAAACGTGGAGACGGCGTGCGCCATGCCCATCATGATTCAGGGGACTAATTGTGAAGATATCGCGCGGGGCATCGACGAGCACATGATCCGGCAGCCGCTGGGCGTGGTGGCGGCGATTGTGCCGTTCAATTTTCCGGGCATGATCGCGTTCTGGTTTTTCCCCTACGCGGTGGCGGCGGGAAATTGCTTTTTGCTCAAGCCGTCGGAGCGCGTGCCGATCACGTCGCAGAAGCTGTTCGAGCTGATTCAGGCGGCGGGCTTCCCGCCGGGCGTGATGCAGCTTGTGAATGGCGGACGCGACGCGGTGAACGCGATTCTCGACCATCCGGGCATCAAGGCGGTGAGTTTTGTGGGATCGACGCCGACGGCGCGGTACATTTACAGCCGCGCGGCGGCCAATGGCAAGCGCGCGCAGTGCCAGGGCGGCGCAAAAAATCCCGTGGTGGTGATGCCGGACGCCGACATGGAGATGACGACGCGGATTCTCGCCGATTCCGCGTTTGGCTGCGCCGGACAGCGGTGCCTGGCGGCATCGGTGGCGATTACCGTGGGCGACTCGCGCTCGAAGTTTACGGACCAGATTGCCGCCGCGGCCAAGAGCCGCAAGACGGGCTACGGCGCACTGCCGGACGTGGAGATGGGCCCGGTGATTTCCGCCGAGAGCAAGACGCGGATCGAGGGGCTGATTGCCAAGGGCGAGCAGGCCGGCGCGCGCGTGGTGGTGGATGGGCGCGGCAGGAAGGTGGAAGGCTACGAGGATGGCTATTTCGTTCTGCCCACGGTGCTGGACGACGTGCCGCCGGATTCCGAAACGGCGCGGACGGAGATCTTCGGGCCGGTGCTGAGCCTGATCCACGCGCAAACCATTGAAGAAGCCATTGCGCTGGTGAATGGGCGCAGTTACGGCAACATGGCCTGCATCTTCACCACCGACGGCGCGAATGCAAGGCGATTCCGTTACGACGTAAACGCGGGCAACGTGGGAATCAACGTGGGCGTGGCCGCGCCAATGTCGACCTTTCCGTTCAGCGGGTGGGGTGAGAGCTTTTTCGGCGATCTGCACGCCCAAGCGCACCACGCGGTGGAGTTCTTTACGCAGACCAAGGTGGTGGTGGAGCGGTGGCCGAAGGAGTGGAGCCGCAAGTTCTGAAAAGCAGCTACTAGCCTCTAGCTTCTAGCTGCTAGCTTTTTTCTCGCGAGTGCACACGTGTACATTACCGGTAAATCGCGGTTTTCCGAAAATGAGGCGTTGTACGAAGCAAGGAGGAAATATGAATGAGCTGCTGGTTGGCAATGCACCCTGTTCCTGGGGCACGCTGGAGCACCAGGACCAGAGTCAGGCAATTCCATACTCCCAAATGCTCGATGAGCTGGTGGAGACGGGCTACACCGGAACGGAACTGGGCGACTGGGGCTTTATGCCCACCGGCCCGGTGCAACTGAGCGAGGAGCTAGCGAAACGGAACAACGTTGTGATGCTGGGCGCGTTTGTGCCGGTGGAGCTCAAGAATCCGCTGGCGCACGCGGAGGGCACGGCAAGGGCCGTGAAGACGGCGCGGCTGATTGCGGCGGTGGCCACCACACAAGCGCCGTTCCTGGTGCTCGCCGACGACAACGGGACCGATGCACTGCGCACGAAACTTGCCGGCCGCGTGCCCGCAAGCGCGGGACTGAACAAAGATGAGTGGAAGACCTTCGCCGGCGGCGTGGACCGGATTGCGCGTGCGGTGTTCGACGAGACGGGGCTGCGCACGGTGTTTCATCATCACTGCGCGGGCTACGTGGAGACGCCGGACGAGATTGCCACATTGCTCGATGGAACCAATCCAGAGCGGCTGGGGCTGGTGTTCGACACCGGCCACTACATTCACGGAACGGGCCGCGAGGAGATCGACCTCGTAGCGGCTTTGGACCGCTTCAAGGAGCGCATCTGGTACATCCATCTCAAGGACATTGAGCCCAATGTGGCGCGTCGCTCCCGCGAAGAGGGATGGGACTACTTCACGGGCATGAGGCACGGAGTGTACTGTGAATTGGGCAAAGGATGCGTGGACTTCCCTGCCCTGTTGCGCTGGCTCGCCCGCCGCGATTACAAGGGATACGTGCTGGTGGAGCAGGATATTCTTCCGGGGATGGGTACGCCGAAGGAAAGTGCAGCGCGTAACCGGGAGTACATTCGATCGATTGAGGCGAATTTCACTGAAACGAGCCATCAACTTTCGGCTATCAGTTCTTAGCTTTTTTGTGCGTAAGCAAAAAGTATCGATTCACAACAATGGAAGGCTGAAAGCTGTCGGCTGATAGCTGAAAGCTGTTTTTTCGGGGAGAGAAAAATGAGCGGAAAGAAACTTCATTTCGGAGTCATCGGAGCGGGACGGATCGGGCGGGTTCATGCGAAATCGCTCGCGTTTCAAATCCCGGAGGCGGAGATTGTATCTGTCTTCGACGTCAATCACGAGGCGGCTGAGAAGCTGGCGGCAGATTTCGGCATTTCTAACGTGGCGTGTTCAGTGGAGGAGATACTAGACGACAAGCGCATTGAAGCGGTAGCGATTTGTTCGTCGACCGATACGCACGCCGACCTGATCATTCGCGCGGCGCAGGCAGGCAAGCACGTCTTTTGCGAAAAGCCGATTTCGTACACGCTGAAACAAATAGATGACGCGTTGGCGGCGGTGAAACGAGCCGGCGTGAAGCTGCAGATCGGCTTCAATCGGCGCTTCGACACAAATTACGCGCGCGTACGGAAGGCCGTGACCGACGGCGAGATCGGCAAGCCGTGCCTGGTGCACATCACCAGCCGCGATCCCCTGCCGCCGCCCATCGAGTTTGTGCGGCTGTCGGGCGGAATGTTTCTGGACATGATGATTCACGACTTCGACATGGCGCGCTTCCTGACCGGCGACGAGGTGGAAGAAATCTATGCGGCGGCGGGCGTGATGGCCGATCCCGCCATCGGCGAGCTGGGCGACGTGGATACGGCCGTGGTCACGTTGCGCTACCGCAGCGGCGCCATCGGCACCATCGACAACAGCCGCAAGGCGGTGTTCGGCTACGACCAGCGCGTGGAGATCCTGGGCACCGAAGGCAAAATCGCCTCGGAAAACCGCTTCCCCAACCAGGTTGTGGTGAGCACAGGAAAATCGGTCTACAGCGACCTGCCGCTCAACTTTTTTATGGACCGTTACACCGACAGCTTCGCGGAGGAGCTCAGGCAATTTACGCACGCGGTGCTGGAAGGCAAACCCGTGCCGGTGACCGGCGAAGATAGCCGCGTGCCCGTGATCATGGCGATGGCGGCGCGCAAGTCCTTTGACGAGAACCGGCCGGTGAAACTGACGGAGGTGGAAGCTTGAAGAGATCGTGCTGGGTGGCCATCCTGACCGACGTGCATCTGTGGGTGCCTGTGGTCGTGCTGATTCTGGGAACCGCATTGCTGATGACGCTGAGGTGACACGATGAGCCAGAGCACCGTTGCGGCAGCGCGGTCGACGATTTCGCTGCACAAATTGGGCGTGTTTTGCGGACTGTCGGCCGCGGTGTGGCTGGGCAGCGCGGAAGCGCCCACCAAGCTCGTGAACGCGGGATTCTCGCCCTTCATCATTTCCATGGGGATGGTGATGGGCGCGTTTGTGGCGCGCTGGACGGTTCCCACGCTGCTCAAAGGCACGGGATTCCTATTCAACGACCTGCGCGAGAAGCCGCACCTGATTGTGTGGGCACTGCTCGCCGGAATGCTGTGGGCCGTGGCCAATACGCTCACCATCTTCGGCGTGCGCAACGTGGGACTGGCGATTGCGTTTCCGCTGTGGAACACGAACAGCCTGGTGGGGCTCTTCTGGGGTTGCCTGCTGTTCAAGGAACTGCGCGGATCGAATGCGAAAAACTGGGCCAAGGTGGTAGGCGGCGCGGGGGCGATTGTGTTCGGCGCGGCGGCGCTGGCTTTGGCAACGGCGCAACAGAATGCGGGAACGCCGGGCAAAGCCGCCACCGGCATCATTGCTGCGCTGGGCGCGGGCGTGCTGCTGGGCACCATGTACATTCCCTACCGCAAGGCCTACATCAGCGGCATGAATCCGCTCTCGTTCGTGACCATATTCACGTTCGGCGAGCTGGGAACCGTCACTCTGCTCACGGCCATCAATTGCGGCGGCGTGGCGCCAGTTATGGCGCAGCTCCATCTGGCGCGAACCATGCTGTTCTGGCCGTTTGTGGGCGGCTTCTGCTGGGTCATCGGTGACCTGTTCCAGCAGTACGCGGCCAAGTACATCGGCATCGGGCGCGGCATTCCTCTCTCCAACACCAACCAGCTTTGGGGACTGGCGTGGGGCGCGCTCGTCTTTGGCGAGTTCGTAGGATTGGCCATGGGTGCACGTCTGCTGATCCTCACAGGATCGACCATCATGATTGCGGGCGCGTTGTCCATCAGCATGGCCGAGCCGCCACCCTCCGAGATGGAGAACTGGAACGCGGCCATGCACCGCGAGTGCGACCGCTATGAACTCGACAGGGAGAATGTGGCCGCAGTCGTGGGCGGCAACGATCCACTGGCCGACCACAAGCACCCCAGGCGTTGGTGGGAAGTGCTCATCATGCTCGTGGCCACGGGGATCTTTGTGTGGCTGGCGGTGGGCACGCGCACGCAACACCTCCATCTGAACTTCCCGTGGATGATGGTGCTGGTTGTGGGCACGATTATTCCGCTGGGTTTGTGCGGAACGCTGCTGTGGAGAAGGACGCGGTTTTCTTGAACCGCCTTAAAGAGGAAACTGCTTCGGCTCGTCGCCCCATGGATTGAAGACGACCGCGCCACTGCGGACCACATGCGCCACGTTCCGCGTGGCGAGGTAGAGGTTATGCTCGATCGCGGTGGCCGCCATCATGCTATCGATCACCGATGGGGCGTGGCCGGTGATGCGTTTCGCTTCACCACTGATCGCGCCCCAACGCAGCGCAATTTCGTCGGACACAGAAAGAATTCTCCCGGAAAATCGCGCCTCCAGCGCAATCACGGCCCGTTGCAACCGGGGACGACGCTCGTCGCCGGGAGGCAAGTTCTGAATGCCTTTCCCGTATTCGGCAATGGTGAGAATGCTCAGGAACAGCTTGTGCTCCGGTTGGGAGTCGATCCACTTCCGCACTCGAGGGTCCGGCTTGGCGCCGCTCACCTCGGAGATAACGTTCGTGTCCAGCAGCCATCCGTTCACAAGTCGACTTCCCTTCCCGCGTCGTGTTCGCGGTAGACCTCGATCTTCCCCAGATCGAGCCCCTGAAGAAATCGCGACAGGCCCACATGGCCCATGGGTTTGGGCAGAAGCTGGCGATATTGCTCAGGCGCAAGAATCACAGCGGCCTCTCTGCCTCGAACCGTCACCCACTGCGGCCCCGCGGTTCCCGCCAGGCGAACCACTTCGCTGAACCGGGCCTTGGCGTCTTCGAGCTTCCAACGCTCCTTGCCTGCTGTTTCTCGAGAGGGTTTTCCGGATTCTTTCGTATGCGCGCGCAATGAAGTCCGCATGGCTCCTGGCTCCAATATCAAACTGACTATCTGACTAGATTCTATGTGAAATGAAGGCCGCTGTCCATGGCGAGCCGGGGGCCTAAGATCTACTCCCGGCCAAGGGCGTTAAAACCTGCTTGTAGATCCGCATAACTTATTACATGACAATGACTTAGTGTGCAGAATCATGCCGCATCGATGAGCGTGAACTTGGTCACATCCCGGTCCACATCCCGGGGCATAGAATGACGGCGGTGCGAGAAGGACAAGGTGCGCCTTGCAGGCGCAGAAAGTGGGAGTTTGCGCAATTTTCCCCAGGTGAAGAGATGGTGACTCAGGAAGAGACAACGCAAAAGAGAACCATGGACGACAAGCTTGTGGAGTTGGAGAAGAAACGCGCGGAGCTGGAGCTTGGCGGCGGACAGGAGCGCATCGACCGGCAGCACAAATCGGGCAAGCTTTCGGCGCGCGAGCGCGTGGACCGGCTATTGGACAAGGGCAGCTTTGAGGAGATCGGATTATTTTCCCGGCACCGGGCGACGTATTTCGGCATGGCCGACAAGGAGCTGCCCGCCGACGGCGTGGTGACGGGATGCGGCACTATCGACGGAAAGCTGGTGCACCTGGCGAGCCAGGATTTCACGGTCGCGGGGGGCGCGGCGGGCGAAACGCACTGCAAAAAAGTAGCCGACATGATGGCCATGAGCCTGAAGACCGGCAGCCCTTTCGTCTTTATCAACGATTCGGGCGGGGCGCGCGTGCAGGAGGGGATCGACAGCCTGGCCGGATATGCGCGCGTGTTCTACAAGAACGTGATGCTTTCGGGAACCGTGCCGCAGATCTCGTTGATCTGTGGGCCGTGCGCGGGCGGTGCGGCGTACAGCCCGGCGCTGACGGATTTCGTGATTCAGACCGAGCGTGCGCGGATGTTCATCACAGGGCCGCAAGTGATTAAGCAGGTGACAGGCGAAGACGTTAGCTCAGAGGAGCTGGGCGGGCCGCAGTCGCAGATGCACTACTCCGGCGTGGTGCACCTGATTGCGCGCGACGATGAGGAGGCAATTGAGCTTTGCCGGCGGCTGTTGAGTTTTCTGCCATCGAACAACCTGGAAGACCCGCCGCGGCTGAATTTCAGCGGCCGCATGAAGGCCGACGCAGAGATGAATAAAACTGTCCCCGCAGATGCCAAAGTGGCCTACGACGTGCGTGACGTAATTGTGCGTGTGGTGGACAACGAGGACTTCCTGGAGATTCAGCCTGGGTTTGCCGCGAATATCGTCATCGGCTTCGGACGGCTGCAGGGGCGGTCCGTAGGAATTGTGGCCAACCAGCCGTGTGTGCTGGCGGGAGCGCTGGACATTGACGCCTCGGACAAGTCGGCGCGCTTTGTGCGTTTCTGCAACGCATTCAATATTCCGTTGCTGACGTTTGTGGATGTGCCCGGATTTCTGCCGGGCGTGGAGCAGGAGCGCGGGGGAATTATTCGCCACGGAGCAAAGCTGCTCTTTGCGTATTCGGCGGCAACAGTGCCGAAGATCACGGTGGTGCTGCGCAAAGCCTACGGCGGCGCGTACATTGCCATGTGCTCGCGAGGCCTGGGCGCGGACCGCGTGCTGGCGTGGCCCACGGCGGAGATCGCGGTGATGGGGGCCGAGGGCGCAGCGGAGATCGTATTCCGCAAAGAGATTGACGCGGCCGAAGATCAGGCGGCGCGGCGCAAGGAACTGGTGGACGCGTACCGCGAGACATTCTCAAATCCGTATGTGGCGGCGGGGCGGCGGCTGGTGGACGACATCATCGAGCCCGCGGAGACGCGCAGAGCGGTGGCGCGGGCGCTGGAGTCGCTGCACAGCAAGCGCGAATTGCGGCCGCAGAAGAAGCACGGATTGATTCCGCTGTAAGGGTTTTGTAACAAGAGCACGGCTTCAGCCGGGCCGCAGCAGCATTCGTCGGGAGAAAGGGGCTTCAGCCCCTGAAAGGAAGCGCGCTTGAAACTGCATTGGACGGATTGGGCGGTGATGACGCTGATTGCCGGCGCGGGTTGCGTGGCAGTTTATGCCGCACTGGAGCGCGTCCTGCGGCGTGCGGTGCGCGAACGGCAGCGCGACATGGAGCGGCAGTTGGATGCCATGGCGACGACCGTGAAGGCTCTGCAGGCGCGCGTGGCGGAACTGAGCAGGCTGCAGGCGGCACGTGTGCAGGAGGCAGAGGTTGTGACCATCTCCGCCGCTGTCGAAAATGTGGACGAACCCAAGACGCCGCCGGTCAAGCCGGAGATTGTGGTCGCGCTGACCGCGGCGGCGACGGCTTTTCTGGGCAAGAAGGCGCGCGTGCGGTCGGCGCAGTTGCTGCCCGGCGCGCAGGAGAACGCGGGTGCGTGGGCGCAGCAGGGACGTGTGATTGTGCAGACCTCGCACAACATGAGGCCCCGGCGATGAGTGCAGCGAGAGATTTTGCGAGAAAGGAAGCAGCGCGTTGAAGCTTCAGATCACAATTGATGGAAAAGCCTACGCGGTGGACGTAGAGGTCCTGGAAGATGAGGCGGCCCAGCAGGCGTCGGAAAACTCGCCTCACCATGCGACGCATGCGGCGGCGGGCGGGCATGCGCAGAACCCGGGCGGCGCGTGGGACGCGGAGATAAAGTTGTGTCACAGCCCGGTGATGGGGCTGGTGATCAAGGTCAACGTCGAGCCGGGACAGGCAGTGGAGGCGGGCGCGCTGATGCTGGTGCTCGAAGCTATGAAGATGGAGACGAATGTGACGGCGCCGCGCACGGGAACGGTGAAGGTCGTGCATGTGAAGCCGGGCGATCCTGTGAAGTTGAACCAGGCGCTTGTTGAGTTTGAGTGAGAGGGCTGTCGATTAGGCCCAGAGGTTGAAAGGAACGACGTGCAGGAAGAGTTGAAGAATGTTCCCGGCATCCAGTTTGTGGATCATGTTGCGATTGCGGTCAAGCAGGGCGAACTTGAGGGTCAGGTGAAAGCGTACGAATCCCTGGGATTCAGGGAAGTTCATCGCGAGGAGGTGCGCGGCATGGATCAGGTGCGCGAAGCGCTGCTCCAGATCGGCGAGGGACCGAACCTGATCCAGTTGCTCGAGCCGCTGACAGCGGATTCGCCGGTGCAGAAACTGATCGACAAAAACGGCGGGCGCGGCGGCCTGGCGCACGTGGCTTTTCGCGTTCGTAACGCGCAGCAGGCGTTCAACGCGATGCGCGCCGAAGGATTTCAACTCATCGACGAGGCTCCGCGCAAGGGTTCCCGGGGAACCACGGTGTTTTTTGTGCACCCCAAGTCAAAGACCGAGGGCGCATTTGGGATATTGATCGAGATGGTCGAAGACCCTGCGGGCAAATGAAAACCATGGAGACTGACAAATTGCTCGAGGGTTTTCCGCCGGTCGGCATCGCGGCGTGGCAGGCGGCCATTGCGCGGGACCTCAAAGGTGCCGATCCCGAGAAGAGATTGACTTGGCGGACGGAAGAGGGACTGGCCGTGAAGCCCTTCTATCGCGCCGAGGATCTGGCGGGGCTGGCGTGTGTGGATACGACGCCGGGGGATTTTCCCTATCGGCGCGGTGCGCGCGCCACGGGCGACTGGAGAATTCGCGAGGAGATTGACGCGACAAACACTGAAGAAGCGAATTGTGCGGCGTGCGCGGCGGTCGCTGCAGGCGCCGAGGAGATTGCATTCAACGGAATTTCGGTCGAGAGTGCGAACGAAATCGATATATTGCTGAGAAATCTCGACGGAATTCCGGTACATTTTGCGCGGGGCGGCGAGCGCATGATTCGAATGCTGATCGAACGGCAGCACGGAACGCCGTTTGCCGCGGAGATGACAACCGGATGCGATGCGCTGGCGAGCCTCGACTTTGCCGCGGAAGTGATTGCGGACGCGCCGCCGGGGCTCGTGCCGTTCACGATTCACGGCGACGCGTTGCGCGAGGCGGGAGCCACGGCTGTTGAGGAAATTGGATTCGCATTGGCAGCAGGAGTGGATTTTCTTGCCGCGCTTCAAGAACGTGGGGCGGAGATTGACCGCGCAGCGGCCGCACTCGAGTTCAGTTTTTCAGTGGATTCGAATTATTTCTTCGAGATCGCCAAGTTGCGGGCGTTCCGCATGCTGTGGGCGCGGGCGGTAAAGAGCTTTGGCGGCACGCGTGGAGCGGCGCGGCCGCGGATCGCTGTGCGCACCTCACGCTGGAACAAGACTGTCTACGACCCGCAAGTGAACGTTCTTCGCGCGACGACGGAGGCCATGTCCGCGGTGCTGGGCGGGGCGGACGCGGTGACGGTGACGCCATTCGATGCGTGCTACAAGGCGCCGGACGAAGCAAGCCGGCGGCTGGCGCGGAACACCCAACTGCTGCTGAAACACGAGGCGTGGCTGGGCCGCGTGGCCGATGCAGGCGGGGGGTCGTACGCTCTCGAAACCATCACGGATCTTATGGCACGTGAAGGCTGGAAGGTGATGCAAGGAATTGAAGCGCGCGGCGGATTCCGCAAGGCGCAGGCGGAAGGAGCCATTGCGCAAATGCTGGAGCGGAGTTTGGCGGCGCGCGAGCAGGCAGTCGCGTTACGCAAACGCGTGCTGGTGGGCACGAATCAGTATGCAAATCCGGTCGAGCGGGCGCTCGACCGCGTCGACGAAGAGCGGATGAACGCCGATTTGCGCGGAGCGCGGGCGTACGAGGAGTTGCGGCTGCGCACGGAGCGGCATGCGGCCGCGGGTGGCAAGACGCCGCGAGTGCTGCTGGCGGAGATCGGCGACGTGAAAATGCGCGCAGCGCGGTCACATTTTGCCGCGAATCTCTTTGCCTGCGTGGGATTTGAGATACAAACGCGGCGGTTCAAAAAGGCCGGGGAGATTGCCGCTGCCGAAGCGAACGTAATTGTGCTCTGCAGCGCAGACGCGGAGTATGCGGCGCTGGCATTGGAGCTGATGACGAAGCTGAAGGCGCTCAACCGCGCGACTCTGGTCATCGTGGCGGGGAATCCTGAGAACGCGGAAGAGTTGCGCGCGGCGGGAATTGCGGATTTCGTGCATCTGCGCACACCTCCGCTGGAGTTTTTGGCGACGTGGCAGGAACGATTGGGGATCAAAAGCGAATCATGAGGCCGGATTTCACAAAGATCGAATGGAAGCCCGCGGCAGCGAAGACGGCTGCGCACGAAACTACGGAATGGCTTTCGCCCGAGCACATCGCGCTCAAAAGTTTCTATACACGCGAGGATCTGAAGGAGCTCGAACATCTGCAGTACGCTGCGGGCATTCCGCCGTATCTGCGCGGGCCGTACACGACGATGTATGCCACGCGGCCGTGGACCATCCGGCAGTATGCGGGGTTTTCGACGGCGGAGGAGTCGAACGCGTTTTACCGGCGCAACCTGGCGGCAGGGCAGCGAGGGCTTTCGGTGGCGTTCGACCTGGCGACGCATCGCGGCTACGACTCCGACCATGAGCGCGTGACCGGCGACGTGGGCAATGCGGGCGTGGCCATCGATTCCATTCTCGACATGAAGAT
>JBEKIE010000077.1:0-22162 GCA_050011915.1 Occallatibacter sp.
TTTCGGGATGGCAAGGCGCTGGAGATGCCGCTGCGCGATCTGGTCCCTGGGGACATCATCAATCTGCACGCCGGCGACATGATCCCCGGCGATGTGCGGATTCTCACTGCGAAAGACTTGTTTGTGAGTCAGGGTACGCTCACTGGAGAGTCCTATCCCGTTGAGAAGTTCCACGATGCGGACCCCAAGGCCTCCAATTCGCCGATCGATCTGAAGAATGTCTGCTTCATGGGAACGAGCGTTGAAAGCGGCACTGCAACCGCGGTCGTGGTGGTCACAGGAGTCAACACTTATCTCGGCACCATGGCCGGCTCGATTACGGAACAAGCGCCGCCGACCAGTTTCGACCGCGGCCTGAGCCGCTTCACATGGTTGATGATCCAGCTTATGGCGGTCATGGTGCCTCTGGTCTTCCTGATCAACGGCTTTACCAAGCACGATTGGAAGAGCGCATTCTTCTTCGCCATGGCTGTGGCCGTGGGTCTGACTCCCGAGATGCTGCCCATGATCGTCTCCGTGTGCCTCTCCAAAGGAGCCATCGCGATGAGCCGCAAGAAAGTGATCGTCAAGCGGCTCAATGCCATTCAGAACTTCGGCGGTATGGATGTACTGTGCACGGATAAGACCGGCACGCTGACCGAGGATCGTGTCGTCCTGCAGCGGCACTGCAACGTAGCGGGACGAGAAACCGACGAAGTGCTGCTGGACGGTTACCTCATCAGCCACTTCCAGACCGGTCTCAAGAATCTGCTCGACACCGCGATTCTGGACTGTTCGGACTTTCATGGGAAAGCGCTGGTCGAAAAGTACAAGAAGCTCGATGAAATCCCCTTCGACTTCACGCGGCGCATGATGTCCGTGATGGTGGAAACTCCTGAGGGCAAAGCAATCCTCCTCACCAAAGGCGCTCCCGAAGAGATATTCCACCAATGCTCTCAATTTGAGTTGGACGGAAAGCTGTCGCCCATGGATCCCGGGCTGATGAAAGGCTTGCGGGATGAATATGCGAGCCTCAGCGACGACGGCTTTCGAGTCCTGGCCGTAGCCGTCAAGGAACTGCCCGGGAAACAGTCCTGCTCAAAGGACGACGAGCGCGACCTCGTGCTGAAGGGGTACGTTGCATTTCTCGACCCGCCCAAGAGTACGGCAGCAATCGCAATCCAAGCGCTGCACAAGCATGGCGTAGGAGTGAAGATCCTTACCGGCGACAACGACCTGATCAGTCGCAAGGTATGCCGGGACGTGGGACTTGAGCCCGATCCAATGCTCCTGGGCGAGGCCGTGGAGAAGATGTCCGACGCGGAATTGGCGGATGCGGCGGAGAAGACGACGCTTTTTGCACGTCTTACTCCTGCTCACAAGCAGCGGATCGTTCGCCTTCTCCGCAGCAAGGGACATGTAGTCGGATTCATGGGAGACGGAATCAACGATGCTCCCGCCTTGCATGCCGCGGACATCGGCATCTCGGTGGATACAGCCGTGGACATCGCCAAGGAGTCGGCGGATCTGATTCTGCTGCAGAAGGATCTGATGGTGCTCGAAGAGGGCGTCATTGAGGGGCGAAAGGTTTTCGCAAACATCATCAAATATATTCGCATGGGAGCCAGCTCCAACTTTGGAAACATGTTCAGCGTTTTGGGAGCGAGCGCCTTTCTGCCATTCATCCCCATGGCGCCGATCCAGATATTGACGAACAACATGCTGTATGACTTCTCCCAGGTACCGATTCCGACAGACGCGGTAGACGAAGAACTGGTGGCGCGGCCGCGTCCCTGGGACGTCGGAGAGATCAAGCGATTTATTCTCTGCATTGGACCTATCAGCTCGATCTTCGACTACACCACTTTCTTCGTCATGCTCTACATGTTCAAGTGCTGGGATGTGTCCCGCGCTCCGTTATTTCAGACCGGCTGGTTTGTCGAATCCATCATGACGCAGACACTCATCATCCACATTATTCGCACCAATAAAATCCCCTTCTTTCAGAGCCGCGCAAGCTGGTCACTGACCCTCACGACAATGGCCATCATGGCCTTCGGAGCGTGGCTTCCGTACTCCCCGCTGGCCTCAGCGTTGGGCCTCGCGCACCTGCCGGGGCTTTACTGGCCGATTCTGCTTGCCACGCTGCTTGCCTACTCGTGCCTTACGCAATCCATAAAAGTCTGGTTGCTTTGGAAGAAATGGATTTGAACGGACATCCGTTGTTCCTGGTTTCTATCGCTTCCTCGATCGAAAGGAAATCAAAATGCTTACAGGCAAGAAGGAGCGTCATCACACCGGACGCATTAGTTGCCGGGGTGCCAGGATCAAGCATTGTTGCCTTTCGCTCCTTCCCGCCAAGGACTCACCGACAGCTTGCTCCCCTTGGGTATATGATTCTTCCGCAAACAAATAGGACGCAGAGCCAATCTCTCAAGGAGCGTTCCATGAATCGCATGCTAAGAAGTACGTTGCTCGTTCTTATCGCCGTCATGACGATTCCATTTGCTTTCAGCCAAACCGATAAGGCTGGTTCGAAGGACTACCCCGGCATCACGCGAATGCCCGGCTATTACATCGACGACTACGAGGAGATGCCATTCAGTTCTTTTGAGTTCACGGTTACGGTAGGCGGCAAGACGACGAAACAGGCAGTCGAAGGGCATTGGTACCACATCAAGTACCAACGCAAGAGAGATAACCAGCCGGTCAGCGCCATACAGATCAGACGCAACTATCAAAATGCGGCGCGCGCGGCGGGTGGGCAGGTGTTGCACGATGACGGCGGCGAAGGTCCAAGGACGACCGTTCGGATCACCAAGGGCGGAAGCAAGATTTGGGTAGAGGCCTTCATCTCATCTGTAGGGCCGGACATTTACATTTTGACCATCGTTGAAGAGCAGGTCATGCAGCAGGATGTGACCATGGATGCCTCGGCCATGGCCTCGAGCATTTCCGACACCGGAAGCGTGGCCATCTATGGCATCAACTTCGATACCGCCAAGTCCGACATCAAGCCGGAATCCGAGCCGGCCATCGATGAGATCGCCAAGCTGCTCAAAAACAATGCCGCGCTTAAGGTCTACATCGTCGGCCACACCGACATGGTGGGCGATGCGGCCTCAAACGTGAAGCTGTCCCAGGCACGGGCGCAGTCGGTCATCAACGATCTGGTCTCCAAGCACTCCATCGCTGCTGCCCGCCTCATCGCCTTCGGCAACGGCCCCTATGCCCCGGTCGCCTCCAACAAAACCGACGAGGGCAGAGCCAAGAACCGCCGCGTCGAACTGGTCGAGATTGCAACCAAGTAGATTCGCTCCGTGCAATCAGACTCCAGGGATGCGGCCTTGCGGCGCTGCTTGAGTTCTTGGCTAGGCCGCAGCGGCGCACCGCCTTTGAAGCCGCCTACGGAGACGGTGCAATAGCAATCACGGGCGAGTTGCGGGTGAGCGTTTTTAGCGCAGTAAGCTATAAGCTTCCTAAAATATTCATTCTAATGAAGAAAATTGGTGGCGGGAGGCAGGATCGAACTGCCGACCTACGGGTTATGAATCCGTCGCTCTAACCATCTGAGCTACCCCGCCGAAAGGAAGGCAAAAAGAGCGCAAAAGCGCACGTAATTGCCACATTTCAATGATACGGGCGCGCTGAGGACAGGTCAAACGTCTCAATCCGTTCCTGAGGGGCGATTTTTCGACCGCTCCATCGAAAATGCGAACGCCAAAAGCAGCAAGCTGGCCCATCCTGCGACAATTCCTGAAATGTCTTTTGCATCCTGACGGAGAACGTTCATGTCCGCCTTGCTCCATGTTGACTCCAGCCCTCGCGCCGCGTCGGTTTCCAGCTTTCTTGCCGCAATCTTCGTTGAGAAGTGGAAGCAGCAAAACCCCGCCGGAAGGGTCTTCCACCACAACACGTCGCACGAACGCTTTCCCTACCTCGATGAGGCCTCCATTGCCGCGTTTTTCACGACGTCGGCGGAGCGAACCGCAGCGCAGAAGCAGGCCTTAACCTTCTCCGATCAGTTAGTGGACGAACTGCTTGCCGCTGACGTCATCGTGCTCGGCGCACCCATGTGGAACCTCTCCATTCCCGCCTCGCTCAAGGCGTGGATCGACCTGATCGTGCGCGAAGGGCGCACCTTTGCCTTCACTGCGCAGGGCGTGGCGCCGCTGGTGCCGCCGGGCAAACGGGTCTACATCTTCTCGGCGCGCGGCGGCGCCTATCCCGCGGGCGCGCCGATCCATGATTTCGACCAACAGGAGCCGTATTTGCGCAAGATTCTCGGCGTCATCGGCCTCACGCGGATCGAATTCGTCTATGCCGAGCACCAGGCCGAGCACCAAAGCGGCGGTGCCGACGCCGCGGCCCAGGGACTGGCCCGCGCCGAGAGCGCTCTGGCTAAGCTCGCCGACTGACCATCGCCGCTCGGCGTCCATGTACACTCGACTGCATGAGTTCCCTGCGCATCGCAGCTGTCATTCCTGCGCGGCTCCAGTCCACGCGCATGGCGCGCAAGGTGCTGCGTTCAATCGCCGGGCGGCCCATGGTGGAGTGGGTGTGGCGCGCCGCAGCGGCGAGCAGACTCATGGATCCCGTGGTTGTTGCCACCGATGCCGACGAGGTCGCGGATGCGTGCCGTGCGCGGTCAATTCCCGTTGTCATGACCTCGCCCGCGTGCCCCAGCGGCTCGGACCGGGTGAGGGAAGTGGCCCGTCAGATCGACGCCGACATTTACGTCAACATTCAGGGCGACGAGCCCACTCTCACGGCAGATTTTTTCCGACCGTTGCTCGATCTCTTCGCGCGTCCCGAAGTGGAAGTGACCACGCTTTCCGTCCACTGCCCGCCCGAGGAGTTCACTAATCCCAATGCCGTCAAGGTCGTCACCGCGCTCGACGGCCGCGCTCTCTACTTCTCGCGCGCGACGATTCCATTCGATCGGGATCAGGCTGGCTTCACCGGCTATCGTAAGCACCTCGGCATCTATGCCTATCGCAAGGCCGCACTTGAGCGCTTCGCCGCCCTGGCGCCCTCGCCTCTCGAAAAGCTGGAGCGCCTGGAACAGTTGCGGCTGCTCGAAAACGGCATCGCGATCTACGTTGCCGACGCGCCGCGTGACACCGTTGGCGTGGATTCGGAAGAGGATCTGGTGCGTGCCGAAGCGCTGCTTAAGAAATCAGTCGAAATCCGATGACTTCGGAGTGGACCTTCGCGTTCATCGTATTTGCGGGATCGGGGGCCGTGGCGATGGGTCTTCCCGATCCAGCGCCCGCAGCCACGCGCGCACACTCGCGCGAAGATCTTCGACTGCGATCCCTCCGAAAGCAGCGGGAAATGCATCGAGCCGCCGCAATGCCGCGCGCAGCAGCGATGCGGCGCCGATGAAATTCTTGCGCTGAAGATGATGAAAGGCCGCCGCGATTTGAATCAGCGACTGCAGGAACGTTTTTTCCGGTCCATCGCACTCCAGCCAGACCCCTTCCCAGTGCTCATGCGCGAGAAAAAACTCCCCGCTCTTGTAACATTGCAGCCCTTCGGCCAGCGCCGCGCAGCTCCAGTCCAGTGGCATTGTTCGTCATTATTATCGTGGAGTGTCCGAGCCGGCAGGGCCCAAGCTCAGATCTTTTTGGTATCCCGGGAACTTGCGAAGTCTGGCCATGCGCCGTTCAATCCTTGCCGACGACCAAAATCTGGAAGGAATGCGGAATCATGGGCGCGCGCGGCCCGCGCATAAATGCTGGCGGTCCGCCTGCAGCAGTAGGGCCGCCCGCGGGCGGTGCTGCTGCTGGTGGAGCAGGCGGGGCCGGCGCCGGCCCGTACTCGGCCGTGATCAGAAAAAGATTACCCGTCTTCGTGTCAAGCGTGATGGTCTTGGCGCGCAACGGCGTAAACACTGTCTGCTCCACGGCAAAGTCAGCCGGCGAGTTTTCCTTGATCACCGTAAGCGTGCCGTCGCCCTGCGAGCTGAACACTTCCATGGTGTCGGGATTAAATGTTGCCCCGTCGCATCCCATGCCAATCGGCAGGTCGGTGAGGATGTGCCCATCGGCAGCCGACAAGATGATCATGTTGTTCTTGTCGCGGCAGGCGGCAAACAGGATGCCGTTCTTCGCATCGAGCGCGAGACCCGCGCATCCGCCGCCTTTGCTTGAGAGGTCGTAGCGGCCCACCATTTTCATCGTGTCCGCATCGACCACCGCAATCGCATCTTTGTCCTCAAGGTCGACGTAAATCCTGCCGTGACCGTCAGTGGCGGACTGCTCCGGCGCGCCGCCGAGATCGATGGTGCCAAGAATTGAACCGTCCTTGTCGTCGAGCACCGTAATGTTGGGCGCCGAGTGACTGAGGATGTAGAAGTGGTGATTGTAGGGGTCGTTCAGGTAGCCGTCGGGATTGCCCTGGACATCGATCTTCTTGAGGATCGCGAAGGTCTTCGCATCAAACATCGTCACCGGCTTCGAGGTCGCGAATCCATGTCCCGTGGCCGTGTCCACTGCCGCGCCGTGCCCGCTCGTGCCCGGTAGATCGCCCACCTGAGCGAGCGTATCGAGATTGAAGACGCCGATATGGCCGCCCTGCCCGGAGCGCGCCACGTACAAGTTGCGGCCGTCGGGGTCGGCAGTCACGTAGTCGAACCCGCCGTCGCCGCCGACGAGCTGGATCTTCTGGACCTTGTAGGAGCCATTAGCCTGCGCGCAGGCCAGAGCGGAAACTATGAAAACTGCCGCGATGGCAATCAGTTTGCGTGACATGGTGAAACCTCCGAAGATGAGTCCGGCTTGATGCCTGGCCCATAGAGCGGAACGAGACCAGATGAAGCGCGATTCCTTGTCCAGAACGAGGATACACGGTGAGGCGCATTGATTGTGTCACTCCCGGGTGCAATCCATTGTGCTCAGAGCGCATGAATTCGCGGTCGTTCTCTGCTGAGTGCAGGCGAGGACGCCCGCACGACAGCCGGTCTGGAGACCGGCGGTACTTCTGCGAGCGGGGGCTCCCGGCGGAATCGGAATTGCGCGCAAGAATCGGAGTGCGCGCGAAACGGCAATCGGCGACTATCATTCTCATGAACACTGTTTCGCAAAATGCGACTGAATTCGCAACCGTATCCACGATGCCCAGAATCGTCATGCCGCAGACTGCAAAACCCGCGCCCGTTGATTCTCATGGTTCGCGGCCTGAGGCCTCGTGGGCAGACTCCGCGTGGAAGCAGCTTGTCGCTCGCGATCCGCGGGCGCGCTTCTTCTACGGCGTGGCGACCACGGGCGTCTTTTGCCGGCCAACTTGCTCGAGCCGCCGCCCGCTGCGCGCCAATGTGCGCTTTTTCCGCAGCGCGGCCGAGGCTGAGGCCGCAGGATTCCGCGCCTGCAAGCGCTGCGGTCCTGCCACTGCGTGGGGCAGCCCTTTGGGCGAGATTCGTCGCCACATTGAGAGCCATCTCGACCGGCGCGTGCGCTTGGAAGAGTTGGGGCGCGTGGCCGGACTGAGCCCCTTTACCGTGCAGCGGCTCTTCAAGCGCGAGATGGGCGTGAGCCCCTTGCAGTATCAACGCGCCCTGCGCGCCAACGGGCTGCGCAAAGCCCTCAAGAAAGGAAGTACGGTGACCAACGCGATTTACGACGCAGGATTCGGTTCGTCGAGCCGCGCCTGGGAGGGCGCTCAGCTGGGCATGACGCCATCGCGATTTGCGAAAGGCGGCAAAGGCGAGCGCATCGGGTATTGCGCGGCCCATTCGCCGTTCGGATGGATGATTGTGGGCGCCACGGAGCGCGGTCTGTGCTGGCTGGCTTTGGCGAACAGCAAAGCGGAAGCTGAGGCGACCCTGCGCGCGGAATTTCCCGAGGCGGCGCTGCGTCGCGATCCCTCGATTGCGCGCTGGGCTGATGCTGCAATCGCGAATGTTCGCGAAGGCGACGACCTCGTACGAAAGTCTTCTGCACCGCAACTGCCGATGTTGGACTTGCGCGGGACGGTTTTCCAGCTTCGCGTGTGGAACGCGCTGCGTCAGATTCCGCGCGGCCAGACGCGCACCTACAGCCAACTCGCACGCGAGATGGGCGATCCCAACGCTACGCGCGCCGTGGCGCGGGCCTGTGCTCTGAACCGCGTCTCCGTGCTGGTGCCATGCCATCGCGTGGTCGGCGTCGACGGTACGCTCACCGGCTATCGCTGGGGCGTGGACCGCAAGCAGCGGTTGCTAGCAGCGGAAAAAGCCAGCTTCTAGCATGGTGCCCGGAAAGTCTGCACCGCAAATAGAGCTATCATCCATCGACTGCGCCGGTCCAAAAGACAGATCGAGCCCACTCAGGATGATGGATTGATATTGATTGATTTTGCGGCAGAAAGCGAGTTTGGCTTATTGCCCACCGCCAAGAGCGTCTGGAACTGCGGCGCATCCGCATCCCGGTCGACGACCGCGGTCTCCACGTTGGCGAAGCCCGCGTTTTCGAGCATCGATTCCAGTTCCGCCTCGCTGAAGCCCAACCACTCGTCGGCGTACATTTCGCGGGCCTCTTCAAAGCGGTGTTTGAGCAGGTCGAGCACGACGATGCGGCCGCCGGGCGCGAGAATGCGCGCAGCTTCGGCCAGAGCGCGCTCCGGGTGCAGCGTATGGTGGAGCGACTGCGAAAAAAAAACGAGGTCCACTTCGCCCACGCCGATGGGGATCTCTTCCATGTCGCCCTGGCGGAAGTCGATGTTGCGCATGCCATGGCGCGCGGCCTGTTCGCGGCCCACCTCGATCATGCGCGAAGAGCTGTCGACGGCGATCACTTTATGGGCACGCGCGGCCAGCAACAGGGCAAACGCCCCTTCGCCGGTGCCCAGGTCGGCAATGGTGAGTGGCGGCATCAGGCGTAGCAGCGCCTCGGCCATGCTCTTCCACGATTTGCCCGGCACGTAGTCCCTGCCCAGCCGCCCGGCAACGCTATCGAAAAACGCGCGCATCTTGTCCTGGCGCTTTTTGAGCACGTGGCGCATGGAGGCTTGGTCGGACGCGACCTCCGCAATTTCCTTCTTGGCATCCGCAAGAATCTCGTCTAAAACCCCGCCCCGCACGGCGATAAGGCGATAGAGATTGCTCTTGCCCGTGCGCCGGTCTTCCACCAGCCCTGCCTGCTTGAGCTGCGAGAGATGTGTGGAGATGGTGCTTTGGCCCATGCCGAGGATCTCCTGAAGCTCGGCGACGGAGAGCTCCTCGCCCTTTAAAAGCAACAGGATACGCAGCCGGTTGGGATCGGCGACCACCTTGAGCGTTTTGACGATTGACGACATGGTCAAATTCTGTTACATATCAACATATCACGATGCGACGATAAAAGGAGAAAAAATGGCAACCGCAACGCTCGAAAGCACGAAAACCAGCAAGCCCGAGAACGACTTCAAGGTCGCCGACCTCGGCTTGGCCGAATGGGGCCGCAAGGAGATCATCATCGCCGAGCAGGAGATGCCGGGGCTGATGGCAATTCGCAACAAGTACGCGGCAGAGAAGCCGCTCAGGGGCGTGCGCGTCACCGGCTCGCTGCACATGACCATTCAGACGGCGGTGCTGATTGAGACGCTGGTTTCGCTCGGAGCGGAGGTGCGCTGGGCAAGCTGCAATATCTTCTCCACGCAGGACCACGCGGCAGCCGCAATTGCTGCAGCGGGCGTTCCCGTTTTTGCCTGGAAGGGCGAGAGCCTCGAGGACTACTGGGACTGCACCTGGCGCGCGCTGACGCACAAAGGCGGACTCGGGCCGCAATTGATCGTGGACGACGGCGGCGATGCGACGCTCCTGATCCACAAGGGCTACGAACTCGAGAACGGCGACCGCTGGGTCGACACACCCAGCGGCAATCACGAGGAGCAGGTGATCAAGGACCTGCTGAAGAAAGTCTTCGCTGAGGACCCGAAGCACTGGCACAAGGTCGTTGCCGATTGGCGCGGTGTTTCGGAAGAGACCACGACCGGCGTGCACCGGCTCTACAAAATGATGGAGCAAGGGAAGCTGCTGGTTCCGGCGATCAACGTGAACGACTCTGTGACGAAGAGCAAGTTCGACAATTTGTACGGCTGCCGCGAGTCGCTGGCCGACGGAATCAAGCGCGCCACCGACGTGATGGTGGCGGGCAAGGTCGCGGTGATCTGCGGCTACGGCGATGTGGGCAAGGGCTCCAGCCACTCGCTGCGCGGCATGGGTGCGCGCGTGGTGGTAACGGAGATCGACCCCATCAACGCGCTGCAGGCGGCGATGGAAGGCTTCGAGGTGACGACCGTTGAGGACACGCTGGGCCGCGGCGACATCTATGTCAGCTGCACCGGCAACACCGACATCATCACTCTCGAGCACATGCAGAAGATGAAGGACCAGGCCATCGTGTGCAACATCGGGCATTTCGACAACGAGATCCAGATCGACCGGCTCAACGAGGCAAAGGGAGTGACGCGGATCAACATTAAACCGCAAGTCGACAAGTACACCTTTCCCGACGGGCACTCGATTTTCATTCTGGCCGAAGGACGCCTGGTGAACCTGGGCTGCGCCACCGGCCATCCGAGCTTCGTGATGTCGAACAGCTTCGCCAACCAGACGCTGGCGCAACTCGATCTGTGGAAGAACCGCGACAGTTACAAGCCGCAAGTCTATGTGCTGCCCAAGAAGCTGGACGAAGAAGTGGCGCGGTTGCATTTGGAAAAGATCGGTGTGAAGCTGACAAGGCTCAGCCAGAAACAGGCCGACTACATTGGCGTGCCGGTGGAAGGGCCGTTTAAGGCCGATCACTACAGGTATTAAGACAGTGGTCAGTGGTCAGGGAAGAGCACGACCGCAACCCGATCACTGACCACTGAACACTGATCACTTCTTATGCCTTCTCCTCTCACATTCTCGTTCGAGCTGTTTCCGCCGCGCACGCCGGAGGCGCGGGCCAAGCTGCCGGCGGTCATCGCGCAACTGGCGGCGCTGCGTCCAGGTTATTTTTCCGTCACGCATGGCGCGGGCGGGTCTGAGCAAGAAGGAACTTACGAAACGCTGTTGACCGTGGTGAAGCACTCGGGCGTGGAAACCGCGCCGCATCTCACATGCGTCGGGTCGACACGGGCGAATGTTACGGCACAGCTCGTGCGTTATCGCGAAGCGGGCGTCAAACGCATCGTGGCGCTGCGCGGCGATCTGCCGGCTACGGCGCTCAGTCCCGCTGCGCCCGGCGAGTTCCACTACGCGAACGAGTTGGTCAGCTTCATCCGCAAGACGCACGGCGACACCTTCAAGATCGAGGTCGCTGCCTACACCGAGATGCATCCCCAGGCCGCGAGTCCCACAGAGGACTTCGAGCACTTCCGCCGCAAGGTGGAAGCTGGGGCCGACGCGGCGCTCACCCAGCTCTTCTATAACGCCGATGCTTACTTCCACTTTGTGGAGCGCTGCGCGAAGGCAGGCATTACGATACCGATCGTTCCGGGCATCATGCCCATCACGAACTACGCGAACACCATGCGCTTCTGCAACGGCTGCGGCGCCGACTTGCCGCGCTGGATTCGGCTGCGCCTGGAAGAGCTGGAGCACGACAAAGCGGCGCTCGGCGACTTCGGCATCGGCGTGGTGACGCGCTTGTGCGAAACGCTGCTGCGCGGCGGCGCGCCGGGACTGCACTTCTACACCATCAATCAGGCCGAGCCAGCGCGGCGCTTGCTCGGGAACCTGGGGCTCAAATGAAATGCCGGCTCATTACGATATGCAGGAACGCTACGCTATCGACGCGGCCACCACATTGAGAATCTCTTTTGGCGCACCGGGCGGGAAGAGCGGCTCGTCGAGCGAGTGAATTTCTCGCGTCGCCGTGCCTCCCGCGACGACAAACCGGAACGGACGAATCGCTTGCAACCTGCGAAGGTTTGTTAAGGGGTCGATGCCAGTGCGCGCCGCCACTTCAGGATGCGCCTCAAGCGAGACCACGCAGCGCGGAGCCTGGCGGATGGTCTCGACTGCACCCTCGATCACCGTGTGCTCGGCGCCCTCTACGTCGATCTTCAGCAGGATGTCGCCCATAATGCCCAGACTGTCGATGGTGATGACGCGGATGCTGCCCTTCGGATCAGGCACCAAGTAGCGCGCGTGGTCCGAATCGTCGCTCGGGGGCCGCTCGAGGCGACCGGCCCCCTCGATGTTCCCCACTGCGTGGCCGATCATCAGTGCCGGGCACGGCAGCATGGAGAGATTGCGGCTCAGAAACGGAAGCACCTCGGCATTGGGCTCGAAGGCCACCACGTGACCGATCGCCGGGATTGCGCGCCGCAGCGTCACCGAGATCAGGCCGATATCCGCGCCGCAGTCGATCAAGGTAATATCCTGCATGGAGCCCGCAGCGGCGCTCAGCTCCTTCACCAACTGTGCCTCATAGCCGAGGATTTCCTCCCGGTCGATACGATTGTCTTCACGATAGATGGGCACCGTGAGGTGAAACCCATTGCCCAGGTCGTATTGCACAACGCAGCCGCGGCTGGCGAACGCCTGAAGCCGGAAGCCGCCGCGAACCTTCCTGCGCGTAAGATACTTAGCAAGCCGAAAGAGCGGAGGCGCGGTTGTGCGAAGGTTGTAGCCGCATGTAGTTGAAGCACTGTCGAGCATTTGGTTGAGTAGTCCTGTCCGCCAGAGTTAATGCTGTGAGCGGCTCCAGCATGATTGTAATGCTGGAAGCCCAAATGGTGCGGCCGACGCCGTTGGCTCCAGTTTGCCGAAGGCTGGATCCTGGGTTGTGGGTTCCGATATCCAAAGCGTAACGGAACTCTGCGGCCGCGCAGATAGCAGGCAGCGCGCCGGGACTGCATTTCTACACCATCAATCAGGCCGGTCCCGCGACGCGGCTGTGGAAGATTCCTGGGTTCGAGCGGAGTTAGTGAGACGGCAAGTTGCAAGTCACCTAACAGCTCGAAGTTCGTGGTTCGTAAATTGTGGTTCGTGATCTGCATCAAGACCTCTTCGCGAAAAACCGATGCGAACTTGCGGCTCAGTTCCAGAGAAGCACAGAAACTGTGAGACTGCGGGATTTTTCCGTGTAAATCGTTGATTTGATTTGGAAAAGCCGGCTTCACAGTTTCACAACCGGTTTCCTGGCGGAGGGGCCGCCAGGAAACAGTGGACAGTGTGAAGTGTGAGTGTGCCTCGGGACCGGCTTCCGGCTCCCAGCTTCCAACTCGAGCCGGCGGTTGGATGGGGGAGGGGGGTATCCCCTATCCCCCCCGTCTCTGCAAACAAGTATCTTTGTTTTCATCCATTTGGCCGGCTCATTTTGGCGTAAGTATCTTTATTTCGATCGACTTAGCCACAAGAATTTGAAAATACAGTGGTTAAAGATACAGGGACCGAGGGACCAAGGGAACAAGGGACCGAAAATGCACGGACCCAGGCGCCGAAGGACTAAAAGCTGCGACCAAAGAACGCGAACGCGGCGGGGTTGAGCCGCCGCGCCTGGGCCCAATTTCGGGCTTATGGGAACAGTATGCGCCGGAAGGGGGAAATTATAAGCAAGCGCGGCGAGGGTTTTTGCGCTGTGATTTCAAGGAGTTGCGGTGGGCGGGGATTGACGTCGGGGTGGGGTGCACCCCTGGAGTCAGACAGATTAGAAAATGACAGTTCGGTCAGAGAGTGACAGTATGGATAAGAGCGTGCCGGGGTTGGGCTCCTGAAGCGGTCGTCAGAGGCCATTTCGAGGAGAGAGTCCGGTCACGCGGCAATTGAGCACGCCAACTCTGGAAATGCCGATGGCAATGAGGCGCTTGGTCTTCCGTGCAACGCGCCGGACGCCAGGGCTGGAATTGAGGCGACTCTGATGGACAAGGATGCGAACCAAGCGCCCCGCCCGGAACAGAAGCGACCCCTGGCTGGAATCATTACGACCCTCTTCGTGGCGATTTTCGTTCTCCTCGTTTTCCTTCTCGGCGTGAGCATGGTGCATCACCGTTTCTTTCGGGGTCAGCGGGTGCACCAAAACGGGTCTGTGGGGCAGTAGCGTTGGGAACAGGGAACAGGGATCAGGGATCAGAAGAACCGTGACTCGTGGATCGTGGGCCGTGGGCGAGTTCTTGGCCGGTCGATGCGGGCGTTCGTGGTTCCCTGGTCTCAGAATCTAGACCAGGGGCACCCCGTTTTGTGGTGAGTTTGCTGCTGAAGGTGCGGGCCGGCCGAATGCTAGCCACAAATCACCACTGTTCAATCACATTACAGACCTCATGGTCAATGTCACCACCGGCGGCCTTATTTGTCTGGCATGCCGATATTGCTGCGGAGGCGGCTGCATCGGTGGAATCAGCGAAATTGGCATTCATCTTATCGTAGATACCGGGGCCCATTGTGCTCGTTCCGGCTGCACATCCACTGTTGAACATGCTGCATCCGCCGGGAGCAATTTTCAGTGCTCCCGCCACAGCGCCGTGCGCATAGGTACAGCCGCTGCCCTCTGCCGGCGTTGCTGCGTATTGACCGCCCGCGCCCGGGAGCTGCCGAGGATCGACGTCGTTCGCGCCGCCTATAAACTTCATGAGCTCCGAGTTTGCACCGGATAAAGCATCAGCATAGGAAGAACGCGACCAGGCCGCACCGTAATAATAATGCGAGCCATAGGGGCCGCCGCTGCCAACTACTGTGTAGACGGCAGCGCAGATGCCTTGCTGAGGAGTGGCTTGTTGCGGCGCGGGGGTGGGTTGGGCGGGCGGCGCGGACTGAGCGTTCAACTGCGCGAGGGCGTTCATCGCATCCTGATTTCCTAAGTTTGCCGCCTTCTGGAGCCAGGCGCGCGCCTGCTGTGGATCGTTTGCTCTGTCGGTGCCGTTTGCGAGGCCGCTGAGATACAGGCGTCCGATGAGGTCATCCATACTTCCGGGCTTTGACGCATTCGCTTTATCGAGCGCAAGGATTTTATTAAGCCAGGATATTGCCTCCGATTGATTTTTTGTTACGCCCAAGCCATTTAGGTACATCCATCCGATCTTTTCTACATCCAACGTCCAACGCCCAGCTGCCAGATAGCTGGCATAATAGCCGCCGGCCGACATGGCGTTTGCGCCCTGTGCTACTGCTTTCTGGTACCAGTACATCGCCTGCGTGTAGTTCTGTCCTGTCTGGTATGCATAGTAAATATCTGCGAGTTGCTCCTGCGCGGGCGCGTAGCCTTGCTGTGCTGCTTTCGTAAGCCAGAGTGCGGCCTGCGGCAAATTCATGGACGACAGGCCCTGGTGGCCGTATCGGTACCAATATCCAAGTTGCGATTGGGCTTGAGCTGAACCTTGTTGTGCCTGTTGCTCGACAAGCGCGACCTGGGGGTCTTGATTCGGCGCCGTCTGTGCGTAGGCTTGCATTGAGGTGATTCCGAAGACGATTACGGCACAGAGACCGAAGCGGACACATTTCCTGGCGCAGCGCATGGTGCTTTTTCTCCGAATTCGTGTTGGAAACGGGGAAGCCGATTTTGGGGCCCGGATTAAAGGAGCCTACTCCGCGGGCTGCCGGGAGGGCAATGGGATTTTGCGGGGGGCGTGTCGAAGTCCGAACGATAGGTCAGCTTGGAGCAATTTATCCCTCAGGGGCTAAAGCCAGCGGTCTTATTTATGAACGCCTGTCGGCGCGGCTGAAGCCGCGCCCTGATACAAGACCTGTGGGTTGGGGTTGGTGCTGTCCCAGGTCCCCAAATGCGAGGAACCGGGGGCACCCATTCATCTTACTGAGTTGAGAGATGCAGGTTGAAGGTTCGTGCTGCGGGACGACTGAGCAGCTTGCGGGAGAAGTCCGAATAAAAAGCGAGTTCGGCGAAGGATGGATTGGCAGGGGCTAAAGCCCGGCTCTTTCTTCCGGCTTTATCGGCCCGGCTAAAGCCGTGCCCTTATTACAAAGCCGCATGGTCGAGTTTTTCCGCGGTCTGTAAAGTCGTGGCCTTTCGCGGCGGCTTCGAACTTGCACTCTAGCTAGCGGGCAGCGAGTACCCCTCAGAGTTTTCGATGCAAGCTGTTACCCTTTGCGTGGGAGACGGAGACGGGATGACTCACCATTGGATGTCACTGATTGCGCAGTACAGCACGGTCGTGGGATTTTTGATTGGCCTGCCCATCGTGGCCGGCGCCTACTATGAATCCTTGAGGGTGCGGCAGGAGGCGCGGCGGGAGCGCGAAGGAAGGCTGCACAGCCGCAACTGCCTAGAGTTCATCACCGGCGACGGAACCTGCATCAACCTGGTGCCGCTGGAAACCCTGCACTCGCTGCCGCGCGAGGGCGACGTGCTGATGCTGCCCGGCGATGGAGTCCGCGAGGGCGGAAGGTTTCTTCCGGGCGCGTACCTTGTGGAGTCGATTGAGCACATCTACACGCCGGCGGAGTACAAGGGCGCGCGTCCCTGCGAGGCGCGGTTGACCAAAGCCGTGGCGCATGTGACCTCGCTGAATCCGGCGCTGACGGCGTGAGGGGTGGACGAGTGTGAGTGTGAGCGCGAGTGTGAGTCGTGGAGCGTGGGCGGGCCGCCGAGAGCGCTGCCGGCGCTCGTGGTTGTGCTGCGAAGGTGCGGGTCTGGAGACCCGCTCTACAGCCGGTCAGGAGACCGTTGGTACGGTCAGGCTGCCGCGACAGTAGACAGCTAATTCCGCTTGCGGTGGTTGGCGCGCTCAGAATAGGGAGCGGTGCATGACCCGCCGCGACCACCGCCAGAGGAAGTTGTGCAGCAGGCGGGTCTGCTCGGCCTTGAGCGCATGGTACGAGCGCTCGACGTAGATGTCGAACTCCGGCGGCCAGCCGATCATGGAACGCCGCTCGGAGTAATCGTCTTCCGCCCACTTGAGAATCAGCGCCTTGTAGCCGACGACGTGGGTGACGAAATCGAGCAGGCACTGGGGCATCTCTTCTTCCACGATGAGGTGCGCATTTTCGATGATGATCTTCTCGCGCACGTCGTTCAGAGGCATGAAGATGGACTTCATCCACAGCACCCACTCTTTGAGGTCCTTGTCGCGGATGGGATGACACTGCGTTTTGCCTTGCTTGGCGAGGAGCGCCTTGTATGCGATGTTGCCCGCCACGGTAGCCACATAGAGCGGGCCGTAGAACTCGTTGAGGCGCTGGTTGACCAGGCGGAGGCGGTCGGCGCGGCGCGCCATCATGCGGTTGCTCCAGAAGGTGACCAGGTAACCGGCAAACGTGAGAACGATGGTTAAGACAACCGCGTTTTGCAGAGAACTCGGCAGGAAATCGGGCATTGCAGGGCCAACCCTTCGCGGAAGAGTATACGCGGGCCGGGCGTGGCCGGGCGGTGATGGCGGAAAGACTGCGGTGGGGTGGTTCCGATTTGAGAGAAGTTGTTTCAAAAATGGCGGCCGGGCATTGCGGGGGTCTGGGGAGGCTGCGGAAAAAGGCGTCTTCGCGAGGGAAGTGGCGCACAGGGGCTAAAGTCCGACACTCATTTTGCGCGGGTTACGGCGCGAGTCAACTCGCGCCCTGATACAAAGCCCCCTACCCAGCGACTTTTTCCGCAGCCTGTGGAGGCCCCCGCGACAGCCGTTCTGGAGACAGGCGGTAGATTATTTGGCGTGATGGACGGGAATGATTTTGGCTTGGGCGGGGACGACTTTGATCTCGAATAGCTTTGGCCAGAGTTTGCCGGTGACGAAGAGGCGGTCGTGCAGGGCGTCGTAGGCGATGCCGTTGAGGACGGCTTCGGGATCGGAGACCTGGCCGGGCGCAAGCAGGCCGGCGAGATCGATCCAGCCCAGCACCTGACCGGTGGTGGGCGAGATGCGGGCGATGCGGTCGGTGTGCCAGACGTTGGCGTAGATCTGGCCGTGAATGTATTCGAGTTCGTTGAGATCACGGACCGGCTGGCCGTGATCTTTTACGTTGATGTGGCGCAGCTCGCGGAAGGTCTGTCGGCGGTGAGGCCCCAGCCATCGCAGTCGTAATGAAAGGTGCGCAGCAGGCGGAAGCTGAAGCGGTCGTAGACGAAGGCGATGTGCGACTGCCAGGTGAGCTGAATGAGCGTGCTGCCCCACGCGGCAAGGCCTTCGGCAAAGTATTGCTGCGGCACGGTCGCCGATTGCAGAACGCGGCCGGTGGCGAGATCGTCCATGCGCAAGGAGGAACGGCCGTTGAGGCCGGTGCTTTCGTAGAGATGTCCATCGATGTAAACGAGACCCTGGGTGTAGGCGCGGGGATCGTGCGGCCAGGTGTGAACGATGCGATAGGAGTCGTCGGCGCGGGCGGAAGCGACGGCGAGGATGAGGAGAACGATAGTGCGAAGAACACGCATGGGTTATAGCGTAGGCAATTTCACGGATCGAATGCTCGGTTCGCATCGTTAAAAAGCAACAGCAAAAGCAACCGCAGATCCTTCGACTCCTCGTCCGCCACGGCAAACTCGTCGCTCAGGATGACAGCTTATATTGTGATGCGAACTTCTGACTGACGACTTATTGTGACACGAGGCTTGTGACGTACGATGTCAGTTGGCCGGGCCGGCGTCGTCGGCGATGGTGAATTCGACGGCGGGATTGCTGGTGAGCTGGGTATCCATCAGGAGCACGGTGCGCACCTCGCCGCCGGTCAGGGTGATGGGTGAAAAAGCGTACTGCGGCGTGGTGAGGCCGGTGGGGGTGACGACCATGGTCACGGTTTGCGAGATGAAACTGATGTATCCGGCGGTTGCGCCCACGGGAAGGTTTGTGACGAGGGGAACGGTGTTGGCGAGGGTCGCTCCCGCGGGCATCATGTAGATGTCGACGGCGCCGGTTTTCGCGGCCTGGTTGAGAAAGCGGAAAGCGGAGTGGCCCTCGGCCGCCTGAATCTGCTGGTCTTCAAGAATGGTGACAAGGTAGCCATTGGGGGCGGCGCCATTGTCAGTGATCAATACGGAGTGCTGATTGCCGGCCAGCAGGGAGCCGCTGGTGGTAACCAGCACCGCGCCACCGGTGGCGGCGGTGACGTCGATGGGGGCTTCAGCGTTGGCGGCGAGGGTGCCGTAGGGAGTAATGGCGCCCTGGCCGATGTTCGACGCGAGCAACTGGCCTTCCACCTGCACATTGATGGCGGGAGCGATGTAGGAAGCGTCAATGACGCGGACCAGGCTGGGCTGGGTGTAGGTGGCGACGGTTTGACAGGCGGAGAGCACCAGGGCCACGGCCAGCGAAGCGGCTGCCACGGCGAACAACCGGGGCATGGCCGGTGGCCGCGAGGCGTTCATCCACCTTTCGATCCAGCCCGTCAGGATGGTGGTCTTCATCCGCTTCATTTGGAACACGTTCCCATGGTACAGCGAGGGATTGAGAAGAGTTTACGACTTTTCGGCATGGGAAAGGCAGTTTCCCACCCTTCCGGCAAAGTACGCGGAAAGGATGGGGCAACGGGCGCAGCTATCGCCCACCGTGGAAGCGGCCAAAGGTGAGGGCGAGATTGACCGACATGACAAGCGCGCCAGCGCCGAGCGTCGCCACCTGAACTACGTTGTGCAGGCTGAAGACGCCCACGCGAACCACGAGCAGGTAAGCGACGACGAGGTTGAAGAATCCCCACAAAACATTCACGGTCGAAGAGGACAGACCTTTGCCGGGCGGCTTGGCAAAGGGACTCTGGAAGCTGCGGCCGGAGATGCCGTTGATCCAATGGGGCAGGGAGTTGGCCAGAAACGCTCCGCCAAAGAAGTAAGCAAGAAAGTCGTACCAGTGCATGAGGGCTCCGCTTCAAAGAACGAGCACATGGTAGCAGAATCCGGTTTATGACAGCAGGGGCTAATTGGCTCCGAGGTAGATGAAGCGCGCCAGAAACAAGGCGGCCATGACGTAAAGCAGCCACTCCTGACGGCGGGCCTTGCCGGCCAACAGGTGCAGCACTGCCCAGGCGATGATGCCGAAGCCGAGACCGTTGGCGATGGAGTAAGTGAACGGGATGAGGACGAGCGTGAGAAATGCGGGAACGGCCACCAGCGGGTCGAGCCACTGAATCTCAGTGATAGCGGCCAGCATCATGGAGCCGACGAGGATGAGCGCGGGCGCAGTGGCGGCCGAGGGCACGATGCCGATGAACGGGGCGGCGACGACGGCGCATAAAAACAGGAGGCCGGTGACGATGGCCGTGACGCCGGAGCGTCCGCCGGCCGCAACGCCCGCGGTGGACTCGACGTAGCTGGTGACGGTGGAGGTTCCAACGAGCGAGCCAAAGACGGTGGCCGTGGCGTCGGCAAACAGAATGCGGTTGAGCCGGGGGATGGAGTGGTCGGGAGCAATGAGCCCGGCGCGCTTGGTGACAGCAACGAGGGTGCCGAGGTTGTCAAACAGGTCGACGAAGAAGAAGACGAAGATGATCTCGAGCAGGCCCTTGCCGAGTGCGCCGCGGATATTGAGTTGGAAGGCGGTTTGGGTGAGCGCGCCGAGGCCGCCGACGGACGGGGTCCAGTGGACGAGACCGAGCGGCCAGGCGAGGGCGGTGACCGTGAGCACGCCGATAAGGATTGCGCCTTTTACCTTCCGGAATTCGAGGGCCACCATGAGAATGAGGCCGAAGAGCGCGAGATAGGCCGTGGGGTTGCGGATACTGCCCATGCCGACCAGGGTGTTGGGATCGCGAACGACGAGGCCCGCGTGCTGAAAGCCGATGAAGGCGATGAAGAGGCCGATGCCGCCGGCGACCGCGGCGTAAAGCTGGTGGGGGATGGCGCGCAAGATCATCTGGCGGATGCCGACCGCGGTGATGGCGAGAAAAATGACGCCGGATAGAAACACCGCGCCGAGGGCCGTCTGCCAGGGAATGTGCATCTTGATGCAGACGGTGTAGGTGAAGTAGGCGTTGAGGCCCATGCCGGGGGCGAGAGCGATGGGGTAGCGGGCGATGATGCCCATCAAGATGGAGCCGAAGGCAGCGGAGAGGCAGGTGGCGGCTGTAACAGCGGGGAGGGGAACTCCGGCGTCGTGCAGGATGGAGGGGTTCACCAGCACGATGTAGGCCATGGTCAGGAAGGTGGTGACGCCGGCCAGAATCTCGGTGCGCCAGTCGGTTCCGAGGCGGGCGAATTCAAAATAGGCTTCGAGTCGCTTGAGCATAGGCGGGTTCTAGATAGATAAGCACAACATCGCCCGGAAAGCGAAGATTCTTTATTTCAACTTCACTCCTGCGCATTGCGGAATCAAGTTGAGGCGCCCTGCGGCTGTGCGCGAGGAGCATCGTTTGCGGTGCTTGGCGCTACGGCTCGGCCGCACTCGCGCTCAGGGAATCAGGGACGGCTGAATCTTGCCGTAGATCTCGTCCGAGGCACTCTTGACCTGGTTGACGAGGTTCTTCAGATAAAGGGCATCGGCCACGCGCATGGAGCCATCGACGCGCACCGACAGGTCGTCGTCGCTGTCGAGGCTTACCTTCACCATGTCGTAATCGTTATTGAACTTGAGCAGAGCGTAGCGGAAATTGGCCGTGGTTGGCATGGTGGCTTTTGGGGTGACCGTAACAAAGACGACCAGATCGCAATCGTCATCTGTGTCTCCCAGCGCCAGGACGACCTTGATGTCCTTCATGTTCGTGCCCGTGAAATGTATGGTGAAAACCGTCGGGGAATTCGTAGTTTTGTAGTCGAAGCCGTCCTGCTTCATGAGGCTGACGAGTTTATCGGTCTTGTCGTTGAGGGATTGGGCGGGGAGCGCCGGAGCCGCCGCAAACAGAGCGGCAGACAGTAGCAGCAGGACTGCTGCAAATTGTTTCGGCCGGAAACTCATTGTGAAGACCTCTTGGGGAAATCGGCTAGTGATTGCTGGAAGTATACGCCGGACGGACAAGCGGTGGGAGAGATTCTGCCGGGTTAGAGCAGCTGGGCGGCTTATTCGCTGGCTGGGTCTCTCAAACCGGAATTGCCTCCTGGAGCACTCGGGCGCGGATGCGAGCCTTCAGGCCCTTTTCCGTCACGACATCGACCGGGCGGCCAAGAGCAGTCTCCAATTCCGACTGCATACCGCCCAGATCGAAAAGAGATCTCCCGGGTTCCATCTCGACTAGAAAGTCGATGTCGCTTTGCTCATCGGCTTCCGCGCGAGCGACGGAGCCGAATACACGGACGTTGAACGCGCCATACCTGCCTGCGATTCGGAGGATTTCCGCGTGTTTTTGTTTGAGCAGATCCTGGTGAGTCATGGTTGTGGCCTCGCGTACTTGTCGGCACCGATCCTGCTGGAGCCTCCCCGGTCCCCAAGT
>JBEKIE010000078.1:0-16435 GCA_050011915.1 Occallatibacter sp.
AGTCCGAGCAGGCCGGCCTCGGGCCGCTTGCTGGTGGGGAGAGCATCGAATTTGTCGTCGCCCACCGCGCCTAAAAACACCGCTTCGGAATCGAGCGCGGCAGCCAGCGTGTCCGCCGGCAGGGGTGTGCCATCCTGATCAATCGCTACGCCGCCGATACGCTTATAGTCGAGCTCTAGCGTGTGGCCGCCGGCCTGCGTCGCCTCTTCGAGAACCCCGATGGCCTGCTCGACGATCTCAGGACCGATGCCGTCTCCGGGCGTAACCAGAATCTTCAGTTTCATTCCTATCTTCCTCTCCTCATCTTCAGTTGTTGATTGAATCTGGTCTTCAGTTTCATTCCTGCGCTTTTCTCTTCCTTGTCAGCGAGATCAATTTCCCTATCACAAGCACAGCAACCAGCAGCGTGATCCAGGTGAGCAGGAAATTAATGCCCAACGCCGCCCACACAAACGTTGGAATCTTTGCTGTACTCGCCCCTTGCGGAAACACAAAAGCCATCAGAATGAACCACGGCATGTACACGGGAAAAAACAGCGATCCAATACCCGTGTCCCGCAGTGCGTAAACCGCCAGCATGATGAACGGCGATGCGACACCCGTCCACAAGAGGCGCTTGCCAATGCCTCGCTTCATCTTTCTCTCCTCAATCTAATTCTGAGACCGGCTCGCTGCGCCGCTCGCGAATGTTGTCGGGCAGCAAGCCGATCAGATCCTGGTCGTAGATGTTTTTCTTGCGGTCGGCCAGCGCCACAAACCGGTAATACACGTGCTGCAGCTCGTCGCGCGAGATCGTGAAGCCGAGCTGCTCCAATCTGTGCCTCAAAGCCGCGCGGCCGGAGTGCTTGCCCAGCACCAGGTGCGTCTTCGAGACGCCCACCAACTGCGGCGTCATGATCTCGTAGCAAAGCGGATTGGCCAGCATGCCGTGCTGGTGAATGCCCGACTCGTGGGCAAACGCGTTGGCGCCCACCACCGCTTTGTTGGGGGAGGGATGGAACGTAATCAGTTGGCCGAGAACCTCGCTGGTGGGATAGAGTTGCTCGAGTTTGATGTTGGTGGTGACGCCGAAGCGCTCGCCGCGCACAAAGAGCGCCGCGGCAATCTCTTCGAGGGCCGCATTGCCGGCCCGCTCGCCGATGCCGTTGATGGTGCACTCCACCTGGCGCGCGCCGGCTTGCACGGCCGCCAGCGAATTGGCTACGGCCAGGCCGAGATCGTCGTGGCAATGCGCGGAAAGGATCACACCCTTCTCGTCGATGGCGGGAATGCGCTCGCGCACCTCGCGGAACATCTGCCCGTATTCTTCCGGCGTGGTGTAGCCCACGGTGTCGGGCATATTGATGGTGGTGGCGCCGGCGTCGACGGCGATGCGTACCATCTCCACCAGGAAATCGCGGTCCGAGCGAGTGGCATCCTCGGGCGAAAACTCCACGTCGTCCGCCAGCGAACGCGCCAGGCGCACCGACTCGCCGCACAGGTCCAGAGCCTCGGCGCGGCCGAGTTTCAGTTTGTACTCGAGGTGCAAGTCGCTCGACGCCAGGAAGACATGGATGCGCGCCCGCTCCGCAAACTGCAGCGCCCGCGCCGCCATCTCAATGTCTTCGGTCTTGGCCCGAGCCAGGGATGCGATGCGCGGCTTGCGTATGGCCTGCGTGATGGTGGCAATGGCCGCGAAATCACCCTCCGAGGCCATGGCAAAGCCGGCCTCTATGATGTCCACGCCGAGATCCTCAAGGGCGTGGGCCATGGTGAGCTTCTCCTGCGTGGTCATCGAGCAACCCGGCGATTGCTCGCCGTCGCGCAGAGTGGTGTCGAAGAAAGACAGATGATTTGAAGTCATGTGTTTGCCTCGGCGGGCAAAGCTCTCCCGTCCAGCTTTACTATTGTCGCCTATGGGGCCAATATAAGGCAAAGTTATAATTGTTTTGGATTGGATTAGAATTGCTTATAGAGACAGCTACTAGCTTCTAGCTACTAGCTTCTAGCTTGCCCGGGGTGTCCGAAACCACATCGACTCATGGCAGACGATGAGGGGATGCGCCAAGCAGCCCCATTCGCCGGTGGCGCCGCGGATGGTGCATAAGCTAGAGGCTAGAAGCTAGGAGCTAGAGGCTGCGCTCCCAAGGAGCGCACATGGAACTCAACCAGCTCGAAACTTTTCTTGCCGTGGCCGAGGAGCGCAGTTTTTCCCGCGCTGCCGTGCGCCTGCATCGCACCCAGCCGGCGGTCAGCCAGGTCATCCGCAAGCTGGAAGCGGCGGTGGGCGAAACTCTCTTCGACCGCGCCGCGCGCGACGGCTCGTTGACCGCCGCGGGAGCCCTGCTGCGCGACTACGCGTTGCGCCTGCTGGCCCTGCGCCGCGAGGCCTCAAGCGCTCTCGATGAGTTGAAGAGCCTGGAGCGCGGCCATCTGCAACTGGCGGCCAACGAGTACACCTGCATGTACCTGCTGCCGGCCATCGACGCCTTTCGCCGCGAGTATCCCCACATCGACGTCACGGTGCAGCGCATGCTGGCCTCGCGCATTCCCGAAGAGCTTAGCCTGCGCAGCTTCGAGCTCGGCGTCATCTCCTTTCGTCCCGATCCCGCGCAGATTCGCACCATCGCCGTCTATAACGACAGCCTGGACTTCATCGTTAGCCCTGCGCATCCATTGGCGAAGGCCGAGCGCGTGTCAATTCGCGATTTGGGTGAGGAAAACTTTATCGCCCACAACGTGGCCTCTCCACTGCGCCGCAAAGTGATTGAGGCCTTCCAGCGCCATCGCACGCCGCTGCATATGGGCATCGAACTGCCCACCATTGAGGCCATCAAGCGCTTTGTGGCCATGGGCAACGGGGTGGCGCTGGTGCCGCATCTCACGGTAGCGCGCGAACTCGAAACCGGCGATCTGGTGCGCATCCCGGTGGACGAGCTGGAGGTGCGCCGCGTTCTGCGTCTCGCCAGCCGGCGTCAGGCCACGCTCTCCTACGCCGCCAAGGCCTTTCTGGGCACGCTCAAGAACCTTGCTGACAAGCAAGGACCGCCGTTCTTCTACCATGTGGAAAAGCAGGGAGCAAGCCACCCCAGCGCGCAAAAATCGCGCGCCGGGGGCCCCGGCAGGGAGCGAGCCACCCCAGCGGGCAAACATCGCTCGCCAGGGATCCCGGCAGGGAGCAAGGGAGCGAAAAGGCAAGAACACCGAGACTGACAGACTTCTGGGTCACGGCAGCGGTCTATCGGGACTCAGGGCGCAATCACCGCCGAAATGCAACGCAGGAACATTTCTCATTTTTTTGGGCCCCAGGTTTTCTTGCTCCCTCGCTTCCTCGCTCCCTTGCTCCCATGCTCCCTCGCTCCCTTGGTCCCTCGCTCCCTAGTTCTTGTCTTCTCCGTCTAAGCTGCAGATGACTCCGTTGCCACCCCCAGGGAGATCGCCGGACGCGCCCCAACCCGCCCCGGCCATTTACAATTCTTGGAGCGGTTCCTGGAGGCATTCGGGGCACCGGACCAGTGCGCGGAATCCATGAGGCTTGTAGCTACCCGCACGGATCAGGAAGTTGTGAGGATCAGGATCGAATGAAGAAGATCGCCTTTTTAGTTGTTTTGCTGGCTGCATGCGTGGCCATGGGACGTGCGCAGGAAAGCCGCCAGGACATCAGCCTGAGTGGATTTGGTCTGATTGAGCCGTTTGTGGCTTCTTCCACGGATGTGCAAGTGCACTCGACCCCGGCCTACGGCGCGTTGGCCAGTTACCGCTTTATGCTTACGCCGTCGACCGCGCTCGAAGCTAACTACGGAATCACTTACCAGAACAAAATCACCTATTACGGTCCCCAATTCCAACACGGCGTCCAAATCCTGACGCGCACCCAGGAAATCTCGGGCGCGTTCGTGAAGTCTTTTGTCTTCAAAAACTGGAATCCGTTTGTGGAGGCTGGTCCGGCCGGGCTCATCTTCCTGCCTATTATCAACTCTGGCACGCAAACGCTTGACGCCCACCAGCAGACCGAAGTAGGCGGTCTCTTTGGCGCGGGTTTCGCCTACGAAATCAGCGCCAGCTTCGACATCCGCGCCGAATACCGCGGGTATGTCACGAAAGTGCCAACATTCGGCGTCGGAGCGGGCAGCGACAACTTCACCACCGATAGGTGGTACCACCCCTGGATCTCGGTCCCGACCATCGGCGTGGCGTACCACTTCTAAGAACAGGGAATAGGGAGTAGTCAATAGGGAATAGAAAACAGGGGATCGGCTGAGGCCGATCCCCTGTCGTTTGTCCCGATCATTGAGAAAAATCTGTCGCGTCCGGGCGTTGGATTCAGGCGCTGCGCGCTTCGCGGTAGCGGCCCAGTTCCTTCACCATGCCGCAGTGCGCGCGCAGCGCGTCAAGTGCGCGCTCACCTTCCGCGCTCGAGCCGATCTGGCAGTCGACGTAAAAGATGTATTCCCATGGCTTGCCCTGCACCGGCCGCGACTCGATCTTGGTCAGGTTGGTACCCACCGCGCTCAACGCACCGAGCGCCGCCACCAGCGACCCGGGCCGGTGTTCCAGCGAAAACGCAATGCTCATTTTGTTCGATTCAGGATTCGCCTCGGCCTCACCGGCGCGGCGCACCAGGAAGAATCGCGTGTAATTCTCCGGGTTGTCTTCAATGTCGCGCGCCAGAATCTCAGCGCCGTAGATTTGAGCCGCTGCCTCGCTGGCAATGGCCGCCGCGTGCAGGTCGCCGAGCTCCGCCAGTTGCTTGACGCTGCCGGCGGTGTCGTAAAAAGCAATGGCCTTCATGGCGGGGTGGCTGCCAAGAAAGCGCCGGCACTGCGCGAGCGCTATCGGATGCGAAAAAACGCGATTGATTTGGGCTACGGTCGCGCCCGGAAGAGCGATGAGGTTGTGGCGGATACGCACCAGCGTCTCCGCGACTACTTTGACGTCGTGCTCGAGCAGCAGATCAAAATGTTCGAGGACAGATCCGGCGAGCGAGTTCTCAATGGGAATCGCAGCGGCATCGGCGGTACCCGCGTCCAGCGCCGCAACCACCTCGGCCGAGAGCGCGCACGGTAGAATCTCCGCGCCGGGAACGAACTTGAGAGCCGCCTCGTGGCTGAACGCGCCCGGCTCTCCTTGAATGGCGATCTTCATGCCGTTGTTTCCTGGCTCCTGGCCGCGCGCGGCCGGTCACTGCCCGCATGCGCGCTTCCCTTTCGCACCATATCAGGCGAGCGCGCGTGGCGGCTACTGGGATGCGGTTGCGCCGTTGCTCTCCACTTGCTGCACGATGAACGGAATCAGGTCGCGGTCCTTTGCCGCGACGCGCGCCGAGAGCTGAATCAGGTCCGTATCCGTGCCGGTGATAATCGCAACGCCATCGATCGGGCTCGCATTGGGCAGCAGCCGCGAATCCGTTCCCATCCCTGCCATGTTTGCGGGAGTCTCAAACTCCACGATGTTCTTGCCGCGATCGGTGAGTTTGTCGCTTGCGAAAGGACCAGACGGAAAGTCGCTCGCCGGCTCGATTCCCTCGGCGATCACGTTCTGTGCAAATTGTTTGTACGCCGGGAAGACGCGCGCAATCACCTTGGCCACTTCGAACCTTCCCGAAGTGCCGCCAGAGGCGACGGAAATCTGAATGGCCTGCCCCGCAAATCCCTTCCAGTCCACCGAGAGCAGAGTCTTCGAATCGATCGCATCGGGGCTCACAAACAAATTGCTGCCATCGGAGCCGTAGATTGAAAAGCAGTGCCAACCACGCGGCGCGAGAACGCCGGGCCCGTACTGCGCTTTGTACCAGGCGAGCCGTTGCGCAGCTAAAGCGGAGATCGCCACCGCTTTACTCTGTCCGGTTGGCGCCGCTTGCGGCCCCGCCTGCCCGTCCGACGCGCAGCCCACAAACGGAACCTGACTCGCCGCAGTTGAAGTCGAAGGTTTAGCCTGCGAAGAAATTCCCGGCCCTCCGCACAATACGGACGAGACGGCAAGACTGGCAAGCAAGAGATGACGCTTCCTCATGCGGAGAATGATACCAACCGCGCGGCATCAGAGGCTGCGCGGACCGTGAATCGCGGTTCGTGGATCATGGTTCGTGATTCGTGATTCGTGAATTGGGGGCGGGATGACTCGCTCCCTCGCTCCCTTGCTCCCTTGCTCCCTGCTCTTATCGCCGCAGCCACAAATCCGCCGACACAAACCCGAGAAACACCATCGCGATCACGCCGTTCATGGTGAAAAACGCGGCATTCAGGCGGCGCAGGTCGCGGGGAGAAACGATGGAGTGTTCATAGGCCAGCAGCAGGCCCACGGCGGCGATACCGAGCCAGCCCGCAAGCCGAAAAGTGAAGAGCCAGGCGAACCACGCCAGCGCCCACAGCGCGACCACGTGCATGGCCCGGGCGGCGTGGAATGCGGCCGGAATTCCCACGGCTTGCGGCAGGCTGTGCAGCCCTGCGGCGCGATCGTGCTCATAGTCCTGGCAGGCGTAAAGCACGTCGAAGCCGGCTGCCCAGAGCGTGACCGCGGCGGTCAACACCAGAATGCGCGGATCGAGGCTGCCGCGCACCGCAATCCACGCCGCCGTAGGCGCCAACCCCAGCGCCATTCCCAGCCCCAGGTGCGACCAGCGGGTCAAACGCTTCAGGTAGCTGTAGCCCAGCAGCACCACCAGCACCAGAGGCGAAAGCTCCAGCGTAAGCCGATTCAACTCCGCCGCAGCCGCCAAAAACACCAGCACCGCAGCGCACGTAAAGCCCATCACAAATTTCCGCGAGAGCAGCCCCGCCGGAATCGCGCGATTGCTCGTGCGGGGATTGGCGGCGTCCAGGTCCGCGTCGGCCCAGCGGTTAAAGGCCATGGCCGCCGACCGCGCCGCCACCATAGCCACCACGATCCACGCCACTGTACGCCAGCCGGGCAGCCCGCCTGCAGCAAGCAGCATCGCTGTGAATGCAAAGGGCAGCGCAAAGATCGAGTGTTCCCACTTGATCATCTCGAGCGTGGTGCGTATCTTGCTGAGGATTCCGGCCATGGGCGACAATCTCTACTCTAATCGAGCCGGCGATGCCAGCAGGCCACGCCACGGAGGCTTCAAACCCGCAGATCCACGCCGGATCCCGCCGGGCTCCGCTAAAACCCGAAAATCCTATCTCATGTGAGATAAATCACTCATTCCTCCAGGGAATTCGGCCCAATCACGCCCAAAACGTGACGCATGTCACAGAAAGACGCCCAAGGTCGATGGGATGATGGAACCGACGATTCCAGGCGATGCATGCCGAAGAGACTCACAACTTCCCAGGAAAGGCCCCCTGTGCAGCTCGACCCTACTGCGTTTCTCGCCGACTCGGAGTTGATCCGCGCGCTTAGCGAGCACGCGACGCCCATCGTTTGCGACACCGACCGCATCCTCTTTCAGCAGGACGAGCCCGCCGTGGGTCTCTACATCCTTCACGAGGGTGAAGCAACGCTGAGCATGGCCTCGAAAGACGGTCAGACAATCCTCTCGGTAGTGGCGCGGGACGGTTCCCTCCTTGGTCTTCCCGGACTCGTCAGCGACCAGCCTTATTCGCTCACGGCGGTTGCGCATGGCGGAGCGCGGGCCAGCTTTCTCGGCCGCACGGAGTTTACCGCGATGATGGAAGCGGACCCGACGCTGGCCTTCAAGATCCTGCAGGTTCTTGCCGCCGAAGTCCGCTCGGCCCGCCGCGCGCTCTACTAGAACCAGTACAGAAACTCGTTCAGGCGATGGATTCCCCTGCTTTGAAAGGGCACGGCTTTAGCCGTGCCGCCGAAGAGACAAACAGTGAATTGGGCTTTAGCCCCTGAGGGAGGGCAACCTCAATGACTTGCAATCCAGCAGCGGCTGAAGTCGCTTCAGCTTTTTCGCTTCTGCGGCACGGCTAAAGCCGTGCCCTTTCAAAACCGCGAGATTGTATGCAGGTTCTGAAACCCGCTGGCGCTTCCCCGCCCCTCGCCCTCACCTGCTACACTCCATTCGTTATGCTCCTCGCCGGTATCGTCATCGCGGTCGCGGCCTACCTTCTCGGGTCCATCCCTACCGGCTACCTGCTGGTGCGCATCTTCCGCCGCCAGGACATCCGCTCGGTGGGCAGCGGTAACATCGGCGCCACCAATGTGCTGCGTTTTGGGGGCAAAGGCCTGGGCATCCTTACATTTATTCTCGACGTGCTCAAGGGCAGTGCCGCTGTCTGGCTTGGTGGAGCGCTTGGCGCGTGGCTCATGCCCGCCGCCCCTCCGTCTATCGACCCGCTACGCACGGCGCAGGCGCTCGCGGCTCTGTTTGCCGTTCTCGGCCACATGTTCACCTGCTGGCTGCATTTCCACGGCGGCAAAGGCGTGGCCACTGGGTTCGGCGTCTTCCTCGTCGCTTCGCCCTGGGCAGCACTGGCCGCCATCGGCGTTTTCGCCCTGGTCCTGGCTCTTTCCCGCTACGTCTCGGTGGGCTCCATCGCCGCGTCCGTTGCTTTTATGATCTTTGCCTGGTATTTCCCGCCCGGCCCGCACCCTCCGGTCTTTTACGCGGTGGAGTGCGTCATCGCCCTACTCATCATCGTCAAGCACCATACCAACATTCGCCGCCTGTTCGACGGTACTGAAGCCCGCCTCGGAGCCAAAGGGTTCGCATGAGCCGCATCGCCGTACTCGGTTCCGGCGCATGGGGAACCGCCATCGCGCTCTCGCTCCACCGCCGCGGCGGTCACCAGGTCGCGCTGTGGGCGCACAGCCACGAGCTCGCGCAGCAAATCGCCGACGCCCAGGAAAACACGCAGTTCCTTCCCGGATTTCCGATCCCATCCGCGATCCGAGTCACCGGCGACTGTGACGCCATCACTGCCGCCGATATTCTGGTTGCGGTTATTCCTTCGGAATTCCTCCGCCCCACGCTCCTGCGCATTCGCACGCATCTGCGTGCCGGCCAGTTCGTCGTGAGCGCCACCAAGGGCCTTGAGGACCGGACCCTCTGTCGCATGACCGAGGTCCTTTCCGCGACCCTCGAGCCGGCGCGTCTCTTGCTCTCCATCGGCGCGCTCTCGGGGCCCAGCTTCGCGCTCGAAGTCGCACAGGGCCAACCCACCGCGGTCACTGTTGCCTTCAGCGACCCGCAAATCGCAGCGCTCATCCAGCAGGAGTTTTCTTCAGAGACGCTTCGTCTTTACACATCCACCGATGTGATCGGCGTCGAACTAGGCGGCGCGCTCAAGAACGTAATCGCCATCGCCGCCGGCATCTCCGCGGGCGTAGGACTGGGCTTCAACTCCACGGCCGCGCTCATCACCCGCGGCATCGCCGAGATCACGCGCCTCGCTGTGGCCTGTGGCGCGCGCCGCGAAACTCTTGCCGGCCTCTCCGGCATCGGCGACCTGGTGCTCACCTGCACCGGCAGCTTGAGCCGCAATCGCAGCGTCGGCCAGGCGCTCGGCCAGGGCCGCAGACTGCCTGAGATTCTGGAGTCGCTCGGCGGCAAGGTTGCCGAAGGCGTGCTCACTTCGCGCGCCGCTCTCGGCCTCGCCCGCAAGCACGGCGTCGAAATGCCCATCACCGAGCAGATGGAGCTGATCCTGAACGAAGGCAAAGACCCGCGCGAAGCCATCCGCGACCTGATGCTACGGCCGGGCAAGGAAGAACACTAGAAGCGGGCGACTTTACGCCGCAATTGGCCGGATTTTGATGCCGAGCGCCTTCATCACACCGACCAGTGTGGACAGCCGCGGATCGCCCACGGGCGAGAGCGCTTTGTAGAGTGCTTCGCGCGTAACACCTGCTTGGCTGGCGAGCTGCGTCATTCCCTGCGCGCGCGCCACATCGCCGAGAGCCGTTGCAATCAGGGCCGGATCGCCGTCCTCGAACGCCGCTTCCAGATAGGCCGCAATCGATTCCGGACTGGAGAGATACTCCGCTGGATCCCACAGCGTCGTCTTAAGCGCTCTCTTCCCACTCCTGCGCGAACTTCTTTGCTTCTGACGGATTCTGGTCACCTGTGAACTATAGTTCACAGTTCGTTTTTACGCAATATCTTCTTGAACATATCGCATTGCCGTGTTCCCATGGTTCCCAGTTGCAGAAACAGGTCTAGGAGGTCAGCATGAAAAGCATCGCCAACAAAATCACGCGCCGCCAGGCGCTTACCGGGGCGGCGGCCGGAATCGCGCTTTCCGTTTCACGAATCCCCGCGCTCGCGCAGCAACCCGCCCCCGCGCACGAACCAGCTATGGGCCAGAAGCCAGCAATGGAAGAGAAACCCACCACGGCTGCCAACGCGATGCGCACCTCGCTCCATCAGGAGATTGCGTTGAACGCTGCGCCGGAGCGCATCTTCCATGTGCTGCTCGATTCGAAGGAGTTCGCCGCCTTCACGGGAATGCCGGCAACCATCGACCCCAACCCCGGCGGCGCATTCAATACATTCGGCGGACTCGTCGAGGGCCGAAACGTTGAACTCATTCCCAATCTGCGCATCGTGCAAGCCTGGCGCCCCACGCATTGGGATCCAGGCGTCTATTCCATCGTGCATTTTGAGCTGAAAGCTTCCTCCGGTGGAACCACGCTCACGCTCGACCACACAGGTTTTCCCGAAGGCGAATTTGACCACCTGGACCCCGGTTGGCACCTGCGCTATTGGGACCCGCTCAAGAAGTATCTGGCGATGCACGAATAGGAGCTGCTCTCTAACGCACGCCTTGCAGCCGCGCATCGCCTGACTTCGGCGTCAGGTTCCACAGGAACGACATGAGCCCGATGCCCACCAGCACCGAAATCAGAATTCCGTAGAGCGCCGCGTTCCAGCCGTAGTGTTGCGCCAACGCGCCGATGCCCTTCGACTCCGCCACGCGGCCCAGCGACCCAAGAATCGACAGCAGCCCGTTGGCGGTGCCGATGGCTTTCTTTGACGTGACATCGAGTGCGCAGATGCCCAGCAGCATCTGCGCCGGATAGACGAAGAACCCAATCACGCCGAAGAGCGCGAGATCGAGCCAGAGCTTGTTGTCGGGGCTGTATAAAATTCCGACGAAGGCGAGAAACGCGGGAATCATGCACACCACGCAAATCGCACCGCGCCGGCCGCCAATCTTATCGGAGAGCCATCCGGCAAGAACCGTGCTCGCCATCGCGGAAAACTCGAGCGTAAACGTCCCGATACCGCCCTCGCCCAGGCTTGCGTGCTTCACCTCTTTCAAGAAAGTCGGCCCCCAGTCGAGCATGGCGTAGCGCGCGATGTAGACGAAAAAATTGGCGCCGGCAATGAGCCACAGGTAGCGATTCTTGAGGATGTAGTCGACCAGCAGCTCGCGCGTGCCCAGCTCTTTCTCGTGCGCGCCGGCGCCTTTGGCGCCGTCGGGATAGTCGTGCAAATACTCTTCGATGGGCGGCAGGCCCACGGATTGCGGCGTGTCGCGCAATCGCACCATGAGATAGATGGCGCAAAGGCACGCGAGAATGCCCGGCACATAAAACGCCGAGCGCCAACCGAACCACTCCGCCGAATACGCGGCAATCACGCCGATCAAGCCGCCGCCGGCGTTTTGCGCAAGGTTCCAGATGCCGAAGGTCGTGCCCCGCTCGCGGACGCTGTACCAGTGGCTGAGCGAGCGCCCGCACGGCGCCCATCCCATGCTTTGCGCCAGGCCGTTCAGTCCCCATAGCGCCAGGTGCGCCGGATAACTGCTTGCGGCGGCGAAGGCAAAGTTGCACGCGGCCGTCGCGAACAGACCCAGCGCCATGAAGTAGCGCGGGTTGCTGCGATCGGAAAGCGAGCCCATCACGAACCGGCCGAGCCCATACACCGCAACCATCACGGCCAGCATGTCGCCGATCTGGTCTTTGCTGTAAATCAGCGCCTGGCCCATCTCTTTCGAGACCACGGGCAGGTTGTTCCGGACCAGATAAAACGCGGCGTAGCCGATGAAGGTGGATTCAAGAACCTGCCAACGCAGCTTCGGGTAGATTTTCTGCGCCTGCTCGGCAGAAACTCTGGCAATGTGCGGAGCCGGGCGAAGAAAACGTGGAATCCAGGTCATTCATCTCCTCATGCAGCATGCATGTTTCTGCAATTTCGCTTCGCGGCAAAACACGGCATCGTAAAAAGGTTCTGCGCCCCACGCATGGTTTTTAATACCCGGCCGCCGCGGTCGCCGTCACATCGTGCACGATGGGCTCCAATCCCAGCCTCTTGCGGCATTCCTCCAGAATGACTGCGGTGCTTCGCGTGCCCACGCGGCTCACGCCGATCTCACGCATGGCCAGCACCATATCCAGATCGTGCACGCCGCCCGCCGCCTTCACCTGCACCTGCGGCGGCGAGTACCTGCGCATCAGCTCCAGGTCGGCAAGCGTAGCTCCGCCGGGCGCGTAACCTGTCGAGGTCTTCACCCAATCCGCGCCAACCTCCGCGCAGATCTCGCACAAGCGAATCTTGGCCGCATCGTCAAGATAGGCGTTCTCGAAGATCACCTTGATCTTTCCGCCGCCCGCGTGCGTGGCATCGGCCAACGCGTTCAGCTCGTCGCTCACGTATTGCCAGTCGCGGCTGCGGACCTTGCTGATGTTCACCACCGCGTCCAGCTCTTCGCCGCCGTCCTTGAGCGCCTGCGCAACCTCAGCCAGTTTGATGGCGGTGGTGTGATCGCCGTGCGGAAAGCCGATGGTGCTGGTGGCGCGCACCGCCGAACCCTTGAGCAGTTGCGCGCCGCGCGCCAGGTAATAGGGCACGATGCAGATGCTAGCCACGTTGTAGCGCAGCGCCAACTCGCATCCCTCCTCCAGCTCGCGATCGGTCAGCGTGGGATTCAGCAGCGAGTGGTCGATCATTTTGGCAATGGCTTCGTAGTCGAACAATTGAGTCACAGACGATCTCCCTTGCGCAGTTGCGGCGTGGCGCATTGATTTCTTGTAAAGAAGCACCATACGCGCCACGGCTGCGCAAATCAAGAGACCAGCAAAGCTAAATGGAATTGGAGGAGTTCGTGGCGATCTCACCGCTTCAAGCTCGGCAGAGCCATTCCCCGTTTCCTGTTCCCCGTTTCCTAATCCCAGTTCCCTGCGTTTCACCCTCCGGCAATTGCGCCGAGGATCAGCAGCGGCTCTTTTCCTGTCGCTACCGCTTCGGGCAGCTCCGCGTGGGGCGACGCGAGCGACCAGTCTTCTTCGCATGCAAAATAGCGCAGGAACGCGCGGCGCTGGCCGGTGCCATACTCCCGAATCGTTCCGCGCAACATGGGGTAGCGGGCTTCAAGGGCGTCGAGAACCGAGCCGAGCGTCACCGGCGCATTCACTTCCAGGAGTACATCGCCCTCGACGTGCGCCAGATTGCGCAGATGGTATGGCAGCGCCACGCGCACCTGCGACGCGCTCGCTCCTTTGCTCAACTCAGAACCCTCCGGCAATCTCGCTCCCTTGCTCCCTAGTTCATCGTCTGCACTTCCACTGAAAGCACTGCGGGCAGGTCGCGCACAATCGGCGTCCAGTTGTCGCCTGAGTCGGCCGAAGCGTACACCTGGCCGCCGGTGGTGCCGAAGTACACGCCGCACTCATCGAGCGTGTCGACGGCCATGGCGTCGCGCAGCACGTTCACGTAACAATCCCGCTCGGGCAATCCCCTGGCCAGCGGTTCCCACTCATTCCCTCCCGTCCGGCTGCGGTAGACGCGCAGTTTGCCCTCGATCGGAAAATGCTCGGAGTCGCTTTTGATGGGCACCACGTAGAGCGTCTCCGGCTCGTGCGCATGCACGTCGATCACGAATCCGAAGTCGGTGGGCAGATTGCCGCTGACCTCGCGCCAGTTGTCGCCGGCGTCGTCACTGCGCATCACATCCCAATGCTTCTGCATGAAAAGTACATCGGGCCGCGAACGGTGCATGGCAACATGATGCACGCAATGACCGATCTCGGCATTGGGATCGGGAATGTATTGCGAGCGGAGCCCCTTATTGATGGGCTTCCACGTCGCGCCGCCGTCGTCGGTGCGGAATGCGCCTGCCGCCGAAATGGCAATGTAGATTCGCTTGGGATTGGCGCCATCGAGAATGATGGTGTGCAGTCCCATGCCGCCCGCGCCCGGCGACCATTGCGGACCCGTGCCGTGGCCGCGCAAACCGGAGAGTTCCTGCCAGTTCTCGCCGCCGTCCGTCGAGCGGAACAGCGCGGCATCTTCCACTCCCGCGAAGACTGTGTCTGGATCGGCGAGCGAGGGCTCCAGATGCCACACGCGCTTGAACTCCCAGGGATGTTGTGTGCCGTCGTACCACTGGTGCGTCATCAGCGGCTTCGCTGCGGTGTCGTACGCGAACCGGTTGGGCAGCGCCGTGGGCGGGCCCGGAGGCGGAATCGCTTCATTCGGCAATCCCGGCTGATGCCAGGTTTTGCCGCCGTCGTCGGAGCGCTGGATGAGTTGCCCAAACCACCCGCTGGTCTGCGACACATAGATGCGGTTGGGGTCGGCCAGCGAACCCTTCATGTGATAGATCTCCCAGCCCGCAAAGAACGGCCCGCTCACATTCCAGGTTTTTCTTTTGCCGTCAGAGGTGAGAACAAACGCGCCCTTGCGCGTACCCACCAGCACACGCACACTGCTCATGGTGACCTCCTGTGTTGCTGCCTGATCGCGCGGCGGAACGAGGCCCTGGGGAGTGCCGCAGTCCGATTTTTTCCGATTTCCCTTTCAAAATGCAAGTGCTATTTCGAACCCGCGATTACGGCGCTGATACGGACAGCAACTGCACCGGCCCCAGCAGTCCCGAGGGCAGCAGAGGCGAATCGGCCTTGTAGGGCGTGAAATCGGCGAACGCATATTTCTTGAGCGCCCAGGGTTGCTGATCGCCGATCATCCGGTTCACCCACAGATTCGTCACCTGCACCACAATTTGATTGCTGCCCGGCACCAGCGCATGGGTCACGTCGATGCGGAACGGCGCCTTCCACACAATGCCCTGGAATTTACCGTTCACGCCGACCTCCGCGATGTTCTCCACGTCGCCCAGGTCGAGCCACAGATGCGCTCCCGGCGCGAAGGCGCTCGCGGGAACTTCGATCGTCTTCGAGTAGGTGGCCGAGCCGGAGTAATACTTCACGCCCGGATCCGCCGATTCGCTCCACGAGCTGAGCTGCTCGAATTGCGCGGTCTCCGGAGCGCCACGGTTTGGCTCGAAGCTGACGGTCCAGTCCTTGCTGAGTGCTTCGTCCACGCCCGCCACCACGACTTCCTTGGCTTCGGGAAAGGTTCGCGAAACCGCTTTGGCCGCATCGCGAAAAACGACGAATGTGGTTCCGTAGGGTTCGAGATGCAACGGCACAGTGGTGCGGCCGTTGGCGATGGAATACGCCGCCGGTTGCGTCTCACCGCTCGCGGCATCCCAGAGCTCCGGCGCTTTTCCATCCACGCGGAAGGTTGCGTTCACATCTTCCGCGCGGTCATTGCGATTGTCGACGAAATAGAGGTCGCCATCCACGAGTTTGCGATGCACAAACATGAGGTTCGCGTCGGGCTCGGGTCTTGCGTACTCAAAGTCGCGCGCCACGCCGAGCGCGGCCAGCACTTCGTCGGCAGTACTGCCGACGAAGAGCCGCCCCTTCCCAATGTTGCGCACACCGTGCTGGGCAGAGATCCTGCTTCGCAACGAATCGGCAACCTTCCTCCACTCCGGGGCATTGTCGGGGCCCCACAAAAAATCGGCGACCTTCTTCCACTCCGCGGGATCGTCAGCCAGGCTCGGCGAATCCGTGGGCCGATTGCCGACCACGACCGCGCCCTGCTCGAGCAGACTCTTCAACTGGCGCAGCACCGGCAACGTCATGCGCTGGCTGCGGCCGCCCAGGTAGAGAATGCGATAGTTCGTTCCACCCGGCGTGACGAGCCGCCCATCTTTGAAGCTGAGCTCATTGAGCACCACGTCGCTGTTCACAAAGTCGAAGGCGTAGCCGTCGGGCGCATCGGCGATCTCGTTCCAGCCGAAGACCGCCGTCAGCGGGCCTCCCTCGCCATAGAAGTAGGCCACATCGGCGGAGAAATGTCCCTGCTGCAGCATCCAGGAACACCGCGCCAGATACGTGACCCACGGCTGCGCGTCTTCGGCCCACGTGTCGTTGCGATTGAACCAGAGCCCATAGGGTCCGAGCGTGAGACCCGGCGCCATGTCGGCCACGGGCTGGTGCGCGGATTCATGAATCTCGAAACGGTTCACTCCCAGCGCGAATTCCAGGTCGGCGACCTTCTTCAGGCTGCTGGGCGAGAACGACCACGCCGGACCGCGCGAGGTCATCGACTCCGCGCCCACAATGTTCTGGCCGTAGATGTGCGCTACCGATGCCGCGCCGCGCAGGTCGGAGATGTAATCGATGTCCGGCCCCGGCTGGCCCGCCCAGGTCCACATCGCGCCCATGGGAACGTCGGTCCTGCTGCGCATCTCCATGTCGTCGCCGAGCGAGGGGCGATGATATTCGAGCGCCT
>JBEKIE010000079.1:0-16372 GCA_050011915.1 Occallatibacter sp.
CCTTCGCGCTCTATGGCCTCGTCGCCGTGCTCGCTCCCTCCATCGGCCCCACGGCCGGCGGCTGGATCACCGACAACTTCTCCTGGCGCTGGATCTTCTTCATCAATATTCCCGTCGGCATCTTGGCCTTCATCCTCGTCACGCGTCTGGTCGAAGATCCGCCGTGGATCAAGGCCGATCCCTCGCGCCTGCGCCACATGGACTACATGGGCCTGGCCTTCCTCACCCTCGCCATGGGCGGCCTGCAGATCATGCTCGACAAGGGCGAAGAGAACGACTGGTTCTCCTCCTCCTTCATCTGCGTCTTCGCTTGTCTCTTCGTCTTCGGCATCATCGGTCTCTTTGCCTGGGAATGGCGTCAGAAAGAGCCGCTCATCAACTTGCGCCTCTTCCGCTACCGGAACTTCGCCATCTGCTGCTTCCTCATGATGCTGGTGGGCGGCGTGCTCAACGCCAACACCGTGCTCCAGCCGCAATTCTCCCAGCAGTTGCTGGGTTATACGGCCACCACCGCCGGTCTGGCCCTCACCGCCGGTGGCATCACCCTGGTCTTCATGATGCCGTTTGCCGGCTTCGCTACGGGAAAGATCTCTGCCCGCTACCTTGCCGCTTTTGGCTTCACCATGCTCGTCCTCACCTTCCGTTACGCGGCCGACGTCACCAATCTGCAGATGAGCTTTGCTGAGGCGTCGTGGCTGCGCGTGGTGCAGATGTTGCCTCTGCCGTTCTGTTTCATCTCCATCACCACGGCGGCCTACGTGGGCATGCCCAGGGAGCAGAGCAACCAGGTCGCCGGCCTCATCAACTTCGTGCGCAACATCGGCGGTTCCATTCTCATCGCCATCACCAATGCCCAGGTCACCAGCCGTTCCCGCTGGCACGAGCAGCACCTGCAGCAATCCATGACGCCGGGAACCATCGCCTTCGATCAGCATCGCCAGGCGTTGGCCGGTATTTTGAGCAAAACCTTTGGCGCCGCAAACGGCAACAGCATGGCGCTGGCCCAGATTTACCACCAGCTCACCCAGCAGGCGCAGACGCAGGGCTACCAGGATGTCTACATGGAGCTCTCCTGGGCCTCGATCGTCCTCATCGCGCTGGCCTTCATGCTGAGCAAGAACCGTCCCGGCAGCGGCTCCGGTGCGGGAGCGGTCCACTAAGAGAGAAAACCGCCGCGTCTCTGCCGCCATTCCCCGATTTGCAATCCGTTTCGCGCTTCGAGCCCAATTTCCAGCGGGGTTCGTCTATGTGCTGGTTCCCATAGCCGTTCTCGCCAAATCGGCCTATAATTTGACCCGAGAATTCCTCGCAATAAAAAGATGCCCGTATCTGCTGACATCTGCTGAGGAGGGTGTGATGTTGAAGTCGTCTTTGCTCTTTTTTGCGACGGCCCTGCTGGTCATCGTGTGTCTGCCAATGCAAGGCCGCAACCCCCAGGCCGCCTCGTCGGCGCCCGCGCAGAGTGCCGCGCCCGCCCCGTCTGCCAAGAATCCCGTCAAGCCAACGGCAGAATCCCAGGCCAAGGCGAAGGCGCTGTATGCAAGAGACTGCGCCCTGTGCCATGGCGACACGGGCAACGGCAAGAACGATATGAGCCTCACGCTCGACGACTGGACCAACCCCAATACGCTTGCCAACAAGCTCGACAGCGAACTGTTCGCTACGATTCGCAACGGCAAGAATCAGATGCCGTCCGAGGACGTGGGCCGCGCCAACGATACCGAGGTCTGGAACCTGATCATTTACATTCGTGCGCTTTCCAAGAACCAGCCGTCGGCTCCTGCTGCGGCACCGGCCCCTGCGCCTGCTCCGGCTGATGCTCCAGCCCCCGCTCCCGCGCCTTCCACAAACTAGCCTTCGCGGCATCCTCTATCCTCACCAGGCGGAGCCATGTCCCCGCGGGCGCAGTTTCCCTTAGCTCCGCTAACACCGCTCGCTCCGCTAACGCCGCTAACTCCGCTAACGCCGCTAACTCCGCTCGCTCCGCTATCCTATGAGAGCGATGACGGCGAATTCAGAATTCAACGGCAAATGGGCGCTGGTTACCGGGGCCAGCGCGGGAATCGGTGTGGCGCTGGCGCGCGAACTCGCCCGGCAGGGCGCAAAGCTCATCCTCACCGCCCGGCGAAAAGAGCGCCTCGAATCTCTTGCCGCCGAGTTTGCCGCACAGGGTGTTGAAACCCGCATCGTGGTCGCGGACCTGAACGATCCCGATGCGCCGCAGCAGATCTACGACGCGACCGAAGGCGCCGGGCTCGTCGTCGACATCCTCGTCAACAACGCCGGCCTCGGCCAGTACGGCGCATTCCACTTGAGCCGTCCCCAACAGGAATTCAGCATGGTCCGCGTCAACTGCGAGGCCGTGGTGCGCCTCTCGCGGCTCTTCGTTCCGTGCATGGTCGAGCGGCGTCGCGGCTGGGTACTCGTCGTCTCTTCCGTTGCCAGCTTTCAGCCGCTGCCTTACCTCGCCACGTACGCCGCCACCAAGGCCTTCGACCGCTTCTTCGCGCTGGGATTGGCCGAAGAGGTCGCGACCTGCGGCATTAAAGTCACCGCGCTCTGTCCCGGCACCACCGAAAGCGAGTTTTTCGAAATTGCCTATGCCGGCGTCTTCAGGAACCGCAAGCTGCAATCCGCGGAGGAAGTGGCGCGCCTCGGCCTCGCCGCCCTCGCGCGCGGCCAGCGCACCATCATCCCCAAGTGGAGCGGACGCTTCACGGCATTCATTGTCCGCCTCGTTCCCGTCGGCCTCGTTACTCGATTCGTTGAGAAAGGCGCGCGACCCAAACCGGAGCCAACGCGCGCACGCTAACGCGCTGTCTTGTTGACTCGCTGCTTCACTCCCCGTGCGCGGTCGAGGTCGGCTTGAACGAGTCGAAGAAGTGGTTCACATCTTCGTCGCGACGGGCACTCGCTGCCGGCAAGGCCACGATCATCATGTACAGCTTCTTTCCCGCCAGGATCAGCCGCGCTTCAAACAAGCCGCCGCTGTCGTTGCGTCCGCTGAAGTTCCGTGCCGGGTAGCCCAGGTACTTGGCGTGGGTCTCGCCGATCAGCGTGGTGTGGGTCCGCGCCAACGCTCCGTCCCGCGCATTGTTCAGCGTTTTCTCCACCGCTTCGCCGCTCGCCCGCTCCACCGGTGGATTGTCGTCCCAGACGATCGCATAGGTCGTATCTGCGTTGGGCATGGCGACGAGCATTTCCATTTGCTCTGCGCCTCCATTCGCGGTGTAGGCAGGAATCTGCTCCTCGCTCGCGTCCGACGGCATGTCGATCCTGAACCCGTCCTGGGTCCGGTCGACTGCGCGCCACGAGACGTGCGCAGGCTGTAAATCGGCGTTCGTTACATCTGTGGGCACGCCGCCTCCGGCGCTACTCAGCCCCAGCCACGCGCGGTGCTCGTACACGATGTAGGCGATCGCCACGATCACCACCACGAACACGATGAAGTAGACCAACCGTCTCACAATCTAAAGATTGCCTAATCGACGCCCGTGCTTGCAAGCCCTTTGCCATCTTTTGCCTGCCGAAAGTGCCAGACAGGTAAAAACTACCCGTCCGGCCGGATTTTCCCGTCTTTTTTGGGCCCTGGCAAAAAAGCACTGCAACCTTTTCCCAGGTTTTGCATCTATCTAAGTAATCAGCAGAGGCTTCCCCATGATGTCCCACCAAAGCAAGGCAACTCTCTCTTGAGGGTTCTTCGGAACCTCTTCCCAAAACTTCCCCCCTGGATTCCCTCCCTTAAATGCCTCTCGAGCGGGCCTACCGGAAGGTAGGCCCACATGCTCCCCACTCTGGCTCGCCAGTTTCTGCAGTCCTGTAGCTCCTGTTTTCAAATCCCTGTTCTCAAATCCCTGTTGCCAAATCCCTAATTTCTGCCTTCTTGCTCCCTCGTTCCCTTGCTCCCTTGCTCCCCACAGTAAGACAATCGAATCTGCGATGCGGCCTTCTTCCCGTTCTCAATCCTCCCCTCTTCCAGAAGTTGCCCCGATTGACACCCTCTATCGGCAGGCAGGACTCGTCCGCAATCCGCGCCGCCCGCAACCCCGCACCGCCCGCCCACCTCGTCTCGATCATGTCGCTCCCGAGGAGTTGGCCCCGCCCCGCCCCGTTCCCCGCCACGCCGCCAACTCGGTCGAATGGCTGCCCATTCCCGGCTGGGACCTTCCCTGGCTTTGGGCCGGATTCAGCACCCGCAAAGGTGGCCTGACCCGCGCCTATTGCGCCTGCCCCGCGCCGGGCCTGCCCGCCGAGGCGGGGGAACTCAATCTTGGCTTCACTGCGGCCGACGACCGCGCCACCGTCCTCGCCAACCGCCGGCTGCTGGCCGAAGCCCTCACCGGCGATGCTTCAACTCCGCTCCTCGCCCTCAAGCAGTTCCACTCGAATCTGGTCCTGCAGGCCAGCGCCGACGACGCCTCCCGCCCCACCCCGCGCCGCGCCGACGGCCACATCACCGCCGAGCCCGGCCTCCTGCTTGCCGTGCAAACCGCCGATTGCATCCCGGTTCTGGTCGCCGATCGCCGCCAACGCATCGTCGCCGCATTCCATGCCGGATGGCGCGGGACCGTCAAGCGCATCGTCGAAACCGGCGTCGGCCGCATGCGCCTCCTCTACGGCTCCCGGCCCCGCGATCTCATCGCCGCCATCGGCCCCGGCGCTTCCGCCTGCTGTTATTCCGTCGGCGAAGAGGTGCTCACCGAATTCGAGTCGCAGTTCTCTTACGCGCGCCGGCTCTTCCACGAGGTCTTTTCCTCCGACCCCGTCAAAACCCGCTACCCCATGCTGTTTTTGACCCAACGCGCGCCCGGCCACTCACCCATCGGGCCCCGCCTGCACGTCGATCTCGTTGAGGCCAACCGCCGCCAATTGCTCGCCTGCGGCTTATCCTCGCGATCCATTCAGATTGTCGGTGGATGCACGCTATGCCAGACGGATCTCTTCTTCTCGCATCGCGCCTCGCACGGGCACACGGGACGCATGATGGCCGTCATCGGCATCCGCGAAGCCGCAAAAACCCGCTCCCGCTGGCCGTGAGAGCAACTGAATTTCAATGCCCCGCTCTCGTCGCGCCGGTCAATTCAGGCAGCTGAAAATCTTGAGGGACTCGCACCAAGTGTCAGGGCACGACTTGAGTCGTGCCGAAAGGGAGAGAAAATACAGAGGGTTTTAACCCCTGGGGATGCCTCACGCCGCTCGGGCTTTCATTGTGCCTCGCCCTACGCCGTCTTCGCCGCCGCCTCGCCGGGGTTCACCAGGTCGCGCAACTCCTTCGACGGCTTGAAGTAGGGGACTTTCTTGGCAGGCACTTCTACCCGCGCGCCGGTCTTGGGGTTGCGGCCAATGCGGGGATTGCGTTGGCGGATGCGAAACGAGCCGAAACCGCGAATTTCAATCTTGTCGCCGCTTTGCAGGGCGCCAATCACGGAGCCGAAGATGGTTTCCACAATCACTTCGCCGTCGCGACGGGTCAAATCGCCCAGGGCCGTCACCTTCTCCACAAGGTCCGCTTTTGTCATCTCGCTCTAACCTCCGCACTCAGCATAACCGGATTTTGACGGGCCGCGCGGGAAAAAGCAAGCACCTTGTGGGAATTTATCCTTTGCGCATCAGCAGTTTGTGGCTCCATCCGCGGCCGGGCCGGCCTCCTCGGTCCAAACCCCAGGCGTGCGCTATCATGTCTCAGAGACCACCCCTTGCACCTCCGCCCCGGTTGTCGGCTGCGGCCCGTGCCCCGGGGAAGGCCTGTGCCCCGGTGCCTTATCAGATGTCTTATCCGTCCTACAGCATCGTGATTCCCGCATATAACGAGGCCGCGCGCATCGGCAACGCCCTCCAGCAAGTTGTTGCCTGCATCCGTGAGCGCGGATGGAATGCCGAAGTGGTTGTCGTCGACGACGGCTCCCGCGACCAGACCCCCGAAATGGTCCGCGCCTATGCCCAGGACCACCCCGAGGTCCGCCTGCTCCAGAATCCCGGCAATCACGGCAAGGGCTACAGTGTGCGCAACGGCGTCCTCCACTCCTTCGGCGAAGTGGTCCTGTTCACCGACGCCGATCTCTCCGCGCCCATCGAGGAGGCCGACGGTCTCTTTGCCGCCATCGCCGCCGGCGCCGACATCGCCATCGGCTCCCGCTGGCTCGAGCGCACCCGCCAAACCATCCGCCAGCCGCTTTATCGGCAATTTTTCGGCCGCTGCTTCAACGCCGTCACCCGCTTCATCATGGGCCTCTCCTTCGCCGACACGCAATGCGGCTTCAAAGCCTTCACCCGCGCCGCCGCGCAAACCGTCTTCCAGTTGCAGACCATCGACCGCTGGGGCTTCGATCCCGAAATTCTCTTCATCGCCCTCAAGCGCGGCTACCGCGTCGACGAAGTCGCTGTCAGTTGGGCTCACGACGAGCGCACCCGCATGAGCTACCTCAAAGACGGCATGCGCATGTTGCAGGACATCGCCATCGTCCGCCGCAACGCCCTCCTCGGCCGCTACAACAAGAAGGTTGAGCGAATCTCCCGGGCTGGGCTGGTCAAGTAGCGCCGCCGATTCCTGCGCTTTGTGGAGCTCGTCACAAGAATGCCGCGCGCCATTTTTACGCCCGGCGTGGGGTGTTTGGCTAAGTCCTGCAGAATCAGGGAATATGTTCGCTATTCGGCAGCCGAAAAGCGGCAAATGTTGGCTTGCGAGCGACCGTTTGGCCCGCCTACGTCGGTCCGGGGCTTCGCGATTTTCTGAGACATATTACAGAGAATTTCGCGCATTAGAGACGAGTGTGAATAGAGAATTTCGCGAATAAGGGCTCGGGTTTGCAGAGAATTTCGCATAAACGCGTCTAGATGGGCTCCGATGCGCATTTTTGCGCATGTTTTTGCGTGTTTTGCGCGCAAAAAACACGCCCTTCTTGCGTGACGCGCAGGTGCCGGCCTGCACCAACTCCGCTGACTCGCCGCCTCTGAGACTTCCTCCGCCTCCCCAACGTCCCTCCTTAACAGGCGCAAGGTTTCCATCCGCGCCAGATCAAATCGATTGTTGGGAGATGTTCGCATGATGAAAAAACTGGCGCTCGCAGCTCTTGTTTTCGCGCTCGGTTCCGTGACCGCGCTGGCCGCCGACTTTAACGGCAAATGGTCAGCCGATATTCCGGGACGCAACGGCAATATGCAGACCACGACATTCACGTTTACGGTCGACCCCGCCACCATGGCGCTCACGGGCACGGTTACAGGCCGGATGGGCGACATGCCTATCACCAATGGCAAGGTGACCGCGGATACCATCAGCTTCGATGTCGTTCGGACCATGAACGGCAATTCGTTCACCATGAGCTACGCCGGCAAGGCCGACGGCGACACCATCAAGTTCACGCGCACCTTCAGTGGCGGCGGCATGGGCGGTGGCGGCAACGGCGGCCCTCCTCCTCCGCAGGAGTTCACGGCCAAGCGGGGCGCGCCCGCAGCCGCTCCGGCAGCTCCTCCGGCCCAATAGTCGGGCGGCAACCGCGCAACAGATTTTTGTCGCGGGGGCAATTTCCGTCGCGTAAGGGGAGAGCGCAGTGATAGGGTGGAACCACAACGGCAGGAGGCCGAGTCCACCCTATGCTCTTTGCCATCTCCCTGCGCCTTTCACGGGGTTTGGCCGGAATTTGTTTTCTCGCGTTGGTCGGTCTCTTGCTCCTCTCGCCTGCGCCGCTCTGCGCGCAGACCCCCCAGACCGGAACCTTTGACGCCACCACGCTGCGCCAGCCCACTGACCTGGGCGGGGTCTGGCTCATCAAGGCCGGTGACGATCCCTCCTACGCGCGCACAGATTTCGACGACTCACAGTGGACGCGCCTGGATACGAGTCAATCGCTGAAGCAGATATTCCCCACGCAGCATCCGTCGGTGATCTGGTATCGCCTGCACGTTAAGACTGCTGCCAACGAAGCCGGACTCTCGCTCGAAGAGTACAACCTCTCGAGCGCCTTCGAGATTTACGTGAACGGCGAGAAACTGTTCGCCACCGGCAGCGTCTCGCCGTACCACCCGTACGGCTACGCGGCGCGCATCGTCAAGCCCATTCCCGATGCGATGATCGCCTCAGGCTCCGTCGTCATCGCCATGCGACTGTACGTTTCCAGCAATGAGTGGGTCAGCTCCTTCCCCGGCTTTTATCCCTACAACCTCGTCATCGGTCAGGAGACCGCGCTCAGCGATCACGTATGGCTCACGACGATTGGCGACAATCTTCTGGGCTGGTTCTACGAGTTCGCCGGGCTGGGCCTGGGAATCATCGCCCTGGCGCTCTTTACAGCGCAGCGGCAGCAGCGCGAGTATCTCTGGATCTTCCTGCTGTTCCTCGTCACGGCGTTGCACGCGCCGCTGCAGTTCTACCAGCTTTTCCATAATCTTCCCACGTGGTCGTCCTACATCAACGGCTGCTTCAACATCGCGGGCCTGGTGCTTCAAACCCTCATGTTCCTGGCCTTTCTGCGCATGCCGGTGAAGCGCTGGCTGCAGGCGTGGCTGGTTGTGTCTGCGATAGGGATTCTCTTTCAATCGTGGCAATCGGCGAGTGGGATGGGTTCCTCAATCGGCCTCCTGATCAGTGTCACGCCGGAACTCGGACTGCTTGCGGGAATCATTCCCATCCTGCTCATCGTGCATTGGCGGCGCGGCAATCACGAAGCGGGCATTCTGCTTGTTCCCGCAATTGTGTCCAGCTTGGCCATCTACGTGCAGCTCGGCGTCTTCATCGTGAGCATGATCCCGGCATTGACAGGTCCCGCTTTCCATTTCCAGAATGCAATCTTCAACTGGGCTGTCGGACCGTTCAACATCAATGCCAACAGCATCGACGGCTGTCTCTTCGTGCTGTCGCTGGCGATCATTCTCGTCTTGCGCTCCACGCGCATTGCGCAGCAGCAGGCGCATCTTGAAACCGAGATGGCGGCGGCGCGCGAGGTGCAGCAGATCATTCTGCCGGAGCAGCTGGAGCGCGTGCCCGGATTCTCCATCGAAAGCGCCTACGTGCCGGCGCAGCAGGTGGGCGGCGACTTCTTCCAGATTCTGCCCGCGGCGGAGGGTTCGCTGCTGTTGGTGATCGGCGATGTGGCCGGCAAGGGATTGCCTGCGGCCATGCTGGTCTCCGTGCTGGTGGGCGCCATTCGCGGCGTGGCCGAGTACACTTCGGAACCCGCGGAGCTGCTGGCCAATCTCAATCAGCGGCTGGTGGGGCGCGTGGCAGGCAGCTTTTCCACGGCGCTGGCGGCGCACATCTTTCCCGATGGCGCCGTGGTCCTATCGAATGCCGGTCATTTGCCGCCCTATCTCGATGGCCAGGAGGTGGCGATTTCGGGAGCCTTGCCGCTGGGCGCCAAATTCGGCACGCGCTATGAGACCATGCGCTTCCAGTTGCCGCGCGGCAGCCGTCTCACCTTCTACTCCGACGGTATTGTGGAAGCGCAGAATCCCAACGGCGAGCTGTTCGGCTTCGAGCGCAGCCGCGCAATCTCGATGGAACCGGTAGCGGCGATCGTGGAAGCGGCCAAGGAGTTCGGGCAAATGGACGATATGACCGTCATCGCCATCACGCGCGATGCGGCCGCAGTGCGCGACGCCCAGATGCAGAAAGTCTCGGTCCCCGCGCCGGCGCTGGCGAATTAAGCCGTCGCCGTCTTCGCCTCCCAGTCGCGGCCAACTCCAGGAACGCGGAAGTCCGCGAGACCGCCTCGTTGGCAGCCCGGCTTGCATATTTGCAAAATTGTAATTACACTATTGTAGTGTCCGGAATTCGGTTCGAGTGGGATGAGACGAAAAACCTCTCCAACCAGCGCAAGCACGGCGTCAGTTTCGAGGAAGCCAGCCAAGTGTTTCTGGACCCGCTCTTCGTGTCCTTGAAGGAACGGATCGAAGATGGTGAACAGCGCTGGCAGACGTATGGCGAGGTCAAGAACTGCCTGCTGGTGATGGTGGCGCACACCGCCAAAGAGGTGGATGAGCACGGTGAAACGGTCGAGGTGATGCGCATCATCTCAGCCCGATATGCATCGCGAAAGGAGAGACAACGTTATGAAGCCGAAAATCGTTAGCTATACGCCGGAGACGCTGCCGCCCCTGACTGAGGCGCAGATTGCCAACCTGAAAAGACTCGCCGGCCAACCGGACAGCGAGATCGATTTCAGTGACATTCCGGAGTTGACCGACGAGCAATGGAAGAATGCCGAGCGCGGGCGTTTCTATCGTCCGGTAAAGCGCCAGATCACGGCACGCGTAGATGCCGATGTGCTGGAGTGGCTGAAGTCACACGGTAGGGGCTATCAGTCGCGCATCAATGCGATTCTGCGGCGGGAAATGCTGGCGGCGCATCGAGCAGCGAAGTAGGCCGGTAGTTTTTGCACGATCAGGTCTTAGGGTCCACATCGAGCCCCTGGAGTCTCGCTGGACGCGCAGTCTTTAAGCCGTCGCCGTCTTCGCTATCGCCTGCAACCCTCGTGCTTCAATCTCGAATTCGCGCATCTTGTACTTCTGAATTTTGCCCGAGAGCGTGGCCGGAAACTCCGTCACGAAGCGCACGTGTTCGGGAATCTTGTAGTACGCGATCTGCGCCTTGCAGAATTCCCTGATCTCGTCTTCTGTCGCGTCGATATCCGGTTTCACGCCCGGCCGCAGGCGAATCCACGCCACCACGATCTCGCCCAGCCGCGCGTTGGGAATCCCGAATACCTGCACCTCGCCCACTTTGAGATGCGTGTAGAGGAACTCCTCGACCTCGCGCGGATAAATGTTTTCGCCGCCGCGAATGATGACGTCGCGCGAGCGGCCGGTGATGTGGATGCAACCGTCCTCGCGCATGACTCCTAAATCTCCGGTGCGCAGCCATCCGTCGGACTGGATGACCTGCGCCGTTCCCTCGGGATCGCCGTCGTAGCCTTTCATCAGCGCGTATCCGCGAACGCACACTTCGCCCTGCTGGCCGTGAGGCAGTGTCTCTTGCGAGTCGAGCGAGGCAATCTTGATGTCGGTTTGCGGCATGGCGCGGCCCACCGTATTCACGCGCACTTCCAGCGAATCGCCGGCGTCGCTCATGGTCACCACCGGCGAGGTCTCCGTCTGTCCGTAGGCAATCACCAGTTCGCGAATGTGCATCTCTTCGAGTACGCGCTTCATCAGTTCCACCGGGCACGGCGCGCCGCTCATCATGCCCGTGCGCAGGCTGGTGGTGTCGTAGCTCGCGAAGTCGTCGAGCCCGAACTCCGCCACATACATCGCAGGAACGCCGTAAACGCTCGTGGCGCGTTCGTCGTGCACCGCTTTCAGCGTGGCCCTCGCGTCAAAGGTCCAGTTGGGCAGAATGATGGCCGCGCCCGAATTCACCGCGCTCATGGTCCCGATCACGCATCCGTAGCAGTGGAAGAGCGGCACCGGCACGACAATCTTGTCCTGCTCGGTGTAGTGAAATCCCTGTGCCAGAAACTGTCCGTTGTTCACCACGTTACGATGCGTCAGCATCACGCCCTTGGGCAGGCCCGTCGTGCCGCTGGTGTACTGGATATTCGCCACATCGTCCACGGCTACGTGATCCGGCAACCGGCCCTCGGCATCCAGCAGCGCAGGCCACTCCGGCGAGTCGAAATAGATGGTGTGTTCGAGCTCAAGGTCCAACCCATGCCGCGCGCGGCCCAGGATCTCCTCGTAATCGGCGTGCCTGTCCTTGTGCCACAGAAACAGAGCCTTCATCCGCGAACGCGTCAGCGTGAACTGCAGTTCGTGCGAGCGGTAAGCGGGATTCACATTGACCAGCGACGCTCCGGCGCGCGCGCAGCCCATGTGCAGGATGATCCACTCGGCGCAGTTGGTGGACCACAATCCCACGCGGTCGCCGCGGCGAATGCCCAGCGCCCACAACCCGCGCGCTACGCGGTCGGCCTCGGCGCTCAACTCCGCCCAGGTCAGCCGCCGTTCCTGGTGGCGCGACACTACAGCCGACCGGTCCGGATAGCGATCCACGGTCCGTTGCAGCAAATCGCCAATCGTCAATTCCAGCAGCGGCCTTGCCGGCCCCCGCGCGTAGCTCTGGGTCAGAATCTGCGCGTCAATATGAATGGGCATCCAGTTTCTGCCTCTTTTTCAGCGATGAACGGCAGTGTACGCCGCAAACCCAGCCAATCCGTGTGACCTAAGCCACACCGAAGAGGCAGGCACGGGCCGCCAGCGAAGGATCCTGGATTCCGGTATCATCAGTGTTATGAGCGTTGAGACCGTGAGCACTGGCCCAACCCGCGCATTCCAAACGTACGATCCCCGCCTGGAGCCCATCGCCGCCAAGGTGATGGCCGAGCAGCGGCTCAGTGCGGACGACGGCTTGGCGCTGTATGGCTCCAGCGACGTACTTGCCGTGGGTTGGCTGGCCAACCATGTGCGCGAGCGGATGCATGGCGACGTGACCTACTTCAACGTGAATCGCCATATCAATCCCACCAATGTGTGCGTGGCGGCCTGTAAACTCTGCGCCTTCGGCCGCAAAAAAGGCGACCCCGCCGGCTACACCATGGCTCTCGATGAGGCGTGGGAGACGGCGGCCTCTGGCTATTCTGAAGCCGTCACCGAGTTCCATATTGTCGGCGGCCTGCATCCGGATCTGCCGCTTGAGTTCTTTCTCGATCTCATCCGCGGCCTCAAAGAGCGTTTCCCCAAGGTGCACATCAAAGCCTTCACCATGGTGGAGATCGCGTTTCTGGCCCGCCGCGCCAAGCTCAGCATTGAAGAAACCCTCCTCAAGCTGCGCGATGCGGGCGTGGACTCCATGCCCGGCGGCGGCGCGGAGATCTTCGCCGCGCGCGTGCGGTCGATCATCTGCGACCACAAGATCGACGGCGAGGAGTGGCTGGAAACCGCGCGCACGGCGCACAAGCTTGGCTTCAGGTCGAATGCGACCATGTTGTACGGCCACATTGAAAATGATGCCGACCGCGTCGATCATCTGCTCAAGTTGCGCGCTCTGCAGGACGAAACAGGCGGCTTCCAAACTTTTATTCCGCTGGCGTTTCATCCGGAAAACACGCCGCTCGATCACTTGCCGGTGACCACGGGGCTCACCGACATCCGCCAGATCGCCGTCAGCAGGCTGCTGCTCGACAACTTTCCCCACATCAAGGCCTACTGGCAGATGATGACGCCCAAGATCGCGCAGATTTCGCTGCGCTTTGGCGCCGATGACCTGGACGGCACCGTGATCGAGGAGAAGATTTACCACGACGCCGGCGCAACGACGCCGCAGGGAATGACACGCGCGCAGCTTTGCCGCTTGATCACCGAGGCCGGGCGCGTCCCCGTGGAGCGCGATACGCTTTATCACGCGGTTACGCGGAACGAGGACAGCTTCACCGTCGCAGTGTAATCGCTCGCGGAGTGGAACGATGAGCGCGTATATCGCATTGTTGCGGGCTGTCAACGTTGGCGGCACCGGCAAGCTGGCGATGACCGAACTGAAGTCCATCTGCGAGACGGCGAGTTTCCATTCCGTGCGCACCTATATCGCGAGCGGCAACGTGGTCTTTACATCGCCGAAGAGCGAATCCCAGGTGAAGGCCGCACTCGAAGCTCCGCTGGCGCGCTGCGCCGGAAAACCGGTCGGCGTTCTGGTTCGAACCGCCGCGGAGATGGCCGCTGTTCTGGCCGCGAATCCTTTCCCTGAATTGCCGGGCAACCGCACCGCGGTGTTTTTCCTCGATAAGCCGCCGGCTGCCGATGCGCTACGATCTGTCACCAACCAGACCAGCGAACGACTCCGCCTGGGCCGGCGTGAGATTTACGTCTATTACCCCGATGGCCAGGGGGCATCGAAGCTTAGAATCCCCGCGGCAAAAGAGGCCACCGCCCGCAACATGAACACGGTTGCCAAATTGGCTGAGATGGCAGCGGAACTGGAAAAACTACAGACGTGATGCGTAAAGAGCTGTGGCGGATGGATTGCGAAGCCGGACGCATCCACAGGAGCGCGACACGCTCTACCGCGCAGTCGCGCGAAGCGAGGACAGCTTCAACGTCGCGGCGTAAAAGCGCTTCGCCGCCTATGCGCTATCATTCTTTTCGTCACCTCATGCATGACTTGGAATTCACTTGCCCGGAAGGGGAGGTTAGTGAATGAAACGCGCAGCACGATTGATGGCGCTTGCAGGAGTTTCGGCCGGCTTGGTGTTTTCCATGTGCGGATGCCGGAGCTCAGGCGGAACACCTCAGAACGAGACGCAGCAGCCGCAGACCAAGTGGAAGCCGCATGTCGCGATGACGACAGTGGAGAATGCCATCGCCATGCCCGACGCCGATAGGGAAGACTCCGTCGTCGTGACGGTTGCACGAGATGAACAAGTATTTCTCGGGAGCGATCAGACAAACCTAAGTGACTTGAGTTCGCGGGTTCGCGGTATGCTCGCTTACAAAGCCGACAAAGAGGTCTATATTCGCGAAGATATGCGAGCAAGATTCCGAGAAATTGGAGACGTCATCGACTCTCTACGCGCGGCGGATGTTGAATATGTAGGCCTACTGGTCCTCAGGAAGAATGCCGATCCACAGCAAGGTTACAGACAATTCCCACAGTACTCGACGGGATTGGGGTTGATAGTATTGTCGCCGTCGATGCTGAAAGAGCACCTCCCCAAGAGGATCCCGGAATCGATGGATCGGGTTACTATCCTGCGTGGGCCAACCGGGGCTCCGGTTTACAAGATCAACCGGACCGAGGTGCAGAAGGCAGAATTGCTGCCCAGGCTTACTGAGATGTATAAGAACCGCGCCGAGCGCGTCCTGTTCATACGGGCAGACGACGACTTCTGGTTCGCTTATGTGGCAGAGGTCATGGATATCGCCAAAGGCGCGGACGTGGATCATGTCGCTGTGATTACTCCGCAGATGGCCGCCGGCCATTGAGTCGACTAATTCGGTCTAATTCCCCGCCATCGCCGCCGGCGATTTTTCGTCGGCCGTAAACTTCGTCCATGGTCCGGCGATCATGTCATGCAGGATCGGCTTCTGCCACGCGAACTCAGGATGCGCGGCGAGAAATGGCGCGGCAATGAAATCTTCGCCGCAGGGATGGCCCGCGCGGCCAATGAAGCTCATCTTTGCCGCCAGGTCCGAGTCCATAACTTTGCCCGTCACCGCGCCCGCCGGATCGAAAGGCGGATCGTCCCACACCTTCTCTCCGATGGGAGACGTTTCTTCGTGGCCGCACAGGCTGCGCTTACCGGCATCGATCTTGTGCTCATAGGTGTCGTAGTGGTCCGAGAGGTACGCTTCAGCCAGCGCCGCATCGAGGGCGCCGTAGTGCTCCTTCATGAATTGCTCGGCGCGAATGTGCCGCGCGTTCATGGTGCTCTCCGCATTGCCGGGATCGAAACCCAGCGTATCGTCGCGAATCAGCGCCGGGTCCGCGGCAAAATTCGACGACACAAAATAGCCATCCTTCTTTCTGGTCAACGGAGTGTTCTTCAGCCCCAGTTCCAGGTACGCAATCTCGCCCGTCTTGCGGTCGCCGATGAGCCATGAATTCGCATAGCCGCCGTTGTTGCCTTTGCGCATGATGGCGGCGTATTCGTCGATCGACGTCGCATACTGCATCGCTTTGCGCGAGCGCTCGAACTCGGGAATCCCATTCACATCGAATCCTTTCGCCATGGGCAGCGTGGTCTCGGTAATCATCAGGCCGCTCGCGTTCACGCCAAAGTCGTCATTACTCGTGATCACCCCCGGCATTCCGTCCATCAACATGTGCTCACCCGCCGCGGGCACAATATCGAAGACCACCGTCCAGCGCTCGCCCTCCGCATAAGAGCTCCAGTTGCTGTGTGCGATCACGATCTTTCCGCCCTTCGTTGCGGTCCCGGTGGCGATGAAGGCGCTGCATTTGCCCGGCGCCTTGGGCTCGTCCGCGGTCGTCGTCCCCTTCTGCTCGTCGAGCATCGGAATGTAATAGTCGGAAAGTTCGAGATAGCCGTTCAGCGCCACCACGTCCCACAAATCGAGTTTCGACCCCTGCGCCTTCAGACCTTCCGCAATGCCGGTTAACTCCTTCTGGTACTCGGCGTCGATGTGAGGCCACAGTACGTTCTTTGCCGTTTCGCGAAAGTAGCTCCACTCGTGCTTGGCGTGTTGCGGCGCTTCCACCTGGTACACCAGAACGTTATCCTCGATCTCCCGCGCCAGCAGGTAGCCATGCTGAAAGCCCACCTGTTCCGCCGCGCCCTGCAAATGCACGTACGTCCATCCGCCTTCGTTGAATTTGTAGGCATTATCGAGACGCGCATCGGACGCTGCCGCGGCGGACGCGGCAAACGCGGTGACAAACGTGGCAGCAACGAGCAAAGGAGAGAAGCGCATAGGGTGAACTCCTTGG
>JBEKIE010000080.1:0-16140 GCA_050011915.1 Occallatibacter sp.
ATTGTGGGCGCAAACGGGACCACGCACGCCATCACGCTGGGCACAACCGGTTCCACCGACACCATCGCGAACCTGGCCAACACCATCAACTCTGCGGGCTATGGCGTAACCGCCTCGGTCAACTCAGCTACCCTGACCTTTACCTCGGCCAATTCGGCGGTGACCATCTCCGGGGCGAACATCCAGGATCAAGGCGCTGCCTCCTCGTCGAATGTGACCTGGTCTGCAGGGTCGCCCACGCTCGGCGCGGCCGGCGCAGTCGGCACGCTAACCGTCGGCGGCGCCACCGATGTGCTCACCGCCGGCACCTTCAACGTGACCGGCATCAATGGCACGGCAACGAGCTTCGTCCTGGGCGGCACGGGTACCGGCGCCATCGATAATATTGGCCAACTGGCTCAGGCCATTAACACCTATGCAACCGCCAATGCGGGCTTCGGCGTCACCGCTTCCGTGAACTCCGCAGGCACAGTCATGACGCTGGCGCAGGCGGCGGGCGGCGCGCAGAACGCGGTAGCCGGCGCGGCCACCGCGGCGTTGGCCCCTGTCAACCTGGGCGTGGTTCCCACGTGGACGCCCGGCGGAGCGATCGGTGGCAAAGCCGCTGGCAATATAGGCGCACTCTCAGTCACCAATGCGACCAGCTTATTGTCGGGCACGCTCAGCGTGACCGGTGACGCGAGCACGACCGCAGTAGTCGTCAATCTGGGCACGAGCGGCACCACTGACAACATGGCCGATCTGTACAACTACCTCACAACAAATACGGCGATGGTAAGCTCCATGACAACCGCCGGCCTCACCGCTACATTGAGCTCCGACCACAGGACGCTGACCTTCGCACAGGCGGCGGATGGCAGCGGCAACATTTCGGCTGCCACCGCCCCCGCCGCTGCCGCCGCAACCCTCGGCACGTTGACCGTTGACAACGCCAACGACACGTTGTCGGGCACGCTCAACGCGATCGGCAGCATCGGGACCCTGGCGGGAGTTAACCTGGCGACCTTCAATTCGGGTGGCACTGGCACCCTCAGCCAACTGTACACTTACCTCACCTCCGGCAATGAGGCGACTGCTCTTGCCAATGCCGGCCTCAGCGTCACGAAGACCTCCAGCACGATGCTGACCTTCTCGCAGGTGTCCGCTAGCGCGACGCAGAATGGGTCGCTCAGCACCACCAACCTCGCGGCTGCGAGTACGGCAAACGTCCTCACCGGCGCCACCGTGCAAAGCGACTCGATGGCCAATGTGCCTTCTACCGCCGCGCAGGCCAGCACCGTTGCCGGATCCAGCCTGGGCTCGCTGACCATCGGCGGCGGGGGACAAAGCACAGATACGTTCAGCGCCGGCGCTCTTTATATCACCGGCGCCAACGGCGCAACCACCGCAGTCAGCGCGATAGGCGACACACTTGCCCAGTTGGCCTCCACCATCAACGGCGACAAGCTGGGCGTGAACGCCACCGCTAATGAAACCACGCTGACCTTCACCACGGCAGGCGCCGACTCTCAAGCGTCGGTTTCGCTTGAGACCGCGTTTACCGACAACTCCAATGGCAATGCGACGGTAACCCTGGCGCCGGCTTCAAACACCCCGCCCAACCCGCAGTACTACAGCGTGGGGCTGTCGTCTACCAACGGCGTCAACGACAGCACCACCTCGGTGACGGTGGGCGATGCCTTACATACCAACACCAATCGGGCATTCCTTACCGACAACAACGGCAGCGCAGGAATCGCCACCATCGGCTACTCCGACAGCGCCGGCGCAAATCTGAGCGCGTCCGACTTGTCCAACCAGGGCGACGCGCAGACGGCGCTGAACGCCCTCAACTCGGCCATTACCGACGTGGCCGCGCAGGACGGCTACATCGGCGCCCAGATCAACACGCTGAACGCGGTCAGCTCCGTGCTCAGCACACAGTCTGAGAACGTGCAGGCGGCGCAGAACGCGGTGCAGTCCACCGACTATGCGATGGCCACATCGAACATGTCCAAGTACGAGATCCTGAGTCAGACCGGCATTGCCGCCCTGGCGCAGGCCAACTCGCAGCAACAGGAAGTTCTGAAGCTGTTGCAATAACCAAGGTCCCCAGCGACCGATCTTTGGTCGCTGGGGTGGAATAACCCCAACCTCCAGCGGCGCATTATCCGTAGAGCAGGCGCCGCCGGATTCAAAAAACCAAAGCTCATGGCGGCGGATCTCCCGTTGCCGGGGCTATCCCAGCCGGCGTTCGCCTCAGCGGATCGCCAACCAAACGGGGGCGTCCTGTGGATGCCCCTCTTTGCTTGAGCATTTGCTTGTCGCCTGATCGCGTTGATCAAGGCTGATGAGATTTCTCTCATCCGCTCCGTGCGGGGGTTGGCTCACAGGCTGCTTCACATCCAACAGGAGGGCTCAATGGGTTCAGTCGGATTGAATTTCGGCTCGCCGACCAGCGGCGCGGGCTTCAACGTGAGCTCGACAGTAGCTGAAATCATCGGCAATCTCCAGAATGTCGAGACGCCCTGGCAAAACCAGTTGACTGCGCTCGAGAGCCAGGACACGGCGATCTCCAGCCTGGGGTCTCTGTTCTCGAATCTCTCCACCGACATGAGCCAGTTGACGGATTTCCAGGGTGTTCTGGCGCAAAAAGAAGGCTCAAGCTCCGACAGCAACGTGCTCGAGCTCACCGCCGCCACTTCCTCAGCCGCAGCCGGCACGCACACCGTTGTGGTGCACAACCTCGCTGAGACCTCGAGCGGCTCCATGGCAGAAATTGCCAACAGTGCGGACACGCTATCGGGCTCGGTCACACTGCAGGTGGGCAGCGGCACGTCGCACACCTTCATTCTCGACTCCTCCAACAACACCCTCTCCGGCCTGGCTTCGGCCATCAACTCCTCGGGCGTGGGCATCACCGCCAGCGTGCTCACCGACGCCACCGGCTCGCGCCTGAGCCTTGTCTCCGGCACTTCGGGCGCTAACGGCAACATCGTCGTGACCGGCAATTCGCTCACCGCCGCAGTGAGCAACACGCTCAGTGCCACGGTCACGGCGGGAAGCGGCACGGGCTCGAGCAGCACGACCTCCAGCGCCACGCTTTCGCCGGTCTCGAGCTCCAGCGAGCAGTTGACCGGATCGCTCAACGTCACCGTGGACGGCAGCCAGCAATCCATCTCCATGAGCGCAGTGAATACCGCCGAAAACGGCGCCACCCTGACCGACCTTCAGCAGTACATTCATAGCAACTCCTCCACTCTGGGATTCGACGCCTCGCTGGTCAACAACAGCGACGGCACCGTGAGCCTCCAGCTCACTTCCGGCGCCCCGGGCAGCACCGGCACGCTTGCCGTCAACTCCAGCCTCGTCGACAGCAGCACATCCCTTGCGTACACTTCCACCGTCACCGGCTCCAACGCCAACCTGACGGTCGACGGCGTCGACCTGTCCAGCACCTCGAACACCGTTACCAACCTCATCCCCGGCGTCACCTTTCAGTTGCTTGCGCCCAGCGCCGAGGAATCCGACGGTAGCCTCGAGCAGGTGCAGGTCGTCATCGGCAACGACAACTCCGGTGTCGAGAGCGCGGTCAACCAGTTCGTCACCGACTACAACTCGCTCATCAGCGCCGTCAACACGCAGCAAGGCAACACCAGCTCCGGCACGCCTGAGCCGCTCTTCGGCTCGCCCACGCTCTCCCTCCTGCAGCAGGAGCTGCTCAACAGCCTGAACGCGCAGAACCCAAACGGCACGCTGGCCGCGGTGACCAATGATCTCAACCCCACGCTCTCCGGTTCCATTTCCATTCAGGTGGGCAGCGGAACCGCGCAAACCGTCACGCTCAATTCGTCCCAAACCTCGCTCTCCGCGCTGGCCCAGGCCATCAACCTTGCCGGTATCGGGGTTACGGCCGGCGTAGCCACCAGCAATGGTCAGTCCACACTCACCCTGGCCTCAGAAACCTCGGGATCGGCCGGAGCTCTTACCGTCAATTCCAACATCGCTGCCGCCAGCTATACGCCCCTGAGCTATTCCGGCACGAATAGCACCAGCTCGCAACCCTCCCAGGGCACACTGACGTCGATTCCGAGCTCCGGCGACACCTTGACCGGCTCCCTTACCGTCCAGGTAGGCGCCACTGGCATACAGCAACAAATCAATATGAGTACCGTGAAATCGATCGAAGGCGGCTCCACCCTGGCCGCTCTCCAGCAGTACATCACCAAGAACTCCTCCACGCTGGGCTTCTCGGCAACGCTCGTACCCACGAGCGGCAGTCCCCAGAGCTTGTCTCTGGTTTCCAACACCTCCGGCAGCACCGGCAACCTCAGTGTGAGTTCCAGCCTCATCGACACCGCGAGCACCACCAACGCCACGCTCGGTTACACCAATGCTTCCGACATCAACAGCCTCACCACGCTCGGCATCAGCGTGAATAACGACGGCTCGCTCACCTTCGACGCCAACTCGCTCGATTCCGTGCTCAACTCCGACTATTCGAGCGTGGCGGGCTTCTTCCAGAACGCCAGCGGCTGGGGCCAGAACTTCTCCAACATGCTCAGCAATGCCGGCTCCAGCTCCTCCACCGGCATTCTGGCGCTGGCCGCAAACGCCAACAGCACCACCGAATCCACACTCAACGCCGAAATCACCAAGGAGCAGAGCTACATCTCGGCCCAGCAGTCCAGCCTGACCACCCAGCTCAACCAGGCCAACGAAATCCTCGAAGAGCTGCCCTCGCAGTTGCAGGGCATCAACGAGCTTTATTCCGCAGTCACCGGCTACGACCAGAACCTCAACGGATAAGGAACCGCATCGCAATGGCAAGCTATCGGGAACATGCGCTGGATGGCGCGGCAGCTGTCGATCTCGTGGTGGCGCTCTATGACGGCATCATCCGCTTTCTCTATGCCGCCATCACGGCGGTGGATCGCGGTGACGCCGACGCCCGACGCGCCGCCGTCAAGCGCGCCCTCGACATCATCATTCATCTTCAGGCGCGGCTGCGCATGGACATTGGTGGCCGGCCCGCGCAGGCGCTCAGCGAGTTCTACGCAGCCATCTTCGCTGAGATTCTGCAGGGCTCGCAGTCGGCATCGAGGATCAAATTCCAGCACGCCATTGACTGTGTTCGCAACGTGCGCGATGCCTGGCGCGAAGTCGCCCGCGATCCCAACGCCAACTCCGATTCCCCGCCCGTGCCTAGGATGCCCTCGCGCCCTGCGGCTGCCGAACCGGTCGATTCAGTCTCCGGCTCCAGTTGGACGGCGTAAGCGGCGTCAAGAACGGAGAACCGCGTGCCACAACTTTGAGGGTTCGGCGAGACAAGACAAAGCTCTCCTCATCGATCACAAAGTGGTTTCACTGCGAGGACCGTCAAAACCTAAATGAACTTTATGACGGGATTTCCGGCAACTACTGTCTTCGCTGCCGGCAATCCACGAGTGGTCAGTCTGCCAAGTGCAGATGCTCCGTACCGGAGTAATGATCGTGGTTGCACCTGTTGTCGGCATCGTAGTACAGCCGGGCTGCGTCGCCCTGGTCGTGGAAGGTTACTCTCACTTCGTAGTCGGTGCAGCCGTTATTGCCGCGATGCACATGGAAGATGACCATGTTTCCTTCCCAGTGGCCTTCAAACGGGTTATCGTCCCAGATGCCGCGCACTCTGCCGTGCGAATCCTCGTTGACCTCCCATCTGGCTCGGCCGTGATCTCCCTTCGAGTTTTCCCAGTGGCCTACCCAGACGCCGAGGATGGACGACTGCGCGTGCATTGGCGAGGGAAGAGCCAGAATACAGAGAGCAAAGGCGAAAAACAGCATCGGAATGGTCCGCAAAACCGGGCGAAGCACTGCGTTACGGAACTCATGCGCAGAGAATGAATCGAATAGAAACAGCATGTGAAGTCTCCTTACTCGTGACGGAATGCAAAGGCATAGTCAGGAGAATCGGAAAAGATAACTCCGGACCCAAGCCCATTCCGGAAGCATCTGTTTTAGCGTGAATTGGGGGAGCCCCTTCACGCCGACGGGCGTGCGCTGGCCCTGACATTCTCATCGTCGCGATCCCTGTGCGATTGGTGCTGGCCCGGTCGATAATGGGCTGCGCAGACGAAGAGCCTCAAAACATTGCTCGGCAAGTAGTGTTTTTGATGGCTGATTAGACATCATCCTGTCGGAAGGGCGTTTCGTCAAGAAAATAATCGGGGCTTTCCATTTCTTGTTTTCCCGGCTGCGAGCCAATGCGTCTTCATTTGTCCTGCGTGGTCTATTGATCTGGCTGTGAGTATTGACACGTTTCCATCCCCGAGGCTCGCGCAGACCGGAAGAGTCCGTCTCCGGGACGCAAAAGCCGGGTATCGCTTCGTTTTCGGAAGCTTTTCTTACATTCGGCTCGTGGAGTTGCCGAATTTTCCATCGCGCAAAAGGCGAGGGCGCGATATATGGAGAGAATGGCGATTCTGCATCGGAATCGCAGCGATCCTAAATCGCCGACTTGTTAACTCCGCTGGCGCCGCTCACTCCGCCGACTTTCCTATCCCGCCACGGTCAGCTCTTCTTCGAGCTGCTGCTTCTGATAGAGGCTCGCGTAGTAGCCGTCGAGAGCCAGCAACTCGTCATGGCCTCCCAGCTCCACAATCCTTCCCTTGTCGAGCACGGCGATACGGTCGGCGTTGCGCACCGTCGACACGCGATGCGAGATGAGGATCGTGGTCGTGTTCGCCGTGTAATTGCGCAGGCCGCCGAGGATGCGCTCTTCGGTGTACGTGTCGACGCTGGCCAGCGCGTCATCCAGGATCAGGATCGCCGGCCGTCGCAGCAACGCCCGCGCGATCGCCGCGCGCTGCTTTTGCCCGCCCGAGAGCGTCATGCCGCGCTCGCCTACCATGGTCTCAAAGCCCTGCGGAAACTCCTCGAACTCGAGGCGAATATGCGCCGCCTCTGCAGCCTCCAGCAGCTCCTCGGCGTCGGCACGCGGCGCGCCGAATGCCAGGTTCTCGCGAATCGTCTCGCTGAAGAGGAACGTCTCCTGCGGCACCATGCCGATGTTGCGCCGCAAAACCGCCAGCGGATACTCGCGCACCGGCCGCCCGTCAACCAGCAACGACCCTTCCGGCGCTTCGTAGAGCCGCGGAATCAGGTTGACCAGCGTGGACTTGCCGCATCCCGTCGGCCCCACGATTGCCAGGCTCGATCCTGCCGGAATGTGCAGCGAGATATCGCGTAGCACCGGGGTATCGTCGTAGCCGAACGTGAGATGGCGGAATTCGATGTCGCCCCTCAGCACCGCCTCTGGTCCAAACCCTGAAACCGCGGAGCGGCTGTCATCGATCGCGGGCTCGGACTTGAGCAGTTCGTCGATGCGCTTCACCGACGCCGTGCCGCGCTGGAAGATGTTAATCACCCATCCCACGGCGATGATCGGCCAGATGAGCAGGATCATGTAGGTGTTGAAGGCCACGAAACTGCCCACCGAGATGCGATGCGCCAGCACCAGGTGTCCGCCCGCCAGCAGGGAAATCACCATCGACACGCCGAGAATGAACTCGAGTGTGGGCCACAGCATGCCCATCAGTTGCACCAGCCGCAATGCGCGGCCGATGTATTGGCGGTTGAGCCGCTCGAAGAGGCCGATCTGCGACTCCTCGCGCGCGAAAGCGCGGATCAGGCGCGCGCCGGAATAATTCTCCTGCGCCTGCGCGGAAATGTCGGAAAAGCTCGCCTGAATGCGCTCAAAGCGCTCGTGAATCTTGCGCCCCACATACTGCACAAAGATGCTGGCCAGCGGCGTGGGCGCCAGCGCCACCAGCGTGAGCCAGGGACTGATGTGCAGCATGAAGACCAGCGCAAAAATGCTCAGGAAGATCGTATTCACGCTGTACATGAGCCCGGGCCCCAGCAGCATGCGCACCGCGTTCAGGTCATTGGTCATGCGCGCCATGATGTCGCCGGTGCGGTAGCGCTGGTAGAAGCCCGTGTCCTGCGTTTCCAGCTTCTTGAACAGGTCGTTGCGCATGTCGAACTCGATCTCGCGCGAGATCCCGATCAGAATCCAGCGCTGCGCATACATGAAAATGCCTTTGACCAGGTTGATCCCGACGAGCAGCAGTGCAAGAAGAAGAATGTGCCGGCGGGTTGTTCCATTCTTAATGGCATCGACCGCCATGCCCAGAACCGTGGGAAACAGCACGGCCACGGTGTTCGTGCAAACGCAAGCCAAAGTGCCCCGTACGTATCCCCAGCGGTAGCGGCGCAAGTAGGAGAAAAGAGGGGCGAGGTCACCGAACATAGGTCTATTGTACCGGCGGCGGGATTGGCGCCCGAAACTCGCCGATCACTTCAATAAGCTAAAAGCTAGGAGCTAGAAGCTGCTTTTCTACGTCGGCGTCCTCAGCAGCAGATATCCGCCCGCCAGCCCAAACAGCACATCCGCCGACCACGCCGCCATCGAGGCTGGCAGGTAATTCACGTAGCCCATGGCGCCGAACAGGTTGTCGATGACCATATATGCAAGCGCCACGCCAATGGCCACGGCCACGCCGGTGATCGAGCCGCGCCGCCCCATCGAAAGCGCAAACGGAATGGCAAGCACCGCCATCACCACCGTGATCAGCGGATACGAGAGCTTGTGCCACAGCGCGACACTCAATCGCTTGGTGTCGAATCCGCTCTGCTGCAAATCGCGGATGTAGCGGTCGAGCTGGCCGAAGTTCATCTCATCCGATGGCACGGCTTCTTTCTTGAAGTAGTCCGGCGTGGCGCGGATCTCAGGAAAAGATGCCGCCAAAAAAGTGCGGTAACTCGTCACATTCGCGCCCTGCACGTCGCGAACCCAGCCGTTCTCAAATATCCATGCATTGGAATCGCGACTCCACACCACGCGCTTCGAAAAGATGCGCCGCGTCAGTTGGAACGTTGCCGGGTCGAACTCGAACACCGCGAGATTGGCAAACTCGATGCGGTCCGGATCGAAGAACTCGTAGTAGTAAATGCACCCCGGCTCGCCGGACAGCGGCTTCTGCCCCATCATCCATTTCTGCCTCGGGTTCAGGTAGGTTTGCGTCGGCCGCCCCTTGATCACATTGCGCAGCGCCTCCTGCGTGCGGTTGGCCTGCGGCAGGTAGTACTGGTCGAAGAGGAACAACGCAACCGCCAGCGCCATGGAGATGGCCACAACAGGAATGACCAGCCGGTACAGGCTGATGCCCGTGGCCTTGATCGCTACGATCTCGCTGTTGCGATTCATCACCCCGAAGGTCACCAGCGCTGCAATCAGTACCGCCAGCGGAGAGATGAGGTAGAGCATGCTCGGCGTCAGGTTCAGCAGATACTCGCCCACAATGGAAAGCGCAATGTGGTTGCGCAGGATGTCGCCCACCAGATCGAAGAAGGTGAACACAATCATGAGCAGCACGAAGCCGGCCAGCACCAAAGCGAACATGGCCAAGAATTCACGCAGAATGTACTCGTCGAGAATGCGCGGAAAAACGCTGCGCGGCCTGGTCCGCCGCATCCGCGGCTGGAGCTTGTCGAGAAGCCGCGTGAGTTGGAAACCTTTGCTGTTGGCCGGAACTTCGAACTTCGGCAGCCGCGCGGCCCACGCCGCCAGCGCGCTCAGAATGCGTCCTCCGGTCGCCATCTGCCACAGCAGAAAAATGCCTGCCGCGGCAAATAGAATGTTGGCGGCCCACACGGCAATGAAAGCCGGCAATCGGCTTTGGTGCCCCAGTTGAATGCCGGTCGACGAGAGGAAGTAGTACACGAACACCAGCAGAATGGTCAAAACGAATCCGGCGCTCTTGCCGCCGCGCCGCGAATTCACGCCCAGCGGTACGCCCAGCAGCATCAGCACCAGGCACGCCACCGGAACCGCGAACCGGCTGTGCATTTCAATCAGGTAGCGCTTGGCATCGGGCTTTCCACTCAGCTCGTGGATGCGCTCGAACAACGCGCTCATCGGCATCGCGTAGAGCGCCGTCTCTATGCGCCCCAGGTGCACGTCGCTCTGTGGGCTCAGCGGCAGCGGCATGTCTGCCGTCGTAAATGTCGAGATGTTCGATTGCCCCGGCTCGTCGGCCACGGTCTCATCGCGCAACCCGTCGCGCAGGCGCATGATCAGCTCCTGCGGGTTGTCGTTCACCACGGTGGCCGATGCGGACGTCGTAATCACCGGATTCACGGGATCGCTGACGTCGGCCATGAACACCTGGCGCCAGTTGGCCGCGCCCGCGCCCGCGCGCACGTCCTGCACATAGAGAACGAAGTTCTTGAATCCTTCGTAGAAGACGCGCGGCTCAATCTCGTACGACGCCTGCGAAGTCTCCAGCGCCTGCTCCATCTCGATAATCGCCTGGTTGGCGCGCGGCGCCAGATAAAGCGAGTTGCCCAATCCCAGCAACGTGCCCGTCACCGCCACGATCGACGCCACGCGCACAAAGTAGCCGATGCCCAGTCCCGAGGCGCGCATGGCGATGATTTCGCTGTCGGCCGCAAGGCGGCTCAGCCCCAGCAGCACGCCCCACAGCACCGCCATGGGAATTGTGAACTTGAACAAGTTGGGCAGGGTGAACAAAAACACCTGCGCCACATCCGCCCATGTGGAGCTGCTGCGCACCACCACCTCAAGGATGTGTGGCAGATTCGGCATGAACAGAATGAACGTGAAAAGCGCGCAGCCAATCAGCGTGAGGGAGAGGATCTCGCCGAGAATGTAGCGGGTGAGGATGCGCACAGCAGAACCTGCGTCTAGTTTACCGTGGCGAAGTCCGGGCAGGCGGCGAGGGCAGTGGGTCAGATTGGAATTGTTTTGAAAAGGCACGAATTCATTCGTGCCGCGAAATGCCCAACAACGAATGCGGGCTTTAGCCCCTGAGGAACGCTTCCTTCAAACTAACCCACTATCGCGGCGAGGGTTGCCATCCCCGCAGCCGCAAACTGTTTCCCAGCACGCACACCGAGCTCAGCGCCATCGCCGCCGCGGCCAGCCACGGCGTCAGCAGAATGTGAAACGCCGGATAAAGCGCTCCTGCTGCCAGCGGAATCCCCAGCAGGTTGTAGCCCACGGCCCATCCCAGATTCTGGCGCATCACGCGCACCGTTTGCCGCGCCAGCTCGAGCGCCGCGGGAATCGCCATCGGCTGCGTTCTCAGCAGCAGCACATCGCCCGCTTCCTGCGCCAGATCCGCCCCGCTGCCCATGGCAATGCCTGCGTCCGCCTGCGCCAGCGCGGCCGCGTCGTTGATCCCGTCGCCCACCATGGCCACGCGCAGGCCACTCTTCTGTAGCCCACGAATACGCGCCAACTTTCCCGCCGGATCCAGGCCCGCTTCCACTTCGCTGATTCCCGCCTGCAGCGCAATTGGCATCGCCGCGGCAGCCGAGTCGCCCGTCAGCATCAGCACGCGCAACCCCGAGCGTCGCAAGGCATCCACGGCTGCAGCCGCATCGGGCCGCAGTGCATCGCGCGCGTCGAAATACGCGGCAACCGCGCCATCTACCGCCATCCACAGCCGCGTCACGCCCGGCTCCGGCGCGGCCGCGTCCACCGGCAGCTTGATCGCAAACTCGCTGAAAAGCGCCTCGTTGCCCAGCAGGCACTCGTGTCCCTCCACGCGCGCCGAAAGTCCTCGTCCGGGAAAGTTCTGCACATCTTGCGCTGGTTCCCATCGCAGTCCAAGGCCCCGCGCATAATCGACCACCGCATTCGCCAGTGGATGATTCGACCGCTCCTCCGCCGCCGCCACCATGCGCAGCAACTCGTGCTCTCCCATCACGCCGTCATCTTCTGCAAAAATAGATCTGTCATCCTGAGCGAAGTTTGCCGCGCTTTTTGCGGCGAACGGAGTCGAAGGACCTGCGGTTGTCTCTTCCCTTGCTCCCTCGCTCCCTTGTTCCCTTGTTTCCTGCTTTTCTGTTCCCTTTTCCCTGTTCCCTGTTCCCTGTATTTTTTCCAGCATCGGCCTTCCCACCGTCAGTGTCCCCGTCTTGTCGAGAACCATCGCATCCACATGCGCCAGCCGTTCCAGCGCCTCGCCGCCCTTGAAAAGGACACCGAGTTGTGCGCCCCGGCCCACGGCCACGGTCAGCGCCGCAGGCACCGCCAGCCCCATCGCGCACGGGCAGGCAATCACCAGCACCGCCACCGTATTGGCAAGCGCCAGCGGCAGCGAGTGCGCGGCCAGCAGCCACGCCACAAACGTCACTGCCGCAACCGCGAGCACCACAGGCACAAAAATCGCGCTCGCCGCATCGGCCAGCCGCTCCATGGGCGCGCGTGAGCTCTGCGCCTGATCCACCATCCGTGCAATCTGCGCCAGCACCGTCTCTTCGCCGAGCGATTGTGCCCGGCACACCACCGCGCCGTCGTAGTTCAGCGATCCCGCCAGCACGCGTCCGCCCGCTTCGCGCTCCAGCGGCGTCGCTTCGCCCGTCAGCATCGACTCATCCACCGTGGTGCGCCCCTCCACGATCGTCGCGTCCACCGGGAAGCGCTCGCCGGGCAGCACCACGACGCTGTCTCCGGGCCGCACCTCTTCGAGCGGTACAACCGTTTGCACTCCGTCCACCAGCAGCCGCGCCGTCGCCGGCCGCAATCGCGAGAGCGAATCCAGCGCGGCCAGCGCACGACGCTTCGCTCGCGCCTCCAGCGCCTTGCCCAGCAGCAGAAATCCCAGAATCAGCAGAACCGAGTCGAAATAAACCTCCCGCCCTGGTCCCGGCGCAACCATCGCATACGCGGAATAGGCAAAAGCCACGCCCGTCCCCAGGCTCACCAGCGTATTCATGTTGGTTGTGCCGTGCCGCAGTGCGCGCCACGCGCTCCCGTAAATCTTTCGCCCCGCCCACGCAAGCGCCGCCGCCGTAAGCGCGAGCAGGAACCAGCGCAGCGCCGAAGCTGGGATTTTGTAGAGCCACGGAAGTGTGCGCATCAGTGCGCGATCGAGCGCGCCCATCTTCGTTTCCAGCGGCATGGCCAGCAGCATCGCTACTGCGCCGGCGATTAGCGTCACCCACGCCTTCGTCGTCGCTCCTGCAGTCGTGTCCTCAACGCGCGCGCCGCCGCCGCCCTCGCGCGGCAGCACGGCGTCGTAACCCGCTCCGCGAATCGCCTCCACCAGTTGCTCAGGCTCGGCCATCGCTCGATCGAACACCACACTTGCGCGATGCGCCATCAGATCCACGCGCGCCGACTCCACGCCCGCCGTCGCGCGCAGTGCCTCCTCCACGTGGTGCTGGCACGCGGCGCACGTCATCCCCAGAACAGGAAGTGTGATCGATTCTCGATTGCCCGAGGCCACCGGCAGCTCCAACCCTGATAACTAAGACTTGACAGCTAAGATCTGCCCGTTATGATTCCAGATGCGCCGAGTAGCCGGCCTTGGCGAGCGCGGCAATGGCAAGATCCACCGGCGCGGGTTCCTCGGCTGCACTCAGCCGGGCCGCTCCCACGCGAACCTCGTTCACCACCACGCCCGGAGTCGCAGCCAGCGCCTGGCTCACGCGGCGCACACAGGAGCCGCAATGCATTCCATCGATTCTCAGCCTGAATTCCGTCATCCTTCATTCCTCTGCTTCTTTGTTTGATGATATCGGTAGGAATACGATTCCCGCGCAGATCGCCGGATGAAACGGCGAGACAATTGCATCGCAACAGAAGGGCCTTCGGTATGGAGAAGGTGCAACGCGAGTTTCCTCAAGCGCCGCTGGTCGGCGTGGGCGCGGTCGTCGTTCACGAGGGCCGCGTGCTGCTCGTGCGCCGCGGCAGTGAGCCCCTCAAAGGCCATTGGACGCTCCCCGGCGGCCTGCTCGAACTCGGCGAGTCCGTCGTCGAAGGCGTAGTACGCGAAGTGCGCGAGGAAACCGGCCTCCTCGTCGAGCCGCTCGAACTGGTTGATCTCATTGACCGCATCCATCGTGAAGCTGGGCGCGAAACCGGCCGCGTCCGCTATCACTACGTCATCGCCGACTACCTCTGCCGCCTCACCGGCGGCGAATTGCGCGCGGCCTCCGACGCCGACGCCGTCCGCTGGGTGGAGCGCGCCGAATGGAACAGCCACAGTGCACTCGCCCTTGATCCCATCACCGTGCGCGTCATCGAAAAAGCATGGCAAAGAGCGCAGGCTCTGCAAACAGAAAGAAGCTAGCCCATGAACGAATCTATGACCAAGCCCATCAGTCGCCCCATGCAATGGATCAAGCGTACCCTCTGGTCCCTTTTTGCACTCGCGTTGCTCGCGGCAGCCGGATTCTTTCTCCGCCCCGTCAGCTATCTCAACGCGTGGACGTACCTGCACGAAGACCTCTCCGGTATCGAGAGCCGATCCGTCGAGGTTGCAGGCCATCGCGTGCACTATCTTGCCGAGGGCCCGGCCAACGGTCCGGTCGTCGTCCTCGTGCACGGGCTCGGCGCCAATGCGGAGTACTGGCGCAATCTCGCGCCCTATCTCGCCCAATCCGGTTTTCGCGTCTACATTCCCGATCTCATCGGCTACGGCCGCAGCGATCGTCCCGCGGATTTTTCCTATTCGGTGCGCGACGAGGCCGCCGTGGTCGTTGGTTTCATGGACGCGCTGGACCTCCGGCAGGTTGAGCTCGGCGGCTGGTCCATGGGCGGATGGATCGCGGTGCTCGTCGCTGCGCAGCATCCGGAGCGTGTCAGCCGCCTCATGCTCTTCGACGCCGCCGGCCTTGACGTCCCGCCGACGTTTGACACCGCGCTCTTCACGCCTTCCACAGTTGCCCAGCTCGACGAGTTAAAAGCCCTCCTTTCGCCGCATCCTCAGCCGATTCCCGTCTACATCGCGCGCGACATCCTGCGCAACTTGCGCCGCAATGGCTGGGTTGTCCAGCGCGCCCTCGCCACCATGCTCACCGCGCAGGACGTGATCGACAACGCTCTGCCGCAACTGAAAATGCCCGTGCTCCTCGTGTGGGGATCGCTCGACCGCATCACGCCGCTCGACCGGGGCGAGACCATGCACCGCCTCATTCCGCAATCCCAGCTCGACGTCTTCCCCGGTTGCGGGCACATGGCGCCCATCGAGTGCTCCGCCGCAGTCGGCCCCAAGGTCGTCGCCTTCGCGCGCGAGTAACCGCCCCTCGCTCCCTTGTTCCCTGTCTTCTTGCTCCCTCGCTCCCTTGTTCCCTTGTTCCCTGCTCCCTCGCTCCCTCGCTCCCTTGTTCCCTTGTTCCCTTGTTCCCTGCTCCCTCGCTCCCTTGCTCCCTGTCTTCTTGACTCGCCCTCGCCCCCTTTGCGAGACTCCGCCCATGGGATACAGCGGAAAAATTGAATACGCCGGAGAGCGCAAAATCCGGGATCGCAACACCAACCTCTATCGCCTCGCGCATTGGCCCATCTGGATATGGGTTTTCTTCCTCGCCCCCGGGCCCCTCACCTTCAGCCTCTTTTCCGGCGGCTTTCATTGGTTCAATTGGGCTTGGCTCGCTGCGGTCCTCATCGGAACCGGCATTGCAGGATTCAACGCGCAGTTGCCTGGCAGCGAGCATCGTCCCTATATCCTGCGCTTCGACGAGGACAAGCCGAATCCGCTCTATCGCCGCGTCTGTTACACCTTCGCCTGGAACGCCATCCTGAACTACGCGCTGCTCAACATGGCAGCGCTGGTTTATGCCGCAATCACCGGCGTTTGGAAGATGAAGCAGATCTATCTCTACGGTTACTCTCCGGTTTGCGCCTTCATCCTGCTCCTCGGCATGTTGGGCAAACTGCCCCGCGTTGGAACTTCCACTCTGGGCGAAGGCTCGGAACGCCGCTATTTTTACGGCTCCGTCTGGGCCGTCACCGCCGCGCAAGCCACTTTGCTCGTGCTCTGGAAGACCCTTCCCCTCAATTCCACCGGAAGTCTCATCAAGCTCGTAGCTTTCGTCGCTGTGCTCGCGATCTTCGGCATCGCGGCCGCGCGCGGCATTCTGCCTCGCACGCGCCCCATCGTCCCCGGCGAGTTGATGGTTTCGGACTGAACCCATCACGCAGATTCACAAAAACACAGAAGCTGCACAGCTGCGGAATTCTCTGGCGTAAGTGATTGAGTTTTCTGCTATTTTGCGGCTTCACAGTTTCACAACCCGGTTTTTAGAAACAGGGAGCGAGGGAGCAAGGGAGCGAGAAGGCCGGCATCCAGTTGCTGGCTTCGTGCTTGT
>JBEKIE010000081.1:0-15789 GCA_050011915.1 Occallatibacter sp.
CGGCTTGTGCCGGTAACGATGGCCACCTGGCCGGTTAAATCGAAAAGTTTGGCGTCGGATCGTATGTCTGGGGTTGGGTTCATGGAGTGAGGATCACTTTCATCAGGTTGGGTTCGCGCGCATGCAGCCGCGAAAACCAGCGCGGACCTTCTTCGAGCGGAGCGATGGCGGTAATCAGCGGCGCGACTTGAATTTTTCCGCTCGCGATCAGCTCGATGGCCTGTGGATACTCGCCGGCCGAGGCGCACGAACCCTGCAGGTGAAGCTGCCGCGTGACAACTTTTTGCAGTGGCAGCGTGACTTCGGGCTGAATGTTCCCGATCAGCGTCACCGTGCCGCCTTTTTGCGTGCAGTCAATGGCGGCATTCACCGTTTCATTTCTGCCCACTGCCTCAAATGCGATATCGACGCCGCGTCCCTCGGTCCGCTTGAGCAATTCGGCAACCAGCTCCGCGCCGGAACAGTGCAGGGTCTCTCTTGCGCCGACTTCCGTGGCCAGACCAAGCCGCGAAGCGTCTATGTCTGACACGAACACGCGCTCGCATCCCAGTGCTTGCGCCGCTTGCATCGTGAGCAGGCCGATCATGCCCGCGCCGATGACGAGCGCAGTTTCTCCGTCCCGGAGTTGCGAAATGCGCACCGCGTGCAGCGCGACCGACGCGGCTTCGAGCATGGCCGCGTCGGCGAAGGAGAGGTTATCCGGCAGACGGTAGAGAATTCGCTGCGGCACGGCGACATACTCGGCAAATGCGCCGTGGCGGCGGTAATCGCCGCAGGAGACGCCGATCACCTGCCGGTTGTCGCACAGGTTCACTTCGCCGCGTTGGCAGTAGAAACACGCGCCACAATAGAGCGTGGAGTCAAATGTTACGCGATCACCCACGGCGTAGCCTTTGACGCCCTCGCCAATCGCAGCTATGGTTCCGGCGGCTTCGTGGCCCATCACGATGGGCGGAATGCGCCGGCCCGACGATCCATCGTAGCCATGCACGTCGCTGCCGCAGATGCCGCAGGCCGCGACGCGCACCAGCACCTCGCCCGGGCCCGCGACGGGCGCGGGAAAATCGGCAATCTCGAGGTGGTTGTATGCGGAGAGAAGGAGAGACTTCATGGCTCGTCGTGATTCTTCCATGCTTTCACAATGGCAGCATTTTGGGGGAGATTTGCGGAGCTCAGAACGTGAAAGCAAGTCCGGCGCGGAGGCTGCGCTGGTCCTGCGCGAAGAGAATCAGCGAGCCGTCGCTCAGAATGTACGGCTGATAGCCTTCGGCGAGGAGATTTCGCATATCGAGCAGCGCCTCCAGGCCTACTGCTCCGTCGCGTGTGATCCGGATGGGCTGGCGGAAGTGAAGATTCAGGAAGGGCTCGGCCATCTCCTGCGCGAAGGGCGCTACGGTGGTCACGGTTTCATCGGGCTGCCAGGTGTAGCTGGCGCGCCACCGGGTTCCGGTTCCGTCCAATGTGCCCGAAAGCGAAATCGCGAAGGTTTGCGCGTGCCGCGAGTGTGCGGCCGCCAGCACATCGTTGAGTGCGGAGGCCTGCGGCAGTGCCGGCATCACCAAGGCATCTCCGCTGGCATAGCTGAAGCGCATGTGACTGCCACCGGGCAGCCGGTGCTCCAGGCTGGCCTGCATACCGGTGCTGCGGTAAGCCGGACCGGCGGCGCGCATCAGGTTGCTCGCCTGGTCGAAGAGCACGCTTGCTGGGGCCGCGCCCAAAGCAAAGTGGCCCTGCGCCTCCAGAACCGGATTGTCGATGTGATCGGTGTAGAGGACAACCGACATGCCCGAGGCGTCGGTCTGCCGCTCCCAGGCGATCTCCTGATGCAAACCGTGCGCGATGGTCAGCGTCCCGTTGCGCTCGGCCAGTGCGGGCATCCACACCGCGGCTTCGCTCGGAGCCCCTGCCTGGCCCGGCACCATGGTGGCCATGCGGTAGTGCACTGTGGAGTTGCCCTCGTGCCACGCGACCGTAGCAAAGGGCAGCATTGCCGTCGCCGTGAGCGAAGACGTTCCCGCCAGGCGGCCGGCAACCGCGTCGGAACCTACCTCGGCATCGACCGACTCGCCAAAGTGCATCGTCTCAGAGCTGCGAACTGAAGCTTCGTCGAGACCCGCGTTTGCGCCGCTCACCACTTCCGGGTCGATCGACACGGCCGCTACCGACTGCACCGAGCCGGCAAATCCCAAATCCTGATGGAAGCCCAGCATCGATTCCATGCCGGCGTCGCTGCCGGAAGCAAAATCCACGCGTGCCAGCAGCTCACGGCTGCTCGAGGGCGTGTCCTCCACGGCCGCCGAGAAGCGCTCGCCGTTTTCACCAAAGGTTCCGGCCTGACCGGTTGCCATAATCCGCGCCTTCAACCTGGGTGTTTTACCGGGGCCCTCCGAATCCACGATCAATGGCCCATCTTCAAGCCAGCGCAGCAATGGCCGGTTGGCGGCGGAGCGAAGCGTCCACGCCCAATCGTCTTTGGGCGCGCTGCCGGACCGCGGTTCAGCCGGCAACCATTGAATCACTTCGTAGAGGGTGTAAAGCGTGAGGTTGACGACCGTGCCGGCGTGGACGCGAACGTTTTCGCGCTGCGAAGGCAGGAACGACGGTCCCATCGCCTTCAAAATGTAGCGGCCCGGTGTGAGCGCAGAGATAAGAAATCTGCCTTCGCCGTTAGTGTAGACGCTGGCGATGAGGCTCAAGTCGGTGCTTAACACCTGGACTTCAGCGCCGATCTGCGGCACGCCCTTGGAATCGCGCACCACTCCCGACACCGAAGCTGTAGCCGCTCCACAGAGCGGAGCAGTCCCCAAAGCGATCAGCACAACGAAACCGGCGAAATAGGTGCTGCACTTCATCTGCAGATCAGTGACTCCGCCGCGTCCCTGGCGATCTTTCCCCAAAGCGGTACCGCACAACTGTCCGGATTCTCATGTCCGGTTGGCGCTTGCACAGGATGTCTACTATTCCACGATAAAAGGCGCCGATTGCGCAATCTCTTGTTTCGAAATTGCGTCATTTACTTTCACGGTAACCTTATACCTGCCCGGGCTCAAGCCAGCCATCGGCAGGGTCTTCTCTACCGTCAACTGGTCGCTGTGTGCCCCTAAATCCTTTGATTCCAATTGTTTCTCGAGGATCACCGTTCCCGTTGCGTCTGTGATCTGGTAGGTAACCGTCGCCGAATTACTCTTGGTGGTATCGTCGATGCGAAGGTTATAGAACTGCATCCAGAAGTTCAGGTCCTGGCTGCGCTTGATGCTGACCGGCGTCGCCGGGTTCTCCGCCACCCTCGGCCGCACGTACATGTTGCTGATGATGAAGCTGCCGCTTCCAATCTGCTGGGAAGACACAGTGTTCATCTGGTCGGCCAGGATAAGCGATGAAGCCCCGAGATTCTCGTCCTGGAATTCCGGAACGTTGAGGCTGCGGCCGTAAATTCCGATGTGCTCCGGGTTGTTCACGTCTTTGATCGCGATATCGAGCCGGTAAAGCCCGGGCGGAAGTGGAAGCGACTTCCAATAGAGTGACCGGTGGTCGAGCGCCTTCTCCAGCAACTCGGAAGGCTCAGTCACCTCTACCGTGTCCTCGAAGGTCTGCACCGTCTTGTGCATGATGGTCGTCACTTTGCCCAGGATGTTCACCACGCCCCTGGAAACGCCATCCTTGGTCACAAAGGTGATGTCGCGGTTGCGGATCTGGAGGGTGATGGGCACCAGGTCCATGCTGTCGGTCACCTTCACATAGTCGGTGCGCACGTCGAAGGGAAACGGCGGTCCCTGGAGCAGCTTGTGCGAGCTGTTAAATGCGTCGAGGTCGTTCTCAAGGTCCTTGAACTTGACCGGCGGAGGAGCGAACAGCTTGGCCGCCATCTCAATGCGATCGAACTCCTTGCCCTGGTTGGCATCGCCCATCGGACCATTGCCCAGTTGCTCCAGCCCGTTGCCTTTGAACCGGTTGGTCTTGTCCTGGTTGTTCATCTGTTCCCATTGCGTAAGACCGGCGCCGGGAACATATTTCAGGGCATCCTTCTCGCTACGATCGATGGTGAAGTGGTAATCGCCGCACTGACAGGTATCCACGAATTCGATATCGATGTTTTCGCCAATGCCCTCGATATAACGGTAGTGCCAAACCTCGAACGGGAAAGTAGAAGTCTCGCCGCCACCTTCTTCCATAGGCCGCTCGTACATGCCGCCCGAGGGGTGGGAGTCAATGCTGTCGGCAGCGCCGAAAGCAATATAAATGTGGCCGCGGTCGGTCTTCCAGCCGGGCTTGCCGGCGGCAAAGTGGTCGTTGGCGTACTGGATGCGCCGGTAATGCTCGTCGCGGAATTCATTCTCGGGAGAATCGGGATTGGGATTGCGACGCTGCCAGAAGTTCTCGATGAAGGCTTCGCGCTCTTCATCGTTGCTCAGGCTCATGAAGGCTTTCCGCTCATCGTCGGTAATGATGTAGGGGACGTCCTGATCCAGCCAAACTTTGTAGGGGCCATGCAACTCGCCCCGGAGAGCCTTTTGCGCCTTGTAACGCTCCTTATCGCTTAGCTGGCGCTTCATGGGATCGGCTTCCTGGCCCTGGCCCGAATCCTGACCTTGGCCGGCGGCCGGCTGGGTCTGTTGCGTGGGGGCGGAGGCGGCGCTCTGTTGCGCCAGAAGGCCGGCAGCGGGGACCGAAATGAGGCCGCAACTGAGAGCTGTAAACAGAAAATGGCGGCTATTGAACATCATTGCCTTGGATACTCCTGCGATGCCTTATTTTACGGCCCCCGGAAGCCCGGGGCAAGGTTTCGTCGGCAGTTGATTCCGCTGGTTCGACGTACGAGGCCGGGCAAGGTCACCCCGGAATCAAGCCGGGCAAGGAGAAAGCCGTCTCGCATCCCACCTTTGAGCTAGCCGACGAGTCGCCATCGCGTCAAAAAAGCAGGCGCATCTCACTCGCTTGCCGCAATTTGCAGGCCATGAGGTCATTTGTAACCGCTCCTGCGGCAATTTGATGTGCGCCAACTCACATGGTCAGGCTCTTCGCTTCTCGGGGGCAGGTCCGGCCGCACCCGATGCGCGAATTCACGGAACCGATCGCCTCCGGCTCGCGTACACTGGATGGGAGATCGTCTGGAAGAACCCATATTGCCATGAAGAAAATCCTCCTCATTGCTCTCGCTGTGCTCGTGTCCGCCGGGCTCGTAACCTTCATGGTTATCAAGCAGCAGTCCGGATATACCAAGGTGCTCACGGCCACCGTGTCGCGCCAGGAGTTGACCTCTGTCGTCAGCGGCACCGGGCAGATCAAACCGAAAAATATTGTGAACGTGGGCGCCACGTCGTTTGGCCGCATCACCCGCTTCTACGTCAAGGAAGGCGATCGCGTAAAGAAGGGCGAGATTCTGGCGACCGTTGAAAGCGTGCAGCAGGAATCGACGGTGAACGCCCAGCAAGCGACCATCTCCTCCGCCAAAACCGACATTGTGTCGAGCGTTGCCAACGAGAAGACCCAACAGGCCAACGTGGAACACGCAAAGGCCGATCTGGAGCAGAAGAAGCTCGAATGGGAGCGCGCGCAGTCGCTCTACAAGGCCGGCATCATGTCGAGGCAGGACTACGAGACCAACAAAGCCAATTACGATCTTGACGTCGCGGCGCTTGCACAGGCTGTAGCGGGGCTCAACCAGGCCAAAGCGCAGACCGATTCCGCCCGCGGTCGCCTGGGGACCGACGTCGCCAACCTTCAGGCCGATCAGGACCTGCTGAGCAAAACCATCGCCACCGCGCCCTTCGACGGCATTGTGACCAACGAGCCGGTGCGCGAGGGCGAGACCGTGGTGGAAGGCATCCAGAACGCCGAAGGATCCACGCTGATGACGCTCGCCGACATGAGCGTGGTGACCGCCGAGGTGAAGGTGGATGAGACCGACATCGTGAGCGTGCAAGTGGGGCAGACCGCCGATGTGACCGTGGACGCACTGCCCAACAAAATCTTCAAAGGCCACGTGACCCTGGTCGGCGATCAGGCTCTGCTGCGCTCTACCGGGGTGGCCACGTCGCAGTCCACCAGCGGAACCGAGGAGGCCAAGGACTTCAAGGTGGTCGTCACGCTCGACGATCCGGGCGACGCATTGCGTCCCGGGCTCTCCTGCACCGCCAAAATCACCACCGCGCACAAAGCCAACGTGCTCACCTTGCCCATCCAGGCGTTGACCATGCACGATCCAGCCACGGACAACCAGAAATCGACTGGTAACGTCCAGGCGGCTTCCGGTCCGCCCGAGCCTGCGGCAAAGTTGAATCCCATCCAGGGCGTCTTTATCGCCGAGAAAGACGCGCATGGCCGTCTGCGCGCCAAATTTGTTCCCGTCACCACCGGCATCACAGGCACCACGGATATCGAAGTGCTTTCCGGCCTCAACCCAGGCCAGGAGGTCGTCACAGGCCCTTACAAAACGTTGCGCGACCTGAAAGGCGGCGCATTGCTCAAGCGCGACACGGCCAAACCGGTGACGCTGACCAGCAACGAAAGCTGAAGAATCGTGTGAGTGAACAGTGTGAGTGTGCACTGACCACTCACACTCGCACTCGCACTCACCACCGAGGAATGCATGGCACTGAACGGCATTGGCGTCGAAGAGTTACCCAGGACCACGGTTCAAGACGCGAGCGACGTGATCGTCGTCGAGGACTTGTGGCGCACCTACGACATGGGCTCGGAGCAGCAGGTGCAGGCCCTGCGCGGCGTCTCGCTCAAAATCCGCCACAACGAATACGTCGCCATCATGGGCCCCTCCGGCTCCGGCAAATCCACGCTGATGAACTTGATCGGCTGCCTCGATACTCCGTCCAAAGGCCGCTACTGGCTGAACGGCCAGCTCGTCAGCGATCTCGACGACGATCAGTTGGCGCGCATCCGCAACAAGGAAATCGGCTTCGTCTTCCAGACCTTCAATCTCCTGGCTCGCGCCACCTCGCTGCACAATGTGGAATTGCCGCTCATCTATAACGGCACGCCCGCCGCGGCCCGCCTTGAGCGCGCCAAGCAGGCGCTCACCGAGGTGGGCCTGGAATCGCGCATGATGCACAAGCCCAACGAGCTCTCCGGCGGCCAGCGCCAGCGCGTGGCCATCGCCCGTGCACTGGTCAACAGCCCGTCGATCATCCTCGCCGACGAACCCACGGGAAACCTCGACTCCAAAACCGGTCTCGAGATCATGGCTCTCCTCGATGCGCTTCACGCCCGCGGCAACACTATCGTGCTGGTGACCCACGAAGCTGACATCGCGGAATTTGCACACCGCGTAGTGCACATTCGCGACGGGCAGATCTTCTCCGACGAGCCTTCTCCGCGGCATCGCTGACTTCCGCGGCCGAGAAATCCTGACCCCGGCAATCGCAGACATTTTTCCTCGCTCCCGGCCAACCGATTCTTCGGAGTTTCATCCAACCCAGTTGACAGGGGAAGAGATTTGGGGCAAGATTTCCACAGAACATGAGGGAATGGACGCACGCGGTCAGAATGACCGCTCGGCGCGATGTACTTCATTCTGACCTTCCTGCTTTTTCCCCGCCTCGACCGAACAACAGACGTGCGGCTGCTCCGCCGGTTTTCTCTTGAATTTCCGGCTCCAGACCGCAAGTGAGAGCCCACCTCCACCTGCACGTTCAAGATGATCGCGAAACTGCCGCACCATTTATCGGCCCCATTGGCTGCACGCGTTTTCCTTTCCGGCTGTGATTGAGCCAGTTGATGCTTGTTGATGCTTCGGGATACGGCGTGATCCGGAATCTCGGCAGCGAGTTTACCTCCATAGTTGACCACGTTGAGCGGAGGGAATCATGGTCGTCACATCGCAATACTGCGGTCACCGCGTGACCGGGATTCTGGTGGGAGAGAGCAACGTTCAGCGCTTCTTTCCCAGGCACGTCACCGAAATCGAACTGCAACTCGATCATCTGCGCATTGAGTGCGGACTCCCGTCCCATTTCTGGAATGGCAAGCCGGAGATCTCCGATGCCCGGCTCTGCCTGTGGCTGGAGTCGAAGGAACGCGACGTCAATGGCCGCCGCATTCCCATTCCTTTGGCTATGATTCCGTCGGGCGGGAACTCGTTCATCGTCGGTCCCGCGCAACTTGAGAATGCAAAGAAGGAAGCTCTGAAAACTCACAGAAGGAAGCACCTGGAATAAAGAGGTTCCAATGAAATCCGATCGCACAGCCACGGAACTCGAGGTTCGCGCCGCTGAAGCCCTGAAGTCTCTGCTGCAGCAGGTCTCCGCCGTCAAACTCAAGGAGATGAAGCACGAGCCGCCCGCGCGCGGTTGCGCCGCCGAGATCCTGGTGCATATCGATATCTACGGCCACAGCCACACGCTGGCTTGCGAGGTGAATCCCGACACGCGCCCCAGCAAGGTTCGCGCTTCGCTCAAAAAGTTGCGGGACTGTGCCGCGCATCTAGCCGGCGAGGCTACACCGGTCCTCATCGCGCCCTATCTCTCGCCCGAGGCGCAGGCGCTCTGCAAGGAGAGTCACGCCGGGTACCTTGACCTCGAAGGCAATGCCCGCCTGTCTCTGGGCGAGGTCTTCATCGGCAAGCGCTCGATGCGCCAACAGCCCGCGGCATAAACCGTCGTCTGAACGCAGTGCGCGCTCTCCAGTTAATGATTCAAAGAAAGGTGGTCAAAGACATGCCGGAAGCAACCTGGAAACCTCACGAGAAACACGGACAACTGACGACGCAGAGCGACTTACCCGACAGCGTCTACGCGTTTCCGAAGCAGCGCAAAGAACCACTGACCGACGCACAACACGTGCGTAACGCCGTCGCGCGATTCGATCAAGTCATCGACGTCTCCGATGCCGATCGCGCCTTGGCGTTCGCGAACATCGAGAAAGCTGCAAGACACTACGGCGTTAACCTCACGGAAACGTCATGGCACGACCTGGCCGTTCATCCTCAAAAGAAATAGAAGAGAGGCTGCCGCCAAAGGGGCTGTGACTGAGTGACCAGATTCCTATTGCCTATTGGCTATTCCCTATATTTCTAAAATCACCGGCATGATCATTGGCCGGCGTCCCGTGGTCTTTTGGATCAGGCGCTTCAGTTCCACGCGCACGCGCTCTTTCACCATGCCGTAGTCGGACTTCTGCTCGGCGCTCAGTCCATCCAGAGTCTTCAGCACCGCCTCACGCGCCTGTTCGGTGATATCGGCGCCGCCGAAGCCGCGCATTACCACCTCGGGCTCGCGCTCCACCTTGCCGGTCCTCTTGTTGATGGCCAGCACCGCCAGCACCACGCCATCCTCCGACAGAATGCGCCGGTCCCGGATCACCAGGTCCTCGACCACGTCGATCGACGAGCCGGAGTCGATCAGGATGCGTCCCGCCGTCACCTTGTCCTGTTTGCGCGCGTCGTCCTTGTCCAGCTCCAGCACGTCGCCGTCCTCGATCACAATGGCGTGTTCCACCGCGCCCGTCTCCATGGCCAACCTTGCATGCTGCCGCAGGAAACGGTAGTCGCCGTGAATCGGGATGAAGAACTTGGGCCGCACCAGGTTGATGAGCAGCCGCATCTCCTCCTGGCTGCCGTGGCCAGAGACGTGAATCAATCCGTGCTGGCCGTCGTCGTAAATCACGTTGGCCTCGCGGCGGCTCAGGTGATCGATGACGCGAAAAATCCCCTTCTCGTTGCCGGGAATAATGCGCGAGCTCAGCACCACCGTGTCGCCGGGCTCGATGCGCGCGTGCTTGTGGTTGTCCACTGCGGCGCGGCTCAGTGCGCTCATCGGCTCGCCCTGCGTTCCGCTGATCAGGACCATCATCTGCTCGGGCGGAAAGTCGCGAATCTGGCCGGGATTGATCACCAGGCCCGGCGGAATCTCGAGATAGCCGAGGTCCTGCGCGATTTCCGTGCTGTCCATCATCGAGCGTCCCACCACAACCACCTTGCGCCCGTGCTTGCGCGCCAGTTCCATGGCGATGCGAATACGATAAATCGACGATGAGAAGCAACTGAAGAAGAGCTTCTTCCTCGCCTGCGTGAAAATCTCGTCGAGCCGCGGCACCACGGCGCGCTCGCTGGGCGTGTAGCCGGGCCGTTCGACGTTGGTCGAGTCCTGCAGCAGCGCCAGCACGCCGCGCTTGCCGTACTCGGCAAAGGTGTGCAGGTCGAAGGCTTTGTCGTCGAGCGGCGAAAGATCGATTTTGAAGTCGCCGGTATGAATAATGATGCCCACCGGCGTCTCGATCGCCAACGCCACGCAATCCACCAGCGAGTGCGTCACGCGGATGGGCTCGATGGTGAACGGCCCGAGGGTGAACTTCACCTTGGGCTGGATCTCAATCAGCTCGATCTCGTCCTGCAGTTGGTGCTCTTCGAGTTTGTCGTCCACGTAGGCCAGCGTGAACTCGGTGGCATACACGGGAACTTTCAGCTCGTTCAGGATCCACGGCAGGCCGCCGATGTGATCCTCGTGCCCGTGCGTCAGCACAATGCCGCGCACGTGCTTCTTGTTCTCAATCAGGTAGGTGATGTCGGGTACGACAATGTCGACGCCCAGCAACTCCGACTCGGGAAACATCAGGCCGCCGTCAATGACAATAATGTCGTCTTCCCAGCGCACCGCCAGGCAGTTCATTCCGAATTCGCCTAGGCCGCCGAGGGGGATAATTTGCAGTTTTTTTGATTTCATCGGTCAATCTTGATGCTATCACCGAGGGCGTTGCTCGATTGCATTAGCTAAGATGCGGACGGGCGCCTGCGTGTCATTCGTCTCCAGCCTAAGCGAGTGACTGTCCAAAGAAGCAGGACGAACCACCAGAACCACGCGAACGCTGCGAGTAAGGCAGGAAGCCGCGCAAGCCCTTCAATGGGATGAATGAGTGCCGGCCCAAAACCTGTCACTGCGCAGCAGGTGATGAAAGCACCCGGCTCGGCCCACCAGCGCTTTGGCTGGATCAGAGGGAACCCGCCCACGAGAAACCATTGCGCTGCGATCAGCAGCCCAAATCCCCAGCACACTTCTCTCCGCGAAGGAATTGTAGAAGCCGACCAGGGATAGCCGTCGTTTAACCTCCCTGCCAGCGTCCACCGCGACGGACAATCCTGGCCCCATCCAGACAATGCCGTCGCGGGGAGGTTTACGGACCATGCAAGCTCCAAACCTCCGTGGTATTCGACCCACAGATCACATGGACTGAACTCGACCACCTGCTCTTCCCCACCGGGCGGCGCGTTCTTCAGTAACGGATCGCTCGCAATCCAGGCGGGTGGCGCGTGGTCTACTTGGTCTGCCTGGACTTCGCGCACAAAAGCCTCGAACCGCGCTTCGGTCATAACGATCAGCGGCACTGCGGCCGCCAAATGGATTCCAGCCAGCAAAATTCCCCGCCGCCAGTTCATGCCAGCAAGATTACTCCCTTCCCGGAGACGCGAAGTGGAAATGTGAAATGAATGAAAGAGGGCCTGTCGCGCTACCGGAAATTGCTCGCAGTTTTCAGGCCGTGGGCCGGTGTTTGGCCACCCAGTCTAAGCAACCTTCTTGCGGCGCGCAGGGTTGACCGAGAATTGTAATCCGAGCGCATGCATCACGCGCAGCACCGTTTCGAATTTCGGATTTCCGTCCGCACTCAAGGCGCGGTACAGACTCTCCCTCGACATGCCCGCCGTCCGCGCGATGTCGCTCATTCCGCGCGCCCGTGCGATCACTCCCAGCGCATCCGACACGAAAGCCGGGTCACCGGTTTCAAGCGCGTCCGTCAGGTAATCGGCAATCGCTTCGTCGTTGTCCAGGTATTTCGCGGGGTCGAACGGTCTTGTCTTCACTGATTTCAATGCGTCTCCTTCGCCAACTTGAGCGCCAGCTTGATGTCTTTGTCTTGCGAGCTCTTGTCGCCGCCGCAAAGCAGGATGATCAGAACCCTCCCACGTTGCACGTAGTAAACACGATAGCCAGGTCCATAATCGGTGCGGAGTTCGCTTACACCTTCGCCGACTGGCCGCACATCTCCCGGATTACCGAAAGCCAGCCGTTGGGTTCTTGCTGCGATCCTGGCCTTTGCCCTGCTGTCCTTGAGGGCTTGTAACCATTCGGAGAACGCGCCGGTCTCGCGAATCTCGATCACGGATCCAATTGTAGCCTGTGGGCTACACACAAAGCAAGCGCTTCACTGCTGTGCCGCGCCTTCCTTTCCACAGTCTGCCTGTGATAGCCTCTGGCAAGATGTTTTTGCCAAGCTGTAGCTGAGACATCAAAAATCCCTGAACTGGAGAGACATCATGGGCATTCTGGAAGAAGCAGCGGGAGCTTTTGCTGCCGTTGAAGGCGCTAAGAAGCTGGACCCGAACGCAGGAATCGTCACCGAGGGCGTAGCCGCCATCGCTGGTTTCGAGGGTACCGAAGCGATCACAAACTTTATCGAGAAAAAAGAGGAAAACAAGGACGATTCACAGGGCTGAATCGCGCAGTTCGCGGATCAGTGAAATGCCAAGATCGAAGTGCCCCAGATTCGGCGCAGGTAGCGCGCCAAGCCTGGGGCACTCGCGTTTCAGGGACCAACTTGTAAAGGCCGATAAACTCCCCTTCGATCTACTTCGATTTCGGGGGCTGGTTGGCAATGATCAAGCTGGCGATCTTGGCATAGGTCGCAGCCGGAATAATGTTCTTGGTCTTCAACTGCGTCTTGTTGGCATAGGGACGGCCGGCGATGATCTTCGCCGCGTACGCATCGCCGATGCCGGGAAGCGCCTTGAGCTGAGCCGCTGTCGCGGAGTTGATGTCGACCAGTGCGGCAGCCGGCGCGGCCGCGCTGGCACTGGGGTTTGAGCCGCCCAAGGGTAGCGCGGACATCGCCGGCAGAACGCCGAGAAGGACGAACGCACCTAAGACTGCCAGAACTTTTGCGATTCTCTTGCTCTTCATGTGTGTTTTTCCTACCTTTCCTCTTTGAAAAGATTTGGGTTGTTCTTGCATTCCATGTTTGCGGGAAGATTCACATTGCGATCTCCTCCGGATATCGCCTCCTTGCATGCCCCTCAAGAATTCCGAGCTTGAAGGAGAAATGCCGTTGCCCTACTTCTTCAGAAAGCCCTCGGCCATTCCCATCAGGCCACCAAGCCCTCCGGAATCTGCCGGCGCCGCGCCGCTGCTATCTCCCACACCGAGTGCCGAAGACAACATCCCTTGAAACTCCGGCGGCACCTTGGACAACACGGATTGAACAATCACCTGCTCCACTTCCTGCGCCTGATCTGCGCTCAGGCCCGCCCTCTGTTGCAGAATATCCGATATCTCGCTCATCTCTAGCTCCATTTCATGGTTTGGTCGATTCGATTGCTGTCGAGAAATATGCGAAGAGGTGGAACCGCGCAACTGCGCGATTCCATCTCTCGCTTTTCCTCGGTTGGAGAGGGCAGATATCTGCCCCGCGCGCGTAGGGAAACAGGTTACTTGGCAGAGCAGGGCTTGCCGCCCACCGGATGCGCGCCCTTGGCCTTGGCGTCCGGCTCGCTCATATAGCTCCCGGCCTTCGTCTTCCCGTAATACTGCGTTCCATAGCAGTGGTAGACGTTGGATGCGGTATTGAGCCACACCAGCCCAGGTCCGCCGCCGGGCGCGGCCGTAGCCGTTTTTGAGGACGACGAGCTTGACGGCGGGGTTGCCGTCTTGGACGGGGCAGGCGTAGCGGCTGGCGTTGCCGCGGGAGCGGGAGCCGCCGCCGTCGAGCTGGTCTTGGCGCCGGTCGAAGGTGTCATCGTGGTGGTCTTTGTCGAAGTCGTTGTGGAAGGCTTGGTCGTCGAACTCGATTTGGAAGGCTTGGTCGTCGAACTCGAAGTGGATGACTTGGTGGCCCCCCACCAGGTTTTCACTCCCTTATGGCCAACGCAAGCACCTATCTTGGTCGACGCCTTGGAGTAGGTCCCGTCGTTGCAGAGTCCGGTTGAGCCGGCAGGCGCGCCTGCAGGAGCTTGTGCCAGGCAGATCTGGGCAGCCAGAATGCAGCTAAGAATCGCGATCTTACGAATCATACTTGTCCTTTCTTCTCTTCGGTCTCTTTACAAGACCGGCCAATTCGTTGAGTTTGGTTACTTGGCGCTAGCGATGCTTGCATCCGAGCCGCAGCCATGTCAAGAGGAAATTCCGGACGCGCCGGGTCCGGAATTTCAGAGGGCGATGGGACGCGTCGCCGCGCCCGCAAGTCGAAGCCTCGAGAACGTCAAACTGCTACAGCACAACTGAAACCCCGCTGCTGACGCCCCCCGCTCCGCTGGTGTACATTGGGTCCGTTGCGCCCACACGGCGCGAAAGAAGACCCTATGATTGCCACCAGACGCGCATTTCTCAAGACCTCCGTCTCCGGCGCGATTGCCGCCGGGTTTCCCGCCATCGTTCCCAGCTCTGTCTTCGGCGCAACCGCGCCCTCCAACCGCATCGCCATCGGCGCCATTGGCGTGGGCCGCATCTCGCGCGGGCACGACATGCCCGGAGTGCTGCAATTCACGGGCGTCGCCGGCCGCGACAATCGCATCGTGGCCGTCTGCGATCTCAGTGAAGAACGCGTCGCGCTGGGCCGGCAGTTTGTGAATGACGCCTACACCAAAAAGCTGGGCAGGCCGTACACCGGCACACGCGGCTACTCCGATTTCCGCGAGCTTCTCGCCAGCAAGGAAATCGACGCCGTCCTGATCTCGACGCCCGATCATCAGCATGCGCGGCTGGCTATCGCCGCCGTGGCCGCGGGCAAAGATGTGTATCTGCAAAAGCCCGCTTCGCTCACCATCCGCGAAGGGCGCATGATGGCCGATCGCGTGAAATTGAGCGGCCGCATCCTCGAGGTCGGTTCGCAGCAGCGCTCATGGAAGCAGTTCGCGCGCGCCGTGGAGCTGGTGCGTAACGGCCGTATCGGCACGGTGCAGCGCGTCGAAGTCGGCCTTCCCGGCGATCCCTCCGGCGGCAATCCACAGCCCATGCCAGTGCCGAAGGGATTCAATTACGATGCGTGGCTGGGCTCGACGCCCGAAGTTCCTTACACCGTCGATCGCGTCATGCCCGAGAAAGGCTTCGATCGCCCCGGATGGCTGCGCATGGAGCAGTTCGGCGCGGGCATGATCACCGGCTGGGGCGCGCATCATGTGGACACGGCGCACTGGGGCATGGACACCGAGCTGACCGGACCCGTTGAAATCTGGGGCCAGGCGCAGTTCCCTACCGAGGGCCTCTGGAACGTGCACGGCCCGTTCAAAACCTACGGCCGCTACGCCAACGGCGTGGTGATGACCATCTCCGGCGATTTTGAAAACGGCATCAAGTGGATCGGCGACAAGGGCTGGATTTTTGTGTGCAGAGACGGCATGACCACGCCGACATCCACCGGCGCTCCCGCCACGCCGATCGTTCCGCTTCGCGCCAGCGACCCGAAGATTCTCGATTCGGTCATCGGCCCCTCGGAGTGGCACGTCTACACATCCGACGACCAGCATGGCAACTGGCTGGATTGCATTCGCTCAAGAAAAGCGCCTTTGGCGACGGCTGAGATCGGGCATCGCGCATGTTCCACATGCCTGCTGCACTGGATCGCCATGAAGACGCAGCATCGCGTGTCTTGGGATCCGAAGACTGAAACCATCCAGGGTGACGACATCGCCGCCAGCCTCCTCGCCCGGCATCAACGGCATCCGTACGAAATCGTCTGACGGCCGGCGGCCTTTGCGGCGCGCAACAAGGAAAAAGCCCGCTGCTTGAGCGGGCTCGCGGCCAATCTCTGGTAGCGCTACCGGGAATCGAACCCGGGTTTTAAGATTGAGAATCT
>JBEKIE010000082.1:0-15759 GCA_050011915.1 Occallatibacter sp.
TCGCTTGGCCCCGGACAAATCCCCGCGCAGACTGGAGTCATCTTCGTCTTCCACGTCTCGCGGACCGCATCGTACGGGCTCACCATCGGCTCGTTGAGCAGCGCCTGAAAAACATGATGCGCTGAGTGCCCGCCGTAAAGCGGATCGATCATCGGCTGCACGATCGAAATCGTTCCATCGTAAGAGCGCGCATCGGACCACGATTCAAGATAGTGCGCGGCGGGAATGTGCCAGTGCGACTGCTGGCCGGTTTCGTCGTAGTGCATGCCGAGATGCGCCACCACGTTGGCCTTGTTGAACGCATCGGCAAAATCGAGATCAGCGGGCGCGTTGTAGATCGGATTGGCGTTGAGAATCACGAGCCAATCCACCTTACCCGCATTGAGGTCCGCAACCAGCGATTTGAAATCACCTAGCTGGTCGCTGGGCAGCGGGATCGCCGGCTCGGAACTGACGAGAACTGTCTTGCCGACGTTGCCGAGCGCGTTATTGATTGCCATCGCCAGCGCCGCAACCGACAAATCCTGATAGAGCCCCGGTATCACAGCGCACTTTCCGGCGCTCGCCTTCAAATCCTTTGCCAACGCAGCGAGAAACTTTTGCTGATCGGCAGTCCACGCATAGGCGGGCGCGCTCACACCCGGAGCTCCCACCGCCTGCGCCAGCGCCGCCGCAAACGCCGGAATCTCGCTCGCCCTCAGTCCCAGCCGATGCTCGGCCTTCATGCCGGTTGTCGTCGTCGAGCTTTCCACCGCGTAGAGCCGATTCATGCCGTTTTCCGGCTGCTTGCGCCGGGCCGCGTAGTCGCGCACCAGCTTGTGGAAGCCCGGATAGCTCGCGCCGGAGAGGAAATCGGCGTCGAGCGAAACGATCACATCGGCCTGCGAGAGGTCGTACTGAACATTCATTCCTTTTTCAAGGAAGGTTCCCGCGATTGCCGGTTCGTATTGCACCAGCTTCGCTTTGGGAAACGCCTTCTGCACCTCGGTCCACTGCCGCGCCAACGTGGGCGAGGTAATCATGGCACTCATAAAGTAAATGCCGGTCCCATCCTTGGTCGAAATCACTTTGTCGCGGAAGGCCTCGGCAAATTCCTGCCACTCGCGGCTCTCGCCTTTATAGGTCACGTGCTGCGAGCGATCGGGATCGTACAAGTCAAGCAAAGTCCCCTGCGAATAGGGATCGGAGCCGCCGTGGTTGTACGCGTGCTCGGGGTTTCCATCAATTTTGATAGGCCGGAACTCGTCGCTCTTTACCAGCAGCGGCACCGCGCCGGTCGCAAACGGATGCGCCGTGGCAAAGTACATGGGCTTGCCGAGAATCAGATCTTCCGGCGCCTTGATGTAGGGATAAATCGGCTCGTCAGGCTGCTTGGTGCAACCGGCGAGTCCTGCTAAAGCCATCGACGCGCCCATCAGCTTCATGAAGCCGCGCCTTGAGACGGGATCCACCCACTCCTGCGCCGCCGACGGAAATTCCTTCTCCACCGCCGCCTGAAATTCCGGCGTATTAGCCAGCTCGTCGAGCGAGCGCCAATATTTCTTGCCCTTCGCGCCCTTCAACTCCGCGCGCACCTGATCCAAACTCATAGGAGCAGTTGCACGCATGGGTGCGGTCTCGGGTTTTGTATCAGGGCGCGAGTTTACTCGCGCCGATTCCAGCTCGGAAAACTCCGGGGCTTTAGCCCCTGTGGAAAGCTCCTGCGCCGCTCGCGTCATTTCCGCACTGTTCTTGCTCGCACGTCTGCTCATCGGTGGCACACCTCGCAGCTGGTCAGGTCCTTCGGGGTGCGAATCTTGTAATGAACCACCAGGAATTTGCCCATATCCTCCTGGGTGATGAATTTCTGGTAAGAAGGGGCAGCCGGAGGCACTGCTGCGGCAACGTCGCCCGCCAGTCCGTTTGCGCCCGCGGCAGGCAGATTGAGTGAAGCCATCTCGGCGCCGGCCCCACCCGGATTCGTCACCGTGCAGCTCACGCTTTGCGCCGTGGGCGCATCTGCCTTGTCGGCGGCCGCGCACCAAACCGGCCGGTCTTCCGTCGGCCCCTCCCACGCCATGTTGTAAATCTCGCTCGTGGGCCGCAGATTCTTGGCCGGATTGCGATGGCAATCCAGGCACCACTCCATTTGCAGCGTATTTTGCGCGTACATTAGCGGCATCTCATCCACGCGCCCGTGGCAGCTTTCGCAGCCAATGCCCTTGTTCACATGAATCTCGTGGCTGAAGTAAACGAAATCAGGAAGGTCGTGGATTTTGATCCACGGGATCGACTCGCCGGTGTACCAGCTCTGCCGCACGGGCTCGAGCAGTTGCGCATTGGTCCAGATCTGCGCATGGCAGTTCATGCAGGTGCGCGTGGGAGGAATGCCCGCGTAGCTCGACTTCTCCACTGTCGTGTGACAATACTGGCACTGCAGGCCCAGGCCCTGCACATGATGCTTGTGGCTGAAGGGAACCGGCTGTTCCGCGCGCTGCCCTTGCCGCGTGACCCACGGCGAGCGCTGCAGCTGGTCGAGCGTGACCCCCAAAGCAATGACGATCAACCCCGTCAACACAAGGCTCATGCGAGCCAACGCATTGGAGCTGCGGTCGAAGATTTGCGCCATGAACGAATCCCGGTTTGATTTTCGTTTTGCATGCGCCGCGTGTGCCGGCGGTCACATGGGTGGTGTACAAGAACCGCTCTTCGATAAAGCTCTACTGGAGGGGGCAGGGAAGCCCGAAATTTCACTATAGCGCACGCGAGCCGCTCGCAACACAGGAGTTGCGCAAAAAATACGAAAAACTTATGTGGGAAATCGAACGGCAATCGCCTGAAAAGAAAACCGCTTGTGACAAGTACGTTTCTTGGGAAACCACCACCGTTCTCCTGGCGCTCGCGTACCAGAAGTTGGGATGTTCATGAAAAAAATATCATGCCGAAACCCGGTCGCGCCAGAGCGCTGTGCCCAACCCAACCGCACCTCGTCCCTTTTCCGAAAAATGTGGGGCACAGCCTTGATCCGCTGCTATCATCGGCGCGTGCAAAATCAACCGCTCAAATGGTGGCACGTACGGTGGCGGCCCGTCGCCCGCGGAGCATTGCCGCTTGCGATTATCGTCGGAACGATAATTGGCATAGTCTGCGTACTCGGCGCTGCTCTCTCCGGCGTGTTCTATCTGATGCAGCCCTGGCAGGTTACGCAAGCGCTCGCTGCCGTCAAACCTCAAATCGATATGGTTCCCATTAGCCTCCCGAATCAGGCGCAGGCACCACTCTCCAAAACGAGCGTCGATGCCTTTGGCTTCAGATTTCAGCTGCCCAACAAGGGAATCGACAAAACTCGCGTGACCCGAAGAATAATATTCGCATCCTTCCGCGATGGTGGAACTCTGCTCGTCGAAGACATGTCGCCATTTCCGGGCGCCGATTCGATTCCTCTGGTCGCGGAATTGAACAAGCGCGCGGAGCGAGCGCTGGGACAAGAATTAGCCCATTCAGAATTCAAACGGATGCAGGCAGCGATGTCGACGACTCCCGATCAAGTGAAATGGTGGAGGCTCCGATCTTCGCGCAACATGAGAGCGGCGTTTTTGCTCGAAGAAAAATTCTCAGATTTGATCGGATGCACGTCGCCGCGCGATCCCTCGGGCCCCGTCTACGCAATTTCCTTCGGACAGTTCCATGGGATCCAGTGCGGCGACCCGGATGCCCCACCCTACGATGCACACGTCGAGGTGTTCGACGCAGCCGACCGGCATTTCCGAATGTTCATCTCGTGCCCGTACGGTCACGGCCGGGTGCTCACCCAGGAAGAACTAAATGCGATGGTGGCCTCAATCCGCGTCTCTCCGGAAAACTGAGCGGCCCCTTCACTCCTTCGCCCGCCTTCACGCCGTCTGCCAATGCTCCGGCGAAAGCGTCACCGTGGCGCAGCCAAACGAGTAGTTGAACCACGCGTGCTCCGTATTCGCCGTCGCAAAGAAGCCCTCGAGGTTGAGCCCGGCGGCAACGCGTGTCACAAAGCTGCGGTCGCCGTAGAAAAGAGTGAAGAAACTGTCCCAATCGACAGTAAAGAGGAATGAATGGTCGGGGGCGAGGAGGCTTCCGCGCGCGGGAAACGGGATGGAGCCGCCGTAAAGGTCGGCGAGGGGGAGGCGCACGGTGGGATCGGAGTTCAGGAATTCGGGGACGAAGATGAGCTCTTCTGCTCCGGCGCCAGCGAAAGCGTGAAGAAAGTCGGGCTGCAAAAGCGGTTCGAAGCGGCCCTCGGTGGGCATCCAGATGGGCTGGGATTCGAGAAAGCGCTCGAGTTCGTTGCGGGCGGCGGGGTCGGCAAGGTGATCGTCCACCGAGCCGATGGACGTGAGCAGCGCTTGATTGATGCGTGCACAGGATTTCAGGCTCGTGCGGGCCGCGACTTCAGTCCACCGGACCTTCGCTCCGCGGGCAGCGATCTCGGCGTCGCCTGGATACTCACGCGTGGCGCTCCAGGCCAGCTCAGCGGGAACGCGCACGAAGGGATGCAGAACCACAAAGACCGACTCGAAGCAGCCTCCATAGGCTTCCAGCAGCGGTTCGCTGTAGGGCGGATAGGTGAATTGTTCCGCTTGCATTGAGGAAATTTTAGCGCAGGCAGGGGGCGAAGGAGCAAGTCAATCAAACGGCGCACCTGGTGGGAGCTTTGCTCGCACCGCATTCGCCAACTTGCCAACTCGCTAACTCGCTGACCTGCTTTCTCGCTCCCTCGCTCCCTCGCTCCCTTGCTCCCTTGCTCCCTAGCTCCCTTGTTCCCTGTTCTCTCGCTCCCTTGCTCCCTCGCTCCCTTGTTCCCTGTTCTCTCGCTCCCTGCTCCCTCGCTCCCTGCCCTCGCAGCCGTCGTCCAGAACGTTGCCGCTCGACCCGGCCGGCCAGCCTGCAATCACAAAGAATATATCCAGAACAAAAAGCCCGATGGCAACGTCGTTGAACAGCGATGCCTGGGGAAGATTGGACCAGATCTGATTCGCCGCCCAGAAAAGAAAGGCCGCCGCCAGCAGGATCGTCTTCACAAGTTCCGCCAGAGCGCGATGCCGCGCCATCTGGAAAATCACGTAAGCGCAGGCGATCATCGCCAGGGAAAACGCCGCGAGAGTGTCGTGGCTCCCCGCGGGAAGCAGCCGCGGAGCCGCGTCCACTGCAAACAGCAGCACGACGGCGGCGAGCGTAATGACGCCGAGAACGAGCGAAAGCAGTGTGCCGGGGCGATATGAAGCAATCTGCACAGTCCATTATTCCCCGCCGCGTGAAAGGAATCTATAAAGGCCCATCCATCGCTCCCACAGTGCGAATCGCCGTTCCTCGCACGCGTACCGCCGGTCTCCTGACGGGCTGTAGTGCCGGTCTCCAGACCCGCACTGATCAGAACGCCATTACGAAATCGTGCAGCCAGGGCGCGACCGCCCCGCGCATCGAATCGTTTAGAATTCATATGGGCGTAACGTACGCTCTAAGCAACATCTCATTGCGCGGGATTCGCGTTTCGGCCTTGGTGGCTGGTTTTGCCTCCATTGCGACCCGCACGCTACCCGTGGTTGGCACAACAGGAAGAGGAAGCGCATGAAGTACGCCGGATTGCTGGTGATGCCAGCCGGATTCTTTCTCACCGTCGCCGCATTGGTGCTGTTTCAAGATGCCCCGCGGCAGGCGGCGTTTGTCGTGTGCGGCCTTGCAGTGGAAGCGATGGGCCTGGTGGTAGCGGTGCGTGGCCACATGCCCGCCCGTGGAGCCAGCCGTCCATGACTGCCATGCCTCCCATCACGCAAGCTCCCGCGGCCGCCTCCATGCCCGCAATGACCGAGACCGTCTTCGCCCTCACGCTTGCGCTCTTGCTGCTTGCGCCGCTGGCCATTGCCGGCGTGGCGCTCATCAATACCGGACTGGCGCGATCGCGCTCCGCGGCCCAGGCCATGTTGGGCAATCTGACTCTTGTTGCGGTCGCCGTAATCGCATTCGCGCTGGTCGGCGCTTCGTTCGCCGGGACGCTGGGAACGATGGAGGCCTCGTTTCACGTCGCCGGAAAGACCTGGGGCGTGCTGGGTCTCGGACCGTTTTTGATGCACGGTCTTGGATCGGCCACTCCGCAATCGCAGCTTGCGCTGCTTTTCGAATTCATGGCGGTGGCCATGGCGGCCTTGATTCCGTGGGGCTCGGGCGCGGATCGCTGGCGGCTGGCGGCTGGGTGCGCGTCAGCGGCAGTTCTTGCCGCCATCGTCTTTCCTCTGGCGGCTCAATGGATCTGGGGCGGCGGATGGCTCGCCGCGTTGGGCGCGAACTTCGGCCTGGGCGCGGGATTTCTCGATGGCGGCGGCGCGGCTACCGTGCACGCTCTCGGCGGGCTCACCGCGCTGGCTCTGGTGTGGATTGCCGGGCCCCGCAGAGGCAAATTTCCCCGCGAGGGCCTGTCGACCGCGATCCCCGGCCACAACGCCGTCTATGTCCTGTTCGGCTGCCTGCTGGCGCTGGTGGGCTGGCTGGCATGGAACACCGCTGGTGCGGTCATTTGGCTGCACGCTCCGCTTGCATCGCTGCCCGGCACGGTCATCAACACTTTGCTCTCGGCTGCCGCGGCGCTGGTGGCGACCTTTACGATCACGCGAGTCCGCTTCGGCAAGCCCGACGCCAGTCTTTGCGCCAACGGCTGGCTGGCTGGCCTCGTCACATCCACCGCCTGCGCGGCCCTCGCCACGCCGGCCGAATCCATCTTCGCCGGCGCCGTTGCCGGCATCTTTACCCCGTTGCTGGTGGAAGTGATGGAGCTGGCGCTTTCCATCGACGACCCCTCGGGCGCTATCGCCGTGCACGGCGCCTCGGGGCTCTGGGGACTGGTGGCCGCGGGCTTCTTTGCGCCGCAGGCTGGGCAGCTCACGGCGCAACTGGTGGGCATTGCCGCGCTCCTCGGCCTTGCGCTGCCGCTCGTGTACCTGCTCTTTGCCCTGCTCAACCGCGTGGTCGCGTTTCGCGTCGATCCCGACGGCGAACGCATCGGCATGGACCTGCACGAGCTGGGCGGCGGCGCCTATCCCGAGTTCGTCATCCACCGCGACGAGTCGTACCGGTAATTCGCTCACGGAGCATTTCCGCAGGCCGCTCAGGAAGGACTCAAGACATCCTTTCTGTGGTACAATCGAATTGTGCCGAAGAGGAAGAAGCCGGCTCGAACGATCACGCTTGAGGTCAATCGCCTCAGAGGGAAGAGGACAGGGGCGCTGCTTCAGGAGCGAACCACGACGGAAGTCGGCCGCGTGATTGCCTACAGTCTCGCCCACATCGACCACAGGCGTTGCGCCGTCGACAACGGCCGCGTGCTCGACCACGACGACAATCATGGTTACCATCACCGCCATTTCATGGGAAAGGTGGAAGCGGTGAAGTTTTCAACCTACCCCGCACTGGTCGAGCGATTCATTGCGGAAGTACACGAACTCTGGAGGATCGAAGATGAAGAAGACTAAAGTCACCATCGCCACCGGCACGGCAGACGAGTTCTTCGAACGGGTACGCGCTCACGCCGCAAAACTGGATCGCGGCGAAAGCATTTCTCCGGGGATCACGATTACGTTCGAAGACCCGCTGGAGATGCTTGAAGTGCTCACGGCTGAGCGTGTACGCCTCCTGCGCCGGGCCAAGAAGGGAGCAGCGCCGGTTGCGGATCTGGCCTCGGCTCTAAGGCGGGACGTGCGCGCCGTAAGCCGCGACGTGGATCGTCTGGAGAAAGCGGGCCTGCTGCGTACCAGCTTTCAGACCAACCCCGGACACGGCAGACGCAAAGTCGTCGAGCCTGTCGCTCGCGAATTCTGCCTTACCGCAAACTTATAACGGCCGCCGCATCACACGTTCCCCATTCACCGCGACGAATCCTGCTGCGAGTCGCCCAGCCGGCCCTCGCTGCCTCAGGCCCGCTGCCCCGCAAGCAGGCTGCGCAATCTCCTGCGCAATCCGTCCGGCAATGCCGCTTCCGCCCTGCGCAACCTCCACGGGGGCACGCAGCGTTCCAGGATCATCACCGGTTCGGCGAAAGGAAGGGTTTTCCAAACGCCATAGCGATTCATCAGCACGTCCCGGAACTTCATCCGGAGGAAATAGGGCATCGTGACCGGCAAGCAGGTTTCCTGCCGCTTCAGGCTCTGTGCGCTCAGGCATGTTCCCCGCGCGAACCACGCGCGGACTCGCTCCGCGGGATCCTCGCCGATGTATTTCGAATAGTCGACCCACACGTTGGGCCGCAGGTCCGCCTCGAAGTAGTAGCGTCCCGACCCGTCCGCGGCCTCGATGCAGGTGATATTTGAAAAACCGTCGGCCCCAAGCGCGTGCCCCAGCCGCGCTAGTTCGTCGAAGATCCTTTCGTCCACGAGCGGCAGAGGAAAATAGGTGCGCAGTACCGAAGGCCCAAATCGCCGCATTGCTTTTTCGATTCGCGCATAGGAGAAGTGCACCAGTTCATGATCGAGAAAGATGGCCGACAAATCGACCTCGACTCCGTCGATCTTCTTCTGCACCAGCACCGGCGGCGACGCAAACAGCGCTTCCTGCATTCCGATCTCGTCTGCGCACGCGCACTCGTAAACTCCGTACCCGCCGCCGCTGGAATCGACCTTGAGGAAAACGGGATAACCGTGCTCGTTCGCCCATTCCTGAGCTTCTGCCACGCAGGCGGCAACGTGGAAGGGCGGCGTTTGCACTCCTCCCGCGGCAAATCCCCTGGACAGTCCAACCTTTGAAAAAAGGTGATTCGCATGGCCTGCCTCCACAACGGGCAGAAGCCTGGGACGCAGCTCCGCCGGCCAGGGATAACTTCCCATCCGCCTCAAGGTCCGGTCATCGGCCGCGATCACCCAGTCGTAGGGTTTGGTCCGCCCTGCCATCTGCCCAAGAGCCGCCGCCGCCAAATCCTGCTCCGGCGCCATAATCCGCGCGCTCCGCACGAACCGGCCCAGGCGCACCCACAATGAGGTGGAGATGAAATCCACCTCAAAGCCCGCCCGCCACAAAAGATGGGAAACTGCCAGCGCGCTTTCATCCCATTCGCCTACCACTAGAGCTTCCCAGGGCCGAGTCGCTGTTTCGCCCTGGAACGTGTTCAGGCCGTCTTCCTCTGCCGCTTTCAACACGATTCGATCTTAATCTCCAGCACGGCGATGGCCGGCATGGTCCCAAACAAAATCCTGGGCGCTGCCGCGGCGAATCGCAAGGCCAACGCCGCCGTCGCCCCGCCGGCCTGTGTAAACTTCCGTCAGGACTGCCTTCCAATGGGATTCTTCAGCCATCTCTTCTATCCGTGGGGTCTGCTGGTGCAGGCCGCGGCCATTATTCACTTCATCCGGCGGCGGCCCGACACCTATTGGATCTTTATCATCCTCTTTCTCGGGCCGCCCGGCGCGCTGATCTACCTGTGTGCCGAGGCCCTGCCCGACCTCGGACTTCTGCGCCAATCGTTCAAGACCTTTCCGCGGCGCAAGCGCATTGCCCAGCTCGACTTGGAGATTCGCGACAACCCTTCGCCGGGAAACTACGAAGAGCTCGGCGACCTCTACATGGACGAGGGCAAGCTGCAATGGGCGCGAACTGCGTATGACAAGGCGATCGCCGCGCGATGCACGACCATGGATTGTTTTTACCGGCGCGGCGTTTGCGCCCTTCTGCTCGGCGACGCCGCCGCGGCTTTGCCCGACCTCGAAATGGCGGTGCAGAAAGACGCAGGCCACGACTTCTATCGCGCCGCCGGTCTGTTGGCTCACGCCTGCGCACAAACCGGCCAGAAGGAAAAGGCTGATGCCCTATTCCGGCAGGCGATCGAGCGCTCCACCCTCTCGGAAACCTACCTGAATTACTCGGATTTTCTCGCCTCGCAGGGGCGCAACGCCGAGGCGCGCTCCTGGGCGCGGAAGGTGCTGGATAAAAAGCCCACCATGCCGCGCTACCTGCAGCGGCGCGAGCGGCCGTGGTTTCGTCGCGCCCGTGCGCTGCTCAAACGCGTACCGGCGTAGCGGCGCCCCACCCCTACATCGGCATCGGGGTCAGTTGCACGCTTTCGAACGACCACAATGTCTTTGCAGAAACCCAGATCCAGACACCGCCGGACGCGGATGCGTCAAAGGCGTAGGCAAAGCCGCCGCCGCCCTGCGGCACCTTCACCGTTTCTACAGCGTGCGCGCCAACCGGAGATTTGGTCGGCGCCGTGGCAATCACGAACTCGCTCGCGCTGTCGGAATTGATTTGAAAGGTCAGCACATAAATGGTGTTGGGCGCCACCTCCACATAAATCCCGAGATAGCTTTGCTTGGCTGTGCCCAGAGGATTCATCACGAGGTTGTTATGGACGGGGTCCCACACGTACGGGTCTTCTGCAACCAGGGAAAAGCCGCTCGCAGCCGTAGGCTCTGCGACGGTGATCGTTTCCTTTGTGGGTAAGGAGCGGCTCGTCATGGCCCCGGGCGCGGTCGTGGGCCCGGCCGAACTCCCAGTCGCTGCCGCGCTAAAGGCAAGCCGGGCCGAGGCCATGAACTGCGATTGGTCGGCTCGTGACAGGACGTGCCCGTTGGAAAACACCAGCGGTTTGTGCGCCATGGGCACCAGCGGCAGCCTTGGTTTCACAGGAATGCCTTGGGGCGGGAGGCCGGCGGACGGGCTCTGTGCCAGGGCCGGAACCAGAGTCACAGCAGCGGCAATCAACACGGCAATTTTCTTCATGGGAACGCTTCCTTTGCCACCGCAAAGGGCAAGACCAGCTGACTGGGGAATCGCGGTAGATTGTCGCGAGTATAGCGCCCGAGGCGCACTCCAGGCTAGATGAAAACACGGGCTGAACAACCCGTGCAATTACTTGTGCGCCAGCAGCAGCATCACCACGAACAACGCGACCGGAACCAGTGCGAGTCCGGCGTAAATCGCCAGTTTGGCGCCGTTCAGTCCCAGCCGGCGGCGCAGGGAGGGCCGGCGCTGATCTTCATCCACGCCCACCAGCTCCTGGTGCTCCAGCTCCCAGGCCATCTCCGCAGCCGTGGAGTAGCGGTGGCGCGGATCGCGCTCCAGAGCGCGAAAAAGGATCTCCTGCAACTGCGCAGAGAGGTCCGGGTTGAGCTCGCGCGCCGGCGTGGGATCGTTCAACACGCGCTCGTTGAGGACCACCAGCGGATTCGACCCCGTGAAAGGCGGTTGGCCGGTGAGCATCTCGTAAAGCATCGCGCCCAGAGCGTAAATGTCGCTGCGCTGATCGCCGCGCTGGCCCTTCACCTGCTCCGGCGAAATGTAATCGGGCGTGCCCAGTGCCGGCGTGAGCGTGGCATGGGTGATGCGGCGCGCGTCTTCCTTCATGGCGATGCCGAAATCGATGATCTTGATGCGATCGCCCTCGCACACCATAATGTTCTCCGGCTTCAGGTCGCGGTGCACCACGCCGTGCTTGTGCAGGTTGTCGAGCGCATCGCAGATGGAGCGGGTGAGCGAGACGGCGCGGTCGATGGGCAGCTTCCGCTCGCGGTTGAGAATGTCGCGCAGCAGGCGGCCGTCCACCCACTCGATCACCATGTAGAGGCGGCTGCGCTCTTCGCCGTCGAACGTCTTCACCACGCCGCGGTGGTCGATCTCCTGGCCGATCTCCTCCTCGCGGCGAAAGCGCTCCAGCAGTACGGGATCGGCTTCCATCTCCGGGTGCGGCACCTTCACCGCCACGGTCCGGCCGGTGCTGAGGTCGGTGGCGCGGTAGAGCGTAGACATGCCGCTGCGGGCCACCTCCGCGTCCAGGCGGTAGTGGTCCAGAATGTCTCCAACTTCAAGCTCGGTCATCACTGCTGTCAGCATCGCAATTTCGAGTCTTACATGCAAAGCATAAGAAAACTGCAAGGAACGGCGGAAGGGCGGCAAAATCGGAAATAGGCGTGCGCGATATGGGGCGAATGGGCGCCGGCCGCTGCGAAATGCCGGGTTTTTGACGGAAATCATCGTTATGATGGAGATCAAGATGCCCAGCCTCTGTCGAATCTCCTTAGCCTGCTCCGTGATGGCCACCATGCTCTGGCCCGCGGTGGCGCGCGCCATCCCGGAAAAGGCGCATCCCGCCAAGCAGGGGGCGCCGCAGGATACGGGATTCCTGAATCGAAGAATCGAGCTGCACGGCATCGCCTATCGCTTTCAGGTGTACCTGCCTGAAGACTGGCGGCGCGACGACGGCAAGCGGTGGCCCATCATCCTGTTTCTGCACGGGCGCGGCGAGCGCGGCTCCGAAGGCATGTGGCAGACCCAGATCGGCATTGCCGAGGCGGTGCGCAACCATCCCGACCGCTGGCCATTCGTGATCGTGATGCCGCAGTGCCCGCTGAGCGCCCACTGGACCGATCCCGCCATGCTGGAGCTGGCCATCGCCGCGCTCGATCAAGAGTCGGCCGAGTTTCACGGCGACCCCGCGCGCACCTACCTCACCGGTCTTTCCATGGGCGGATACGGCGCATGGGAGCTGGCCCGTGATCATCCGCATCGCTGGGCCGCCATCGTCATTGCCGCCAGCGGCGTCTTCTGGAGCTATGAGCCGGATCGCTGGCAACAGGCCTCCACTTTGCCCGCCGAATACGCGCGCGCGGTGGGCCTCACGCCTGTGTGGCTCTTCCACGGCAGCCTCGATACCACCGTCCTGCCGCGCCAAAGCGAGTTGATGTTCGATGCCCTCAAAGCGGAGGGTGGAAACATCCGCTTCTGGCTCTACCAGGGTGTGTTGCACGACTGCTGGACGCTCGCCTACGACGAGCCGGAACTGCCGCGCTGGCTGCTCGCGCACCGCACTCCCGTGGCTCCCGAGACCATGGCGGAGTTCCTCATGATTCCGCTGCACCCGCCCACCATCAAGCTCACCGCGGCGCAACTCGACAGCCTGGCCGGGCAATATCGCGAGCCCAATGCGCACGGCGTGGCCACCATCTACCGCGAGGGCGACCAGCTTTTCGAGAAGACTCCCGGCGGCGAAGTGATCGGGCTTGAAGCCGAGTCGGCCGACTCGTTTTTCCGGCCCGGCGACTTGACCGGCGCGCACACCGTCCATCTGACCTTTGAGCGGGACGTGCAGGGACGCGCGACGGCATACGTGTTGCACGACAGCCGCCACGAAGAGCGATGGGTGAAGGCGGTGGCCAGCGGGACGGGCAGGTAGGCCCCCTGCAAATCGCCTCTTCCGTCACCTGCGGGCAAATTGGTCAATTGATTCTCGTTCCACGAAAGACTGTTACCGCCGACCCCTCTGCGAGAAACGCCGAATCCGGCGGGCGCACAAGAACCTTCGCAAAGTCAGCCCCGTAATATCGCCCTGCATCGCCCGAGAAGTTCGCCTGCCGCGCACCTCTCACCGTCCAGCGCGGGTGCTGCACCTCATATTCCATGCAGCCGCCGTCCGATTGCGAAGCATAGCCCCAATAGTGCTCAGTAATGAATTGGCCCAGCGAGCCGTCGCTGGGAACGTAGCCCCCACCGTCGGTCTCGACGCGCATCGCACACCGTCGAGCCCCGGACCCCCACGAGTATTCGGCCTCAATGGCGTCTTTTCCGGGCACCTCGTGCAAGCGGTGGCCCATCGGCACGCGGGAGTACTTCTCCCCATAGAAAATCCGCGCCACGGCTGCAATCGCAATCTTCGGAACCAGCTCGCGGACGAAAACGACGCCGCGTTTTTCCCCGCGCCGCACGTAGAAGCGCAGGTTGACCTCTTCAAAGGAGCGATGAAACGGAATCGCGAAACCCGCGACGCGCGTGTCGTTGAATTGAAATCCCACCAGGCTCACATGAGTCCGGCCCTCGAAACTGTCGAGCTCCGTGCCCGCAGGAAGCAAAGGCCGCAGCATTGCTGGATCGACAGAGTAATTCAGCATCAGCAGTTGCTTCCATTCCGCAGTCAGAAAAACCTGAGGCCGTTGCATGCGTCACCCCCAAGCCCGCCAACATTTATTCCAAGCATATTCTTGCCCGGCCCAATCTTTCACTCATTCACTTCTTCACTTTCCGGGAACCAACCACTCAGCCCCTGCGTATCCCTCTCGAACATCGACGGAGGGCATATGTTTTGCAGCGGATGTGGTCACGAACTCCAGGCAGGCGAGGCACGCTGCCCGAAATGCGGCTGGACGCCGCCATCTTTAACCCCGCCACTCCTCCCGCCGCGCAGCTTCGAGTTTGAGCTGGCGCGGTACGCCGGCAAGATTCGCGTGCTCGGCATCCTGTGGCTCATCTGGGCAGGGCTCTTTCTCCTGATGGGCCTTGCCGAGTTGCACCTCGCGCACGCCTTCCTCTCCGGCAATTACGGCCCCTTTGCAGAAAACCGCCATTTCTTCCCGGACTGGTTCCTTGCGGCAGTCATTCCCTTCATTCTGGGGACGATCATTCTCCGCGCCGTTCTCTCCGCCATCGCCGCATGGGGCCTGCTCGAACGCACGCAGTGGGGACGCATCCTGGCCATCATTGCCGCCATCATCAGCCTCCTCAAGTTCCCGTTCGGAACCGCACTCGGCGTGGCCACGCTGATCATCCTGCTCGGCTATCGGAATTCCGCGCTCTACGACAGCCTGTGAAAACAGCTTCTAGCCGCTAGCTCCTAGCTTCTAGCCTGTTCTTGCTGGTTCAAGCTGTTGCGCTCAAACCCGTGAATTCTTCCGCGGATCACTGAAGCCGAATTATGCGCAGGTCCCAAACCGAGCACGACAAAGCTAGCAGCTAGAGGCTAGTAGCTAGAAGCTGTCTTACAATCGAATCATGAGCTTCCCGGCCAACCGTATGCGGCGGATGCGGCGCAACCAACCGCTGCGAGACCTTGTCCGCGAGACCGTCCTCGAGCCCGGCGACCTCATCTATCCCCTCTTCATCTGTCCCGGCAAGGGCGTACGCAAACCGGTCGGCTCCATGCCCGGCGTCTTCAACCTTTCCGTGGACGAGGCAGTCCGCGAGGCTGAAGAAGCCGCGCAGTTGGGTATCGGAGGGTTGCTGCTCTTCGGCCTGCCCGAGGTCAAGGACGAGCAAGGCACCGGCGCCTGGGAGGAGAACGGCATCGTCCAGCAGGCGCTGCGCGCGCTCCGCCAATCAAATGCCGCCAAGAAGCTCGTGCTCATCGCCGACGTTTGCCTCTGCGAGTACACCAGCCACGGCCACTGTGGCGTAGTCGTCAAGTCCGGCGACGCATTTGATGTCGACAACGACCCCACTCTCGAATTGCTTGCCCGCACCGCCGTGAGCCAGGCCAAAGCCGGCGCTGACGTAGTGGCTCCCAGCGACATGATGGACGGCCGCGTCGCCGCCATCCGCAAGGCCCTCGACGCCGCCGGCCTCAAGCAGACGCCCATCCTCAGCTACGCGTCGAAATTCGCCTCTGCCTTCTACGGTCCCTTCCGCGAGGCCGCCGATTCCGCCCCGCAGTTCGGCGACCGCCGCAGCTACCAGATGGACGGCGCCAATCTGAGAGAGGCCATGCGCGAGATCGATCTCGACATCGAGGAGGGCGCGGACATGATCCTGATGAAGCCCGCCATGCCCTACCTCGACGTGGTGCGCGCCGCGCGCGAGCGTGTCGACGTTCCCATCGGCGCCTACCAGGTCTCCGGCGAATACTCCATGCTCCACGCGGCCTTCCAAAAAGGCTGGCTCGACCAGAACCGCGCCATGCTCGAGTCGCTCCTCGGCATCCGCCGCGCCGGCGCAGACTTCATCGTCACCTACTTCGCAAAGGATGCCGCCAAACTGCTTGGGTAGCGACTTTGGGCTATCCTTGAG
>JBEKIE010000083.1:0-15590 GCA_050011915.1 Occallatibacter sp.
TCCGGGCCAGGGCAAGCTTGCCCTGGCCCGGAAGACCAAAACAAAAACCTTCCTGATAAGGAAAATGTGTCAGGCATGTGCCCGGTCTGAAATGTCAGGGATCTGCCCGTCCGTTCAGAGTTCGATATTGGTAACTAGCCGGCAGAAGTAAGTGGCGCAGACGACGGCACTCGCACTCACACTTGCCCTGACCTCTATTCTCTGAGCTCTGGTTTCATTGTGCGCCGGAGGGACGAAATTATCTGCAAATCCGGGCAAATTTCTTTGCAGGGCGGGGCGGGGCGCGGAAGTGCATTGAGGTGTACACTTTCTCTTCGCGAAGTTGAGGGCTGGTCGCAGCTGGAAGGGCGCGTGGCATCGCTCAGGGGTTAAAACCCCCTTATTTAAGGTTTCTTTCGGCCCGACTAAAGTCGTGCCCTTGTTACAAAGCCCGGTTTATGCGGTCAATTCGGGCCGTTGCTTTGCGGAATGAGGGATCTTATGCGTATTTCTTCGGTTCTGTTGATTCTTGCGGTGGTTTTTGCGGTTCCGGGGCTTGGTCGGACTCAAAACAGCGCTCCTGCGGGCGGGACTGCGCCGGTGGGGGCGCAACCGGCGTCCGCCAAGCGGCCCATGACGTTCGAGGACATGATGGGGATGAAGCGGCTGGGGGATACGGCCGTTTCGCCGGACGGGAAGTGGCTGGCTTACTCGGTGACCACGGTCGATCTGGAAAAAAACACCAAGACGGCGGAGCTGTGGCTGCAGGCGATTGCGGGGCCGGCGTCAGCGGGTTCGTCGGATCGGAGTCCTGCCCCGTTCAAGCTGGGGGTGGGCGAGCCGGGAGACAGCGGCGTGCAGTTTGCGCCCGACGGGAAGCGGATCTTGTGGATCAGCAGGCGCGAGGGCGGCGGCCAGGTGTGGACTGCGGATTTCGATGCGGCGACGGGCGCGACGAGCAACGCCAGGAAGCTGACGACGATTGCGACGGATGCGGACAACGCGAAGTGGTCGCCGGATAGTAAGTCGATCGTGTTCACTTCGGCGGTTTATCCGGATTGCCCGGCGATCGCGGCGACGGATTTTGCGACGGGCAACACTTGCAACGCGGATCGCGATAAGGCTGCGGCCGCGAATCCGGTGAAGGCGCAGATTTTTACGCAGTTGCTTTATCGCCACTGGAACCACTACACGGGCGAGAAGAGGTCGCACCTCTTTCAGGTTCTGGTTGATGGCAGTGGAATGAGGGATTTGAATCCGGGCGATGTGCACGATGTGCCGCCGTTTTCGATTTCCGGGAGTGGGTGCGGGTGCGATTTTTCGCCGGATGGGAAAGAGCTGGCGTTTACGGAGAATGTGGATGCGGTGCCGGCGATCTCGACCAGCGTGAGCGTGTTTACGCTTGACCTGACGAACCCGGCGGCGAAGCCAGTGAAAGTGAGTACATCGGCGGGTGGGAACTTCGATCCGGCGTATTCGCCGGATGGGAATTATCTCGCGTGGCGCTCGCAAGCCCGAGCCGGCTACGAAAGCGACAAATTCCGTCTCTTGGTCTACGACCGCCAGAAAAAGGCGATTAAGGATGTGCTAGAGGATGCGAGGCTTCCGAATCGCGCTCCGGCCCATTTTGATCTCTGGGTAGATGAATTCGCGTGGTCCTTCACTTCCACGGACAGCGTGCACCACATCTTATTCGTTTCTCAGGATCAGGGACAGGCGAATATCTACGAAACCTATTTGGACGGCAGCGAACTCAGACGTTATTCAAAAACAAGCGGGGAGTGGAGCGACGTTCATTTACTAACGCCTCACAGCTGGCCTTTAGTCGTTGGTACATTGATGCATGTCGACCGCCCCGCAGAGGTCGTCTTAGGCGATCTGACAAAGATGGACGACGACTTCCACGTTTTGCGTGTCTATTCATCTGAAATGAACAGGCCTTCGGAGGACATCACACCGAAGGGCTACGCTCCTCAGCAGATCACCCACCTCAACGACGCATTGCTGGCCCAGCTTGATTTGCCGAAGATGGAATCGTTCTGGTTCACGGCTGCGGACAAGACGAAGCTCGAGGGATTCATCATTCGGCCGCCGGGGTTCGATGCCAAGAAAAAGTATCCGGTGAAGTTTTTGATTCACGGCGGGCCGCAGGGCAACTGGGGCGACGATTGGAGCTACCGCTGGAACGCGGAGTTGTTTGCCGCGAATGGATATGTGGTAGTGATGATCAATCCGCGCGGGTCGACGGGCTACGGGCAGGCGATTGTGGACGGCGTGAACGGCGACTGGGGCGGCAAGCCGTTTACCGATTTGATGGAGGGACTGGATTACGCGGAGCAGCATTATCCGTTTATTGACAAGAACCGCGAGTGCGCGCTGGGCGCGAGCTACGGCGGATACATGGCCGACTGGGTGCTGGGGCATACCGATCGCTTCAGATGTATCGTTTCGCACGACGGGATGTTCAATGCCGAGTCGGCGTTTGGGACAACGGAAGAAGACTGGTTCAACATCTGGGAGTTTAGGGGGCATCCGTGGGACTACTACGGCAAGCCGGATGCGGAGAATCCATATCGCAAGTGGTCGCCGTCGCTTTACGCGAAGAACTTCAAGACGCCGACGCTGGTGGTGCACGGGCAACTGGATTACAGGCTCGACGTGAGCGAGGGGTTCCAGTTGTTTGACACGCTGCAGATGCTGGGCGTGCCGAGCAAGATGCTGTACTTCCCGGATGAGGGGCACTGGGTACTGAAGCCGCAGAATTCCGAGCTGTGGTGGAAGACGGTGAACGATTGGGTGGATGAATGGGTGAAAAACAGCCATTAGCTTTTAGCTGTTAGCTGGTTGGTGGGAGAGCGGGCGATTGCGGACTGAAGTGGGTTGCGAGTTTGTGGTTTCCCCGGTCCCCAAATGCGAGGGACCGGGGGCACCCGGCACCCGGCTATCCTGAATGGGCTTTGTAATACGGTAATGTGAATTTGTAGTACACTTGATTTATGGGAACGACGGTGCAGGCGCGGTTGGATAAGAAGGCTGAGGCGGCCCTTCGCGTGATTGCTAAGAGTGAGGGATGGACCGCCTCGCAGGTGATTCGCGAGTGCCTCATGGAAGGCGCGGCGAAGCGTGCGGCAAAGCCCCGGCCGCGGCTGATCGGCATTGGTTGCTTCGATAGCGGTGTTAGCGACCTTGCAACAAACAAGGAACACATGAGGGACTTCGGAGTGAGTAGCATGGGCAAGGGCTGGCAACGGCCAGAGGAGCGATCGGGCAAGCGGAAAGTGCGAGCGAAATGAGCTTTGTCCTCGTGGACACGGGTTTTCTGATTGCGGTCTACGACAGAAGTGAGCCGTTGCACGCACGGTGTTTGCGGATTTATGAGGATTTCGACGCCCAGTTAGTGACGTGCGAAGCCGTTCTGAGCGAAGGATGCTACCTGTTGAGGAACGTTCACGGCGCCGTCCGCGGAGTTCTTCAAAGCGTTCAGGAGGGGATCCTTCAAATACCCTTTGCGTTGTCCGAATCGGCGTCCGGCGTCGCGGACCTGATGGAAAAGTATCGCGATACGCCGGCCGATTTTGCCGACGCATGTTTGATTGCGATGGCTCAACAGCTCGGTACCGGCGATATTTTTACGCTCGACAGTCATTTCAAGCATTATTGCTGGCGGCGCAACCGCGCTTTCAACCTGCTGATTCCTCTGGATTGATGGTTATGCCCTTCGGCCGACCCGCGAAGAAGAAAACGCCGCTAAACGAAGCGGGGCTGTACGACTATGCCGTGAAGGCGCTGGGGCGGCAGATGCGGACTGAGACGGAACTGCGGCGGCTGATGACGACGCGGGCGGAGATCGGGGAGCAGGGCGAGTCGGCGGTGCGGGCCGTGCTGGTCCGGCTGAAGGAGCACGGCTATTTGAACGATCGGTCCTTTGCCGAGACCTACGCGCGGCTGCGGCAGGAGAACGAGAAGCTGGGCGTGCGGCGAGTGCGGCAGGACTTGCAGCTGAAAGGCGTTCGCGCCGAGGTGATTGAAGAGGCGGTGGGCGCGCGGTATGGCGAGACCAACGAGGAAGCGCTGGCGCGGGAACACCTGGAGCGGAAGCGGATCAAGAAGCCGGAGAACGAGCGGGAGACGGCGCGGGTGGTGCGGCGGCTGATGGCGGCGGGGTTCGCGACGGGGACGATCACCAAGATTCTGCGGCGGTGGGACGTGGCGGAGGAAGCGCTGGCCGGACTGGAGAATCTGGAGGCGGAGCGGGGCGAGGAGTGAAGGGAAAGAACAGCCCCTAGCTGCTAGCTCCTAGCTTCTAGCTCGTCGTCAGCCGTGGGCCGTTACGAATTCGGCCGGCGTGGACGCCGGCCGTACAGCCGGTCAGGAGACCGGCGGTACACCGCTGACCATTACACTGAAAGAGTTATGCAAATGCGCTCGGGAAATGAGATACGCGAGCTGTTTCTGCGCTTCTTTGAGTCGAAGGGGCACCGCAGGGTGCATTCTTCGTCGCTGGTGCCTGCCAACGATCCGACCCTGCTGTTTACCAACGCGGGGATGAACCAGTTTAAAGATCTTTTCCTGGGCGCGGAACGGCGCGAGTACACGCGGGCGACGACCAGCCAGAAGTGCGTGCGCGCGGGCGGCAAGCACAACGATTTGGAGAACGTTGGCTTTACGCGGCGGCATCATACGTTCTTTGAGATGCTGGGGAATTTCTCGTTTGGAGACTACTTCAAGCGCGATGCGATCCGGTTTGCGTGGGAGTTGGTGACGGACGAGAAGTGGTTTGGAATCGCGAAGGACCGGCTGTACGTGACGATTTTTGAGGGCGCGGAGGGGGTTCCGCGCGACGATGAGGCGGAGAAGTTCTGGATCGAAGCGGGCGTTGCGAAGGACCGGATCTTCGAGTACGGGCTCAAAGATAACTTCTGGCAGATGGGCGAGACCGGGCCGTGCGGGCCGTGCAGCGAGATTTTTTACGACATGGGGATCGAGGCTGCGGAGACTCCCGGAGTAGACAAGCCGTTTGGGCACGACGATGCGCGGTACGTGGAGATTTGGAATCTTGTCTTCATGCAATTTGACCGCTCGGCTGTGAAAGATGCGGCGGGGAAGACAACTTATAAATTGACGCCGTTGCCCAAGCCGTCGATCGACACAGGCATGGGGCTGGAGCGCGTGGCAGCGGTGCTGCAGGGGAAGGTAAGCAACTTTGAGACGGATTTGTTTACGCCGTTGATCCTTCGCGCAGGTCAACTCACCAATTTTGAGGAATTGCGTGACATCGAAGAGCTTGAGGAAACCACCTCTTCGGATGAATTCAAGGGCATTTCGGAGCTTCTTAATGCCGCAGCGTTGCTGAATAGCGCAAAACTGACGTCGCTAGTTGGCAATGCCAGCTTGCGGATTATTGCGGATCATGCGCGGGCAGCGACGTTCCTTATTAATGATGGCGTGGCGCCGTCGAACGAGGGGCGCGGGTATGTGCTTCGCAAGATCATGCGTCGCGCGATTCGCCATGGACGGTTGTTGGGACAGGAGAAGCCGTTTCTGTTTGAGATGGTGTTTGCGGTGCGGGATCTGATGCAGGGCGCTTATCCGGAGCTGAAGGAAACGGCCGAGCGCGTGGCGAAGGTGATTGAGGCGGAAGAGAAGCAGTTCGATCGCGTGCTGAAAACGGGCATGACTAAGTTGAACGAACTCCTCGGTGTCTCCGAGTCCGGCGCCGAACCTGATGAAGGCGCTGGCTTCGGTGACGGGACGGGATTCGGCGGCGGTTCGGGAAGCGGTGCGGGCTTCGGCGACGGCTCAGGTTTCGGCGGTCGCGCGCTGGTAGGCGAGCAGGCGTTTCATCTTTATGAAACATATGGTTTGCCGCTGGACTTCATGGTGGATGCGGCGCGGGATGCGGGAATTGCGTTCGATATGGATGGATTCGAGAAAGCTCGTGCGGAGGAGCAGGCGCGGGCGCGGGCATCGTGGAAGGGCGGATCGCAGAAGACGGCGAGTCCGGCGTTTCGGGGTTTGCCGAAGACGGTGTTTGAGGGATACCGGCAACTGACTTCTTCGAACTGCGAAGTGCTGGCGATTGTGAAGGACGGCGTGGGGGTTCCGGCGGCGAAGGCGGGCGATGAGGTTGAAGTTGTGCTTGATCACACGAGTTTTTATGGCGACTCGGGCGGGCAGGTGGGCGATCTTGGATCCTTTCTGAGCGTGGGTGGGAATTCTGTTGTGGCGGAGATTGTTGGTTGCGTGCTGCCGGTGCAGGGCGTTCGGGCGCACAAGGCTGTGCTGAAGCAGGGGCTGGCTGTGGGCGATCACGTGAATACGCAAGTGAACGGGGAACGGCGCGACGCGATCCGGCGGAATCATACGGGGACGCATCTGCTGCACGCGGCGCTGCGGCAGGTGCTGGGGACGCATGTGAAGCAGGCGGGGTCGGCGGTGCACCCGGATCGGCTGCGGTTCGATTTCTCGCACTTTGCGCAGGTGGCGGACGAGGAGTTGCAGGAGATTGAGGACATTGTGAACCGCGAGGTGCTGAAGAACGCGACAGTGGAGACGCTCGAAGACGTGCCGATTGACGTGGCGGTGAGCGAGTATCACGCGATGGCGCTGTTCGGCGAAAAGTATGGCGACAAGGTTAGGGTGGTGCGGCTAGCGGATGGGTTTTCGACGGAGTTGTGCGGCGGGACGCATACGGCGGCGACGGGCGAGATCGGGCTGTTCAAGCTGACGGGCGAGGAGTCGGTGTCGTCGGGCGTGCGCAGGATTGAGGCGATCAGCGGGATGGGGTCGCTGGATACTTTCAGGCGCGACTTTGAACTGGCACAGGTGGCGGGGCAGTATGTGCCATCGGTGGAGAATTTGACGGAGGGGTTGAAGGCGAAGTTTGCAGCGCAGGATGAAGAGCTGAAGAAGCTGCGGCGCGAGATTGAAGAGATGCGAATGAAGTCGGCGGCCGGGGGATTGGATGAGGCTGTGGCGCGCGCGGTGGACGTTGGTGGCGTGAAGGTGTTGACGCATCGGGCCGACGGGTTGGAGCGCGGGCAGTTGCGGACGCTGGTCGATAACCTGAAAGGGAAGCTGGGCGAGGGCGTGGTGGTGCTGGGGTCGGCGCAACCGGAGGGCCGGGTGGCGATGATCGCGGGCGTGACGCCGGGGCTGGTGAAGCGCATCCAAGCCGGGAAATTGGTGGGCGCGGTGGCGAAGCTGGTGGGCGGATCGGGCGGCGGAAAGCCGGAGATTGCCGAGGCCGGCGGCAAGGATCAGGGGCAGATTGATGCGGCGCTGAAGGCTGCGGCGGGGATTGTGGGCGAGATGCTGGGGTAGAGCCGTCGACTGGCGCGGATGCCGTAAGCTTTCCCCATGGCGAAGTTCGACGAGGATCCGGCGAAGATCGCCGCGCTGCGCGGGCGCTTGCTGGAGTGGTACGGTCAGCATCGACGCGACCTGCCGTGGCGGCAGAGTTCGGATCCCTACGCAATCTGGGTTTCAGAGATCATGCTGCAGCAGACGCGCGTGGCTGTGGTGGTGGATCGCTATCAGAGATTCATGGAGCGGTTTCCGACGCTGATCGCGCTGGCGCTGGCGCCGGAACAGGATGTGCTGGCGCTGTGGAGCGGACTGGGCTACTACCGGCGGGCGCGCATGCTGCACAAGGCGGCACAGTTTGTGGTGGCGCATCTAGGGGGCAGGCTGCCGCAGCGGGCGGAGGAGTTGCGCGAGCTGCCGGGGATCGGCGCGTATACTGCCGCGGCAATAGCCAGCATTGCGCATGGCGAGCCCGTGGCCGTGGTGGATGGCAACGTGGAGCGCGTGCTGTGCCGGCTCGCCGGGTGGGAGGCGGGCAGCCGCAAAGGCGGCGGCGCTACGCTGCGACGGAAGATTGAGGAACTGGCGGGACGGCTGCTGGATCGCATGCGGCCGGGCGATTCGAATCAGGCCATCATGGAGCTGGGCGCCACGGTGTGCACGCCGCGGAATCCGCAGTGCCTGTTGTGCCCGCTGGAGGCGGACTGCAAGACGCGCGGCGAGCACAAAATGCCAAAGCGGGCTCCAATGATGAGCCGCGCCGTGGGTTACGCGCTTTCAGTGCGGACGGGATCGGCACCCGGGAAGCGCCGCGGACCGGGCGGACGCGAGGTGCTTTTGGAACAACGGCCGGCGCAACTGACGGTAATGCCGGGGATGTGGGAGCTGCCGGCGCTTGCCCGCGCCGAAGTGCCCCCCAAGGAGCTGCGCATGACCGTGCGCCACGCCATTATGCAGGTGAATTACTACGTGCGCATCCGGACGGTGTTCGAGGACGATGTCGAGTCCATGACGGTGGAGGGAGGCGAGCGCCGCTGGGTGCCACTACGCGAGGCCGCGGAGATGGCTCTGACGGGACTGGCGCGCAAGGTGCTGGCGCGGGCGCATTTGTTGCCGGCTCCGCCGCTGGATACGATTGCGCCGACCGCAGGCAAAGGCACTTAGGTTCCTGGCTGCATGGATTCTTGCCATTGAGGTTTTTGCTATCCCGCGCTTTCTCTCAAAAATCGAGCAAAAGGGTGGGGCATGGAGTTCTGGGGTGCATCAATCAGGGGTTCGCCCCAGGTGATCTAAATCACGGCATATTTCATTTAAACAAAGCATTTACGTGAATTCAGTTGACAATTGAAGTGCACAACGTAGATTGTTTGCAAGAATCAATATCCTCCTATTGCATGTCTTCGAGAAGGCGCAGCCCCCGACCCGCTCATGAACGGCGACATTCAGCGCAGCCATGCGGCTGCGCTTGCGATAAGGAGCCTAGTTTATACCCGAGGAGAAATTGTCATGCGTCGCTTCGCGATTAGCTTTCTCTTGGTGGTTCTGGCGGCCAGTGCCAGGGCGCAATTCGATACCGCAACCGTTCTTGGAACCGTGACCGACCCCAGCGGGGCAGTGGTCGCGCACAGCAATGTGGTTTTGCGCAACACGGCCACGTCGGTGGAGCAGACGGCCGCTACAGACGACCGGGGAGAGTTCCGGTTCGTGGACATCTCGATCGGCTCCTATGAGCTGAAAGTAACAGTGCAGGGTTTTCAGCCGGCTGCGGCCAAGTTCGAGCTGACCGTCGGCGCGCGGCAGCGCGTGGACGTGCAACTGAAGGTGGCGGCGACCAGCACCTCGGTGACGGCGACGGCGGAAGCCGCGCAACTGGAGACCGATTCCAGTGAGCACGGCCAGGTGGTGGCGGCGCGGGAGATTGCCGCATTGCCGCTCAATGGCCGCAATTACTCTCAGTTGGTCGAACTCTCCACGGGCGTGGTTCCGAGCCCGAGCAACCTATCGGATAACTACGGTGCTCGTGAAGGCGCGTTTAACATCAACGGGCTGCGCAGCGTATACACCAACTACCTGCTCGACGGCGCGGACAACAACTTCTACGGCACCTCGAACCAGGGCTTCAGCAACGAGGTGGTGCAGCTGGCGCCGGATTCGGTAGCCGAATTTCGCGTGGTGACCAACAATGAAAGCGCGGAATTTGGCCGCGCGGGCGGAGCCACGATCAACGTGGTGACCAAGTACGGCACCAACAAATTGCACGGTGGCGTGTGGGAGTACCTGCGCAACACGAATCTGGACGCAGAAGGCTTCTTCAAGCCTGATGTGGGCGGCAAACCGTCCCTGCACCGCAACCAGTTTGGCGGCAACTTCGGCGGCCCGATCAAGAAAGACAAGCTCTTCTACTTCCTCGATTACGAGGGTTATCGCCAGACCTCATCCTCCACGGACCAGAATCAGCTACCCTCGTGCGCGGAACGCGGCCAGGCCGGCACAACCACGTGCGGCGCGGCGCTTGGCTACTATCTGATCGACAATACCGACACGGGAACCGCTAATCCATCCGGCGCGCCCTATCTGCCGGTCAGCAATCCCTGCAACTACAATTACCTCGCTGCCCACCCCACTACCGACCCAAACCTCTGCAACACGCAGACAGATTTTGGCATAGGCCTGGGTGCAGCCGGATCAGGTGCACAGGCGGCCTATGGAGGTACGCAGTACCTCAACGGCCAGATTCCGGCCTCAGCCGTCATCCCCTTTGCCGCATCGTCGAACGGGGGGCTTCTGTCGTACCTGCCCAGCCCGACCAATACCAACGCGTACAACAGCTCCTTCCCGTACAACTACATCGTTCTTGAACCTCAGACCTACAACAAGGACAAAGGCGACGCCAAGATCGACTGGACTCCGAGTGAGAAGATGCGGCTTTTCGTCCGCTACTCGCAAAGCCGCGAGAACGTCGTCTCTCCGGGCAGCATCCCCGGTGTGGCCGGCGACAATGGAGACGGTCAGATTTACGCGCCCATCAAGAACATTGTCGGCGGCGCTACCTGGACCATCAACACTGTCTCGGTGCTCGAAGCCCGCTTCGGCTTTTCCACGATGCAGGCAGGAAAGAAGCCGATCGAGGCGGGCGGACCCTCGATGCAGGCGTTGTTCAACATCCCCGGACTGCCCACCGATCCGCAATACACCGGCGGCGTTACCTATCAATACTTCATCGATGGCGGATGGACCAGCCTGGGCCGGCTGTGGACCAGCCCGCAGTATCAAAACCCGAGCTTATGGGATCCCAAGGCCAATTACACGCGGCTGATGGGGAGTCACAGCCTCAAGGCCGGCGTGGAGTATCAGATGCTGCACGTGGCGCAACAGGATCTGCATCCTGTGATGGGCGGAAACGTGTACACCGAGTCCAACTATGGCGCCGGCTATGGCTATTACAACGGGCTTTATGGCCCGCTTACCGGACCTGTGACATCTGAGAACACGCGCATGTTCGACTATGCGAATTTCCTGCTCGGCTACCAGGCCGAAATGGGCCTCGCCAGCCCCACCATCAGCCAACTTCGCAGTTGGGGCTGGGCCGGCTATCTGCAGGACGACTGGAGGGCCACTCGCCGGCTTACCCTGAACATGGGCCTGCGCTACGAGTTCAACACTCCCATCTACGAAGCCAGCAATCAACTCGCGAATTTCGTTCCCGCTACTCCCTTTACGGGAGCGGTTCCCACGACGATCCAGACAGGAACGATTGTGCAGGCGAGCTCGAGCAACAGGTATACGATCAACCCGAACACTGCGGATTTTGGGCCGCGGTTTGGCGCATCGTACGAAGTGGACGCCAAGACGGTGATACGCGGCGGTTACGGCATCAGCTACTCGCACTGGAACCGCGTCGGCTCCAACTACCTCAGCATGAACCCACCCAATGGCGTGGTCGCGCTGCAGGTGTCGATTCCCGGGACGGGCCTCTACAACAACGTGCAAAGCGGCTTTCCTGCCAATATGGTCAGCCCCACGAATTACAACCCGGCGTTCGATACGCTGCAATACATGCCCCCCAATTCGCCCGATACGCAGGTGCGGAGCTGGTTCTTCGGCGTGCAGCGCGACCTGACGCACGACTGGCTGCTGGATCTCTCCTACGTGGGCAACCACGGGCTCAACGAGATCATCGTCAACGACATCAACCAGGCCCCGACGGGCGGTGCGCTTCCGCTCGACCTGGCCGCGGAGGCGGGTGTGGCTACCTACCCGGTGCGCGTTCCGTATGCAAACTTCAGCATGATCGCCGGCATCCTGCCCTGGGCGACTTCCGATTACGATGGCCTGCAAACCAAGGTGGAGAAGAGGTTCTCGAACGGGCTCTACCTGCTGGAATCCTTCACCTGGTCGAAGGCCATTGACATCGCGCCGCAGGCTCTAGACGGCGGCGGCAATTGCGACAATTGCGGCAACGGCATTCCCTCGGTGCAGAATATCTATAACGTCGCGGCCGACCGAGGGATTTCAGCGTATAACCACCCCTTCGTCAACACCACCACTGCGGTCTGGTCGCTGCCGATCGGCAAGGGCCAGTGGCTGCTGCCCACCGCCAACCGCGTCCTGGATGAATTTGTGGGCGGTTGGCAGGCTACTGGGATCGTGTCGGGGCGCAGCGGCGACCCGCTCGATTTTGACTATCGCCCGGGCCCCACCAGCGACCAGTCGGTTTCGCCTCTCACCCCTGTCGACGGCCGCAACGCCTACCGGCCCAACATCAACGGTTCCGCCATCGCGTCGAGCAAGTCTTACCTGCAGTACTTAAACGTGACGAGCTTCAGCGCCCCGGCTACGGCGCCTCCGACTGGCAGCACCACATACAACATTTTCGGTAACATGCCGCGGAATTCAATTCGTGGATACGACTACTGGGATGTCGATATGGGCCTGAGCAAGGATTTCGCGATCACGGAAAGATCCCACTTGCAGCTCAGGGCCGAGGCGTTCAACCTCTTCAACCACACCAATTTTGGCGATCCAAATACGCAAGTGCCGGATACGGGCGCAGCGCTGGTTCAGGGCCAGACCGGCAGCTTCGGTGTGATCTCATCGGCGCTTCCCCAGCGCGTGCTACAGGTGGCGGGGAAAATCACGTTCTAAGGATTTCCGGCGTTTGCCGCGAATCTTCGCGACTGTGCAGAAAGGCCTCTTCTTCAGGGAAGAGGCCTTTCTTTCTGGATGGGAGTCCGGCGGAGTTCTTCAGTAATAGTCGGCGCAGCTGAGGTAGTAGCCGCAGTGGGTGCAGACCAGCTTGCAGTGATGGCCGGTGAGCCGATGGCCGCAGGTGGGGCAAATCTGGCAGTGGTGATCAACAGGCAATTCGTCATGGGCGGCGCTGACCCGGGCGGGGCCCGACACACCACTTTGTGAGATTTCCGGCGGGGAATCGGCGGGAAAGTCGGAATTGAGGACGCGCGGCCGCTCCGGCAACATGGGGGACAGATTAGCATGGAATGAGGGCCGCAGCCGCCTGGAATTTGGGCGGCGCCGACGGTTCTGCTGCCGGGCCCCGCCGCAATTTTCCCTTCGGCGTACCCGGCGATCCAACTAGGCAAACCCTGGATTTTTGAATCCCCCAAGGAGGGACTATGGCTAGCAAGGCAAGTGCGATTTGGACAGGTTCACTGAAGGAAGGCAAGGGCACGATCTCCACGGCGACCGGCGTGCTGAACAATGCCAATTACTCGTTCGCCACGCGGTTTGAGGGCGCTGCCACCGGCACCACCCCCGAGGAACTGATTGCGGCGGCTCACGCGAGCTGCTTTTCGATGGCGCTGGGCGCACAACTGGGCGGCGCGGGGCTGACGCCTAACAGTATCGAGACTCATGCAGCCGTGACCCTGGCCAAGGTGGACGGGGGCTTCGCGATTACGCGCATCGCTCTGACCACCACGGCGAGCGTTCCCGGCGCGACCAAGGAAGTTTTTGACAAGGCGGCGGCGGACGCCAAGGCGGGATGTCCGATCTCGAAACTGTTTGCGAACAATACCGAGATCACGCTGGACGCCAAGCTGGTGTAAACAAGGGAGGGCCGGGGCACAATGTCTCGGCCGCAACTTATTGAGCCCACTGGCGGAATTTGACACCACGATCCGCATTTGCGAGACTCAAAGTTGCTGCCTGCTTGAGCGCGAGCTGCTTGAGTGCTCTCCCGTGCCGAAGTGGCGGAATTGGCAGACGCGCGTGGTTCAGGTCCACGTACTCGCAAGGGTGTGGGGGTTCGAGTCCCTTCTTCGGCACCACCGCAACAAAATCAACAAGTTGCGGTTCCTTCCTAAGAAAAACCAGTGGTAGAGCTTAGTTTTCCTCATTTTTCGGTATTAGCCGAGAGGAGAACTTTGATACCAATGGCAAGTCAAACTATAGTTACAAATCTCACTCTCACTCAGGACGCACGGCTTTACAAGTACGTCCGCCTTCCGAGCGGCTGGAAATACCTCCGTGCCGACTACAGCGAAGGCTATGGCGTGAAGCCTCACGCTGTGTTCTTACCCAAAACGAAGACCCCAACCGTTGTTGAAGGCGGCAAGTACTTTGCCAGCGACGGCGGCAAATGGCTTCCTCTGAGCCCGGACCCGAACGAAGCGTGGACGCTATTTAAGCTTTACCGCAATGAGGGGCGGAAATCCCAACTTGAAGTGAAGTCCCAACAACTCAGGCAACAACTTGCGACCGGGAAAAAGCCGCTTGAGCAAAAAGAAATGTCCAAAGTCCTCACGGTCGGAGGCGCAATTGGAAATTTCTTGAAATCGTACCGACTCAAGATTCTGTCCGGTGGACGCAAGCCGCGCACGTATGACGCGATTGAAGACATCCTCTTCGCGTTCAAAGCGGCCACCGGAGAGGAAACTCCGCTGGCGGCTGTGACTCGCGAATCAGCCATCACCTACATCGCGACGTTGAAGAAACGGACGGGTGGAGACACGACCAAGACCACTAAAGAAAACCACTTCATCTACATCCAGAAGATGCTCCGGGCGTCGGGCGTCAATCTTTTTGAGGAGGGCGATTGCCCCAAGGCTCCAAGTCGGTCGAGTGAGGATATCCGCGTCTACTCCGACGACGAACTCAAGAAAATCTTCGACGCCGCCAGCGATTACCACCGCATGTGCTGGAAGAGCCTGCTCAAGTCCGGTGTGCGTGAGGAGGAACTGACTCACTTGTACAAGCGGGATGTGCGCATGAACGATGACGGAAGTTGGATTATCCGCGTTGAGGGTAAGCCCGAACTCAAGGACTGGACTCCCAAAACCCACGAGGAAAGGAACGTCAACATTCCTGCTTACCTTGGCAGGGAACTTGTTGAGTTCAGCAAGTGGTACATGCCCAACAGCCCATTGCTGTTTCCTACCATGCCTCGGCATGGCTCCAAGGGAGGCAAGGTGAACGGCAGGCTCTTGGACGCTCTCAAAAGGGACGCAAAGAGGGCCGGGTTGAACCCGGAGGATTTCTGGCTTCATGGGTTCCGCTCCACCTACGCCACACGAGCCATACGGGCCAAGATGGACATTGCCGATGTACGGGCACAGTTGGGACATGCACCGGGAAGCAATACCATCTGGAAGTACGTACAGGCGGCTCGTAGCGGCGAACGTCAGGCGGCTGTTGAGTTAGTCTTCCCCGAGTTCTTGTGAGCGGCACGACTCGCAAGCCAATGGTCATTGGGTACTGCTGGCGTAGTGTAGCTGCCTTGAAGTGTAGTTTGAGCGGAGTACAGTACGACGTGCTACATGGCCGTGTTTCAGAAGAAAGACCTGCACGCGAAGATGGCGAAGATGAAGTTCAAGGTAGCATAATCCCGAACTTTGGTACAGGCTAATGGGAAAAGCGGTGCTCCGGTCTGGCGGGGCATCGCCTTTTCTGTTTCTGCGGCTTACCCTACATTCCTTGTACCCGCTGCGGAATGCGAGGCAGTTGTAGGTATGGTCTTCGTTCAATCAGCATAGCGGAACTGTACTCTCAGCCCAACTCGACAAGTATGGTATGGAAATATCAGCTTATGGCAGGAGGTTCTCAACGAACTCGCTTCTTCACGCTCGTGGCTTTCTTTTGGGAGGCGGTCTTCTTCGGGGAGGCAGCAGCTTTCTTCTTGGCGCTCTTTGCCTTCTTCGGGGAGGCGCTCTTCTTCCCCTCATTTCGCCAGCGTCGTTTCGCACTTTCACTCATATTCATTCGTGCATCGTCAGACCGCGTGAATGGTTTTGAAGGTGCAGCCTTGCGCTCCATCCTTTTCTGTTGCTGGACACTGCTGCTGCACTCCT
>JBEKIE010000084.1:0-15190 GCA_050011915.1 Occallatibacter sp.
GCGGCGTTCGAGCAGACGGCGTAATTGGGCGTGGGAATGTTATGGCGCTGCAGGAACTGCTTGGCGAACCCCTTGCTGGATTCGAGCATGGCGGCGGCGCGCGTGGGGCCAAAGACGGCCAGGTTGTGCTCGCGGAGCGCGTCGACAACGCCGAGGGAGAGCGGCAGCTCGGGGCCCACGACGGTGAGGGCGGGCCGCTCAGCCTCAGCCAGACGAACCATGGCGTTGAGGTCATTGAGATCGACGGGGGCGCAGCGGGCGGTCTGGGCCATGCCGCCGTTGCCGGGCGCGCAGACGATCTCACTTACGCGCGGACTGCGTGCAATCGCCCAGGCCAGGGCATGTTCGCGGCCTCCCGAACCAAGGATCAAGACTTTCATGGAGTCCACTTTCCTCTGCACTTCTCCAAAGTCAGAAAAACCATGGTCGGCAATGCGGGTGGGGAAAGTCAAACGGCAAAGGGCGAAATCAAAGAGATGGCGTTCACCTATACTGATGCCGGGTGCGGGGAAGTCTGCTGCGCGCCGGAGTTTGCGAGAAAAGCACGATGGTCGAGACCCGCATCAAGCCGTATCACCAGCAGGTCGCCGAGAAAGAGGCGCGCGAGCAGCAGAAGCGCGCGTTCCGGCGCAACCAGGTGTTTGGACTGGTGATTCTCGCCGGCGCGATTTGCCTGTGGTGGCTGCTGCACACCAATCCGAAGTGGATCTTTCCCGCGGGGTGGTGGCGGTGGTAAAAGACAGGGAACAAGGGAGCAAGGGAATAAGGGAACGAGGGAACGAGAAGACGAGCCGGGAGTTGGTCAATCGCGGCGCTGTAGAATCCAGCGCGCTGCCCTTGGCCGTGATTCTGCTCGGGCCGACGGGGAGCGGGAAGACGGCGCTCTCGCTGGCACTTGCCGAACGGTTCAACGGCGAGATTGTGAGCTGCGACTCGGTGGCCGTGTATCGCGGCATGGAACTGGGCACGGCGAAGCCCATGCGCGAGGAACGGGCTCGGGTGCCGCATCACCTGATCGATGTGGCCGAGCCCGATGAGCCGTTCACCGCGGGCGCGTACTCCCGCCTCGCCCGTGAACTCCTCCAAAAGATAAGCGCGCGTGAGCACCTGCCGATTGTGACCGGCGGAACGGGTTTGTATCTGCGGGCGCTGACCGAAGGGCTGTTTGCCGGGCCGGCGCGGCAGGAGGATCTGCGGGCGCGGCTGCGCAGAAGCGTAAAACGCCACGAAAATGCGTGGCTACATCGATTGCTGCGAAAGCGGGACGCGGCGACGGCAGAACGGATTCACGCGAACGACACGCCGAAATTGATTCGCGCGATAGAGGTGTGTCTGGCGGCGCGAAAGCCGATGTCGCAAATCCTTCGTAATGACGACATGGCGCGCGATCCGCTCACAGGGTTTCGACTGTTGCGCATCGGATTGAATCCGCCGCGACAGCAGCTTTACGACCGGCTGAATCGGCGCTGCGCGGCGATGTTTGCTGCAGGCCTTATCGAGGAGACGCGCGGGCTGCTTGAGCGCTTCGGACCGGTGAAGGCTCTCGACTCGCTGGGGTATAAACAAGCGTGCGCTGTGGTGGAAGGAACCTTGAGCGAGGAGGCGGCGATCACGACGGCGCAGCAGGGGCATCGCAATTACGCCAAGCGGCAGATGACGTGGTTCCGGCGCGAGCCGGAGGTGCATTGGATCGAGCGGTTCGGGGATGAAGCAGGGACACTGCGGGAAGCCGAGACTCTGGTTCAACAAGCGCTGACTACGGCCCAATGAAGCCGCAAGCCACGGCGCGGTATCCAATTTAAACTAAGCATGGAACGCGGCGGTCCCGCGCGAGGCGGAAACGCCGGAATGGAGCTTCCCTTGCCAGAAACAGATGCAGAGACGATTTACGACGTGGCAGTGATTGGCGGCGGCCCAGCCGGATATACGGCGGCGATTCGCGGCGCGGAGTACGGGCTGAAGGTGGCGTTGATCGACGCGAGCCCCAAGTTGGGTGGAACGTGCCTCCACGTGGGCTGCATTCCCACCAAGGCGCTGCTGTTCAATGCCGAGCTGTGGGACTACCTGAAGGAAGCCGAGGAGTTTGGCATCAAGGGCGTTGAGGCGCGGTCGCTGGACTGGGACGCGGTGCTCGCGCGCAAGAGCGCGATCATCACGAAGCATGTAAAGGGCCTCGAGTTCCTGATGAAGAAGCATAAGATCGCGGTGGTTTCTGGTTTTGGGCGACTGACTGGGCCTGCGCAGAATGGTGTGCATACGATGGAGGTTGAAGCAAACGGCCAGAAAAGTCCGGTGAAGGCGAAAAACGTAATCATCGCGACCGGATCGGAGGCGAAACTGCTTCCCGGACTGAAGGTTGACGACACGATCCTGACCAATATCGAGATTTTGAGCCTGAGCGCGCCGCCCAAGTCGCTCATCGTGATCGGCGCGGGCGCGGTGGGCGTGGAGTTTGCGTCGATTTTCCGCAGTTTCGGCACGGAAGTAACGATTCTCGAGTTTCTCCCGCGCATGGTTCCCGTCGAGGACGAGGAGATTTCGAAGGAGTTGGCGCGCGTCTTCCGCAAGCGCGGCATTGAGACGAGTACGGGCGCGAAGGTAGAGAAGGTGGAGAAGACCGCGGCGGGCGTGAAGGTGAGCTACACCGACGCGAACGGCAAGCCGCAAGTGAAAGAAGCCGAGAAAGTGCTCGTGGCTGTGGGTCGCGGGCCACTTACGAGTGGCATTGGCCTGGAAAAGACCAAGGTAGAGCTGGAGCGCGGATTCGTGAAGGTTGGCGAGGCGCAGGAGACGGCGGAGCCGGGCGTGTATGCCATCGGCGACATTGTGGCGGGACTGCCGCAACTGGCGCACGTGGGCGCGATGAGCGGCATGGTGGCGATGGCGAAGATCGCGGGGCGCAAGTACCGGCCGGTGCGGCGCGATCGCATTCCGAGCTGCACGTATACCGAGCCACAGATCGGGTCAGCTGGATTAACGGAGGCGCAGGCCAAAGAAAAGGGCCACGAAATCAAGGTGGGTAAGTTCCCGTTTGCGGGCAACTCCAAGGCGACGATCGTGGGCAGCCACGACGGCTTTGTGAAGGTGATTGCAGACGCCAAATACGGCGAGATTCTGGGCGTGCACATCATCGGGCCGCAGGCCACGGAGCTGATTGCCGAAGCGGTTGCGGTGATGGAGCTCGAAGGCACCGTGGACGAGCTGATGTTCACCATCCACGCGCATCCCACGCTGAGCGAGGCAATGCTCGACGGCTACGGCGCGGTGGAGGGCATGGCGATTAACGCGTAGCGCAGCGAGTCAGCGGGTCGGCAAGTTAGCAAGTCAGCAAACCCATCCTAAGCGCCTCGAACTGCGCTTAGGATGAGGTCCCCACCGAAATCCTTCAGCCGCGATCTCAATCTGGGAACTGTTTATAAAGGTCAAGGCATAGCGGCAAATCGTTCCACGGCTTTTCGACTAAATAGGTGTAGCACAGCTGCCCCGTTTTGCTGTCTAAGGCAATCGCTCCTGACCACGGAATGCCGGTAACGTCTGAGTGCTCGACGGGCATGGAAATGAATCGTTGGTAAGGTTGAGTCGTTTGGGAAACGGTAGCAGGGCCGGGAGCAGTTCGCGGTCGTTCACATCCTGCCGCAAACGAACAGAGGAATACTGCCATCAAAAGGCGCGGCAAGACTGTGAGGCGTTTCCGGTTCATGCCGGAATGATACTCCAGATTTCATTGCCTTAACGCCAACCCTGTCGTATCCTGCCCGGCAAGCAAATTGACGAGGAATGGCCGCATACCTTTCCCGGTCTTTTCCGACGTCAAATCCCATTCTCAAAGGAGTCCATCATGACACCAGAAACCTCACAAGCCCTCAAAGAAGTTCTGATCCGCATTCACGACAATGGCGCGTACGCATTTGATCGCGCAAAGGCGATTGAAATCGTGCTGAAGAAGCACGCAGATTTGCGGGGAGATTACGAAAGTGCCCTCCGCTTTGTGCAGCAACAAGACGTACACGCAGACTTTCATACATTGCTTGACAAAATTCGATGAAGTCTTGCTCGGCGGTCGGCAAAGGCGAAAGCGGAGAATGAGAGGCCACACCGCGCCCAATTGCTTTAGAGCTCCGTCGATTGCATGGCGACGAGCGACGTGGCTTTGGTGATAAAGTCGGCGAGCGGCGTGGAGCCCTGGTCGCCCTTTCCTCGGGTGCGGACGCTGACCGCGCCCGCGCCTTCTTCCTTGTCGCCGAAGACGAGGATGTAGGGCGTCTTCTGGTTGGCGAAGTCGCGGATCTTGGCGTTCATTTTTTCGTTGCGAAGGTCCACTTCGACGCGGAAGCCAGCAGCTTTGAGCGCGGTTTCGACTTTGGCCGCGTTGGCCGTGTGTTTTTCGCTGATGGGCACGAGGCCGATCTGCACGGGCGCGAGCCAGAGCGGGAAGGCTCCGGCGTAGTGCTCGATGAGGACGCCGAAGAAACGCTCCACCGATCCGAAGAGCGCGCGGTGCACCATTACTGGCTGATGGCGCTCGCCATCCTCGCCGACGTATTCGAGTTCGAAGCGCGCGGGAAGGTTGAAGTCAAATTGAACAGTTGATAACTGCCAAAGGCGGCCGAGAACATCAACCAGCTTGACGTCGATCTTGGGACCGTAGAAGGCAGCTTCACCGGGGATGGTTTTGTATGGGATTCCTTTTGCCTTGAGCACGTTGTCGAGCGACTTGATGGCGAGGTTCCAATTGTCGTCGTCGCCCGTGTAGTGGGCGCGGTCGTTGGGATCCCAAGTCGACAGCTCGACCTTGAACTCCTGGAAGCCGAAAGTCTTCAGAACGGCTTCAGCGAAGTCGATGCAGGCGGCCACTTCGCTCTCGATCTGCTGTGGCGTGCAGAAGATGTGCGCGTCGTCCTGCGTGAAGCCGCGCACGCGCAGCAGGCCGTGCATGGTGCCGGAACGTTCGTAGCGATACACATTGCCCAACTCGGCGTAGCGCTGCGGTAAATCGCGGTAACTCTTGGGCGAATTCTTGTAAATGAGAATATGGCCCGGGCAATTCATCGGTTTCAGCCGGTACTCGGCGTCGTCCAGCTCCATGGGCGTGTACATGTTGCCGGAGTAGAAGCCTTCGTGGCCGCTGACCTTCCAGAGCTCGCGGCGCATCACGTGCGGCGTGAAGACCATGCTGTAGCCGCGGCGCAGGCACTCGTCGCGCATCCAGTCTTCCATGATCTTGCGGATGATTGCGCCCTTGGGATGCCAGAAGATAAGGCCCGCGCCGGCCAGGTCCTGAATGCTGAAGAGGTCGAGCTGCTTGCCGAGGACGCGATGGTCGCGGCGCGCGGCTTCCTCGAGGCGCGCGAAGTGGGCGTCGAGATCTTTCTGCGAGAAGAATGCCGTGCCATAGACGCGCTGCAGCTGGGGATTCTTCTCGTCGCCGAGCCAGTAAGCGCCGGCGAGATTCGTCACCTTGAAGGCCTTCACGCGGCCGGTTGAAGGCACGTGCGGACCGCGGCAGAAGTCGATGAACTTGCCGTTGCGATAGAAACTCACCTGCGAACCGGGTTCGGTGAACTTGGTGACGAAGTGCGTCTTCATGAAGTCGCCGTCTTTTTCGAATTCGGCGAGAGCCTGCTCGCGAGGCTCATATTCGCGGACGAACGGCTCGTTGCGCGCGACGACCTCGGCCATTTTGGCATCGATGGCGGCCAGGTCTTCCGGCGTGAAGGGCTTGTCGCGGCAGAAGTCGTAAAAGAAGCCGGAGTCGGTGGCGGGGCCGTGGCCGAGCTTGGTCTCAGGAAAGAGCTCGAGGACGGCAGTGGCCAGCACGTGCGCGGCAGAGTGGCGCAGAATCTTGATCGCGTCAGGATCGTTCTCTTTCAGCAACTCCAGCTTTACATTCGCTGTCAGCGGCGCGGAGAGATCGACGAGATGCGATGCGGCGGCGTCTTCGGCTGCATACATCGCGGATTCGCCGGAATCCTCGCTGGCCGGCGACTGGCCGTCGCGAGCGGAGTTTTGGTCAGCGTTCGTGGAGACCGAAATGGGAGCGATGCGCGCGGCGATGCTGGCCGCGGCGAGGCGCGGCGAGATGGAGTTCGCGATGTCAAGAGGCGTTGTGCCGGAAGGCACTTCGCGAATAGAACCGTCGGGCAGATGAATGGCGATCATGTTCGTGCTCATGTGTTGGATTCCGTGACGGCCGCTGAATGAAGAAAAACTGCGGCCAAGTTTTGAGGATAGAAGGTTCGAGGGTGCGAAGTCGAGCGAAGAGCAGCGGAGTTAGCAAAACAGCCTTCAGCTATCAGCTCTCAGCTAAGAACAAGACCGTTTTGCGATGAAGTACTGCGAATTTGCGCCACAGTCTCGCAGAATCGCATCGACTGTGAGATTGGGAGATATTTTCGTGTAAGTGATTGATTTTGCTATGATTTCAAGGCTTCACAGTTTCACAACCCGGTTTTTTGGCGGCTTCGCCGCCAGTGGTCAGTGATTAGTGGTCAGTGGTCAGAGACCCGTGGCCGGGGCCGGCTTCCGGCTTGTACCGGGGTGGGGGTTGGTGGTAGGGGGGGTACCCCTATCCCTCCCCCGTCTCTGCAAGGAACTTGGTTTTTTTCAGCGCTTTAGTCGGAGTGTTTTGCGGCAAGTATCTTTATTTCAATCCACTTAGCCACAAGGATAAGACAGCAAAGGACTTAGAGACAGGAACCTAGGGACAGGGGCTAAAGACTGACCGCTGACACCTGGCCCTTGATCTCTGATCTCTGGTTTTATTGTGCGCCGGGAGGGGGAAATTATATGCAAATCGCGGGAGGTTTATTTTCGGCCGCCGGGCGGGCCGGCCTGCTCTCTTTTGAATGAATAAGGTGCGCGGCGAGGGCGCGCCCCGAAAGGCAAGGGTGGATTGAGGTTCGTGCTTTCCCACATCTCAGAATCGAGATGTGGGGCACCCGAGCGATCAACCCGCCCATATCCCTAAAAAGACGCGGGAAAGGATGGGCACGGGCTTTATCCTAGACGGCGCAATGTTTTGGTAACACTTGGCATCCTAAATACAGGGGCAGCAATCGGGGAACCGGCTACCTGTTTGCATGGCCCATTATTGAGAGGAATGCCGGCTTCATCAAACTCGCATCCAATCACAAGGGGGAATGCTATGCCGACGATCGCAACCAAAGACGGTACAGAGATCTTCTTCAAGGACTGGGGGCCGAAGGACGCGCAGCCCATCGTGTTTCATCACGGCTGGCCGCTTTCGTCGGACGACTGGGACGCGCAGATGCTGTTCTTCCTGGCCCAGGGCTATCGCGTGGTGGCGCATGACAGGCGGGGGCACGGCCGGTCGGCACAGGTGGACGCTGGGCACAATATGACCCATTACGCGGCTGACGCCCTGGCAGTGGTGGAGCATCTGGACCTGAGGAATGCGGTGCATATCGGGCACTCGACGGGCGGTGGCGAGGTGGCGCGCTATGTCGCTCTCTACGGCGAGCCGCAAGGGCGCGTGGCCAAGGCCGTGCTGATCGCCGCCGTTCCCCCGCTGATGGTGAAGACCGCAACGAATCCGGGCGGCACGCCGATTGAAGTGTTCGACGGATTCCGCAAGGCGCTGGCGGAGAACCGGGCGCAGTTTTTTCTCGATGTCGCTTCGGGTCCGTTTTACGGCTACAACAGGCCCGGCGCGAAACCCTTGCAGGGAACGATCCGGAACTGGTGGCGTCAGGGGATGGAGGGCAGCGCGCTGGCTCACTACGAGGGCATCAAGGCTTTCTCCGAGGTAGACCAGACGGACGATCTGAAAGCCATCACGGTGCCGACCCTGGTGATGCAAGGCGACGACGATCAAGTTGTCCCCTACCAGGACGCTTCATTGCTGCAGGCGAAGTTGATCAAGAATTGCACGTTGAAGATTTATCCCGGCTACCCTCACGGGCTGATAACCACGCATGCCGACGTGATCAATGCGGATCTGCTGGCGTTTGTGCGGAGCTGAGTGCCGGTGGCGGTGGCTGCGCACTCGCGCGGTGCTGAGTCGAAAGAGGCGGGTTGGGGTTCGTGCTTTCCCACCCATTCGCAAAAAACGCGAATGGATGGGGCACAGTTTTCTTGTGCTGAGTTGAGAGGTGGGGCCCTCGGCACAGATTTCTTGTGCTGAGTTGAGAGGTGGGGCCCTCGGCACAGATTTCTTGTGCTGGGTTGAGAGGTGGGGCCCTCGGCACAGATTTCTTGTGCTGGGTTGAGAGGTGGGACCCTCGGCGGCGTGACGGTTAGCTCTTCTGGATCGTGAGGCCGGCGCGCTCGGCGATGGTCCGCGCGACGTGCTTCGAACGAAAGAATGTGTTCGTCGTGTAGCGCACCCAACTCCCGTCTTTTGCGAGGATGGTGAACTCCCATATTTTTCCCAGCTTTTTCTGCTGGACTGCAGACACCTCGTCCCAGGTGATGAACATCTCAATCGGCTTCTTCTTCGTTCCCAAGTTGAGGTCCACGCCCCGCGCATCGAACTTGACATAGACACTGAGCATTCTTGTGCCCCACTTCCAAACCCATGGAAGCATCATGCACATCAGGAACCCGCCGACGATCCACTGCGCCGCGGCGACCACTGCAATAAAGGTGATTGCGCTGAGGGGAAACAGCAACGAACCACCCTCCAGCACCATGCAAATCCCCAAAGGCACGGCGATGATGCCGCAGCCTATCGTCATCCAGCAGACGGTTCTGCTGTTGCGCAGCAGCAAGGGTTTGGCGCGGAGGCCGGCGAGCTCGGAGGTGATGCCTGCGGCCGCCGCAGCCTGGCCTGGATTGGGGAATTCGCTTGTGGTCGTCAACTGGCCTCCTCGGAATGCAACGTGAGTGCGAGTGTGAGTGTGGGAATGTGAGCAGTGCACACTGTCCGCTCGCACTCACACCGCTTTCTTGTTCCCTTGTTCCCTCGATCTCTTGTTCCCTGTTTTCCGCCGGAAGTCGCCGCTTTTGCCGCCGGACTTGGATTCGAGGCGGATTTCGCGGATGACGATTGCCTTGTCGAGGGCTTTGGTCATGTCGTAGACCGTGAGCGCGGCGACGGCGGCAGCGGTGAGGGCTTCCATCTCGACGCCGGTTTGTCCGAGCGTGGCCGCGGTGGCCACGATGCACACGCCGTCTGAGGTCTGGCGAGTTTGCACATCGACGTGCGTGAGCGCGAGTGGATGGCAGAGGGGAATGAGCTCGGCGGTGCGCTTGGCGGCCTGGATGCCGGCGAAGCGCGCGACTTCAAGAGGATCGCCCTTGGGGTTCGACGGCAGCGCGGCGATGACCGCGGGGGAGAGCGCGACGAAGGCCGAAGCGGTTGCGGTGCGGCGCGTGGGGGGCTTGGCGCCGACGTCGACCATGGCGGCCTGGCCGGACGCGGCGAAGTGGGAAAGGCGCGAAGTGTGCGCGAATTTCGGCGCGGGTTTGGGTTTGGGCATGCGAGTCCTCTCGAAAATCTTGCCTCAGGGGCTAAAGCCCCGATCATTTTATTGCTCTCATCGGCACGACTGAAGTCGTGCCCTTTCAAAGAATTCTATTGGTCTCATTGGCACGACTGAAGTCGTGCCCTTTCAAAATCGCGACCGGAATCTGCAGGTCCTCTGCCAGATGCTCAGAGAAGAAGAATGTTGACGGTTGCGCCCGCGTCGAGATGGTCGCAGTCGTCGGGCACGACGAGATAGCAGTTGGCGAGAGCCATGGCGGCGAGATCGCCCGAACCTTGCCAGGAGACGAGCGCGACTTCGGGCACGGGTCCGGCAAAGGTGCACGCGGCAGGCAGAAAGCGCGTGAGGCCCGGCTTGGCTTTCACGTCCGCAGCCAGGCGCGCGAGGGTGAAGTGAGGCCTAAGATCGATATGGGAGCCGCGGGCGCTGCGGCCGGCGAGCGCGGCGAGAATGGGCGCGGCGAAGAGCAGGAAGGTGACGGCGGAAGAGACGGGATTGCCCGGAAGCCCCATAAAACACTGCGCGCCGTTCCATTGCATGGAGCGCGATTGCGTCGAGCGGCCCTTTTTGTTGCCCTTCGTGCCGTTCTGGTTGCACTTCGTGCCGTTCTGGTTTTGGACGAGACCCGTAGGACGGCGCAGCTCGCCAAACACCAGCGGCTTGCCGGGTTGGATGCGCACGCCGGTGAAGTGGAAGCGGGCACCAGCGCGGGCGAGGGCGGGCTCGACGAGATCGAACTTGCCGGCAGACACGCCGCCGGTGATGAGGAGAAGCTCGGCCGTGGCGGCGCGGGCAATTGCGGCGTCGAGAGACTGGGCGGTGTCGCGCGCGATGGGCAGGATCCACGGGTCGCCCCCGGCTGCGGAGACCATGGCGGCGAGCATGGCGGAGCTGGAGTTGCGAATCTGGCCGGGCCTGGGTTGGGCGGCGATGGGCACGAGCTCGTCGCCCGTGGAGAGAATGGCTACGCGCGGCCTGGCATAGACCTCGAGCTCTGTCGCGCCGCAGGACGCGGCAAGAGCAATCTGCGCTGCGCCGAGCAGAGTTCCGGCGGGCAGCAACGCGCCGCCTTTGCGGGCCTGCGCGCCACGGGCCACGATGTTTTCGCCTTCTTCGATGGTGCGCGGCGGCAGGAGGCGGATGGTTGGCGCGGCGGCGGTTCCGGCAGACTCCGTGTGGACAGATTCGACGTGGGCGAATTCGACGTGTTCTAGCATGACGACTGCGTCAGCACCGCGAGGAACCGGCGCGCCGGTCATAATCTCCCAAACTGCGCCGCGCGGCAGCGGTCCGGAGGGAGGGTCGCCCGCGCGGGTTGAGCCAGCCACGGGGAGCGGGCGATGCGCGGAGATCTCCGCAGCGCGGCAGGCAAAACCGTCGCGCGTGGAGCGGGCAAAGGGGGGCTGGTCGGCGTCGGCGCGGAGGGTTTCGGCAAGCACGCGTCCAACGGCTGCGGCGAGGGTGACGCGTTGCGTTGTGGGCTTGTTGCGCGCAAGGCGTGCGGCGCGTTTGGCCACAAAAGCGGCTGCCTCGGCGTAACTGAGCAAGGCGTCAGTCATGACATGGATTGTAGAGGGTTGCAGCGCGAGGGCGTATTGACACAGGGGCTCGACACCAAATCCCTCAGGGGCTAAAGCCCACACGTATTTCGCTGCATATGCGGCACGAATAGATTCGTGCCCTTTCAAAAACGGCGGCAGCGAGGTGCCTGTGGGGCGAATTATTTTTGCACTGGCGGATTGGTTCCTGCGGGCGGGCTGGCGGCGCCGGTGTTGTTGTTCGTGTTCTGTGGGGCTGGGTTTTGCGGAGGCGTGCTTTGTGGGACCGCGTTTTGCGGGGCAGCGTTCTGCACGTCCGGGTTCAGCAGGCCCGCGTCCTGCAAGATAGAAGTGGCTTGCGCAGCGTAGTCTCCGGTGGGAGCCAGCTCCAGGTACTTTCTGAATGCTGCAGCACTCTCGGGCGACAGTTTGATTTTGTTGGTATCGGGATCGATGCGCGCGTCCACGGCGAGTCCCTGGGCCTTGATGAAATAGAGGACGGCGTCGTTCGGGTTGGCCTTGATGGCCTCGTCGGCCGCATCGATTTGCGCCAAGACGTTCTTCTGCTGAAAAAAGATGACGGCCAGATTGCGGAGATACGTGGCGGCATAGGCGGGATCGGCCTTGATGGCCGCGGCTATGGACGCATTGGCTTCGTCGACCATACGGGTACGGGCGTAGACCTCACCCAGGCCGGCATTGGCCGCTCCCCGGAGCTGGGGGTCAATATTCGCTGCCTGCGGGCTGGGATTCGCGGCCTGCGGGCTGGAATCTGCGGCCTGCGGGCCAGGGCTTCCGGCCTGCGAAGTCAGATCGACTGCTTTTTTGAAGCTGGTTTCCGCGTCAAGGTAATTCTTGAGCCCCACCTGGGCGCGCCCGAGATAGATCCACAGGGTAGCCTCACTGGGCCATTCAGCGGTCGCCTTGCTCATAAGCGATTCGATCTCGGTGTACTTCGAGACTTTGATTTCGTAGGCCTGGGAATCGACTTCCGATGCAGATGCTGTCGGACCCAGGGTGCGGATAGCCGTGGCCCGCGCATTCGTCGCATCCTCGAAGTCCTGGTTCACCGTTTGCAGATCGGCATTGATAGAGGCAATGATCCTGTTGGCCGCCGCCGCTTTTTCGTTCGACTCTTTCAACTGCTGCAACTGCAATTGTTCCTCGGGCGACAGCCGGTCAAGGTACTCCTCGCGCGTCATGTCGACATTCTGCAGCGTGCCCTTTCCGGCGTTAATGACGACGCTATGGATGTAGTCAGTGACTCTGCCTTCCGGGGTGCCGGGCGCACGGTAAACCAGGGTGTATTCGCCAAGAGGCACTCTGCCGGTGTAATCGCCCTTGGGGGAAACCGTAAAGTTATACCGCAAAGTGACGCCGCCGTCGGTGGAGAGGCTGACGGTGCCGCCTTTCTCAGGCAAGCCTGTGGGACCAGTGACAAGACCTTGAATCCAGCCGATGTCGCGTTCATCGTCTTGTTGATCGGATTGTTGGGGAGGGGCGCCCGCATCCTGCTGCGCAGCCGCACGGGCGGCAAGCGTCATAGCGACAAGGCCGATGGCAACGACGGGGAGACGGCCCGCTCCGTGCAGATGCAGACGCGGGCGCCAAGCGAAACTCATGCAATGCATTGTACGGCGATTTCGGAGCACTTGAGCCCAGCAAAGAAAAAGGGCGTCCGTTGCGGCGGACGCCCTTCAATCGGCTCAAGCGATCGCCGAGCTAATTTACCGTCACTTTGCGGCCTGTTGCAGGATGCCCGCCACGTCTTGAGCGAACTGGCCCTTCGGCGCCAATTCCAGATATTTCTTGTAGGCTGCGGTGCAATCCGGAGGCAGGACATAGTGGCCCTTGGCGTCGACCGTAGCGTTCATAATCAACCCCTGACCCTTGATGTAGTACAGGATGGCGAGGGTGGGATCGTTCGGATTCGGATCCTGCTTGATAGCCTCGTCCGCGGCGGCGGCCTGGGCTGCGGAGTTGCCCACCTGGAAGAAGATGATCGCCTGGTTCTTGAGATAGAGAGACGCGAGCGTGGGATCGGCCTTGGCGGCTGCGTCAAAAGCAGCATTGGCCTCGGGAACCTTGCCGGTGCGCGCGTAGATCTCGCCCAATCCGGATTGCGCCTGACCGATCACGGGCCCGCGCGGCTTTTTGGAGGCGGTCTCAAGATCGACGGCCTTCTTGTAGGCGACGATGGCATCGTCGTACTGCTTAAGACCCGCCTGCCCGAAGCCCAACTGGTTCCACAACAAGGCCTCGTCCGGCTTGAGGCCGGTATCTTTGGTGGCGATGCTCACGATATCGGTGTACTTGGCGGTCTTGATCTCGGCGATTTTGTTGGCAAGATCGATCGTGGATGGGCTGCCCCCCAGGGCCGCCGCCGCAAGCGCGCTTGCGTTATCGATGTCTTTCTTGTCCTGGGTGACGATCTTCAGATCGGCATTGAGCTGGTTGATAAGGACGTTGGCCTTCAGGGCGTCGGCATTGGTCTTCTTCAACTCCTCCAACTGCTTTTTATCTTCCGGGCTCATCTTGTCGATATATTCCTGGCGCGACATGTCGTCGTCCTGCGCCGTATCCTGCCCGGCGACGATTTTGACACCTCGGATGGAATCGACCATTTTGCCGGCCGGCGTATCGGCCGCGCGGTAGACGACCATGTACGTTCCTGCGGGCGCTTCTCCGGTGTAATTGCCAGATTGATCGACAGGGAAGGTGTACTTCATGGTCACGCCGCCGTCGGTGGAGAGGCTCACCGTGCCGCCGCCCTGGGGTTGCCCCGTGGGATTGATGACGCGGCCGTGAATTTTGCCCGCATTTGCAGCGGGCGCTTGCGCTTGTACAGGCGCGAGAACCAGTGCCAGGAGTCCCGCAGCGGCCAGGCCCAGCCAAAGTGAAAAAGTGCGTTTCATGTTTTCTCCTTGAGAGCGGCGGGAAGCAAGCTGCCCGCAGGCTCAAAAAAATCGAATTCTCAGGCGCAGCGGAGGATACTCGTCCGGCAGAGCGCATTTGTGAGCAAAACCAACGTTAAATCCAACCCAGCACCCTGCACAAGAGGGCTTCGGCCGGCGATGTTCCAGTGCGCCGGGATTGCGGCAATCCCACAGTCGTCTTGACGTGAGAGCCAGCCCGCAAGTTGCCTATGCGCGGCGCGGTCTTCAGGTGCTTTGCCGATTGCAGTTCTCATGGTATTGCGGCAGGCGCAGGCGCGCGTGTGGCCTGTATCACATAGTAAAGACAGCGGGGTTAGCGGAGTTGGCGGGGTTAGCGGGGTTAGCGGCGACCATTTCGAGGCAGGCACTAGAATCAAGGCATGGGAACGGCGATCCGAAGCGCAACTGCGGCAGATGTCGCACAGATTCTGGCTTTCATTCGCGCCCTTGCCACTTTTGAGCGGGCGCCCGATGCGGTAGTTGCGACCGAAGAGGGCCTTTTGCGCGATGGCTTTGGCCCCAACCCGTTTTATACCTGCCTGATTGCCGACCATGACGGTCAGGCCGCCGGTTTCGCCTTGTTTTTCTATAACTACTCGACGTGGATGGGCCGGCCGGGCATCTATCTTGAGGACCTGTTCGTGCTGCCGGAGTTTCGCGGCCTGGGCATCGGCAAGGCGCTGCTGCAGCGCGTGGCCGCGTTCGCCGTGGAAAAAGGCTGCCAGCGCCTGCAGTGGGAGGTTCTGGACTGGAATACGCCGGCGATTGAGTTCTATCGCGCCATGGGCGCTGAGTTTCTGGACGAATGGCGCAACGTGCGCCTGGGCGGCGAGGCAATCAAGCGGCTTGCGGAGGGGACGGACGACTGTGGTATCCCACCCAAGCATCCTGGACCCAAGCATCCTGGCAGGGAGCACAAGCTGTGAGGATTCGCGTGATCGGCGGCGGGCTGGCCGGGCCGGAGGCAGCGCTGACGGCCGCGCGGATGGGCTGCGAGGTGGATCTCTACGAGATGCGCGCGATGGTGGATGGAAAGCCGCGCCTGACGCCGGCCCACCAGACAACGGATTTCGGCGAGCTGGTTTGCTCGAACTCCCTCAAGAGCGAATCGGAGTATACGGCGCCATGGCTGCTGAAACAGGAGATGCGGCGCTGTGGGTCGGCGCTGTTGCGCATGGCCGACGAGACGGCGGTACCGGCGGGACACGCTTTGGCGGTCGATCGCGTGGAGTTTTCACGGCGCATTTCGGAGGCGATTGAAGCGGAGCCG
>JBEKIE010000085.1:0-15103 GCA_050011915.1 Occallatibacter sp.
CATCATTCCTCTCTTCAGCCCTTCGGCCAGGTTCTCGTCGGCATAGCGCACTCCAGCGGAACCCTGGTTCAGGGCTCCAACTCCGCGACCACCAATCCCGGCGCGGCCTTTGCCTCGAACCTCGGCGGAGGTCTCGACTTGAACGCCACTCGCCGCTTCTCCATCCGCCTGATCGAAGCCGACTACCTCGTGACCACCTTCAACAACGGCACCAACAACCACCAGAACAACCTGCGCATCGGCGCCGGAGTGGTCATTCACTTTTGAGAGGGATGACGGGCGAGAAAAATCGGCCGGTGCTTCTTCAACTCTTAAGTACAAAAAGGATTTGCTGGCTTCGGAAGATAGCTATATTACACCGCACAGCTTCTACCAATACTGGGGTCCATCCAACCTGGCATCCTTCCAATACTTCCCGTTGAGCGGCACACGGCCGACGAAAACAACCGCGACAGACGCGCACTTTCGACTGCCCGCCGGCTGAGTTTTTGGATTTTGGTCACTCCGATTCACAAGGCTTAGAAGCCGCTGATTTAGGATGGAGCTTTGGAGCGACAATAACGCCATGAAACCCATTACTGAGTTCATCAAGCATCATTACCGTCATTTCAACGCCGCCGCGCTGGTTGACGCGGCCGAGGCCTACAACAAGCTGCTCGCCGAGGGCGGCAAGATGTTTGTGACCATCGCGGGCGCGATGAGCACGGCCGAGCTTGGGCTGTCGTTGGCTGAGATGATCCGCCAGGACAAGATCCACGGCATCTGCTGCACGGGCGCCAACCTGGAAGAAGACGTCTTCAACCTGGTGGCGCACGATTACTACGAGCGCGTGCCGCACTACCGCGACCTGACTCCGGCCGACGAGGCGGCGCTGCTGGCGCGGCACATGAATCGCGTGACGGATACGTGCATCCCCGAAATGGAGGCGATGCGGCGCATTGAGAACGAGGTGCTGGCGGAGTGGGTGAAAGCCGACAAGGCCGGCGAGCGCTGGTTCCCGCACCAGTTCATGTACAAGATTCTGCTTTCGGGCGTGCTGGAGAAGAGCTACCAGATCGACGCGAAAAACAGCTGGCTGCTGGCCGCGGCCGAGAAGAATCTTCCGATGTTTGTGCCGGGGTGGGAGGATGCAACGCTGGGCAACATGTACGCCGGCCACTGCATCACGGGCGACGTGAAGAAAGTGCACACGGTGCGCACGGGCATTGAATACATGATGGAGCTGGCGGAGTGGTATACCAATACGACCGCTAAAACGCCGCTGGGTTTCTTCCAGATCGGCGGAGGGATTGCGGGGGATTTTCCGATTTGCGTGGTGCCGATGCTGCACCAGGACCTGCAGCGGGAGCACGTGCCGCTGTGGGCGTACTTCTGCCAGATTTCGGATTCGACGACGAGCTATGGGTCGTACTCGGGCGCGGTGCCGAACGAGAAGATTACGTGGGGCAAGCTGGGAGAGAATACGCCAAAGTTCATTATCGAGAGCGACGCGAGCATTGTGGCGCCGCTGGTGTTTGCGTACGTGTTGGGGTGGTAGAGAGAGGCAGCTTTTAGCCCTTAGCTCTTAGCTTTTAGCTCATCGAGGTGAGCTGGCAATATGGGCTATCTACAAAGGATGACCCGCGTGGAGAAATGGCTTTCGGCAGGCGATAGAGTTCGAGTTTCAGATGAGTTCTTTTGGGCGAAGGGTGCGACCGGGCGGATTGCAGTGCCGCCAAGCGCGGTAACGGCATTGAGCGGCCCTTGGGATAACGACCTGACCAGAAAAGAGAAAAGCGCGCTAGGTATCAACACCGTGTACTGGGTTTGGTTCGATGAACCACAGTACGATGCTGATGGGGATGGACCTTTTCGAGGCGGTCAAATTTGGGAAAGCGCGCTTACGGTCATTGCAGAGCGCACGAACTAATTCTCGGCGCGTGCGAATGCGTTCCCAGGTCTCAAAATCGAGACTTGGGGCACTCATTCGCTTGTGCGGGACGAGGACAGGGACTACGGATGAAAAGTTGGATGCTGCGGAGCGTCGTGGTCGGTGTGGCGCTGGCGGGGTTGTGCTGGGCGACGCGGGTGAGCGCGCAGGAGGACCGGGGCTTGTGGCGCGCGTCGAGCGCCAACGCGCACGCGATCACAGGCGACATTACGGTTGCCGAGGCCAAGGTCACGATCAACTTCCTCACGTTTCCGCTGGCGCAGATTCGCCGGCTGAAGCCGGTGGAGGTAAGCGCGGTGTTCGATGCGGACGTAAACGCGGGGATCGAAGGCACGCTCTACCGGCTGCGCATACCGGGCGCGCAATACGTTTCGAAGAGAAATACTCTGTGCGGCGGCGAGGAGACGCAGTGGATGGCGACCTACGCGACGGGACACACGCTCAAGGTGGCGTTCTTCTCAGGCGACGAAATGCCGGTGTTCACGTTTGACGCGATGCAGGACACGACCACGCTGTGCGGGAAGTTTGTGTATGGAAGATAGCCGGTAGCCCTTAGCTATTAGCTTTTAGCTCTTAGCTCGTCATGGTGAGTTGGCGGTGGCGCCTTCCCAGGTCTCAAGAGCGAGACTCGGGGCACGCGGCTCTCAGGCACTGCGCAATGCCGGAAAAGCAACCGCAGGTCCTTCGACTCATCCGCCTGCGGCGGACTCGCTCAGGACGACAGAGTTACTTGTTCAAGACTCAATCAAGAGTTCATCCCGCCAAAAGCTCATTAGCTGACTCGGGAACATTCCTCGACGGGAATGGGGACCTGCTCGACGATTTCGAGGCCGAAACCTTCCAGCGCGGGGATGTGCATGGGCGTGTTCGAGAGCAGGCGGATGCGCTGGATTCCTAAATCAGACAAGATCTGGCCGCCGAGACCGATGGCGCGGAGAATGCGGCCGGTGCGGGCCTGTGCGCCTTCGCGGGTGCGGAGTTCCTGATGAAGGATGAGGCGGCCCGCATGTTCTTCGCGCAATTCGGCAGGCACGGCCGTGCCCTCGGGATCGAAGGCCGCGGCTGGCGTGCGGTCGATTTCGAAGCCGCGCGAGGTGTTGTGGAGGTAGAGGAGGACGCCGCAGCCGGCTTCGGCGATGATGCGCATGGATTGATCGAGGATCTCGCGACAATGGCAGTCGGCGGCAAAGACGTCGCCGGGGGTGCAGCGGGTGTGGACGCGGACGAGCACGGGATGCGGGCAGGGGGCGCGGGGCGCGGTGTCTGCGCCGTTCGCGCCGGAGTCGGGAAATGGGCCGGCGTGGAAGGCGGGGCAGCCGGGGCAGAGGTCGCCGCGGATGAGGGCGATGTGGCTTTCGCCGCCCTGGACTTCGCTCTCGTACGCGATCATGCGGAACTCGCCGTAGCGGGTTTGGATGAGGGACTCGCCGGCGCGGACGATGGTGCGCTCGTGGCGCAGGCGGTAGCGGATGAGCTCGGCGACGGTGAGGATTTTGAGGCCGTGCTCGCGGCAGAAGGGGATGAGGTCGGGGACGCGGGCCATTTCGCCGTCGTCGCGCATGATTTCGCAAATGACGCCGGCGGGGTTGAGACCGGCCATGCGGGCGAGATCGACGGAAGCTTCAGTTTGGCCGGCGCGTACAAGGACGCCGCCGCGGCGCGCGCGCAGCGGGAAGACGTGGCCGGGGCGGACGAGATCGGCGGCAGTGGCGCCGGGATCGATGGCGGTGCGGATGGTGCGGGCGCGATCGGCTGCCGAGATGCCGGTCGTCACGCCTTCGCGGGCTTCGATGGTCTCCGTAAAGGCGGTGCCGAAGCGCGACGAGTTCTGCTGCGTCATGGGAGGTAGGCGGAGGTGGTCGGCGCGCTCCTCAGTGAGGGCGAGGCAGATGAGGCCGCGGCCGTAGCGGGCCATAAAGTTGATGGCCTCGGGGGTGACGTGCTCGGCGGCGAGCGTGAGGTCGCCCTCGTTTTCGCGGTCCTCGTCGTCGACCACGACGACCATGCGGCCCAGGCGGATCTCGTCCAGCGCGCCGGGGACGTCGGTGAAGGGAGGCTCGGGGGTGCGGGTTGATTGGGGCATGACGCCCTTTTATTTTCGCTTATCCGAGTTGGGAATGCCAGAAAGGGGCGGGCGGGATGACCTTGGGTGATTTACGAATTGCAGGCGATGCAGAAGTCGCGCGGAACGCGGCAGCTTCAGATCGTCATTATCACATAGCTTGATCCGCGCCCGTTTGGCGCCGGACGGAAGTCGAGCGCTCCAATCCCGCTCTGCTTCTATACTGATGATGTGACTTCCCCGACCAACCAGGAGTTGCCCAAACCCAACTATTGGGTGGGATTCCAGGGGCTGTATGCACGCTTCTTCGTCTGGCTGTTGCGCCGCATGCCCAGCGAGCGACAGCGCCTGCTGGCCGTAACCATACTGGCTGGCGGGCTCTGCGGGCTGGCCGCAGTAGCCTTCCACCTGAGCATCATGGGGCTCGAAAACCTGTTCATCAATCGTGCCAACACTGCTCCCGGGAATAGCTGGATCTGGTGGACAATCCTCTCTCCAACGATTGGCGGCATGGTAGTCGGCGTTGGCTTGACCTACTTTGCTCCCGCCGCCGCGGGCAGCGGCATTCCTCAGGTGAAGGTGGCCTACGCGCTGCGCTCCGGGTATGTCACGGTACGCGAGACCATCGGGAAGTTCGTTCTGTGCGCCATCCAGATTGGCTGCGGCGCATCGCTGGGTCTTGAAGGCCCGACGGTGCAAGTTTGCGCGGGGGTCAGCAGCATGTTGGCGAGGTTGGCCCGGCTGAGCCCGCAGAATAGCCGCCGGATGGCTTCCGTGGGCATGGCTGCGGGCATCGCCGCAGCGTTCAATGCACCCATCGCCGCCGTCACTTTTACGCTGGAAGAACTGATCGGCGATCTGGACCAGACCATGCTCTCCGGCGTGATCGTGGCTGCCGCGCTGGCCGCGGTGGTCGAGCACTCCGTGCTGGGCTCCAGCCCGATATTCCACGTGCAGGGCAACTATCAGCTGGCGAAATCTTCCTCTCTCATCTGGTATGCGCTGCTTGGATTGCTGGCAGCTATTGTCTCTGTAGCATTTACCGATTCGCTGCTAGCCGTGCGCGCCTGGTTCCGAAAGCTCAGGAAAATACCGCGCTGGATTCAGCCCTCCATTGGCGGCGCAGCCACTGGCGGGATGGCGGTTGCGGGGCTGGCGCTCTTTCACCTCAACGGCATAGCGGGCGACCCTTACAAAACCCTCACGCTGGCTCTCACCGGCAAGATGACCGTAATTCCTCTAGCCGTTTTCTGCGTGCTCAAACTAGCCGCAACTGTTTGCTCCTACTCCAGTGGAGGTTCGGGCGGCATCTTTGCGCCCGCGCTCTTCATGGGTGGCATGCTGGGCGGGGCGGTGGGCTATCTGGACGTCGCAGTCTTCCACCACTCGACCGACGCCATCGGCGCATTTGCAGTGGTGGGAATGGGAGCCGTCTTTGCCGGAATCGTGCGTGCTCCCATGACCTCGGTTCTCATCATCTTTGAAATGACCGGCGGCTACGGCCTGGTTCTGCCCCTGATGATCGCGAACATGAGCGCATTCGCCCTGGCCCGCCACTGGCGGCATACCCCGGTCTATGAGGCATTGCTGGCGCAGGACGGCATCCACCTGCCCCACGGGAGCGGGCCGTTTGACTCGCGCGGCTACGAGGATCCAGCTGTCTCCGATATCAATGATGCCCGCTGAAATCTAACATGCCGAATTTTGGGAGTTCGCTGCCGAATGATGGGTTCCACGGGGTATGTCGCCGATTCGGAAACTGTGCGACGACCGGTTCACGGGCAGCAAGAACGCCGCCCGAAGGAGGGGCAATTCCCGTTTTGACGGGGATGCGTCAGGGCTCACCCGCCGGCACGTGCCGGCACTTTTAATTGGCTGGCCGGTAAACCCAGTAGAGGCCCGCCGGGAACGAGGCCAATCGAACGGAGTTGTGGTTCTCTCTGGGATACACCGTGAAGCGATAGTCGAGGCCCTTTGGCTTGAGTTCGTCCAGCAGGTGGGCGAATGCAGTTGTGGTATTCGTAAAGCCCAACTCATCGTCGCTGCCCACCGAGAGATCGAGGCGAACCGGAGCAGGGAGCGCGCTGAGGGCATGGCGCGCGGCGTTGTCCATCAGGGGGTCGTCCGCGAAAAGAGCCGGGCTGGCGGCGACAATTCGCTGAAACAGGCCGGGGCGCTGCTCCAGCGCGTAGAGGGCAAACTTTCCACCCATCGAGTGACCCAGTAACGCGCGGTCGGCGGGATTGGTGCGATAGGTGCGGTCGATGAACGGGATGAGCTCGTGTTCAAGAAAATCGAGAAACGCGGCCGCGCCGCCGCCGCCACCGCCCAGGGATTGGGGAATCGGGGTGGGCGAAAAGTCCTGAGCGCGGAGAGCCATCGTGTCGCTGGCCGGCGATTGGCCGATGTTGACGATGATGACCGGGGGCATGCGCTTGGAATAAACATTGTTGTCCTGGAGGAAGGCCATCAAGGGGAAATGCCAGGCGTCGAGGACGTAGAGCACCGGGTAGGTCTGTTTTGCGGTGTAGTAATTCTCCGGCAGAGAGATGAACAGGTCGAAGGACCGGCCGATCTTTGAAGCTGTGATGGTGCGCTGTTCAGTGTGAGCGAGCGTCACAGGAGGCGCGGGTGCTTGGGCCGGCGAGGCTGCAACGCCTACCAGGAACGCCGACAAAGGGATCAGTGCCGCGGGTCGAATCATGCTTTGGATTTTAGCTTGAGTATGGGGCCCCCGGCAGACCTTAATCCTCTTCGTCGACATGGCACAACGCGAGAGGTACCCTTGGAATGGAGAGAACGCCGGCATCCCGCCGTGAGTTTGCAAATGAGGTGCGGCTGCCGGAAGAGTGAAAGGAGATCGCCGCTGATTTCCGCTTATTCTGCCCGCATGCATCGCTTCATGGCCATCGCTTTGGCTTTAAGCGTGACTGTCGCCTCGCATGCACAGAACAGGAAGCGGCATCGATCTTTCGAGATACTGACGCACCGTATGGATGTGGATGTAGATGGAGCACCGAACGCCTACGGTCCGCCGGGGATGCAGACACTCGACATCCTGCTGGATGCGCATTATCTCAATCGCGCCGACAAGGAAATCGTCGGTTATCTGATTGACGAACACAGCCGCCCGATTCTGCAGGGCCCCCATGATCCCTTCCCGGGCTATTACATTTCTCAGACCGCCTTCACCGATATTGAGAATCAAAATGAAAGGGATCCACGGTGCTACGTCGACGCTCGCCATATCAATTATGTGGTTCGCGGCAACGCGGCCCGGTGGCATGGCGTAAAGGTGGGTGACTTCGTGTCAGTCTATTCAAAGCACACGCACAAGAGCGTGTTCGCCATCGTCGGTGACACGGGCAATCCCACCGGCGACGAAGGCTCGCTTCACTTGTTGCAGGATCTTGGATATCCGTTTCAAGACGGCGTGAGTGACTCGGTGGAAGAACCTGAGATCGTCATCCGGTTCTACCCAAACTCCAACCCAAAGCATCAGTTCTTCTTTACTCAGGACGATTTGGACCAAGCGGCTACGCAGCTTGGCCTGAGCCGGGATTTCTCCGCCTCGCGCAGAGCCAAACGATCGGGAGCGTCGAGGCCATCGAGGTGATTGGAGAGTGCCGGAAAACCTTGCTCCGTGCGTGTGGCCGCCTCTTCGGAAACCGCACCTCGTATAATCCTTTAAGTGACCAGGAGATGGCCCGACGCGATCTGAGCGGTTCTTGGGAAAGGGATCGCTGCTGATTTTCGTTTATTCTGTCCGCGTGCCCCCAACGTCAGCAATCTCCTGCCGATAACCCCTTCCAGATCCCCCCAAAGGAGGGACGATGCCCAGCCCCCACAAGTCCGGCGTCTCTGACAATTTTGTTGGCGCTATCGCCTATTTCTCGCCCATCCCGGCGTTCTTCTTTCTGGCGATCAGGCACTACAACAAAAGGCCGTACGTGCGATTCCACGCCTGGCAGTCTCTCGTATTCAGCGCTTTTGTATTTCTATTCAGCCTGGCCATGGGATTTGTGGCGCCGTATATCAGGTTTCTTGGGGCGCATGTGCTCCTGGTTTTGTTCTGTCTTGTATGCGTGGCGGTTTTCCTGGTATGGCTGTGGTGTGTGGTGGGCGCATTGAATGGCAAGCGCTGCAAACTGCCTCTGATTGGGAACTGGGCCGACGAGCAGGCGTACCGGTAGGCGAACGGCCGTTCCATCACAAAGCGCCCCCGGTTTCAACAGGGCTGTCAGATTTACGGGCAGCAAAAACGCCGCCCGAAGGCGGCGTTCTTGTTTAACTGGCGAAAGTCCTACAGCGTGGATTCAATCTCAAAGCCCCAGGCTTCAAGCAAAGCCTCTGGGATATATTTCGAATTTTTGTTACGGCGCGCCCACTCACGCAGGCGGGTTGACCGGATGAACTGATCCGGCGGCAGCTTGAACTCCTTGGTGATCGACTCGAAGGAGGTAACTGTGGGCACAACAGGGCCAATGGGCTCTGGTTTGCCCCAATTCGGATTTCCACGACGCTTTGCCATCGATTTTTGTGTCCTTGAAAAGGAGGATTCGTAGTTCATCCTCGGATAGGGCTGGGGGATCAGTAGGTCCCGAGGAGCAGTTATTGTCATTTTACGTATATTTTGTTCAAAAATCAATAGGAGAGAGGGTTTGGGGAGGGGTTCAGGCGGGCGCAACGGACGGCTTTGATGTTTGGTAAATTGTTGCATTTATTTAGTTTATAGAATGTCTTACGGGCTGGACGGGGAACGGAAGGCCGACTTTTTGCGTAAAGAAAAGGCAGCGCCACGGGCGGGAGCGGAGGGATATCTTCATGAGATCGTTTGGAGCGGCGATTGTCGCGTGTTCGGTGCTGCTGGCAACAGCTGCGCCGTGCCGTGGCGTGGAACTGACAGTAACCCGGCAGGCGCTGGAGCGGACGCTCACGCAACAACTGTTCAGCGGGCCAGAGGGGCGGTATTACCTGAAGGGAAATGCTCATTCTGCATGTTTTATCGCCACCGAGGACCCGCACCTGAGCTTTGAACAGGGCCGGATCGTGGTGCGGGTGAAAACCGTGGCGCGGCTGGGGGCAGGCGGCGTGTGCCTGGTAGCGATCGCGCTGCCGGCCGAGGTGTCGCTCACGCCGGACGCGGAGGGGGAGACGATCGGGTTCCGCGACGCCCAGCTCGAAAAGATTTCGGACCGGAAAGAGATCAATTTTGTGCTGGCGCCTTTCCTGCGGGGGCAGCTTCCGAAAAGCATGAGGGTGAATGCGGCGGATTTGCTGCGCAAGGCACTGGAGGGGTCGACGGCGACGTCGGGATACAAGTTGAGCCTGGACCGGCTGAAGATTCATTCGATCCAGATTGTGGGCGACAAGCTGGTGGTGGATGCGGACGGGGATTTGAGCGTGGAGTGAGTAATTCGGGGACCTAGGGACCAAGGGACTGAGGAAAATGGCGGCTGTCAGCCGTTGATCAGGTTCTTGAGCAGGTCTTCAAGGGCGCGGTCGAGGGCGCGGGTTCCGTGGCCGCGCTGGTAGCGGAAGGCCGCATGTGCGACGGGATATGAAGTAATCCGGGCTATGGCGAAACCGCTCTGCGCCTGGCCGGAGCCTTGTTTTGCCTGTTGCTTAATGAGGTCAGAGAACAGGATTCCCTTCTGCGTTGCGGCGTGGATGCCGGGGAAGTCGTCCTCGTTGTTGCCCAGCAGCCAGAGAAGCCTGATGGCTTCCAGTGCCCGCGAACCATTCGCGACTTTTCCATCCGGCCCGACGGCGAAGATGGCGGGAATCGTCCAAATGTCCTTCTCATAGTTGAACCATGAGATGCGAGAGCTGACGTACTGGGCATCGCGCAGATAGTGGACGTCGGCCGCGGTCAGCATGGATTCCTGTGGGGCGCCGATTTTCTTGACGAAGTCATTCCAGACGTCGGCGATGCGCTGCTCGGGGATGAGCGAGGCGGGATCGGTGGCGGATTTGAACTCGGCGCTAGCGATGTGGTTGCAGATGGATTGTGTGGACCACCGCGGCGGAAGCTCATCGGAAAACGCAGCAGCGACCAGATCGACGAGATGACGGGCGTCGTCGAGCGAATGGATATTGCCAGCGGCGTCGTTGATGGCGTTGGCGTGATCGCGCATCTGCTTCCGCATCTCGGCAATCTTTCGCATGGCCTCGGGGCTGGGTTGCTGGAAGCCGGGGCGATTTGCCGGCGGCGGGGATTGCGGGCTCGGTTGCTGCGCAGAGATGAGGCAGATGGGCAAGAGCGCAGCCGCGAAAAGCCAGAATTTCGTCTTCATGGCCGGAAGTCCTCCGTTCAAAATTAGGACCCGGGAAAACCACGTGAGTATTGTAGCGCCGCGCTGTATTTCTCAACTTGCGCTCCCTGATGGCCGCGCCAACTCAGCCTCCGGGCTCCGGGATATATCATCTTTGAGATTGCCATCGGATTCGCAATCGGCGGCCAGCCCCGCTCAGCCCAATCCAAAGGAAACCCCGAAGCCATGAAGCTGACTCGAAGAGATTTCGCCAGATTCGGCGCACTGGGCCTCGCGGCCCGCTTCACGCCTGCGCTCGAAGCCCAGAGCCCGGCACGCAAGACCGGCTATGCGATTATCGGCATCGGCACCATTGCCTACCACTTTATGGCCGGCATACAAAACACCACGAACTCCCGCGTCACGGGCCTTGTGAGCGGGCATCGCGACAAGGCAGACCGAGTCGCTGCGCAGTACAGTGTGCCCGCCAATTCCATTTACAGCTACGACAACTTCGACGAAATTGCGCGCAACCCGAACATCGACGCCGTCTACGTGGCGCTGCCCAACTCCATGCACGCCGAGTACACCATTCGCGCCGCGAAAGCGGGCAAGCATGTGCTCTGCGAAAAGCCGATGTGCACCTCGGTCGCCGATGCCGAAGCCATGATCGCGGCCTGCAAGGCAGCCAACGTCAAGCTGATGATCGCGTACCGATGCCATTACGAGCCATTGCACCTGCGCGCGATCCAGATGATCCGTGACGGCAAGCTCGGCCAGGTGCAGGAGATCTCCAGCTGCTTCGGCTTCAACAGCCCGCCCGGCGTGTGGCGCCTGAACAAGAAGCTGGCCGGCGGCGGTCCGCTTTACGACGTGGGCATCTACTCGCTTAACGCCACTCGCTATCTTACGGGCGAGGAACCGGCGAAAATCACCGCTGTTGCCTCGACCATCGACCACGACGGCCGTTTCAACGAGGTCGAAGAGAACGTCGCCTGGACCACGATCTTTCCGTCGGGAATTGTGGCCAGCTGTTCCACAAGCTACGGAGCCAACACGAGCGGCTATTTCAAAGTGTACGGCTCCAAAGGCTGGCTGGCGCTGGATCCTGGGTTCAACTACGACGGGGTTCACATGCACGGTTTGGTGGACGGCCAAGCGATTGACGAGCTCAATCCATCCCGCGACCCGTACCAGTTCACGGCGCAGGCCGACCACTTCTCGCACTGCGTCCAGAACAATCTGCAGCCCAACACTCCGGGCGAGGAGGGCCTGAAGGATATGCGCTGGATTGCGGACATCTACCGCTCAGCGGGCATCGCGGTTTGATGAGATTGGACGGTTCGAGGTCAGACCACTGCGATAAAATAGATATAGGAAAAGCAGAAAATCCGCAATGATAGAATTCTGAGGTTTGGAGAAGAGCATGCCTGATGCATCGTGTGATATCGGCCTGATTGGCCTTGCAGTGATGGGACAAAATCTTGTCCTCAACATGAACGACCACGGATTCAAGGTTGCCGTGTTCAATCGCACCGTTTCCAAAGTCGACGACTTTATTGCCAATGAAGCCAAGGGGACGCAGGTGGTGGGGGCGCACTCCATTGAGGAGCTGGCCGGGATGCTGAAACGGCCGCGCCGGGTGATGCTGATGGTGAAGGCCGGCGACACTGTGGACCAGATGATCGACCACATCGTGCCGAGCCTGGAAAAAGGCGACATCATCATTGACGGCGGCAACTCGCTGTTTACGGATTCGACGCGGCGCACCAAGGCGCTGGCCGAGAAGGGGATTCTGTTTATCGGCACGGGCGTTTCAGGCGGCGAAGAGGGCGCGCGCAACGGCCCGTCGATTATGCCGGGCGGCAATCCGGCGGCGTGGCCGCATGTGAAGCCGATCTTCCAGGCGATTGCGGCCAAGGTGGACGACGGCACGCCCTGCTGCGACTGGGTGGGCGAAGAGGGCGCCGGACACTTTGTGAAGATGGTGCACAACGGCATTGAGTACGGCGATATGCAGCTGATCTGCGAGGCCTACGACCTGCTGAAGCGCGGCCTCGGACTGACGGCCGACGAGCTGCACACGGTGTTCGCGGAGTGGAACAAGGGCGAGCTCGATAGCTACCTGATCGACATTACGCAACAGATCCTGGCGAAAAAGGATGAAGACGGCTCGCCGCTCGTCGATAAGATTCTGGACACGGCGGGACAGAAGGGCACAGGCAAGTGGACGGTGATCAGCGCGCTGGATGAGGGACAGCCGGTGACGCTGATTGGCGAATCGGTGTTCGCGCGCTGCCTGTCGGCGCTGAAAGACGAACGCGTGGAGGCCGAGAAAGTACTGCGCGGACCGAAGACGGTGGCGAAGGTGGGCGACCGCGCGAAATTTATCGAAGATGTGCGGCGCGCGTTGTTCAGCTCGAAGATCATCAGCTACGCGCAGGGCTACATGCTGCTGCGGGCCGCGGGCAAGGAGTACGGCTGGAACCTGAACATGGGCGGCATCGCGCTGATGTGGCGCGGCGGCTGCATTATTCGCAGCCAGTTCCTGGGCAAGATCAAGGACGCGTTCCGCAAGAACAAGAAGCTCGACAACCTGCTGCTCGACAAATATTTCTCGCGGCTGGTGAACAAGTACCAGGCGTCGTGGCGCAAGGCGGTGACGCACGCAGTCAAGCTGGGCGTGCCTACGCCGGCGTTCTCAACGGCGCTCAACTTCTTTGACGGCTATCGCACCGGCCGGTTGCCGCAGAACCTGCTGCAGGCGCAGAGAGACTTCTTCGGCGCGCATACGTACGAGCGCGTCGACAAGCCACGCGGCGAGTTCTTCCACACCAACTGGACGGGACACGGCGGACGGGTTTCGTCGTCGACGTACAACGTGTAAAGACGGCGGTCAGTGATCAGTAAACGAGGCGGCGATTTCCGGAATGGAAATCGCCGCCTTTGGTTTTGCGCCGAATTTCGATGCGGGCGGGTTCAACGCAAGGTGTCAACCGGAGCCGGATCCATGTCCGCGTAGTCCTGATTTTCGCCGCCCATGCCCCAGCAGAAACTGTAGGCGCGGGTGCCAACGCCGGCGTGAATCGACCAGCCGGGCGAGATGGCGATGCCCTTGTCGGCCATGACAATGTGGCGGGTTTCCGCCGGCGGTCCCATGAAGTGCATAATGCGCGCGTCCGCGGCGACGTTGAAGTACATGTAAATCTCAGAGCGGCGCATGTGCGTGTGCGGCGGCATGGTGTTCCAGTTGCTTCCGGGCGCGAGATGCGTGACGCCCATGACAAGCTGACAACTGCGCGCGCCCTGGAGATGGATATATTTGCAAATTGTGCGCAGGTTGCAGGTTTCGAGCGAGCCGAGTTCGGTGGGCACGGCGTCTTCCTTGCGCACCAGCGCGACGGGATAGACGGCGTGGGCGGGATAGCTCAACAGATAGTAGATGGCGGGCGCAGACTTGTCTTTCGACGCGAACGTGACCTGCTTGTTGCCGCGGCCGATGTAGAGCACGTCGAGATTGTTGAGTTCGTAGCTCTTGCCCTCGACAGTAATGGTGCCCGCGCCGCCGATGTTGAGCGCGCCCAGCTCGCGGCGCTCGGTGAAATACTCTGCGCGGAGATCGGGATCTGTGGGCAGCGCGATGGGAGCGTCGAGCGGAGCCGCGAAGCCAACCACGGAGCGATCGAGATCGACGTAATTGAGATGCAGCTTGCCGGGCTCGCAGAGGGAGTCGAGCAGGAATGTTTCGCGGAGCTCGTTCGTCGTCATGCGCGGATAGCGCACAGGGTCAGCCATCAATACGGTCTTCATGATGTCTCTCAAAAGCAGCTTCTAGCTGCTAGCTTCTAGCCACTAGCTTTTTCGTGGCAGGTTCAAGTCAGTGCACCAATGGAACACTTGGATCGTTACAACTCAATTTTACTGCGCGGGTGGCGACGGGAGCTTGGTTGGATCCCAGTTGTCGGTGCCGCGCAGGAAGATTGCCGGCTCGTATTGTTTGGCTTCGTCGGGCGTGAGGAAATGCGTGTGCGGATCGCGCTGATCGTGGTGCGCGCCGGGGCCGGTGGAGTCGAACTCTGCGTAGTAAGCAGTGTCGAGCGAGTGGGGATCGCCAGGACGCCATGCGCGCCAGCCTGCCGGGTCAATCTTGTCGTCCATCTCGGTGTGCATATAAATGACCGTCGCGTAGGGCCGCCACGGGCGGCCGAGGAAGATGGGGCCGGTGACGGCGGGATCGGCGGTGAGCTTGCAATGATCGAAGACAAAGCCGGAGTCCTGCTTGGGATAATGCTTCGACTGCGCGGTAAGATAGCCGCCGCCGTGCGGAGTGGAATGAATCTCGCAATTTTCGAAGACGGCCTTGCTGTCGCCAAAGATGAAATCGACATTACCGGCGACGTAGCAATCGGAGAAGTACTGGCGCGTGACGCCGCAGTTCTGCCCGTCGGGGCCGCAGTGCGTGCCGAGATAGACGGTGTCCTGGTTGCCGAGCAGATGCACGTTGTGGAAGATGGCGCGGTCGCCGGTGACATTAATGGCGAGAGCCTGCGAGCCTTGCGAAGTCTGCTCGTGGGTCTTGTTGAAGTCGTTCTCGAAGGTGATGTTTTCCGCGAAGAAGTCGTCGGCCGTGACGTTGACCGTGGCGGAGTGGAGCGTGCCGCCGTTCTGGCCGGCGCTGCGATCGTTGACGATGACGGTTTTGGCGGGATCGGGGTTGGCGCTGCGGATGGTGATTTTGGGCTTGTCGACGGTGAGCACTTCACGATAGACGCCGGGAGAGACGGAGAGAACCGCGCCGCCGGTTTTGGGAGCCATGTCGAGCGCGCGCTGAATGGAGTAGTAATCGCCGGTGCCGTC
>JBEKIE010000086.1:0-15033 GCA_050011915.1 Occallatibacter sp.
GACACCTGCAGCACGCACACCTTCCCGCTCCACAGCGGCGTCGATTCCAGAATCCGTTTCAGCTCCTGGCGCACCGCTTCCACGGGCGTCGTATAGTCCGTGTAAATGTACGAGTACGCCAGAAGGTCGGCGCTGGTGCGCGTCCAATTCTGGAATGAATTGGTCATGAAATAGCTCAGCGGCAGCACCAACCGCCGCAGGTCCCAGCAACGTACCACCACGTAAATCATGCCGATCTCTTCAATCCATCCCCATTCGCCTTCGATCACCACGGCATCGCCTATCCTGAAAGGCTGCGCAAAGGCGATCTGGACGCCGGCAATCAGGTTGGCCAGGGCATCCTTCATGGCCATGCCGATCACAAGGCTGGCCACGCCCGCCGACGCCAAGAGGCTTACGCCGATGTGCTTGATCTCGGGAAAGGTCATCAGCCCCAGAGACAGAGCCACCACCGACACCAGGATCACTGCGATGCGGTGCACCATCTGGAACTGCGTCTGCACGCGCCGCGCCATCAGATTGTCGGCCACGTCTACGCGATAGCGGACGGTCATGATGTCGCTGGTCACTTCAATCAGCAGGATTCCCAGCCACGCCAGCGCGGCGATCAACCCCAGCCCCACCACGTGCTCCGACCCCACCTTGAAATCCGGAGGCAGCGACAGGCTCGGCACAATCGCCAGCACTGCCACAAGCGGCAGAATCCACAGCGACGGCCGCTGCCCGTGTTTCACCAGCGACTGGCCCAGAGCCGTCCCTCTCTCCCGGGTCAGCCGCCGCAGCGCCGCGAACACAATCCAGCGAGCAACCAGCGCTGCCACGATCGCCGCGGCCAGGATTCCCGCCGACCACACCACGTCCCGCCAGCTACTTTCAAGATAATGAATCAGAAACATCCAGGCGCCCGCTCCTCTCTCCAAGTCCTGGTTTCATCGCGTCCTTATCTCTCTCGGATGCGCAACCTGGCGTTCTGGGTGCCCGATGCCTGTTCCATCACTCCCTTGTCCGCTGCTTCACTCCTTCACCTCTTCAATCAACTTCATGGTCCTTGGCCCTTACGTCCCAAGCCCTCGCTCCTTTGCTACCTCGCTGCCTTCCTTTCTTGCTCCCCTGTTCCCTTGTTCCCTCGTTCCCTCGTTTCCCGCTTCTTACGCCGCTTCGCTGTGCCCCGCGCACTGCATCACGCCCAGGAACCGCGCCCACGGTCCCACAGCTTCGCGAACCTGGTGCGCCATGATCCGCGAAATCTGGTGCAAGTGCGTCAAATCGTGCGCCGCCCATGTGGCCAGCAACTCCGATAAAGTGACCGAACCGAGCGCCGGATGCCGTCCCCTCCGCCCCAGATCCTGCTGCGTCAGCTTCAGCGCGCGCAATTCGTCCAGACTCTTCGTCCGCGCTCGCGCAAACTCGTCGAGCAGTTGCGCCAGCGTTTTGCCGCGCCCAAAGCGCACATGCCCTTCGCGGTCCAGAGGCGCAAAGGGCTCGCTCTCGCCCGCATGCAGAATGTGCCGTGCCCGCGGCATCCAATCCTCATCCTCGCAGTGAATCAGGTGCGCGATCACTGTACTCACGTTCCACGTGTTTCCACCCTCATTGCTTTCCGTCCACGCTTCCGGCAATCCGCGCAGCAGCGCATCGAGCGCCGCCGGCGTGCGCTCCAAAAGTGCAATCGTGTTCTCAAGTTCGTGTCCCATCCTCAACCTCCCTGGCATTATTCTCTCTTTTCTATCCTCTCGCTCCCCTGCCCTCATGTTCCTGACGATCGAGGGGTCGGCACAAATTAGCACAAATTCCGAATCGACCCAAAAATCCACCGTTTTGGGTGAACTAGACTAAGTCCGACCGCAAGATTTCAGAGATTGAGCGTTCTTCGTATGGAAGGAGACAATTTATGACTCTCGCAAGGCTGACTTTCTTCGTCCTGCTCCCCGTCGCAATATGTGAGTCCCAACCCCCCCAGCAACAGCAAACGCCCCAGCAACCGACCGCACAAGAACAGCAGCGGCCTGAGCCGCCAATGACGCAAATCCGCAAATCGGTCGTTTTCATACAGCTGAAATGTCGAAAAGGCGCTCTAGAGTATGACGTGCGAGGCACCGGCTTCTTCGTCTCGTACCCGGAGCCGAGGCTCGGCAAGGACCAGTCGTTCGTCTATCTGGTCACAAATCGGCATGTCGCGCTTTGCTGGGACGACTCAGGCGCACCGATGATCGTTGAGAGCGTTAGTATTCGTCTTAATCAAAGGAACGGAACGAACGACGAATCGGCAGTGGATTTGCAACTGGGTCCGGGTGGGAATCTCCCGTGGTTCTTACCAACCGACGGTTCCATTGATCTGGCGCTCTTGCCCGTCCTGCCCGACCAAAACAAATACGACTACAAGATTATTCCGAGTTCGATTTTTGCCGGAAGGGATGTCTTAGAAGAGCAGCGAATCACGGAGGGCGAACCCGTTTTTTTTGCTGGCTTCTTTTATCAGTTTCCGGGAGTCACAAGGATGGAGCCAATCGTCCGACAGGGGATTATTGCTATGATGCCGCACGACAGAATCCCTTTTGTAAATGCCAAGGAGAATCTTTATTTGGCCGATCTTCATGTTTTTGGCGGGAACAGCGGCTCGCCCGCATTTATCGATTTGGGTGGCTTTCATGAAGGCTCAGTTCGCATCGGACTCGAATATCGACTGTTGGGGGTGGTGAACGGTGAACTGACAGAGGACCAGAATTTCAACCTAGAACTATCAACCACCTTGACCGGGACCCAAAGAGCGAACAGTGGCATTTCAACTATCGTGCCAGCGGATAACTTAAAGGCGTTGCTTGAGGACCCTCGATTGCAGGCTCTTCGCGATGGCGAAGTTGCAAGACAGCAGCTAAAGAAATAGTTTGGGCTTACGCGCGCTCGAAAAAACGATGCTACGTTTTGGCCAGTGGCAATTGCTGACTGCCCTAACGCACCAACGGCCTGAGAACTCTCGCTCCCAGGCCGCTGCCGGTGATCTGTTGGGATTGGACTAAGGCCATCGCGCTGCCGCGAATGCCAGAGCCACAACGGAGAATCCTCCGTCTGGACTTACCTGAGTCTGGGGCGCGATGCCCTAGGCCTCAGTCACCTCACGTAAGTTACAACTCGAAGAATCTTTGCTCATAGGCTGGATCAACCTCCTTTCCCGTGTAAAAACAAACTACGGCCAAAGTGGCCGCAAAGTCAAGCGCCGCGCGCATGGCCCGCATAGGATTAGCAAGCTTTTTCCTGGCATAGCACCTCGGCCCACTTGGCGATAGCTGCGGGCGTCACGCGCTCACCCGCCGCTTCGCTCGCCGCCAATTGAATCGCCAGGCTGCCCACGGTCGAGCTTTCGGTTTCGCCGATCTCGACCTTCAGCCCAGTCTGCTTCTCCGTCAGCTCGATCAGCAATTTATTCCGCGTCGCCCCGCCGATCATGTGGATGCGGTCAAGTTTGCGATCCAGCATTTTTTCGAGGTTGGCCAGCGCCGACGCGTAGCGCAGCGCCAGGCTCTCGAAAATCGTCCGCGCAAACAGCGGCTCATTGCCCGCCACGTCGGGAATCGCCTCGAATCCCAGCCGCGTCAACTCGCTATTGATGCGCTCCGGCATTCCGGAGTCGAGCATCAGCGTCGGCGCATCCATATCGAGCACTCCGCCGGTGGCATTGCATGCAGAGGCCTCTTGAACGATGTCCTCGATCTTCCAGGGCCTTCCCGCCGCCGCCCAGCCATCCATGCATTGCTTCAGCACCCACATGCTGTTGATGAGCGAGTGAAACAGCAGCCCGCCGCCCGCCGCGCCAATGTTCGTGTACCCGGCGTCGAAGGCGTGCTGCGTCGTCACCGGCGTTTGTGTGACGGTGCCCACCAGCGACCACGTGCCCGAACTGATGTAAGCCGCCGAGCTCAGATCGGTGGCAATGCCCGCGATGGCGCTCGCCGTGTCGTGCGTCGCAGGCGCAACAATCTGCGTCGCGCGGAATGCGTCAAGCGCCGCAAGTGGTCCTGTAATCGGCCCCAGCACCGTCCCAGTTGGCACCAGCGGCGGCGCAGCTTCCAACGCGAGCCCCAACATCTCGAACAATTCCGCATCCCACGTGCCGGTCTTCAGATTCACGAGGCCAGTGTGCGTGGCATTGGTGTACTCGCCCACGCGCCGCCCGCTCAGCCAGTAGAGAACGAACTCCGGAAACATGGCCCACGGCGCGCGCTTGTCGATTCCGGCCGCAGGATCGGCCATAAGCTGGTAAACGGAATTGAGGCCAATTGGAAACGCGCCGGTGCGCTGATAAATATCGAACGGCGGGATGATCGCGTCCGCGGCCTGCTTGCTCTTCACCGTGCGCTCATCGCGATAACAAAACGGCTCATGCAGCATCGATCCATCCGGCGCGAGCCGCACGTAATCGACGCTCCAACTATCCACCCCAATTGACGCGATGCCCTCGGGCGCTTTCGCCGCGGCCTTGCGCAGCCCTTCCTCAAGGCCGGCGAGAATCTCTGTCAGCGGCCAATAGAGCGTCTCGCCGCGATGTTTGGGCCCGTTAGGAATGCGATGGATAACTTCGATCGCCGGAGTCCCATCTACCCAGCGAAGCAGCGAAACCCGGCAGCTCTCCGCGCCTAAATCAATGGCAACACGAGCAGGCTCTTGCATGACGGCAGCAGTTCCCCATTCCCGTCAGCGCTGGAACGCCTCGGTCAACCCGCCGTCGACGGGAATCACGTGTCCCGTTGTGCAGCGCGCCCGAGGGCTGGCCAGGAAAAGGATAGCTTCCGCGCAATCGGCCGGATCGATGGCCTTGTTCGTCAACGTGCGCTCGGCGTAGAACGCGGCCAGACGGCTGCGAAGCTCCTCATCGCTGAACGATTCCCGGAAAGGAATATTGTACTTCGTCAGCGAAGCCAGCAGCCGGTCGCGCCCGAACATGGTCGATCCCTTCACTACCGTCGCCGGGCTGATGCCGTTCACGCGCACGTTGGGCGCCATGCTCACCGCCAGCTCGCGAATCAGGTGCGACAGCGCCGCCTTGCTCACGTCGTAGGCCTCGCTGCCGCGCTTGGCCACCACCGCGTTCGCCGAACTGGTGAATACGATGTTGCCGTGCAGCCCCTGCTCCTCAAACAGCGATGCTGCCTCGTCGGCCAGCACATAATTCGCCGTCACGTTGATCGCCAGCGTGTCGGCCCACATCTCGTCGGGAATTTCGCCGCTGAGCGTGGAGGGGAAGATCGCCGCGGTGTTGATCAGCATATCGATACCGCCGAAGGCCAGTGAAGCGGCGCGCAGTACCTCGCGGATCGACTCACGGCTGCGAATGTCCACACCCGAGCTGCCGGTAAACTCCGCCGACGTCACCGAACCCAGCTCCATGGCAACTTGCGCCGCGCCCTCGGTATTGCGGTCGGCGATAAAAACATGCGCGCCGCGCATCGCGGCCAGATGCGCCACTTCGCGGCCGATGCCGCTGGCCCCGCCCACCACCAGCGCCACGCGCCGGCTCAGTTCCTTCTCCGGCGGCTGGCGGCGAATCTTCGCCTCTTCCAGCGCCCAATACTCGATGCGGAACGCTTCCATCGCCGGCAGCGCCACATAATTCGAAAACACCTGAAAGCTCTCAGGATCCATTCCCGGCGGGCACTGTGGAACCGTCCCCGCAACCTCGCCCTCGCTCAGCAGGCTCGCGCCCTCCATCACGTGGATAGCATTGGTATAGAACTCGCCCGTGATGCGCGCCTCGGTTTTGTTCTTGCCGAAGCTGAACATACCCATCCCTGGAATCAACACCACGGCAGGGCTGGAATCGCGCCGCGCCGGCGAGTCCTGGGTGGCGAATGTCTCGTAATAGGCGCGGTATTGATTGCGGTACTCCGCCAGACAGTATTCGATCTGATGCTTCAGCGCGTTCAAATCCTCGCCCGCGCCCCACGGCACAAACAGCGGCCTGATCTTGGTGCGGATAAAGTGATCGGGGCAACTCGTTCCCAGAAAAGCCAGTTCCTTCGCCTCGGCCGAGTCCACAAATTGCAGCACATCCGCAGCGTCGCTGAAGCTCGAAATAAAACGCTGCTTGGCGCTGATGTGTCCGCGCAGGAACGGGGCAATCTGCGCCGCCAATTGCTCGCGGTCGGCGCGCACCGGAACCGCCTCGCCGCCAAAGCGCACCTTGCCCCGCCCGTGCCGCTCAATAAACTGTCCCAGTTGGTCGATCGTCGTCAGCGTGTTCAGGTAGCACTCGCGCTGCGTCTGGCCCCAGGTAAACAGCCCATGCCCGCCCAGCACAATGCCGTCACAGCCGGGATTCTCCGCGACCGCGCGCTTCATCATCATGGCCAGTTCAAAGCCCGGGCGCTGCCACGGCAGCCACACCAGCCGGTGTTTAAACTCGCGGTTGAACTCGTCCATCTTCGCTTTGCCGTTGGCGCTCGCCGCCAGCGCGATCCCCCAATCGGGGTGCAGATGATCCACATGCGGAAACGGCAGAAAGCCGTGCAGTGGCGTGTCGATCGACGCGGCCACAGGATTGTTCTTGAAAGCGCACAGCGGATACATCCCCGCCATCTCGTCTTCCGTGTCCACGTCCTTGTACCTGCGCTCCAGCAGCAGCAGTTTTTCCTGGTAGAGCGTGGCAAATCCGGTGCGCTTGATCGAGCCCAGGTCGCCGCCCGAGCCCTTCACCCACAACACTTCCACCAGTTCGCCCGTCAGGGGATCGATCTCCAGAATTTTGGAGCTTGTGTTGCCGCCGGCAAAGTTGGTGATGCGCAGGTCCGAACCTAAAAGATTGGACCGATAGCGCAGCAGCTCGGCGGCATCGAGAGTGGCCGCACGGGCAAAGTCCCAGCGGTCCTCAAGGAAATGCAATACAGGGGAAGCAGTAGCTGTGGTCATAGGTGAGTGCACTCCACGGGGAAGTGTGCGAGCACACCTTTATTCTACAGCCAGGAGCCGTTAGGAAACCGTTTCATTGGGCGAGGATTGGCCGGGGGGCCGGACCCTTTGGGAAGCAGACTCACAACGACACCAGGTTGCCCCCGGTCCCTCGCTTTTGGGGACCGGGGAAGCGCCCCCAACCCCGGCAGAAACCGCGACTTCCTACCGGCTACTCCCTACTCCCTGCCCCACCAGCGCCGCCTCTTCGCGCTTCGCGTTGTGCGCCTTCGCCTCATCCCCCAGTGTCTCCGGCGTCACCGCCTTGTGGTGCACGTAGTTATAAGGAGGCACCGTATACCCGCGCAGAATCGCAATGCCCAGTTGAATCAACCGCGGCCCATAGGTCTCCGGCTCGTGCGAAATCGATCCAACCATGGCGCTCCCGCCGCGCTTCATCTCTTCCATCACTTCGGGAATGCAATCCTGTCCCACGATGCCGAAGTTGTCTTCCTGACCGGCCTCGCGCACCGCGTCCAGCACGCCCAATGCGCTTGAATCTGTAGCCGCGGCCACCAGCGTGTGCTCGCCGGGACGGCATCCGCGCAGCAGCTCTTTCATCGCCTTGTGGCTCGCCTCGCGCATGCCTCGGCCTTCGATCTGGACGAACTGCTCCGGGCCCAGCTCCTTGAAGCGCTCGCGGACTCCGTCGAAGGCGCCCGCGATACGGTTCTGCACAAAGCTGCCGGCCTCGATGAATCCCACGCCCACCACGCGGTCCACCTTGCCCTTCCACTTGCGCTGCGCATAGCCGGCCAGGATCGATGCCGCTTCGTATCCCACTTCGAAGTTGTCCACGCCAAAATACGTCGCGTTGGGGTGGGGCACGTCAATCGCGACCAGCGGAATCTCCGCCTTCTTGAAGATGTGCGCCACGCGCGGCGCAGCCGCTTCCTCCACCTGGAACTCCAGCACCAGGTCTACGCGCTTGGCCACAAACTCCTCGGCATTCCTCACAGCCACTGACGGATCGTAGCGGTTGTCGAGCATCAGCAGCTCCACGCCCGACGCTGCAGCCGCCGCGCTCACGCTTTGCGCCACCGCCTCGGAGTACGGCATCTCCGCGCTCTGCACCGCAAAGCCGAAGCGCAGCCGCCGCGGCCGCGAAACCAGCCGGTACTGCCCGTTCGGCGTTTGCGCCAGGTAGCCGCGATGCACCAGCGTCTTCAGAATGCGGTAGACGCTGGTTTTGGAGATGTTGGTCTGCTGGTAAACGTCTTCCAGCGTCAGCAGAGCGTTGTTCTGCTCCAGCAGCTCGATCACGTCGAGCGCCTTCGAAAGAATCGGAATTAAATACAATCGTTTGATCTTCGCTTTGGCCACCCGTGCGCCTCCGCGCCTGTGTCCCTAATGAAACACGAGGCAAACAACATCATAGAACAACTTCGCACGGAACGACTTAGAAGCGGACGGTCGCCCCGATGTCGCGAAGGGCTCCAACCAGTTGAGGGTGCCCCCGGTCCCTCGCTTTTGGTGCCTGGGGATAGCAAGAACCTCAACCCAACTCGACCAGCTAAAAGCTAGGAGGTAACAGCTAGAAGCTGTCTTTACGCGTAGCTGCTCACCGCCATGCTGCGGCTTCCCCGCTCCTTCGCCGCGCGCTCCACATAGCCGCTCTCCTTCAGTGCCGCCAGCGGATCGGCAGGCAACCCCCGCGCCTCGCGCCATGCGCGCGTCAGCGGACGCACGTCGCTCCAGAAAGCCCCGCGGTACAACTCCTCGGCAGCCACCAGGTCGCAGCTTTGCTGCAGCACGGCCAACTGCTCGCGATCCACCAGCGCCGCCTTCAAATACAGCTCCTGCGCCGTCACCACGGTCTGCACCATCGCTTCCATCTTGCCCTTCAGGTTGTGGCTCTGGTCGATCATGTAGGCAATCTCGCCGCCCAGCCCGTCGTCGCTGGCCGCGTGGATCTCGTGGAAGATGCGGAAGATCTGGTACGGATCGATCGAGCCCAGCGTCAGATCGTCGTCCGCGTAGCGGCGGTCGTTGAAGTGGAACCCGCCCAGCATATTCGTGTGCAGCAGCCACGCCACAATCTGCTCAATATTCTGCGCGTTGTAGTGATGCCCGGTATCCACCAGCACGCGCGCCTGCGGCCCCGCCACGCGCGCAAAGTGGCTCGACATGCCCCAGTCGGCAATGTCGGTATGATAAAAAGCCGGCTCAAAGGGCTTGTACTCGACGAGCAGCCGTTGATAGTGCGCCATGTGGTCGTGCGAGGCCTTTAATGCCTGCTCAAGCCAGGCGATGCGCTTGCGCATGCTCTGCGTACCCGGATAGTTCGAGCCGTCCGCCATCCACAGCGAGATGTCGCGCGAGCCCAGAGCCTTCCCTATCTCAATCGAGTCCAGCACGTGCTCCAGCGCGCGCGTCCGTATCTCCGCCGCAGGGTTGCACAGCGAGCCGTACTTGTACTCCTGATCTTGAAACAGATTAGGGTTGATCGATCCCGACTTCACGCCGAAGCGCTTCTCGAGCCCCTTCACTTCCGCCACGTCCTTCACGCCGTTGGGCAGATCCCAAAGCACGTGCAGCGCCACCATGGGCGTCACGCCGGTCAGCCGGTTCACCTCGCCCGCGTCGGCAAACTTCTCTTCAATCGTGGTGGCGGCCGCAGCCTGCACAAATTTGCCAAAGCGTGTGCCGGTGTTGGCGAATCCCCACGAGGGAATCTCGATCTTGAACGCCTCGAGCGCCTTGAAAGCAGCATCCTGAACTGCAGAATCCGAAAGCTTCATCGTTTTCCCCTCGCCTATAGCTTGAGTCCCGTCTTTCTTGGTCCCTGGCCCCTATTGCTTCAGTCCCGGGTCTCTCCTGTGCTGAGCCCTAAGCACGCATCGCAATAAAACTGTCATCCTCAGCGCAGCTTGCCGCATTTCTTGCGGTAAACGGAGTCGACAGAGTGTCGTTATAACAGGTAATCGACAGTGAAGCGCGCATCAAGCCACACATCCGACGAAAAATAAGGGGCCCGCTAAGAAATCGCATCATACCCCCCCCACGCAACAATTGTCTATTGCAATCTCATGCCTATTGAACGAAATCGCAGAGCGAAAAGACAGCGTCTGTGGGAAGCCAGACACCCTCTTCTGTTCCCGGCCATCTCGTTCTCTCCGTCCCTCAGTCCCTTCGTCCCGAGTCCCTCAGCCCCTCCGTCCCTTAGTCCCTCCGTCCCTTGCTCCCTTGCTCCCTTGCTCCCTCGCTCCCTTGTTCCCTTGTTCCCTTGTTCCCTGTCGTTGTCAACATTTCCCTGTCCCAGCGCGTCTAACTCTGCGGGTCCGCCGGTGTTATTCACATAAGCGGGCTCACTTGCGTCTTTATCCGGCTTTAAAACGTTCGTATTCGTCGCAGATGCATCGCTTCGCGCGTAGCTTTGAAATCGCCCGCCGCAATCCGGGCTGTCCGTTCCCAACCTGGCAGCGCGTGTCCGCTCGGCCCCAGCAGCCTGCCGCGAGACACTTTCTCCAAGGCTGGCAGGTGTATTTATGATGATCTTGTCTTCCAACTCGTCCACTGAACGCAAACCGATCCGGACCTGTGCCGGTTTTTCTCACTCTCACGCAACTCTTCCCGTATCCCGGGGTTTTTCTCAAGAAAGGGTTCAGGACCAACCACGATGATCAAGCTGCGTTCGCTCCCCCTGCGCATCCCCCTGTGCGTCGCCCTGTGCATACTGTCCAGTGCCATCCTCTTCCCCGCTTTGTCTCAGGGGCAAGGAGTCGCGCCTACCGTCCGCATCCACGACCGTATCGACGACTCCCAGTTGGTCACGCTCAAAGGCAACACCCATCCCTTCGCCAATGCCAGGCACGACATGGGCAAGGTGGCAAACAGCCTACCCATGACGGACCTCATCCTGGTGCTCAGCCGCGATCCCGCGCAGCAGGCCGCCTTCGATGCCTACGTCGCTGGCGAATACGACCAGAACTCGCCCAACTTCCACCAATGGCTCACGCCCGACCAAATAGGCGAGCAGTTCGGACCCTCCCTGACCGATATCCAGACCATCACCAACTGGCTCACCGGTCACGGCTTCACCATCTCGCCCATGACCCGCGACCACATGACCATCCGCTTCAGCGGCACGGCCGAGCAGGTTGAGAGCACTTTCCACACCGAGATTCACAATCTCGTCGTAAAGGGCCAGGCGCACATCGGCAACATGAGCGACCCGCAGATCCCCTCCGCGCTCTCGTCGGTTGTCGTCGGCGTCAAATCGCTGCACAACTTCTTCCCCACGCCCGCGCACCACATGGGACAGACGGTGCAACGCGACGCCTCGTCCGGAAAATGGGCACGTCCCGCAATGTCGACCACCACAAACCCGCCTCGCTCGACAACCGGGCCCAGTACCACGTTCAACCCCGGACCAAACGTATCGACTCCAAGGCCGCAATTCGGCATCACCGCCAGTTGCGGAAATAACTGCAACTACCTCGTTGAAGACGTCGGTCCCTGGGACTTCGCCACCATCTACGACGTCACGCCGCTCTGGAGCGCCTCCACACCCATCGACGGCAAGGGCCAGACCATCGCCATCGCCGGAACCAGCGCCATCGATATCGGTGAGACTGCAGGCAGCGGCCTTCCCGGATCGGGAACCGCCGTTCAAGCCAACGGCCTCAACGACGTCACCACCTTCCGCGACTTCTTCAGCCTGCCCACCAATAATTCCTGGAATCAGCCCATCCAGGTCTCCGGCAACCCCAGCCCCCTCACCGTCTGCAACGGTGTTCCCGCCCTCTGCACCATCGACGATCTGCTGGAAAACTCCCTCGACGTCGAGTGGTCCGGCTCCATCGCCAAGAATGCACAGATCGTTCTCGTTGCCAGCTACCCCACATCGACCGCGGACGACAACCTCTACGACTCGGAAAGCTACATCGTCGACCACGTCGGCGATCCCACTTCCCCTGTCTACGGCGTCCACGTCATGAACGTCAGCTACGGCGAGTGCGAGCTGGGTCTGGGAACCGCAGGCAATGTGCAGTACTACGACCTGTGGGAGGAAGCGTATGCCGAAGGCCTCGCCGTCTTTGTGGCTACCGGCGACTCCGGCTCGACGAGCTGCGACGACGGGGGCGATCAGTCATACGGCACTCCGTATGCGGCGCTGTACGGCATCAACGTCAGCGGGCTCGCTTCCACCCCCTATAACACCGCGGTCGGCGGCACGGACTTCAACTGGTGTTCCCTCAACACAGACATCTTCTCGGAGTGCTCCGCCGGAACCTACTGGAGCGCGACCGAACAGACCCCGCCGGGCGGAACCACCCCGTCATTCACTGCTCTCGGCTACCTTCCGGAGGTCCCCTGGAACGACACCTGCTCAAACGCCCCACTCGCACTAACAGGGCTGCAGGCTTACGCCTCCTACCTCGCAGCAAATTATTCAGCCGACGGCTACTCCACTTCCTACCTGGGTTCGGGAAACCAGAAGTACTCCATCATCGACGGTGAAACCGCATGCAACTGGCTCGCCTATACCGACTACTTCGAAGGCCTGCCAACAGCGTTTGAAAACATGGTCGACACCGTGGGCGGCAGCGGCGGTGCATCCAGTTGCGTCGTCAACTCCACCAATCCCACCGGCACCACCTTCGGCGCCTGCACCACCGGCGCCACCACTACCGGCAGCACGACGAATCCCGATAACAACGCCTCCCAGGTGCCCGTTGCCGTTGCCCTCGACACAGCCGCCAACAATACGGGCGGGCCCGGATGGCCCAAGCCCTACTGGCAGGTCAGCGCCGAGAGCATTGGAGTTCCCAACGACAACGTCCGCGACATACCCGACGTCAGTTTCTTCGCCTCGGACGGCTTCCTGTCTTCCAGCGCCTATCTCATCTGCGTCTCGGCCGATGCATCTGCCTACTTCAACAGCCAGCCCTGCAGCTACTCCGGCAACAAAGAGCCCTTCGCCGAAGAGGTGGGCGGAACTTCAGTGGCCACGCCGGCCATGGCAGGCGTCATGGCGCTCATCAATCAAAAGGCCGGCGCCGCGCAGGGCAGCCCCAACCAGGAACTGTACACATTGGCCTCCAAGCAAACCTACTCCAGTTGCAGCTCGGAGCGCGGCGGCGGGTCACCGGTGACAAGCAGCACCTGCCTATTTAACGACATCGACCAGGGCACCAATGCCATGGCCTGTGGGTTTGACTATTACACTGGAGAGCCGCCGGCCTCACCCAACTGCAGCATCGCTCACACCGGCGATTACATTGGCCTCACGAACGGCTACAGCGCCTCCGTCGGCTACGACGAAGCCACTGGCCTCGGTTCGCTCAACGTCGCCAACGTCGTGAATGCCTGGACCGCCGTGACACCCGGTCCTGCATCTCCGACGGTTACCGTCACACCCAATCCCACCAGCATCAACACGGACAACCTCCTTGACGTCACGATAACCGTGGCCGGTGCCACGGGCGCGCCGCAGGATCCGAATGGAAGGACCATCCCGCCGACGGGAACTGTGAAGTTGACCTCCGGCTCATTGAATTTGGGCACCGGAACGTTGAATAGCGGCGGCTCCGTAATCCTTACCATCCCGGCAAATACCCTGACCGGCTCCGCAGCCGGCCAGCTCGATACGCTCACCGCCAGTTACGCGGGCGACGTGAACTACGCAGCCCAGACCGGCACGGGCCAAGTGACCGTATCAAATATCAGCCTTCTCACGCCTACTATCACTGCCACACCGACGCAAATCGGCTCGACAATCAGCGTCGCCGTATCCGTAAGCGGCTCGGGCCCGACTCCCACCGGCTTCATCATCCTCAGCGCAGCAAGCGGAAGCTACCCTGCAACGACGGGATGGATCGGCACCAGCCCATGCGTGAGCACCAGCAACTGCGTGTTCACAATGCAGGCCAGTTCGTTCACAGGAACGGTCACGTTGACCGCCCAATATAGCGGCGACATTCACTACGCCGAGGGGCAGACTACCACCCAAGTGGTCGGCGCGACCTTCAAGCTAACGGCGGGCGCACCGAGCTCGTCCAGCGTAACGCCGGGTCAGTCGGCAACGGCCACGGTGAGCATTGGCGCGGTGAACGGCTACACCGGAATCGTCTCGCTGGCCTGCGCGCAGTCCAGCACCACGGCCAGCGGAGGTGACGGCACCTCTTGCATGGGCAGCAACTCCGGCCAGGTCAACCTCGCCACCTGCGGCGCCAGTTGCAGCGTGACATTCACCATCGGCACCACCGCATCGTTCACTGAGGCGCTGAATCGTCGGTCAGTACCGGGCGGCAAGGGCACGGGAGGCAGTGAATGGCTGGGCGCAGGCTCGGGCGCAATCCTCGCCCTGCTCGCCTTCTTCGGCATTCCAGCCCGCCGGCGTAGCTGGCGCTCCATGCTTTCCGTCCTCATCGCACTGGTCGCAATCGGTGCCTTGGCAAGTTGCAGCGGAGGCAGCGGCGGAGGGGGAGGAGGAGGTAACACTCCCATCACCGATCCCGGCACAACCGCCGGAACCTACACCTACACTGTGACGGCGTCCGCCAATCCGTCTGTCACTCCTACGGTCAGCACCACGTTCACCGTGACGGTGAACTAAGAGCTTCGCATCCTCGCATGATTGATGGTGCCCCCGGTCCCTCGCATTTGGGGACCGGGGCGCGCACAGAAGGCATGAATCAGGGCGCCCCCAGTTCCTCGTCCGCCGCGGCGGAGGGACCGGGGAGACTCCGGACCTCAACCATCAGGAAGAAGCCCGCGGTCTAGCAGGATCGGTCCTCTGAAGCGCCGTAGCCGACGCCAAGCCGCCCGATCTGCCCTTTTCAACCCCTCACGACCGATTTCCCCCATAAGCTGCTCAAAAAAATCCGCAAAAATCGCCATCCGATTTGCAGATAATTTCCTGCTTCGGGAGCACAATCGTTCTATGAGCTGGTCCCAGGGAAAGGCAATCCGTCCGCGCACGTCGCCTTTCTACTCCCTGTTGACTAGTTACCATTCTCTAACGACCCCTGAACGGACGGGCAGATCCCTGACATTTCAGACCGGGCACATGCCTGACACATTTTCCTTATCAGGAAGGTTTTTGTTTTGGTCTTCCGGGCCAGGGCAAGCTTGCCCTGGCCCGGAGCC
>JBEKIE010000087.1:0-15706 GCA_050011915.1 Occallatibacter sp.
CGACGCGCTCTTCTCGCGCGCCGCGCGCTTGAGCCGCGTCGACATCAAGCGCCCCGCCAAGGTCATAGGCACCAACACCGTGGCGCACCTGCAGAGCGGAATCTACTTCGGCTACATTGGTCTCGTCGACGGCATCATCGAGCGGATACTTGCCGAGTTGGGAGCCGCGCAGGATCGACCGCCGCGCATCGTCGCCAGCGGCGGCCTGGCGCACCTCATCGCTCCCGGTTCGCGGTACATCCAGGAGATCGACGACCTGCTGACGCTCGACGGCCTGCGCATTCTCTTCGAGCGCAACCAATCCGCCCGTCCCCGCGGGCACTCACACTGAGTGCCAATCTCCGCGCCAGACCTGGGTGCACACAACTTCATCCGCACGCGCTCATAACCCCGACAGAATCTCCTGCGCTGCGGGCACGTGCGCGCGCAAGCTCTGTGAGGTCAGCTCGTCGGCCTTGCGCAGGCTGGGAAAGATGGTGGCCCACAGCCCGGCCACGGCCAGCGCGCCCAATCCGCCGATCACCGTGGCGCGCACCGCGCCCCACCACTGCGCCGTCAATCCGCTTTCGAATTCGCCCAGCTCGTTCGATGCGCCGATAAACAGCGAATTCACCGCGCTCACGCGTCCGCGCATCTCGGGCGGCGTGGCCAGTTGCAGCAACGATCCGCGAATGATCACGCTGATGGTATCCGCCGCGCCCGCCACGGCCAGCGAAGCCAGCGAAAGCCACAACGTGTGCGACAAACCGAACACCACTGTGGCCGCGCCAAAGATCGACACGCAAGTGAATAGCCAACGTCCCGCGCGCCGGCGCAGCGGAAACCGCGCCATCACCAGTGACATCGCCACCGCGCCTGCAGCCGGCGCCGCGCGCAGCATGCCCAGCCCGCGCGGGCCCTGGTGCAGGATCTCGTGCGCGAAGATCGGCATCAGCGCCACCGCTCCGCCCAGCAGCACTACAAACAGGTCCAGCGAAAACGATCCCAGTAGCATCTGCGCACGCCGCACGTATTGGAATCCCGCCAGCAGCACCTTCAGCGAGAGATCGCGATGCTCCATGCGCCCGGGACGCGCATGCAGTGTGCTTACCAGGACGAGGAACCAGCCCAGCGTTCCGAGGGTGAACACATACACAATGCCTGCACCCTCCAGCCGCGAGTCCGCCGCAAAATGCGTGAGCGGCAATGTGAACAGCAGACCGCCCAGCGCCGGTCCGGTGATGTTGGCCAGTTGAAAGATCGCGCCGCCCCACGTCACCGCGTTGACGAAATGCGCCTCCGGCACCAGATGCGGAATGAGCGCCGAGCTCGCGGGACCTGAAAATGCGCGCCCCGTGCCGATGAAGAACAGTACTGTGTAAATTGCCAAAATATTCTGTGTATTGTCGCGCGCGAGCACCACCAATGCCACAGTGCAGAAACACTGCAGGGCGTAACAAGACATGATCACGCGCCGCCGGTCGAAGCGATCGGCCACGTGGCCTGCCGGGAGCAGGAAGATGAGGCCGGGCAGGAAAAGCGCGAGGCCAGTGTAACCCAGGTCGATGGCGCGATGCGTAATGGAGTAGACCTGCCACGCCACGGCGACCGACTGCGCCTCCGCGCCGAGGATCACCGCTACGCGCGCAAGCTGATATCGCCTGAAATCGCGAAAAGCAAAAGCCTCAAGGCCGCGCCGCGGCGCCTTCGGGGAATCGGGCATCATCATCTGCTCTCAGGGTATAACGGATTGCGCGAATGCGGTTGAGACGCGCGCACAGTCGCGATGCTATACTCGCCTCCGCGGTCTGGCCCCGTTGAGGATTCCCATGATCTCGTCCAAAACCGGAAAAAGTAATCGCAGAGAATTTCTGCAGGCTTCGACAGCGGCGCTTGTCGCTTCGCGCCTTTCCCTCGCCGCACAAGTCGCCGCCGTGCGGCACGACGCGAACCTGATCGCCGTTCCCGACACGGGCTGGCGTCTTTGGCCTGACCAAAAGGCCGAGTGGAAGAACGACGCCGTCTACTTGCCTGAAGATGTGCGTCTCGCGAGCCTGCCCGTGAATCCTCCCTCGGGCGGATGGGAGGCGCTCAGCCTCACGCAGGGCATTCCCGTCACGCTGCCCTGCACCGTGGAGCAGTATTTCTGGGGCCTCACCGGCATGCGTCCCTATCACGATGAGTACCGCTTTGAAACTGCCGACGATGAAATGAAGAACGGTGCATACTACGGCGTCTCCTGGTGGTGGCGCGCCCTGGAAATTCCGGCTGAATTTCAAGGCAAGCGCATGTTTCTGCACGTTCGCGGCGCGCGGCAACGCGCGGAGGTTTATCTTAACCGCCAACTCGTCGGTTACAGCTTGATGGAGGAGCTGCCCTTCGAGTGCGATGTCACCGCGGCGGCTCGTCCCGGCGCATCGAATCAACTTGCCATCCGCATCACCAACCCCGGCGGCCGACTGGATTGGGTCGACGGCAGCAGAATCACCTGGGGCAATGCGACATTCCAGAAGAGTCACGGCTTCGGCGGGCTCGATCGCGCGCTCACTCTCAGCGCGCACGGCCCCGCCCGCATCCGCGACTCCTGGGTGCTGAACACGCCCGAGCCACGCCGCATCATCGCGCACGCGGAGATTGAGAACACCGGCGCTGCCGCGAGCGATGGCCGCCTGCGCTTCTCCGTCCTCGATCAGGTGACGGGCAATGAGCTCGCGCACACAGAAGTAGCCGCTCCGCTTAACACCAATCAGATTGCCGCATTTCAAGCTGAGCTCACGTGCCCCTCCGCGCAACTATGGGATCTCGATTCGCCCCACCTCTATCGCATGAAAGCTGAATGGACCGGAGCCGCCGCAACTGACGCGCGCACCATCGACTTCGGTTTCCGCTGGTTCGCGCCGGAAGGCATCGGCACCAACGCGCTCTTCCGCCTCAACGGCCGCCGCGTGCGCATCTACACCTCCATCTCGTGGGGCTACTGGGCGCTCAACGGCCTTTTCCCCACGCCCGAACTCGCGGAAAAAGAAGTGTTGGTCGCGCAGCAGTTTCATCTCAATTGCCTTAACTTCCATCGCAATCTTGCCAAGGAAGAAGTGCTCGCCATCCAGGATCGCCGCGGCCTGTTGCGCTGCCTCGAACCCGGCGGCGGCTTTCAGGCGGTGGGCCGCGCGGGACAGCCCGACGGTTTTGCGGAGCGCTACATGCAGGCCAAGATCCTCGGCATGATCCGCGCCCATCGCAGCCATCCCTCGGTGGTCGAGTACATCCTGCAGAACGAGGCGCGCCCCGACCTCTCGAATCCCAACCTCGAACGCATTCTTCGGCGGATGAAGGCTGAGGATCCCAGCCGAACAATTGTCGCGAATGACGGCTTCGCTTCGCGCGCGCCGCAGGCGTGGATGGAACCCTACAACGACCACCTCCGCACCTCCGCGGAGGGCGGCGCGGGCGGCTGGTGGGACGAGCACCAGGGCCAGCCTTCCGATATTTGGCAAGATGTGCAGTACGTGAACCCGACGCAGTACCTCTACTACTCCGATGACCGCACGGAGATCGTGGAGTGGGGCGAGATGAAGGGCGCCGCTTCGATCGACGATCACGCCGCGCTCATCAAGCAGATCATGAAGCACGGCGGCCACAGCTACGACCTCACCGATCACCAGGAGCTCCTCGCCGTTTACGACAAATTCCTCGACACGTGGGGCTTCCGCAAGGCCTTCCCCACCGCGAGCGCACTTTTTCAGTCCATCGGCCGCCGCGCCTACGAGTCGTGGGGACAGTTTCTCGAAAACATCCGCATCTGCGACCTCAACGATTACGCCGCCGTCAGCGGTTGGGAATCGACCGCGATGGAAAACCACTCCGGCCTTGTCGACAATTTTCGTGACTTCAAATCCAACCCCGATCCCATCCGCAACTCGCTTATGCCGGTGCGGCCCGTCGCAAAACAGAAAGCTCTTGTCGTCGCGCTCGGCGAGCAGGTTGGATTCGACCTCTACTTGCTCAACGATTCAAACCACCCCGCTCCCGGCAAGCTCGCATTTTCCATTGCCGAGCCCAAAGGCGTGCGTCACGCAATTGGCGTTTGGAACGCACCGGCTTTCGTGAAGGACCGGCTTTCGGTTCTCGTCAAGGAGAACGTCGCGAGTCTCGCGCTCGACCACGAAGGCATGTGGACCACCCACTTCTCGCTTGCCGGCGACGAGGAGACCGAACACCGCCGCGAGATCTGGGTTGTCAATCCCACGCCGCACCACTTCAACAATCTGCGCGTTGCCACGCTCGGTCTCGCTGACGCAATCGCCGCGCAACTCGCGCCCATTCCCGGCCTCAAGCTCGAGCCGTTCAAGCAGGGCGAGCATTACGACCTCATCGTCGCTTCGCCGCCTACCGCACGGCCCACCGATACGGTCCACACGGACGATGTAGGCGCCGACCTCCGCAGCCGCTCCATCCCCCCCACTACGTTGCCCGCCGAGATCGTTGCCGCCTTCAACTCCGGCACGCCGCTTTTCGTGCTTTGCACCAGCGACGGCCAGGCCATGGGCGCCGGACCGCAGCTAGCCTCCGCAGCCGGCTTCGATTGCGAAGGCATGGTTGGCACTTCGCGCGCCTCCTGGATGGGCACATGGTTCTTCGTGCGCAAGCATCCCGTTTACGATGGACTTCCCGTGGACCGCGCCATGAGCATCGAGTATCAGGTGAAGGGCTCCGACTCGAACGGCCTCATCGTCTCCGGCGACGGCATCGAGATCATCGCCGCTTACAGTCGCGACCATGACCGCAAGATCGGCGCCGGCACATTCACCTGGTCGGGCCATGGCCGCAAACTGCTCTTCCACCGCATCACTGAGATGCATCGCGTCTTCCATCGCCGCCTCCTCTCGAACGGAATCCAGTTCTTGACCTCGGCTACGCCCGCAAACCGGACGCAGAACATTTAGGCTGGTTGATGGAAAAAGGAGATAGGATGGCCGGCACGAAGAAGCCGATCGTCATTGCTCTCGTCGCGGCGCTGCCTTTGGAATTCGTATGTATTTTAATTGCCGGATCGACTTTCAAAGGGCTCCCATCCCATGCCAGCGTTCTCGAACGATTTCTCTACGATGCTGTGTGTTTCATGCACTGGCCAGCTAAGATCCTTGAACCCTTGGTCAAACTGGCCGGCGACTCGCAACACGCATTCCTGGTTTTGATTGCTCTCATCTTTGCGATCGGCTATCTTGACTGGGCAGCACTGATTGCTGCGATTCTCTACGGCGTCCGATTTCTCGCGCGCACCAGGGCATCGCCAAGAGCTTGAGTGTCCGGCCATCGCGCCATGAAACAATGAATCCATACACCTCATGACCGACGATATCCTTTCACCAATCGAACCCACTTCCACCGAACCCGCCACCACACCCGAGCAGGATGCGGACGTCCAGCCCAGCGCCATTCGCTCCGAGATTCCAGTGCCCACCGAATCTTCTCCGAATACTCCCGTCGAAGATCCGCATCTGGACGGTCAGCCTGAGCCTGAGCCTGAGCCCGAGCCCGCTGAATCCTTCGCCGACCTGCTGTCCGCCTTCGACCGTGAGCACACGTATCGCGCCAAAACCAAGCAACTCGAAGGCACGATCGTCTCGCTCTCCGCCGATCAGGTCTTTCTCGACATCGGTTACAAAACGGAAGGCGTTCTGCCCCGCTCCGCGTTCGAGAACAATGCCGAGTCCGTGAAGCCAGGCGACGCGTTCCCTGTCTCGATCACTGGCCGCAACGAAGAGGGCTACTACGAACTCTCGCGCTTCCGTGTCGCGCAGCCGCGCGATTGGTCAGGCCTCGAGCGTGCCTTCGCCGAAAAGGTCGCGGTGTCCGGCACAGTGACCGAACTGATCAAAGGCGGCCTCAGCGTCGACATTGGCGTGCGCGCCTTTATGCCCGGCAGCCGCAGCGGCGCGCGCGATGCCGCCGAGCTCGAAGCTCTCGTCGGCCAGCCCATCACCTGCCGCATTACCAAGCTCGACGTCGCCGATGAAAATGTCGTCGTCGATCGCCGCGTAGTTCTCGAAGAGCAGGCCCGCGGCGCGCTTGCCGAACGCCGCGCCGCACTCCAGGAGGGCGCAACCGTCACCGGGACCGTGCGCACGCTCATGCCCTACGGCGCTTTTGTCGAAATCGAGCCGGGACTCGACGGCCTGCTCCACATCAGCGACATCTCGCGCGCCCGCGTCGCCAAGCCCGAAGACGTCCTCTCCGTCGGTGAAGAACTCACGTTGCGCGTTCTCAAAATCGATCCCGAATCCGGGAAAATCTCCCTCGGCCTCAAGCAACTGCAGCCTGAGCCGTGGGAGACCGCGACGGAGCGCTACCTTCCCGGCCAGCGCGTGAACGGTTCTGTAACGCGTCTCATGGAATTTGGCGCGTTCGTCGAGATCGAGCCCGGCCTCGAAGGCCTCATTCACATTTCAGAAATGTCGTGGGACCGAAAGGTCCGCCATCCCGGCGACCTGCTCAAAGCCGGCGACCGCGTTGATGCCGTCGTGCTCTCCGTCAAGCCGCCCGTCGGCGCAGAGCCCGGCCGCATCTCGCTCGGACTCAAACAGGCGCTGGCCGATCCATGGCTCGAGCTTGAGCGCAAATTTCCTGTGGGCTCCGAAATCGAGGGTCCAGTCACCAAGATCATGAACTTCGGCGCATTCGTCCAGATCGCCCCGGGCGCAGACGGCCTCGTGCACATCAGCGAGATCGTCGCCGACCGCCGGCTCAACCACCCGCGCGATGTGCTGCGCGAGGGCCAGCGCGTCAAAGCCGTCATTCTCGCGATTGATTCGGAAAAACGCCAGATCAAGCTTTCCATGAAGCAATTGATCCCGACCAGCATCGATGAATACATCGCTGAGCACAAGGCGGGCGACCGCGTCTCTGGCCGCGTGGTCGAGCTGACCGCTTCGGACGCGACCGTTGAGCTTGGCGAAGGCATCCGCGCCACGTTGCACGCAAAGACGGGCGGTGCTGGCAACGCACCTGCGGCAGAGGCCGCGAAGATTTCCGCCGCGTCTGAATCGGCCGCCGGAAAACCCGACCTCTCGCAGCTCTCTTCAATGTTGAAAGCCCGCTGGAAGGGCAACGCGCCCGCGCAAACAGCCGCTCCCGAGCCGCTCGCCGAAGATCAGATCCGAACCTTCAAAATCGTCAAACTGAACGTCGATGCAAAGAAGATCGAAGTGGAGCTGATCTAACAAATCCAGCTCCGCATCATTTACCAAGCGGCACCCGGTGCACCACCTGATCGGCGGTCAGCACGAGCAGCATCTTTTCTTTTCCGGTTACAATTCGCGCCAAGCGTATGGGCGAACCCAGCGTGAAGCGCTGCAGTTCTTTGCCTGTCCGCTCGTCCAAAATCAAAATCTCGTCTTCGCGGTTGGCGGCCGCGATTAATCCCGCGGCCGAGTCCGTTGCTACCGGGGCGCCGAAGAACTCGCCCACCTTGGCGCCGGTGTCGAGTTTGTAGATCACGGTGTTGCCGTGTTCGCCGCGCACCAGCGCATACTCGCCAGAAACCTGGGCAAATCGCTCGTCGTTCCAGCCGCGGCTCAGGTCCACCTCGGGCAAAGCCACTTGCTCGAGAGGCGCGCCCGTCTCCGGCGTTACTGTTTCAATCAGCAATCCCTTCTTGCGGCTCGTCAGGGCTTTGGTTTCCTCTTGTAGCTTGGGGTACTTTTTCACTTCTTCCTTGGCCGCATCGGTGCCCAGGTCCCACGCCAGCACAAGGCGGTCTCCGTCCGCGGGCCAGCAAACCGGTGTCGCGTCGGGGTAGTCGCGAGTCCAGGCGGGGGTTTGCGCTCCCATCTTCTTCACCTGCAACGTTGCGTGGTAACCGGTCGACCTTCCGCTGCCCATCGGCTTGAAGCTGTACACAAAGTCACCGTACTGCCATTCTTTGTCGTCATACTTACCCAGATCCCTGGTCGTAGTGGACGGCAGCGTGATCTCCATCTCTGTTGCGTCCATCTCCAAGTATTTGGGAAGTTGTCCAAAAATGTCATCCTGATCGTCCACCCATAAGCTGCGCATCGGCCGCAGCAACCTCACCTGCTTTCCCGTCTCCAGGTCCCACACCCCCGACCGGTTTCGCAGCGAAACAACCAGATATCTCCCGTCCCGCGAAAATTCGCCGGCTTGCGGCACGGGCAACGGGCCCAGTGGAAGAGGAATGGTCAGGCTGTCCGCTGATCCCAGCGCGCTCAGGAACAACCCTCCTCTTGAGTTTTCAGCGGCTACCTTCTGGTCCCAAACGTCGATGGCCGGAAACTTCCAAGCCGCCAGAACCTTATTCGCCGCTGGGTCGAGGATGCCGACCGCATAGTCCTTTAACGGGCCGATGAAGATGAGCTGTCCTTTTGTCGCTGCGCGCAAGTTTTGTCCGCCGATTTGGGACTCGCTCAGGACTTTTCCATCGGGAAAGCTCAAGGTCCGCGCCGGGAGCAGTCCCTTTGAAAAATGAGGGTCCACAACATAAATCCGATCCGGCGCAAGAAAGACTGCCGACCTGTACGGCTGGCCCTTGAGTTTTCCACGCAATGCAACAGGCTGCCGCTGTTCCAGGTCGTATGCCAGAACACGATCGCCGATAGCCACGAGTAAATAACGTCCATCCGGGGAGACTTGAATGTTGGCAATGTCAGCCCCCGTGACCGCATCGAGCGCCAGCTGCAACGCCTCACTGAGTTGCGAATAGCTGTTGATCTCGAAAAACTTCGGCTCTTCAAAATATGGTTTCCCCGATTCAACGTCGATCAGCTTGAGGCTGACGCGCGGACTGGCGCTGTCGAGCTGCGCGGTCATGCAAACAACTGTCTTGCCGTCTTGAGTCAAAAGCGTATCCGTACAGCCTTCGTAAACCACGATTTCTTTGACGTCCGTGCGCTGTCCCGTGGCCACGCTCCACTTTTCAACGCGAAGATTGGCGTCGTTGAAAACCACGCTAGCCGAGTCAGGCGTAAACTTCGCGGTATACACATTCGGCGCATCGATGCGGAACAGGACCTTTTCCTCGTCGGGCTCCGCCACTGTGATGCTGCCCTCGTCCTGCACCAGCACGTATTTCCCATTTGGGCTGAAGCGAATCTGCCATGGGCTGGGCCGTAGTGGCGGGTCGAGCTTGACCGGCGAGTCGCCAGTGGCGCTTTCCGGTGCCTGCTTCACCCGTTCTTCCACCATCTCGTGCTGCCAAGTGAGAAATGCCTCGCTGGCCGCCGCCTGCTTGCCCGTGCAGCCCGAGGGCAGCTCATCCACCAGTTTCATGGCTTCGCGGAACCGCCGGCTGTCTTCGTGCGTGAGCCCGAAAACGTCGCTCAGCCAGTTCCCGGTCTTGCCCTTGTTCAATGAGACTTGATTGAAGAACGTGGGAAAGCTCGCGGCATCGTAACCGGCCCGCACCAGCGCATAAAGCGCCACGTGATCCGCCACAAGCTCGTTCTTGGTTTCCTTCTCTTCCGGCTCGTTGTCCTTCGGCGGCGTGCTAAGGAAGCGATGCACCTTGGCAAAAATGTCGGCGCGGTCCCCCACCTCCGTGACGCCCATTCTAATTCTGAAAAGCCGCGTCATCTCGATCGCAGTCTGGTGCATCGACAGGTGCCCGATCTCATGCGCCAGTACGCCAGCCAGCTCGTCCTCGTTCTTCGCCGCGGCAATCAACTTCCGGCTGACATAAAGACGTCCTCCAGTAATCGAGAAGGCGTTGATCTCTCCCGAGTCGTAGATCCGGAAACGGTATTGGATCCCGGTGGGCGGCAGAGTCTTGAGCAGCCGCTCTCCGATGCGCGTCAGTTGGTCGTCGGCAGCCGGCGAGGCAATGCGCATGTCGGATTCAAAGTACTCCGCCAGGGCATCGCCCAAGTCCTGTTCCTGGCTCTCGTTGAAGATGTTGGGTTCGCTTGATGCAAATTGCGGCGACGCCAGTGCACACTGAGAGTCGACCGCTGTTTGTGCGGAGATCCCCGATGGGAAGAGGCATATCGCCAATGCCAGCGGCCCAATGCGTTGCCAGCTTTTCAAGGCGCTTTCCAGCTTTCGCTTTTGGATTTGCCGGAAAGCATAGCACAGAAGCGGGCGGCGCGGTGTGACGGCTGCTCCACCTTCCGCAACTGCAGCCTGGTCTCTCTGTTTGCGCCTCAGCTGGTGGGCACATCACTCTGCTGGCTTGCTCACTTGCTCTACAAATACACCTCATCCACGTAGCACCACCGCCAGTCTTCCCCGCGCTCGGCGCTCTGAATCAGGGGATGCTTTGTCTCATGGAAATGCGCGCGCGCGTGCTGGCCCTTCGACGAGTCGCAGCAGCCCACGTGCCCGCACTCCATGCACATGCGCAGGTGCAGCCACGTATCGCCCATCTTCATGCACTCTTCGCAACCCTTGGTGCGCGGCTTCACGCCCTTCTTGATCGTTCCCGCATGCGTGCATTGCGCTGTCATTGCAGACCTCCATGCATACCTGGTCCCTACTTCCCTGCCTTCTTGTTCCCTCGCTCCCTTGCTCCCTTATTCCCTGTGCTACTCCGCCCACCCCAATCCATCCGTCCCGTTGCCGGTCGCGATCATGCGTGTCACCTTCCACGTGGCCAGATCGATCTCCGCCACCTGGTTCGAACCGATGCAGGAAACGTAGGCCGCTTTCCCATCCGGCCGCACCAGCACCTCCTGCGGGTCTTTGCCCACCGCAACCTTCTCTACGACGGTCATGGCCTTGAGGTCGATCACATCCACTGCATTCGCGTCGGGAATCGCAATCAGAAGAAATCGGCCGTCGGGCGTGGGCGCGCTGCCGTAGCCCAGCCCGTCGAGCTTGACCCACTTTGCCACTGCATTCACCGCCGTATCGATCACGGCCAGGCGCGGCGCGGTCTCGTCCGCGGTAAACACCCAGCGGTCGTCGTCGGAAATCGCAATGCGCTGCACGTTGCCCGAGACGGGAATCACCTTGAGTGTCTTGCGCGCCTTCACATCCAGCACGCTCACCGTACCCGGTCCCACGTTTGCCGTGTAGCCGCGCAGTCCGTCGTGCGAGAGCGCAAGCATGTGGCTCTCCGGCTGGCGCGTGGGAATCGCGCCCACGATCCTGAGTGTTTTGGGATCGACGAGCGTCACCGTGCGGTCGATCTCCGTGGTCACGTAGAGCAGCCCGTCCCTCGGTCCGAAGACTGCGCAGTGCGGCCGCACGCCATGGTCGAACGCGATGTTACCTACGACTTTGTGCGCGGCCACGTCGATGACCACGATGTTCGCGCCATCTGTTCCCGGCTTGCCCACGCCCGAGTTGCCGTAGATGGGCACAAACGCCAGCCGCCCGTCGGGCGTTGCGGCGACCTCATGCCCGGTTGTGCCGTTCTCGGCCACATTGGCAATCACCTTGCCGGCTACGGGATCGACAATCGCAAGGCTGCGGTCGCCTTTTTGATCGACCACCAAACGCGCCTGCTGCGCCTGCGCCACGCACGCAGCCACTGTCAGTGTTGCCGCTAACCAAGAACAAGAAAAATATTTCAAAGTTGACCTCCTCCGGCCTCCCAATGACTATAGCGCACGCGCGGCCTTCCTTTGAGCCCGTACGAACTCCCTGTATCGCCCGCCATCCACTATGCTTTCGCTTATGCCCCTTCCCGCGCGCGATGCCGAGCTCGTACAAATCATGGACGCCGCGCTTGCCGAGGCGGCGCGCCGCGCCGGAGCGTTCCTGGCCTGCCGCGTCGGCTGCACGCATTGCTGCCACGGAGCCTTCGCCATCAACGCGCTCGACGCAGCGCGCCTTCGCTCCGGAATGACTGAGTTGCGCGGCACAAATCCCGCGCTCGCGGCCGAGCTCGAACACCGCGCCCGCGCCTGGCTCACGGCACACGGCGCGAATTTTCCCGGCGATCGAATCACCGGTGCTCTCGGCAGTTCTCCCGAAGATCAAGCTCGCTTCAAAGACTTCGCCGGCGATGCCGCCTGCCCGGCGCTCGACCCCACGACCGGCCGCTGCGATGTGTACACATGGCGGCCCATGACCTGCCGCGTCTTTGGCCCTCCCGTTCGAGCGGCAGGTGAAGACGGTGCCGAAGGCCTGGGTCATTGCGAGTTGTGCTTCGTCGGCGCGACGCCCGAGCAAGTCGCAGCGTGCGAAATGCCTGTCCCGCATGATTTCGAAGCCGAATTGCTCCAGGAAACCGGAACGGACTTTGAAACTGTCGTCGCGTTCGCGTTACTGCCGTAGAAGTCTTCCGCCGCTCCGCGCGATAAACTAATCTTTGCAAACCCCCATGCCAATGCGTCCCTGCTGGGCCGAGATTCGCACTCGCGCGCTCGTTGAAAACATGCGTTTCCTTGCCAGTCTCGCCGCGCCTCACGCCGAGCTGCTCGCCATGGTGAAGGCCAACGCCTACGGCCACTCGCTGGCTCTGTGCGCGCCCGCGGCCGTGCGCGGCGGAGCTGGCTGGCTCGGCGTCACCAGCGTGGAAGAAGGCATTGCCGCGAGGGCCCTGTGCCCCGACACGCGGGTGCTCATCATGTCGGGCATCGCGCGCGGCCAGGCCGCAGCGGCGATTCAATTCCAATTGACGCCCATCGCCTGGGAGCTGTGGCAGCTCGACGAGCTCGAAGCCGCCGCGCGTGCCGCAGGCGCAGCGCCCGGCTCCGTGCCCGTGCATCTTGAGATCGACACCGGCATGAGCCGCCAGGGCGTTTTGCCCGGCGAGCTTTCCACCATCATTTCGCGCTTTGCGCCGGGCTCGCCGCTTCGCCTCGAAGGCGTGATGACGCATCTCTACGCCGCCGACGAAGCCGACGGTTATGCAACGCAGGAGCAACTCGCGCGCCTCGACGATGCCCTCACGCGCATCTCCGCCGCCGGGCTCTTCGCCGAGTGGCTCAATGTGGGCAATTCGGCCGCGCTGCTGGCCGGCCAGGCGCGCCCTCTTGCCGAACTCGCCGCACGCCACGGCATGAGAGCTCTGTTGCGTCCCGGCTTGGCGCTCTTCGGCATCGTGCCGGAGTTCGATCCCGCCTTCGCCGCCGGAGAAGAACCGTCGTCGCTCGCCGCTGCGCGCGCCGCTCTGCAGCCCGTGCTCGCGTGGAAGTCCTCAGTCGTCGGCGTGCGGTCCGTGGCTGCCGGCGCAAGCGTCGGTTACAACGGAACCTTCGTGGCCACGGAGCCCATGCGCCTCGCGCTCGTTGCCGTGGGCTACGCCGACGGGCTCGCGCGCTCTTTCGGCAATCGCTTCCATCTGCTGGTGCGCGGCGAACGCGCGCCGCTCGTGGGCCGCATCAGCATGGATCAGTCGGTTGTGGATGTCACCGAGATTCCCGGCGTCACCGCCGGCGACGAGGTTGTCCTCATCGGCACGCAGGGCAATGAAACCATTACCGCCTACGATCACGCCCGCGCTACGGGCACCATTCCCTGGGAGGTTTTCACCCGCATCGGCCCGCGCGTTGCGCGCACGGCCGTTTGAGTGGATTCAAAGCCCCGCGCGGAAACCTTACAGCAAAACCAGAGTCGCTCGTCTTGCTTTACCGCGTTACCGGTTCCGCAGGCGTCGGGCATAGTCCCGCCGCGCACTGCACCGCGGCAATCATGGCGTCCGTTCCGATGCTTGCGTTCAGCAGCATGTGGTAGAGCCCGCGCGTGCACCACTCCTGCTGATAGAACCTGCGGATCACCGCCGCGCGACGCCGGTCGAACGCCGCCAAATGCTGTTCCGCCTGCTGCGCCCGCTCAGGAAACGCGCGCGCAAACCAGTCCTTTTTGGCGCTGGCTGTGGCGTACACAAAAATGTGAAAGCATCCAGGACGCCCCGCGAGGGCGCAGGCCGATCCGCGACCCACCAGCACGCAGTTGCCTTCATTCGCGGCCTCGAGAACCTGCTCCCGGATCAGCTCCAGCATGCGTTCGGAGTCGAAGATCTTCTCATCGCCGCCGGTCGCCGGCGCATACACGGGATCCTGCCAGAACATTTTGCCGTATCGGTAATACCAGGGGTCCAGCCGCTCATGCAGCCGCCAGCCCAGCCGCGCCGCTAAATCGTGCGCAAACTCCGCTCCGTGCGAGCCGTACTCGCGCTCCACGGTGATAACCCTGACCGGCGCATGCACCATGACCCTGCAAGACCCCCTGCGCAGGAGCATACAACGCCTGCCGCAGAAAATAAAACAGGCACGGAAGGGAATCGCCCTTCCGCGCCTGCTGTTGTTCTTGCGCCGGCTTGCCCGACTACTGCGTAACCGGCTGCGCCGGCAGCGTCTTTGAGCTCTTCAAGTGGCGTCCATTGGGCACGTTCGGAGCAGCCGGAGCGGTTGCAGTCGCCGGGGCCGCAGCCGGAACCGCCGATCCCTTCTTGATGTGCAGATCGCCGTTGTCCGCGCTCAGCACAATGTGCGCCGTGCCCGAGCCGATGCGTCCGCTGACGGTTTTGTCCTCGTCGCCACTTACTGTCAGTCCGAAATCCGTCACCACCTCGCCGTTGTGTGTATGCCCGTTCACCGTGGCCGAAGCATTAGGCGGAAGCGTGATCTCCACGTCGCCTTTGCCGTTGTTCGCCTCCACGCCGTACACTCCCGCCAACTCGATGCGGATGTTGCCGTCGCGGTCTTCCACGTGGCTGTCGCCTTCGACCTGGCTCAGATCCACATCCTTGGAGTGCGTCGTCACGCGTACCTGCCCCTTGGCTCCGATGATCCGCAGGTCGTCGTCGTTCAGAGTCAGCTCGCCGGGCAACTGCACCGCGTCGAGCGTGGTCACTGAGGTGCGCAGGTGCACCGGCCCGGCAACGTTCTCCATCGATACGTCGCCCGGGATGTCGCCGTTCTGCGAGATCCCACCTTTGATATCGGACATTGTGATGTCATTCACGTTGCCTTCCAGGGTCACGTCACCCTGGACATCCTGCGCGGCGAAGACGTCGTGCTTCCCGTTGACGAAGTGCGCCACCACCGGCCCAGTGATCGAGCTGAGATGAATGTCGCCCCGGGCTGTGATGTCGATGCCTGCGCCCAGGCCGCTTGCGGTCACGCTGTCCCATCCCGCGTTCACTGTCACGTGCGCTGTTTTTGGCACAGCAATCGACAAATTCACTCGTCCCCGGCTGTTGCTCCGCGATTCGATCAGCACCGCAGTGCCATTCACCGTCACATGCGCGGCCTCGGCGTCGAATATCTTCTTCGCGCCCGAGTCCGAGTTGGTATAGGCCACTTCCTGCGCCCGCACTTCGAGGTTCGTCTGGTCGCTCGCCGTAATACTCACGTCGCCGCGTGGTACGTGAATCTCAATCGATGCATTGGCCGGAATCTGCCGGCTGTCCACCGGCTGATCGCTGTCGTGCTCAGGCATTCCGAAGTTAAAGAAGCCGTCGGGGCCGAAGTCGATGTGCCCTGGGCCCAGGAAGAAATGATTGTGCGCCACTGAAATTGCGCCCAGAAACGCAAGAAAGATCAGGATCCCGATGAAACCGCCACTGCGCCGCACCGGAGTCTCTCTCCGCATGTCCAGCGCCCACTCGCCAAGCAGCGCCAGTCCCGCGCCGATCAGCAGCAACGGCCACCACCGGCCGTACCACGTCCAGAACGTGCCCGCGTCGAGATGGCCGCTCATCACCAGCAGCGCAATTACGCCGACCCCTACCAAAATGATGGGACCGACCATCGAGGGTACCCTCGGGCCGTACATGCCCACGTAGTTCGCTTTCCATGCGTGCCGCTGCGCGCGCCAGGCA
>JBEKIE010000088.1:0-13868 GCA_050011915.1 Occallatibacter sp.
TTAAGCGCGTCAGCTTCGCCGGAAAGCATGGTGCGAGCTTCGAGGTCTTCAGCAAAAGCCCCCAACTCTTTGATGCTCTTCTCCAAATCCGCGAGCACATCTTCGCCCTCGCGCGCCAGCTCAAAGTAGGCCTCGATGTCGCCTGTGCGGCGGACAAGCTCGTCATCGTCGCGGACCAGCGATTCAAGCCGCTTGCGATCGCGCATGAGAGGCTTCGACGCGGCCGGATCGGACCACAACGCCGGATCGGAGAGCTTCTTTTCTAGTTCGGAAAGTTCCCTGCGAATGCGGGCAGGGTCAAAGATACTCCCGCAGGTCGCGCACTTGGTTGCGCACGGGAGCGTAAGCGAATTCGAGATCGTTCAGCGACATGGGCTCGTGGGACCTGGATTTGAATTGGCGGAGCTAGCGGTGTTAGCGGAGGCGAGCGGAGTTAGCTTTTCGGCTTGTGCTCCTGCGTTCCGCTTCTTGCAAACGACCATCCGGCAACGCCTATAGAAAGTATGGCACAGAGCCACGCAAACACGTCGCCATGGGCCGTATAGAACGTGATGTCGCTGCGGAAGGCGAACTCGGCGGGGAGCGCGTCGGTCTGGTGGCGGGGAATCGACTGGCGGACACGGCCGTAGGGATCGATGGCCGCGGTGATGCCCGAATTCGTGTCGCGCAGCAGCCAGCGGCGGTTCTCGATAGCCCTCATGCGCGCCATGTTGAGATGTTGCCAAGGCGCGCTGGTGTCGCCGTACCAGGCGTCATCCGAAACGTTGACGAAGACCTCGGCGCCATTGCGCGCGAATTGGCGCACCTCGTCGGCAAAGACCGCCTCATAGCAGATGAAGACGCCGTAGCGATGGCTGCCGCCGCTTTGCGTGGACAGCAGAAACGTGTTGCGCTCGCTGCCGCGCGTGAAGGTCGAGACGCGGCCTGTGAGTTTGTGGGCAAAGGTGAGGAGATTCTGGAAGGGAATGTATTCGCCGAAGGGGACAAGGTGGATTTTGTCGTAGCGGCCCACGCGCTCGCCGTTCGCGTCCACGACAAGGGCAGAGTTGTAGTAGTTCCACTGGTGCGCAGAGGCGTCGAAGGTCCAGCCAATGTTACCCACCACCAGCGGGGCATCGACGGTGTGGGCGATGCTCACGAGAGCGGTCTTGAATCGCGGGTCCGACTCTTCGAAAGGAGCGGGTGACTCCGGCCAGGCCACGAGATCGGGATGCGTGGAATAGGGCGGGCAGATGATTTCGCCGGTGGGCGCGCCGGTCTGCGGAATGCCGGCGATGTAGGTTTTGCATTGCTCGCCGGCCAGACGCGCAAATTCGGCGATGTGATGGTCCCAGTCGGGGCCTTGCCAGTTGTTGGCTACGGCTACGTCGAGGTTGGGTTGGATGAGGACGGCGGTTGCGGTGGGCGCGGGGATGGGCGGCGCAATGAAGACGCCCGCGAACCCTGAAATTAGGAGCAAGGCTCCGCAACCGGTCCACGCCCAGCGGCCTGAGAGCGGGTTTTTGATCTTGCGCCCCAGCAACAAGCCGCCGGCCAGAAGCGCGTTCACCGCAACCAGCACGAAACTGATGCCGTAAACGCCTGTCCAGGGCGCGAGCTGGTTGATGAGCGCGTTATCCACCTGCGAGTAGCCAAGCTGGTCCCACGGCACGCTGGTGATGCGCGCGGCGGCAAGCTCGAGGCCCGTCCACAGGAACGGCGCGAAGACGAGAGCGATGCGCGTGGAGCCGGTCGAGCGGCGGACCCATGCGAGGCCGAGGCCGAAGAGCCCGAAATAGAGCCCGAGGACGAGGCTGTAGCCGATGAGCAACAACGTAGGCGCGAGAGGCGGCATGTCGCCGTAACGCGACATCGTATCGCGCACCCAGTAGCAGTTGCCCATGTACCAGAGGAAGCCACAGAGATAGCCGATGAGGAACGTGCGGCGCAGGGGATGGCGCTGGCCCGACTGCGGAATCGAGAGTACCGCCCAAAGCAGCGGAACCAGTCCGAACCAAGCAAAGACGCTGCGCCAAGGCGGCATGGGCCCAGCCAGCGGGAACGGCAACTCCAGCAAACCCGCGGAAAGGACCGCAGCAGCCCACGGCTTCCATGTGGATTGCATACAGGGGCGAGTGTAAAACATTTGCCTGGATCCTGTGATGCGCTTTGGCGCGTGAGGCGAAAGCGGATCACAGGCGCTGGGTTAGAATCGAAACCATGATATTTGCCGTCTTCGCAATTCGCGTGCTGGAAGTGATGTTCTTTCTCGGCCTGGTGGGATCCGCGGTCGTGGTGCTGATCAGCTTTTACGAGGACGGGAAAGAGCTGTTCGGCAAAGACTAGGGCCTGTTCACGCCAAAACCTGTGCCGCGGCAGCCGGTGCCCGGTTGCAGTCGGGTCTTACGCATCCTTTTCCATTGCGGCCTTGCGATCCTCCGCCGAGAATGCCGCAGCCTTGCCGCCCCGCGCCGCACCGACATAATGGGAAACTGCCGCCATCGTGGCCGCGATGCCGGCTTTACTGGTGCTATAGCTCATGGCCGAAGGCAGCGGAATATTCATGGCTGCCGCGGTTTCGATCGCATCCTGATTCGCGCCCAGGAACACGAAGTCCCAGTGGTACTTGTCCCTCTGCTCACGGATCAATTCACCGATCTTTTCAAGGTTATAGTGCTGGCTCGCGTTTTCCAGGCCGTCGGTGAGCGTGACCACGATGACCTTGGATGGGCGTTCCTGCTTGGGGAGCGCCGCAAGCTCCTGGCCGAGTTCGACAATGGTGCGCCCCTGCGCATCCAGCAGCGCGGTCGAACCCCGCGGCATAAACGTGCTCTGGTTCAGCTCCGGACAATCTTCTAGACGCTTGTCGAAAACCGTCTCGTATTGATCGTCGAATTGCACCAGTTTGACCGTCGCCTCGCCGGGAATTTGTTTCTGGCTTCGGACGAATTCATTGAAGCCGGATACAGTGGATTCCTTGCAGCTTTCCATGGAGCCCGAGCGATCCAGAACGATCGCAATGCGCGTGAAATTGTCTTTCATTTTTCCTCCTCCGCCTGCTTTTCTGCTGCCTTCTTTCCAGCTCTCGACTGGCTGGTTTTGGACGGCGTCGGCAGCGTGTAGACCACCGCCTTCTCCACCTTAAGCGCCGCGGTGATGCTCTCTCCCGGAGGCCGCCTTCCGTTGAAGACGTCGCTCAGGTACTGTGGAGAAACCCCGAGCCTGGTGGCGAATTGCTGGGCGGTTTGGCCTCCCTGCTGCTTTTTCAGAAACTCCAAGAACTGCTCGAGATTCATCTTCTTTACGGCCATAGAGCCAGCATACGTCAAATGACGTATCTGTCAAGTGCCGTAGATCTACGATTGCATCTTTTTCAAGCCGGCGCGTGCGCAGTACCTCAAGCCTCTGCGGCAGAACACGATGCGGGCAGGCGCGGGCGGTTCTTTATTTTTCATTGACATGCATATTGATGGCCATTAGACTCATCGCAGAGCGGTGGTTTCGCTCACACAGTTTTTCGTCACCGGTTCCCCGGCCGGCTTTCAAGCGATGGCCTCTTCTCGAACGACCGTAGCTCCTCCCAGTGACCGCGTGCGGTTAATCGTGGCGTCCTCGGTGATGCTCACGTTTATCTCCTTCTGGCGCGCGGCGGCCATCGTTCTCAACGACCTCGGATCATCAGCTTTTTACGCAGGCGGCATCGCCGAACAGGCGGTGGGCGCGGCGGCGCCGTGGTTCATTCTCGGCATCATGCTATTTAGCTTCGCCGTGCGCGCGGTGTACGTCGAAAGCTGTTCGATGTTCACCCGCGGCGGCGTGTACCGCGTGGTCAAGGAGGCCCTGGGAGGCGGTTTCGCCAAGCTCAGCGTCTCCGCGCTGATGTTCGATTACGTCCTCACCGGCCCCATCTCCGGCGTTTCCGCCGGCCAGTACATTACGGGCCTCTTGAACGAACTCATTAACGTCGCCAACCAGTGGCATTGGCTGCCGCCGGCTTTGATGGACGTGCACAACAACCCCATCCAGCTGAACATGAATTACACGTCTGCGCTGTTAGCCGCGGCAGTGACGATCTATTACTGGTGGCAGAACATCAAGGGCATTGAGGAGTCGAGCGACAAGGCGCTGCGCGTTATGCAGGTCACCACGGTGATGGTGATCGTTCTACTCTTGTGGGGCTGTTATTCGGTTGCCATCCGCGGAGCGCATCTCCCGCCTTCGCCCATCCCTTCTCATTTCCATTTCAGCAATGATGCACTCGGGTTCCTGAAAGGCCACGGGCTGCCGATCTTCGGCCTGTTTGGCGTCCTGATGGCCTTCGGCCACTCCATTCTTGCGATGAGCGGCGAGGAAAGCCTGGCGCAGGTGAACCGTGAAATCGAGCACCCGAAACTGAAGAACCTGAAGCGCGCGGCGATTGTGATTGCGATCTATAGTCTGATCTTCACGGGCGGGGCCACGCTGCTGGCTTCGATGCTCATCCCCAACTACGAACGGACCCACATCTATCCCGACAATCTGATCGCCGGGCTGGCGATGTTCATGGTGGGACCGTTGGTGTGGCGCATCCTTTTCCGCGTCTTCGTGGTGCTGGTAGGATTCCTGATTCTGTCGGGCGCCATCAATACTTCCATGATCGGTTCCACCGGCGTGCTGATGCGCGTGGCCGAGGACGGCGTGCTCACCGACTGGTTCCGCAAGCCGCACCGGCGATTCGGCACCAGCTATCGCATCGTGAACCTGGTCTTTGTGCTGCAGATGTTCACGATCATCGTGAGCCGCGGCAACGTCATCATGCTGGGCGAAGCTTACGCATTCGGCGTGATCTGGTCATTCACCTTTAACAGCCTGTCGATGCTGGTGCTGCGCTGGAAGTACAAGGGCGAGCGCGGTTGGAAGGTGCCGCCCAACATCCGCATCGGAAACACCGAGATCCCCGTCGGCCTGGTCTCGGTATTCATGGTTCTGCTGGCGACGGCGACCGTGAATCTGTTCACCAAGTCGATTGCCACGGTGAGCGGAATCATTTTTGCCATCGCGTTCTTTATCGTCTTTTCGGTGTCGGAGCGCATCAACCTGCGGAAACACGCGGTGACCGCCAAGGAGATGAAAGACCACTTCCAACTGGAGCACCAGGATACGGTGAACCGCGAGTCGGCGGCGATCCGCCCCGGCGGCGTGATGGTCACCATGCGCGATGCCGCCAATCCGCTGGCCCTCAAATGGACCCTGGGGCGTACCAGCACCGATGAGCGGGATGTTGTGGTCATCAGCGTCAGGCTGATGGGCGCCGGAGGTCCGGAATACCTGAGCGCCGAGGAACAGAGCTTCAGCGAGCACGAGCAAATGGTCTTTACCAAGGCCGTATCGGTCGCAGAGAGCTTCGGCAAGAGGGTTTCGCTCCTGGTAGTTCCGGCAGCCGAGATCTTTCCCGCCCTCACCCAGACTGCGAGCTCGCTTGAGGTAGAATCGGTAGTCTCCGGCAGCTCGAGCTCGTTGACCGCTGAAGAGCAGGCCTACTACATGGGACAGGCTTGGGAGGCGTTGCCCGAACCTAAGCGCCAATTCAATTTCTGTGTTGTGGCTCCCGATGGCGAGGTCAAAGTGTTCTACATCGGGCCTCACGCGCCGTCTTTGAGTTCCGGGGATGTGCAGCTGGTGCATCGGCTGTGGCTCAATATGCGCCGCGACCCCTCCGCGGCCGAGCTGCATCACAGCGATATCATCACCTACGCTCTGACTAGGCTCGCAGGCCAGTATGCGCGCGAGAAACAGGAGATCCTGCGCGATCTGCGCAATTGCCGCGGCGCGGGATCGCCCACGTCCGCGCGACCGGCAGCGCAGGATACATTCGGTCCCGGCGGCATCACACCATCTCCGCGCGCGGTGAAGCAGACCCGCGATCAATAAGTAACAGATGTCAGGGGTCAGAATTCAGGGCTTAGGAGCCGGCCGGCAGATTTTCTGACCCCTGACGCCTGAAACCTGGCCCCTGCTTTTACGCTACGTACTCGTCTCCCGGCTTCCAGCGCTGCACCTTCACGCCCGGCTCAACCAGAGCGGCCAGTTCCTCAGGCGTGCCTTTGAGCGGAGGAAATGTACCCCAGTGAATGGGCAGGACAACCTTGGGCGTCAGGAGACGGCAGGCAAGCGCCGCTTCCCTCGGCCCCATGGTGTAGTGGCCGCCGATCGGCAGCATGGCCACCTGGGGCTTGTACAGGTCGCGGATCAGCTGCATATCGCCAAAGACGCAGGTGTCGCCCGCGTGGTAGAGCACGGGGCCACCGGCCACTTCCAACACGAAACCGCCGGCAACGCCGACGTAGTGGACTCCCTTCTCGTCCTCCGCGCCGGATGAGTGCTTGGCGTCGACCATGGTGGCTGCCACGTCGTCGAGCTCGACGGTCCCGCCAAGGTTCATGCCCGTGTACTCCGCGACGCCCCGGCTGGCAATGTAGGCGGCCAGCTCGTAGATTGCCACCACGCGCGAGCCGTGCTTCTGGGCCACCGGTACGGCGTCGGAGATATGATCTCCGTGCCCGTGGGTCAGCAGGATGTAGTGGATCTTCGGCGGAAGCACAAAATTCTGCGGGTATTTGGGGTTATGCGCAATGAAGGGATCGATCAGGATGTTGGTTCCCTTGGCCGTTTGGAGGAGCACCGTAGCGTGCCCAAGCCAAGTAATGCGCGTTGCCTGAGAGTTGCTCATAGTCTCTCCTTGAGAAGCAGCTTCTAGCTTTCAGCTGTCAGCCTTTTGCTCATGCGCCGGGTCTTAGCTGACAGTTGAGAGCTGAAGGCTGAGAGCTTCTTCTTTTTCCCTTGGTCCCTTGTTCCCCGTCTTACTCACAGCGTGATGATGACCTCGGAAACACTGTCTTTGGCGAGGAACTGCCGGTGCCCGGACCACCCTGTAAACAGGCGCTCGATGCTGCGGTTGGTGAAGGCGCGCTGAATGGGAAACTGCTGCGTCATCTGCATGTCAACGTCATCGCCGGAGGTCACGTGGTAGCGATAACGCACCATTTCCTCCCTCTGGGTTCGGGTATGGAAGAAGGCCAGCACCTGACCCCCGGGGTTCATGGCCGCATGGAGTCGCTCCACGACCGGCGCCACAAACGGCTCGGGCAGATAGTCGAGCGCGGTCCACAATAACACCACGTCAAAGGTACGCCCTGCGAAATTCAAAACCTGATTAAGGTAACCCTCGATGTTCCACATCGGGCTGCCCTGCTCATCTTCGCCGGCCCGCCAATCTCCCGTCCATGCCTCGCAAACCAGGTCGGCAAGAAAGACGCTATGGCCCAGGCTGGTGAGGTAATTGATATTGGCAGGCGAGGTATAGCCGGCATCGATGATGCGCAGCCCCGGCTCGGCTTGCAGGCGCTTTCGCAACACTGCCCATCCCCCTGAATGGCGCGGCATGCGCGGCCCCGTAAGCCCCTCGGCCTGAAGGGATGAAGCGGCCTCATGTTTCCTGTCGAACCAACGACGCAGCACAGTGCATCCCTCAAACGGCCGGGCATATGCGGAGGGGGGAATCAGGAATTGCCCGGCGCGAGTTTTCCAGTCTTAGACAATTTCGCCACTGCGCTGCGCAATCACGCCCTCGGGTGCCTTCGAAACCGCTTGAGTCAGGTCCACTTTGCCGCGGAAGACGGCATTGTCTTCGACTGCCAGACGCAGGGCGCGGATATCGCCCTCAAGGTTGCATCCAGCTCGCAACTCCACTCGTCCGCTGGCTACGACATTGCCCTGCACCCGGCCCAAAACCAGTACGTCCTTGGCGGATAGGTCGGCCGCAACATTGGCATTGGGACCGATGGTCAGCCGATTCTCAGCCAGACTGACCGTTCCCTCCACCCGTCCATCCACGATCAGGTCTTCTTTGCCCTTCACTTCACCGCAAATTACGATCGTTTTTCCGATTCGCGCGGCAGAATTATCCGCTACCATAACGTTTCATCCCTTTCCAACTGCCTAAGAGGTCCTGCCCGCACTATATCAACCCTGCCCCAGCGGTTCAATTTGCCGGTTCAATTCGCGGGTGCTGCCAGTGGCCGATTCTCCGCTGTTTTTTTCACAATACACCCGATGGGCGGTGCTGGAGCAACATCGCGCCGGCGACTGACACCGTACACTATTCGTTGTGTACCGACTTGTTTCCCTCCTCCTGCTGATTCCCTGGGTGAATCCGGTCTACGGGCAGGCTGCCTCCGGTCATGGAGAGAGCCTTTCTCCCGCGCAGGGGCAAGCCCTGGTCAACGGTGCACTGGCCAACGAATGGAGCGCGGCGCAGGACGCAAGCCACCCCATGCGTTTCCAGTTGCACAAGACGAGTCCGCGGCTGACCACAACCAAGGAGATCCTGGAAACCAGGGACGGCGAGGTAGCGCGGCTGGTTGCGATCAACGATAAGCCACTGAGCCCGGCTGCCGAAGCGAACGAAGAAGCGCGGCTGAACGCACTGCTCGGCGATCCCGGCAAGCAACGGCGGCGCAAGCAGTCGGAAGACGATGACGCCGGCCGCGTCCTCAACGTGCTGCGCGCCTTGCCCAGCGCATTTTTGTATCAATACGCCGGATCGGGCGAAGCGCCCACGGGAAAGGTGGAAAAATTCACCTTCCGGCCCAATCCGAAGTTCGAGCCGCCCGACCTGGAAACGGAGGTTTTGCCCGCCATGACCGGCGCAATCTGGATCGATCCTGCGCACGTTCGCGTAGTGCGGCTTGAAGCTCACGTGCAACAGGACGTGAACTTTGGCTGGGGCATCCTGGGCCGGCTGTACAAGGGCGGCTGGATCGTGATCGAGCAGGCGGACGTGGGCGGAGGCCAGTGGCGAACAGTACGCTTCCAGATGCAGATGAGCGGACGCGTGGTGATCAAGAACCGGGTCTTCGACACCACGGAAACGCAAACCAATTACGCGCCGTTGCCGGCGGGAATGAGCTACCAGAAAGCGGTTGAGACGCTGCTCGCGGGCAGATAGAGCGGATCTAGCGGGGTTAGCGGGGCTAGCGGAGTTAGAACGATTCAATACCTTGCGAGAACCGCACGAAAAAACGGCCCAGGCAATTGCCCGGGCCGCTCGTTTCCGGCTGCAACCGGAGCTTACTTCACCTTGATGATAATCATGGCGAAGGTGAACAGGGTGAGCGACTCGATGAATGCCAGGCCGATGATCATGAAGGTCATCAAACCGGCTCGGGTTCCGGGGTTGCGCGCCAGAGCTTCGGTCGTCGAGCCAACGGCCCTTCCCTGGCCCAGGCCACAAAGACCGGCTGCGAGACCCATGCCGAGGCCGACGCCGATCGGCACCATGTTGATCGGTGCCGAGCCGCCATCCGCAAAGGCCGGAATGGCGAAGCAAAGCGCCGCCAGGGCCATGAACAAGTATTGAAGTTTCCGCATATTTCTCCTGCTTCCCTGAGAATTGGCCGCCAGTGGGTGGTTGAGGCTCACCGTGCTGGCCCCCTCACGCTTGCGGCCTTCCGTGTGTGCGGAGCGGAAGCGCTCTCCGCCGGAATCTTGACCTAGGTTTCAGGTGTCAGGTTTCAGACAATAACGCGTATCTGCGAGCAAGCAACCTGATCCCTGAAACCTGAAACCTGTTTTTAGTGCTCGTGCGATACCGCCATGCCCAGATAAATCATGGACAGAACCATGAAGACATAAGCCTGAATGAGGGCCACTAATCCGTGCAAAGCCAAAGGAAATACCGGTAAGACAAACGGGACGAAGGAAAAAGCGATCAAGGTTAGCAAATCGCTGGCCAGCATGTTCGCGTAAAGACGGATGGTGAGCGACATCATGCGCGCAAGATGCGATATGACCTCAATGGGCAACAACAACCAGGATATCTGCCACATGGGTCCGGTAAATTGCTTCATGTAGCCAATGGGCCCGTGCACGCGAAGGCCGTGAAAGTTGTAGTAAAGAAATGTCAGGACCGCAATGCCCAGCGGCACCTGCGGCAGGCTTGTCGGCGTAGTAACGCCCGGAACGAGGCCGAGCAAATTAAGAATCACGATGAAGAGACCGACACAGGTGACGAATGCTTGGAAGCGCTCGTACCCATGGCCGATAATCTGCTCCGCTTGGGTGCCCGTGAACTCATGAATCATCTCGGCGATCTGCTGCGCCGGGTTCGGCTTCTCCACGGAAAGCGTCAGGCGCACGATGAGGAAGAAAGCGATGAGGCCCGCCGCGACCAGAAGCTCGTATTTGAATGCGTCGCTGACGCTTGCCACATCATTGGCGGCGTCTGGGGGGGCAATGCCGAGGGCGTGATACAGCTTGAGCAGGGGCCCTCCTACCAGGTGTTCCACAATCGGCGTCAGTGCAAGAGTTTGCGCCATGAAAAATCAAATCTTTCCGTTTCCCAGGGATTGGGGGCATGTCCCATCGTTCCGGAAATCAACCCCTCAGCAGGCGCAGCGCTTCCCACACGAGGGTCAGCACCGCTAAAGCCAGCCCGCAGAGGAGTGCCACTACAGAGCCTTGGAAACATTTCAGGCTAACATAAATGGCTGCCGCGAAAACGATGAGCCTGAGCAGAAAGAAAACCACCGCAAATGCCGACCCCCTGGGCGTCTGTTTTTTGTCCATTTTGGCCGCAACGAAGCGCGCCAGCCGACGCCACTCGAAGATGCTGGCGGCCGAAATGGCGGTTCCCGTGGCTAGCATTGCGGCATCGCGCCAGCCAGTGGCCTTCCACACGATGAGCGACGCAAGCACCCCGAAAATAAGCGTGTTACGGATGGCCCGGTGCAGCAATCCCTCAAGATCCGCGTCGGTCAGGTCGGAAAACATCTGCAATTCGTCGCTCATGAGGGCGTGCCCGAGTCTCCCGCCTTGCCGGATTTGTCCGCGCCGTTCCCGTTTTCGTCCAATTTGTCCATTGCGGGATCATTCGCGTACACCATCGCCATGCGGATGGCGGTAACCAGCCCGGCAATGATGCCAAAGACAATCCCGGCCATCGCGATCCACGTCTGGTGAAAGTGGCGATCGAGCCAGACGCCGGGGAGCCAGCAGATAAAGGCCGCGCAGGGCAGCACCATCGCGATCTGGATCATCTTTTCAGCTTGAATCCACGCGCCCATCATGCCGCCGGCAAACCCGCCCTGGGCTGGGTCGCCTGAAGGTGCACCACCGGCCTTGTCGCGCTGCTTCCGCTCCGGGATGGGGTTGTGGTAGGTCACCATCGTGGTTATACACGGCGAGGGTGTGCGGGCGCGAGGGCAGCGCGCGGCCGTGCACCGCGAACCGTGAGTTGTGCGCAGGGCGCGTGCAGCTACTTCTTCAGCGTCCAGGAGCTCAGTGCCGAGTTTTGCACCAGCGCGTTTCCGCTATCGGGCGGAAGAGGCGCCAGCATCATGTTGTACACGCTGAATTGCGGATTCTTCTCTTCGTGGACGACCACGGCAATCTGAAAGTAATACACGTTGCCGGCCTCGGCATTCACATCGAGCGTGCCAAACTGCCTCGACTCGCCGCTGGAGATCGATTGCCAGTTGACGCAAACGCTGTGAGCGCCGGGATCGATGGAGAAGGTGAAGTAGGAGTCGCCATGGTCGGCCCCAATCCATGTGCCATCAACGGCTACGCGGGTTGTGGCGTCACAGGCAAGGCAGTGGTGATACTTGTCGCCCTTGTCCATGGTTTCAACGAAGACCAGTTGCGCTTTGCCGGCGTCGGGCCCCGCGGGCGGAGGGGCATCCTTTTGTGTCTTCACGTCAAACTTGATCTTGCTATCGCCGCAAGAGGGCGGCAGAGTGGCTGCTGCAGCTTGCGTTGCGGAGGTTATGAGCAGGGACATCAGAACTGACACGGTGATTGCTTTCACTGTCTTCTCCAATTTTGATTTTTGATGCAGGACCCGGGGAACAGCGCCTTGGGGGCAAGAACTCAGCAATCTGCTGTGGAGGGAGGAGCCGAGCGCGGCGATATACTGGCCGTTGGACAGTTCATCCGTCGCAACAGAAGGAAACAGAGTGCTTGAATCGGAATTTGAGCATGGTCTATTTGACCTGCGCAAGAAGAAACTGGAAGAAATCGAAAAACTGGGGCAGGCCGCGTATCCCAACCGCTTCCCCACTCGGCAGGACGAGACGGCGATCTCGCTGGCCGACGTGCGGGCCAAGTGGGACAAGGCCACGGGCGAAGAGCTTGAGGCCAGCCGCACGACGGTGGTTGTGGCCGGACGCATCATGGCCATTCGCGCCCAGGGCAAGGCCGGCTTCGCCACGCTGCAGCAGGAGGGAGAGCGCCTGCAGATCTACGTGCGACTCGATGCGGTGGGCGAGCAGGGTTTTGCGCTCTACAAGCTGCTCGACCTGGGCGACCACATCGGCGTCACCGGGTATCTCTTCCGCACGCGCACCGGCGAACTGACGGTGCATGTGGAGACGCTCACATTTCTCTCCAAAGCCATGCTCGCGCTGCCCGAGAAGTATCACGGCCTGGCCGACGTCGAACTGCGCTACCGCCTGCGCTACGTCGATCTTTTTGCCAATCTCGACGCGCGCGCAGTGTTTGTGAAGCGGGCGAAGGTGCTGCGCGCGCTGCGCACGTTCTTCGACAGCCGCGGCTATCTGGAAGTGGAAACGCCCATGATGCAGCCCATCGCCGGCGGCGCGGCGGCGCGGCCGTTCACGACGCATCACAACGCCCTCGATATGGACCTCTACCTGCGCATTGCGCCGGAGCTCTATTTGAAGCGGCTGGTAGTGGGTGGGCTCGACCGCGTGTACGAGATCAACCGCAACTTCCGCAACGAGGGTGTGAGCACGCAGCACAATCCCGAGTTCACCATGCTCGAGTTCTACCAGGCCTACGCGAACTACCACGACCTGATGGATCTGACCGAGGAGCTGATCAAGTTCGTGGCCATGGAAGTGAATGGGACGACGGTGACGGAGTTCAACGGGAGCACGATCGATCTGGGGAAGTGGGAACGGCTGACGATGGTCGAAGCGATCATCAAGTTCTGGCCATCAGAACTGGGCGTCAAGCCGGAGCTCACTTCATTCGACAATTACGGGTCTCTCGATCACGTTCTCTTGGCCGCATCGGAGTGCCTTGAGAGCCTCCAGGAGGCGGATGAAAAGGCCAATCCGGAGCCTGACGCCGCCGACTCACAGGCGTTGGAGGACGAAGTGGAGGCCACGCTGCGGTTGGGCGCCCGAGCGATTGCCATCACGTTGCTCTCTGTTGCTCGTCTTCGAATCTCCAAACGCGAGCCGTTGGGCAAGATCATCTACAACCTTTTTGAGGACCTGGTCGAGCCCAACCTCATCCAGCCGACCATCATCTACGACTATCCGACCGTTGTTTCGCCGCTGTCGAAGCAGAAGCCCGACGACCCGGACCGCGTGGAGCGATTCGAGATCTTTGCCGGCGGCTTTGAATTGGGCAACGCCTTCAGCGAGCTGAACGATCCGGTGGAGCAGCACAAACGCTTTGAGCAGCAATTGGCCGAGCGCGCTCATGGCGACGAAGAAGCCCATGCGATGGACGAGGACTACGTGCGCGCGCTGGCCTACGGCATGCCCCCCACGGCCGGCGAGGGCATCGGCATTGATCGCCTCGTGATGCTGCTGACCGGGTCGAAGTCGATTCGCGACGTGATTCTGTTCCCGCTGATGAGAAACACAGGGAACGAGGGACCAAAGGAACAAGGGACCCAAGAACCGGCAGGTTGAGATTCGTGGTTTCCCACCCATTCGCCCAGAATCGGGCGAATGGATGGGGCACAGGAGTTTGTGGCGGAGCGGCCGAAGAGCAACCGCGGGTCCTTCGACTCCGGTCGCTGCGGCGACCTCCGCTCAGGATGACAATCTCGTTGGGATGCGAACTCTTACTCGGCACGCCCAGGGCTAGGAGCTAGA
>JBEKIE010000089.1:0-13839 GCA_050011915.1 Occallatibacter sp.
GCGGCTGGTGGGCGCGCTCTATGTGCTCGACGAGCCTTCGGTCGGATTGCATACGCGCGATACGGCGCGGCTGATTCACATTCTCGAGGAGCTGCGCGACCTGGGAAACACGATTCTCGTCGTGGAGCACGACGCCGATATCCTGCGCGCGGCCGATCATTTGCTCGATCTGGGGCCGGGCGCGGGCGAGTTCGGCGGCAAGCTGCTGGCTGAGGGCGTGCTCGCCGAGATCGAAGCCAATCCGGCTTCGCTCACGGGACGGTACCTGAGCGGGAAGATTGCGATTCCCGTGCCGACAAGGCGGCGCGTGCCAGGCCGCGAGAAGCTGGTGCTGAAGGGCGCGCGGGCCAACAACCTGCGCGGGTTGGACGTGACGATTCCACTGGGAATGCTGGTGGCCGTGGCCGGAGTTTCCGGATCGGGTAAATCGACGCTGGTGCACCAGGTGCTCTATCGCGCCGTGGCGCGGGCGCTGGGACAGACGGATGGCGGCGATCCGTCGAGCGTATTTACTTCACTCGGCGGAGCGGAGCGGCTGAACGACGTGGTGCTGGTAGACCAGACGCCCATCGGGCGCACGCCACGGTCGAATCCCATCACGTACATCAAAGGGTTTGACCTGGTCCGCGAGCTGTTTGCCGCGCAGCCTGAGGCCAAGCGGCTCTCGCTTACGCCGGGACATTTTTCGTTCAATGTGCCCGGCGGGCGTTGCAATACCTGCGAGGGCGATGGCACTGTGACCGTGGAGATGCAATTCCTGGCCGACGTGGAGCTGCCCTGCGAGGACTGCAACGGCACGCGCTATCAAGCCAGAATTCTCAATGTGCAATACAAGGGCAAGAGTATTCACGACGTGCTGCAGATGACGGTGAAGGAGGCGCTGCGTTTCTTTGCCGGTCAGACCAAATTGCTTGAGAAACTGGCGGTGCTGGATGAGATCGGACTGGGATATCTAAGGCTGGGGCAGTCGGCGACAACGCTTTCGGGCGGCGAGGCGCAACGCGTGAAGCTGGCCGCGCACCTGGCGTCGGTGCGCGCAGTGAATGCGACGGCGAAGCCTTCGCAGGCGAGCCGCGTGCTGTACATTCTCGACGAGCCGACGACGGGGCTGCATTTTGACGATGTGTCGAAGCTACTGACCGCGTTTCGCAAGCTGATTGACGGCGGTGGTTCGCTGATTGTGATCGAGCACAACCTGGACGTGATCAAAAGCGCCGATTGGGTGATCGATCTGGGGCCGGAGGGCGGCGAAGGCGGCGGAAAAATCGTGGCCGAGGGTCCGCCTGAAGAGATTGCGAGCAACCTGCACTCACATACGGGAAAGTGGCTGGCGCGGGTGCTGTGAGGAGCTCAAGCGCCTCGGTCGACGACCGGGGCGAGACGCGAGAAGCACCAGCCTTCGCCGTGCAGCCAGCAGGATTCATCTTGGGCGTGAATATCGCAGCGCAAGCAGCGGACGCCGACGCCTTCGTCGCGCCGAAGCGCGCGAGCAAGCTCGCTGCTGACGGCAGCATCGCGCGCTCCTGCGAAATCGACAAAGAAAACCGAGCCCCGGAGCGTGGCCGCGAAGTGGTCTGCGCCGGTGCGGATGAGATGCGCCATGGCTCCGGGCCCCCGCGTCGAGGTCAGCGGAAAGAGGAGCTTGCCTGAAGGCTTGACCGCGGCAAGCCACGCAGGCAAAGGATGCGTTGCGCCGGCGCTGACGACAATTACGTCGGCGGGCTCGAACGGGCCGCGTGAGCCGTCGGCGTTGATCACGGTGACATGCGGCCAGGGCTCGAGTGTGTCGCGCGCGCGGTCGGCGAGACCTTCGTCGACTTCGATTGCTGTGACTTTGCCGGACGGGCCGGTGAGTTCGGCGAGGATGGCGGTGTAATAGCCGGTGCCGCAGCCAAGATGAAGAATTCGATCACCGGGTTGGATACGGAGCTGGTCGAGATGAATGGCCCACAGGCTGGGCTGGCCGTTGTTCAGGCGCTTCGCTTCGTCAAGCACGATGAGCGCGTCGCGGTACACGTGTGTGGGGTCGGCGTCCTGGGTGAAGCTGCTTGTGCCGCTGCTCTGAATTAGCCAGGGGCCAGAACCTACGAAGCGCTCGCGCGGCACGGTTGCGAAGGCGGCGAAGATCGCGGGCGAGGAGATGCTGTTGAGGCGACACAACTCCTCGGCGTAAAAGCGGCGGGCGGATTCGATCAGGTCGGCCATGAAAGGAGAGGGTCTGGACCCTTCGACTTCGCTCAGGGCGGGTCCCGCACGACAGCCAGTCTGGAGACTGGCGCTACAACGCAGATTATAGGCGTGCAATAGGCATCCACGGCTGACTGGAACTGTTGCGGTTCGCGGCTTGTTGGTCCGTGATTGCTTGTGGGAGTAACGTTAACGCGAACGATTACGAGTTTGCCAGTATAAAGGCGGTTTCGATACAAAGGTGAGTGCCTCGTCACTGGGGCAGACAAAGCGATAAAAGGGAAAGCACTGAAAAGCGGCTTTACATTTGGGCTGTCGCTGAGAAGGAGAAGTGTACCTTGAGCATTTCCGTCGGGCCAATCGATACAAGAAACCCAGGGCAAGGAAACTCGCCGTCGCAGCATGAAGACATTGAAGCTCCGTTGATTCCCGCGGGACGGTTGCTGCCGTTTCTGGTGGTCACGGTGCTGTTCTTCATGTGGGCGATTCCCAACAACCTGAACGATATTCTCATCCGCCAGTTCATGAAGTCGTTCAACATCAACCGCTCGAGTGCGGCGGGAATCCAGATCTGGTTTTACCTCGGCTACTTTCTGCTGGCGATTCCGGCGGGGCAGCTGATGCGGCGCTTCGGATACAAAACCGGCATTGTGACGGGGTTGTGTTTATTGGGCACGGGATGCCTCTTGTTTTATCCGGCGGCGCAAGCGGGGCTTTATACGTTCTTCCTCGTGGCGCAGTTCGTGATTGCCAGCGGATTGTCGTTTCTGGAGACGGGATCGAATTCCTTTATCGCGCAATTGGGGCCTTCTGGTTCGAGCGAGCGGCGGCTCAATCTTTCGCAGGCTTTCAATCCGCTGGGATCGATCAGTGCGGGGCTGATTGGGACGGTGTTCATCTTTTCGGGCGTGAAGCTGACGGATGCTCAGGTTGCAGCCAGTCAGGCGGCGGGAACGTATCAGGCCTATTTGCACTCGGAGACCTTGCGCGTGGTGACGCCTTACGTCGTGCTCGGCTGTTTCGCGTTTCTCTGGGCGCTGCTGATCCTGATGACAAAGTTTCCCGACTTGGGAAGCGAGGACACCTCGGAGAGCTCGCCTTCCGGTGAGATGCATGTGCGGTTGTGGCAGCCGCATTTTGTGTTCGCCGTGCTGGCGCAGTTTCTTTACGTGGGCGCGCAGGTGGGCACGTGGAGCTACTTCATTGCCTATGTGGAGTCGGCCACGGGAGTGGGTGACAAGGCCGCGGGCTACATGCTGACGGGCACACTGGCGGCGTTTGCCGTCGGCCGGTTCAGCTCGGCGTGGCTCATGCGGCATTTCCATGCGCGGCTGATGCTCGTGCTCTATGCGGCGATCAATGTGGTGTTGTGCATGGTGGCCGTGGTGCATCCTAGTTGGATAGGCGTAGGCTGCCTGTTGATGACGAGTCTGTTTATGTCGATCATGTTCCCAACGATTTTTGCTCTGGGATTGAAGGGCATGGGCGAGAAGACGAAGACCGCTGGATCGTTTCTGGTGATGGCGATTCTGGGCGGCGCAGCGCTGACAAAGCTGATGGGCATGCTTCCATTGCTGACGGCGTATCTGGTGCCGGTGGCCTGCTACATCGGCGTAGCGCTTTACGCTTGGCTGTTTGCGGAGGCCAAGACGGGCGAGGCGGAAGCGTAGGGAGGCAGCAAGTGGGCGAGTTAGCAAGTTAGCGAAAAGGCCCCCTCAATGGGGCCCCTTTGCTCCCCGGAGAATTTACTCTGCGACGACGGGATTGGTGAGAGCGCCGAGGCCTTCGATCGTGACCGTCACGGATTCGCCGGGTTTGAGCCAGCGCTGCGGAGTGCGGCCCATGCCGACACCGGATGGCGTACCGGTGGAGACTATGTCGCCCGGCAGCAGCGGCGTGATGGATGAGATGTACTCGATGAGCTCCGGAATCTTGAAGATCAGCTCGCGCGTGTTGGAGTTTTGCAGCGTTTCGCCGTCGATGCTGAGCGAAATGGCGAGCTGATGCGGGTCGGGGATCTCATCCGCGGTAACGATGGCGGGGCCCATGGGGCAATACGTGGGGAAGCTTTTCGCGAGCGACCACTGCGAGGTGGCCCGCTGCACGTCGCGGGCGCTGACGTCGTTGACGATGGTGTAGCCGTAGACGTGTTCGCGCCATGCCGTCGCCGGGATGCGATAGCCGCCTTTGCCGATGACGAAGGCGAGTTCGGCCTCGTAGTCTGGCTCGGAGGAGTTTTTCGGCAACACGATGGCGTCGCCGGGGCCAATGATGGCCGTGGGCAGCTTGAAAAAGACGACGGGCGCGGAGGGCAGCGCCATTTTCGCTTCGGCGGCATGGTCGCGGTAGTTTAGTCCGATGGCGAAGATGCGCGGAGGGCTCGAGATCGGCGCAAGCAAGCGGATTTCGTTGAGCTTGTGGCTGGAGTAAACGCTCGGCTTGTCGATGGTTGCGATGCCGGCGGCGATGACGGCGAGCGTATCGTCGTAGGCTGAGCCGAGGTCAATCACAGAGCCGGTTTGCGGAAGCAGTACGCCAGGGCGCGGCACATGGCTGTCTGCGACGGAAAAGGAAACGAGATGCATGGGCTACCTCTTAAAAAAGTGTAATGGCGGGAACGGCTAACTTACGCGGCGGTCCAGCCGCCGTCGATGGTGAGCAACGAGCCGGTGACGAGGACGATGCGGCCCTCGAGACGAAATGAATCCGAGTGGGTCTGCGTTTTGGCGAACGCGTCAGTTCTTGCGCGCGTCGGCAAGCACCTTCAGGTACGCACGGGCGGTTTCTGTGATGGTTTCGGGGTGTCCTGCGTCGACAGCGGCGAGATTGACGAGGTCGCTGCCCACGCCGAGGGCGCGCGCCCCAGCCTTGATAAAGCTTTCGGCGGTTTGCAATGTAACGCCGCCGGTAGGAATGAGCTTGAGATGCGGGAAAGGCGCGAGAAGAGACTTGAGGTAGCTTGCGCCGCCGACAGCGGAGCAGGGAAAGATTTTCACGTAGTCGGCGCCGGCGTTCCACGCGGTGATGGCTTCAGTAGGCGTGAGCGAGCCGGGGCAGGATACCTTGTTGTTTCTTTTCGTGACGGCGATGACCTCGGGATGCAGGCTGGGACTGACGACGAACTCCGCGCCGGCATCGATGGTGGCCTGGGCTTGATCTGCTGTGGTGACAGTGCCCGAGCCAAGCAGAAGCTTTGAGCCGTAATCCTTGTTGAGTTCCTTCAACAGATAGACAGCGCCGGGAACGGTCATGGTGACTTCAACGACGGTGACGCCGCCGGCGATCATGGCGTCGACTACGGCGCGGCCCTGGGCAACGCTCTTGGCGCGCAAAACGGGAATGAGGCCGACGCGCTCGATGATTTGCTGGGTGGTTTCGGACATGTGTTCCTTTCAGCGGAGCTAGCGGCGCTAGCGGTGTTAGCGGAGTTAAAAAGACCACGAGTCAGCTAGACAGCAAGCCAGCGCAAAGAGCCACCTACCGCGCGATGCGCGCGGAGCCGCCTTTCATGATGCGTTCGACCTCGGCGAGCGAGGCCATGCTGGTGTCGCCGGGAGTGGTCATGGCAAGCGCGCCATGCGCCACGCCGCATTGGACGGCCCAGTCGATGGCTTTGCCGGCAAGCAAGCCGTAGATGAGGCCAGAGGCGAAGCTGTCGCCGCCGCCTACGCGGTCGAAGATGTCGATTTCGCGCTGCGGGACGTGGGCGATCTTGTCCACGTCCACCCCAGCGAACACAGATCGTTCGCTGGGGGCCCCGGTGACGAGCGCGATGGCGCCCCAGGCATTGCGACTGGCGGTTTGCGCGGTGCGCAGGGTGCTGGCAATGAGCTTTAGGTTGGGATACGCGGCTGCGACCTCGCGCAGCATCTCTTCGTATCCGGCGATGGGCAACTCGGCGAAGTCTTCGCCGACGCCTTTGATGGCAATGCCGAGCATGGCGGAGAAATCCTCCTCGTTGCCGAGGAGCACGTCGAGTTTGCGCACGAGCTCGCGATTGACCTCCTGCGCCTTGGTCTTGCCGCCGATGGATTTCCAGAGCGAGTCGCGGTAGTTCAGGTCGTAGGAAATGGGCGTGCCATACTTGCGCGCGGCATCCATAGCTTCTACGGCAACTTCGGCGGTGGAAGCGGAGAGTGCGGCGAAGATGCCGCCGGTGTGCAACCAGCGCGATCCGTTGGCTGCGCCGAAGATCGATTCCCAATCGAAATCGCCGGGTTTGACCTGGCTGATTGCAGTATGGCCACGGTCAGAACAGCCGGCAGCCGCGCGCAGGCCGAAGCCGCGCTCGGTAAAGTTGAGGCCGTTGCGCACGGTGCGGCCGACACCGTCATAGGGCACCCAGCGAATGAGAGAAGTGTCAACGCCGCCCTGCAGTATGAAGTCCTCGGCCAGGCGGCCTACGGGATTGTCTGCGAGCGCAGTAGCTACGGCGGCGCGCAAGCCGAAGCAGCGGCGCAGACCGCGGGCCACGTTGTATTCGCCGCCGCCCTCCCAGACTTGAAACTGACGTGCAGTGTGGATGCGCATGTCGCCGGGATCGAGGCGAAGCATGACTTCACCCAGGCTGAGACAATCCCAGCGGCGGTTGGAATTGGGAATCGAGAGTGGATTCATGGTCACTCAATACTGTAGCGCACGGGGGCTGAGACAGCCAGTGCGCAGGCGCATGCGGGGACTGTGGACAGAGCGATCATTTAGGCTAGGAATGTTTGCGGGATTGCCGGAAGCGCCAAGCGCTGTTGCGGCGAAACACATGAAGATGAAGGCGCCGATACGGCCGGTGGGAGGAGAGCTTGAAGGGGCTGGAGCTTTTCGATTTGAGTGGACGTGTTGCGGTGGTGATTGGCGGGACGACCGGCCTGGGCCGCGAGATTGCGCTGGGGTATGCCGCTGCCGGCGCGGACGTGGTGGCGAGTTCGCGGCGGCAGGGGCAGGTGAATGCTGTGGCCGCGGAGATCGAAGCGCTGGGACGGCGCACGTTGCGCGTGACGAGCGACGTGTTGGACCGGAATTCGATTCAGCAACTGCACGATGCGGTGATCGCGGCGTTTGGCAAAGTGGACATCCTGGTGAACGGAGCGGGCATGACCAAGAAGATGCCGACGCTTGAGGCCGACGAGGCGGACTGGTCGAAGATTGTCGAGACCAACCTGACGGGAACACTGCGCGCCTGCCAGATCTTCGGGCGCTCCATGGTCGCGGCGCACTATGGGCGGATCATCAATATCGCGTCGATGACGGCATTTCGCGGTTTCTATCAGGTGGCGCCGTATGCAGCGAGCAAGAGCGCAGTGGTTTCGATGACCAAGACGCTGGCGATTGAGTTGGCCGAGACGGGGGTGAACGTGAATGCGCTTGTACCGGGTCTGTTTCCAACCGACATGAGCCTGCCGCTCGTCGAGGGCACACCGCGCGGCAACGAGATCCTGATGCGGACGCCGATGCACCGTTTTGGGAAAGGGCGCGAGATCGTAGGGCCTGCAATTTTTCTGGCGTCGGAGGCGGCGTCGTTTGTCACCGCCCAGTTGGTTGTGGTGGATGGCGGGTATCTGGAGAGCGGCGTGAACTGCTGAAAGGCAGGGACCAAGGGACCGAGGGACCAAATAAGCGAGGGAACAAGAGAAGCAATGACAGAGGCACGCAAGCTGCGCATGGGCATGGTGGGCGGAGGGCCGGGCGCGTTCATCGGTCCGGTGCATCGCATTGCCGCGGAACTGGACGGAGAAATTGAGTTGGTCGCGGGTGCGTTTTCGCAGTCGGCGGAGCGGTCGCGCGAGGCTGGCGCGCGTTTCCACATCGATCCCGCGCGCGCTTATCCAGATTACCGGCAAATGATCGAGACCGAGCGCAAGCGGGCGGACGGCATCGATTTTGTGGCGATCGTGACACCGAATCATGTGCACCTGCCCGTGGCGCTGGCTGCGCTTGAAGCGGGCATTCCCGTGATGAGCGACAAGCCGGCGACCGCGACCTACGAGGAAGTGCTCAAACTGGAGGCCGCAGTTCGAAGGAGCGGACTTCCGTACGGATTGACGCACACGTACGCGGGCTACGCGATGGTGCGCGAGGCGCGGGCGATGTGCGCGGCGGGCAAGCTGGGAGCCGTTCGCAAGGTTGCGGTGGAGTATTTTCAGGGCTGGTTGAGTGGGCCGCTCGAAACGACGGGACACAAGCAGGCCGTCTGGCGCGCCGATCCCGCACAGAGCGGCGCAGGCGGCGCCATCGGCGACATTGGCACGCATGCGTTTCACCTGCTCGAGTATGTCAGCGGCCTGAAGGTGACGGCGATCGACGCGACATTGCGTCGCGTTGTGCAGGGACGGAAGCTCGACGACGATTGCAATGCGTTCCTGCGCATGAACAACGGCGCTGCCGGAACGCTGGCCTGCTCGCAGGTGGCCGCGGGAGAGATGAACGAGTTACATCTGCGCATTTATGGCGAGAAGGGCTCCCTCGCATGGCGGCAGCAGGATCCGAACCGGTTGATCGTGAGGTGGCTTGACAGGCCGGAAGAGATTCATCACGCGGCGATGAGTTATCTCAGTGCCGATGCGCTGGCGGTGGCGCGTGTGCCGGCCGGACATCCCGAGGGGTATCTGGAGGCGTTTGCGGTGCTTTATCGCGAGTTCGCCGATGCACTCACGGCGTGGAAAGAGGGGCAGGCACATCCGCTGCCGGCCACGCTGCCCGGGATTGAGGCGGGCGTGCGCGGCATGAGGTTTATTGAGCGCGCGATCGAGAGCAACCGGAGAGAAGGCTGGGTGGAGTTCTGAAAGCAGCGATCAGCTTTCAGCTCTCAGCTTTGCGGTGCGAGAACGAAGCGCATGATCGAGTGAAAGAAATGCGCGGACTGCGGGCGATGCGCGCGTGCATTTGAGGTAAATGGGATGAAGACCATCAAAGGACCGGGGATTTTTCTGGCGCAGTTTGCCGGCGACGAGCCACCGTACAACACGTTGGAAGGCATGGCGGGTTGGGCGGCAACGAACGGCTACGTGGGCATCCAGATTCCGAGCTGGGATCGAAGACTGTTCGATCTGGAGCGTGCCGCGGAAAGCCGGGCCTATTGCGACGACGTGAAGGGAATTGCGGCGCGGGCGGGACTGGCGGTGACGGAGCTGTCCACGCATCTGCAGGGGCAACTGGTCGCGAGCCATCCAGCGTTCGACACATTGCTCGATGGCTTTGCGCCGCCGGAGCTCGCCGGAAACGCGAAGGCCAAGTCGGCATGGGCGGTGCAGCAATTGCTTTGGGCGGCGAAGGCGAGCCGCAATCTGGGGCTTACGGCTCATGCGACATTCTCGGGCGCCTTGGCGTGGCCCTTCTTTTATCCCTGGCCGCAACGGCCCGCGGGCCTTGTCGACGAGGCTTTCAAGGAACTTGCAACACGCTGGCTGCCGATTCTGAATGCTTTCGATGAAGCCGGAGTGGATGCGTGCTTTGAGCTGCATCCCGGCGAAGATCTGCACGACGGCGCGACCTTCGAGCGGTTCCTCGCCGCCGTGGGGAATCATCCGCGCGCGTGCATTCTCTACGATCCGAGCCACATGGTTTTGCAGCAGATGGATTATCTGGCCTTTCTCGACCTCTATCACGAACGCATTCGCGCATTTCATGTGAAGGACGCGGAGTTCCGGCCGAGCGGGCGCGCGGGCGTGTATGGCGGTTATCAGGACTGGATCGACCGGCCGGGACGGTTCCGGTCGCTGGGCGATGGGCAGATCGACTTCCGGCAGGTGTTCAGCAAGATGGCGCAGTACGACTATCCGGGATGGGCCGTGGTGGAGTGGGAGTGCTCGATCAAGCATCCTGAAGCGGGCGCGGCCGAGGGCGCAACGTTTGTGCGCGAGCATATTATTCGCGCGACGGACCGGGCGTTTGACGATTTTGCGGGCCGTGGTGCGGATGCGGGGCGAAACCGGAAGATCCTGGGACTGTAGGGGGGCGGGTCTGAAGTTCGTTGAAGGATAAATGCAGGTTCTTCGACTTGTCCCAACGCGCCGGGACTCGCTCAGAATGACACCCGATTTTTGATTGCTCAGGATGGCAGCCGAAGTTTGTCGCTCAGGATGACGGCTCTACTGGCGACGGTTCGCGGCCCGGCGGTACGATGCCATATTTCTGGTCAAGGAACTCCTGCAACGCATTGGGAAGCAGAGCAGTCAGCTCTTGCCAGGCGAGAACCTTCAGCCGGGTGCGCAACTCGGCGCTCTTCACGGCGGCTATCACCGCGAACCACTCTTCGCGCAGGTCGGGACGGCGTTTGTCGTGAATGACGCAGAAACTCGAGCCCGTGGCGTGTGCGGCCAGCACGTTGCGGATCAGCTGATAGCTTGCATAACCTTCTTCGCCGGAGGAGCGGAAGCTGGCCTCAACGGGAGAGAAAAGAGCGGGATCGCCGACAAGGCTTTCCAGTTCCTGCGATGCGTTCTCAGGGAATTCGCTGGACTGCATCCAGCGCGTGGTGGCGATCTCAGCGCGAGGCAGCCGATCGCGGTCGAAGACCTCGTCGAAGTCGCGGTAAGATTCTACGATCGTGGCAGAGCGCGATTGAAAATTTGCCTCGGTTAGTTTCGCCTCGACGAGCAGCGAGCCAAAACGAAGGTCGACCTCAGTGCGGTCGAAGCGTCCATTGGCAAGCGGAACGCGAGCCTTCCATCCAAAGATAAGCTCTGCGCCGTCACCAGCGCCGAGCATGTTTTGGACCGCTGTTGACTCGCCGACGCCCGGCGTGCAGAAGACGTTCATGAGCAGCGCATCGGAGCTCATGGAAGAGTCGAGTTCGCGCCAGCGCCGGGCGATATCGCATTGCGGTTTGGGCAGTGAGCGAGCCGCCTGGGCGTGAACCTTGTCGAAGCGGCGCATCCAGCTGGGCCGCGCGAGGATGGCCGCGTAGGCCGGGTCAAAGAAATTCCCATGCTTTTCGTCATCCGGCTCGTAAACGATGACCGGGGCGCTTCCATAGCTCTCCACATGCGCGCGCCCGCGCGCATAGGCGCGATTGCGCAGCGTCAATTCCCAGCGGAGCTGCGTTGCATAGAGGCTCGTCTTCACGGCCATATCGAGCAGAGTACACCTGCGGCGGAGAGGCAAGCCACGTGAGCGAATCTGATTCAGATTGTGGAAAAGCGCATGAACTTCACGGCGTCTTCAGTAGTTTGTAACCGCGTTCTAACACTCGTGTAATTTGATCGCAATGTTCGATTGCTACGGTCGGGTCAGCAATACAGTCGGCATTTCTCTATCGTCTGGGACCCCAAAATCAACAAATTCCCTTTTTCGGAGGAACATCGTGACATATCCATACGTTCGCAGCCGGTTGCGGCTGCGTGCATGCGTTCTATCCCTGCTTGCGCTTTTTGCCTTTGCCGCTATTCAGATTCACGCGCAGACGGCGAGCGCCAAGCTCGAAGGCACCATTTACGACGCGCAGGGCGGAACGGTCCCCAATGCCACCGTGACCGCGACCAACATTGCCACGGGTGAGAAAAAGACTGTCAATGCGAAAGATGACGGCAGCTATTCAATTGACGGTCTCGCGGCTGGGACCTACACGCTGGAGGCAGTGGGCAACGGGTTTGCCAAAAACTCCAAGTCAGGCATCACGCTGGCCGACGGACAAACGCAGCAGGTGACGCTGGCGCTCGAGGTGGGCGCCGTGGTGCAGGAGGTGACGGTCAATGCCGGAGTCGACTCGGTGGCGGTGCGAAGCGCTCCCAGCGGCGGCTTTCTGGAGGAGCGTTCTGCGCAGTCGCTGATCTCGAGTACCTACATTCAGAACTTTGTTTCGCCTGTGGCCGATTACGGAGAGCTCGTCCAGATCGTCCCCGGCGCTTTTACAACCAGCACGAACGGCATCGGTCTGGGTCAAAGCAAGACGTACTTTCGCGGCTTTCCTGACGGCGACTACAACATCGATTACGACGGCATTCCCTTTTACGACACGAATACGCCGACGCATCACTCCTGGTCGTTCTTCCCGGTGCAGTGGATTGGCGGCGTGGATTTCGACCGCAGCCCCGGCTCGGCTTCTACGATTGGGCCGACGCCCTTCGGCGGCTCCATCCACTATCTTTCCATGCCGCTCACAAGCGAACGGGACTTCCGTTTTACCACCTCCTATGGGACGTGGAACACGAAGCTATTTGACGGCGCGTTCAACTCCGGCAACTTCGGCCTATTTGGCTCGCCCGCGAAATCGAGCCTGTATGTGGACGTTCATCACTTCTCGTCCGACGGCTACCAGACGTTCAATTACAACCTGCGCAGCGCCGGATCACTCCTCTATCAGTACAGTTTCTCGCCCAAGACTATCCTGACCGGATTCAGCGGCGTGGTTCATCTCGACTCGAACGGACCGAACATCAGCTCTTCCCGCTGCATGCTGTACGGATCGCAGCCGGCTTACGCATCGAATTGCACGTACAGCCTTTTCGTCAACGGCAGCACTACGGCAACCGCGTTCAATCGACCGTACACGGGCGCCGGCATCAAGTTTCTGTTGACCAACAATGCGGACCCGGCGAGCTGGTTCGACTACCAGTACAACAAGTACCAGGTTTACACAGACGTCGAGTACGTGGGATTAAAACACGAATTCGGCAAGGGCTGGTACATGGACTTCAAGGGCTACACGTTGAACTACGACAACGGCGAGCTCTACTCAAATGCCACGGCGATTACCGACGACACACTGGCGCAGGCTGCATCGCTTCCCGGTGTGGTGATGGCGTCAAGCAAATCAGGCGGCACGGCGGTTCCATATTACGACGGCGTCGCTGTGGCGCCCTGCAATATGTTTGTCGTAAAGAAGGGTGTTTCCGCGATTCCCTGCGGCATCGACAAGTACAACAGCTATCGTAAGTACGGCGAGACGCTGCTGGTGACGAAGACATCAGGCCTCGGAGTATTTCGCACAGGCATGTGGTATGAGTGGGCGAAAACAAACCGGCATCAGTATCCGAGCGACCCGGCAAATGGCTGGGCCGATCAGGCATTGCCAAAGTTCAACGAGCAGTTCTGGACCAACTCCTATCAGCCCTATGCCGAGTACGAGTTCCATGTGACGTCGAAGTTCAACGTCACACCGGGCGTCAAGTTTGCTGCTTACGGCATTAATGTACTGCATCACGCCGACGACGGTTCGACGGTTGGCGAGCTCACCTGCACGAGTACGACTGCGGCCTGCCCGGCCACCATCTTCAACAAGGGCAGCTTTACCGCGTGGCTTCCTTCGCTTGATTTCAACTACCGTCTGATGAGCAACTGGTCGGTCTATGCGCAGGGCGCGACGGGCAGCGTCGTTCCGCCGAGCGCGGTGTACGACTACAATCAGACGGCCGCATCAGCCAGCGCGGCCGTCCCGCAACTGCAAACAGCTCCCAAGCAGCAGCGCTCGACGACTTACCAGGTGGGCACGGTTTACAAAGCGAACAAGTTCACTTTCGACACGGATATGTACCGTGTTCGCTTCCAGAACAGCTATTCGTCCACGGTCGACAACATTCCCGGCGATGTGGATCTGGGCGACACCATTTTTTACCTGCAGCCCAGCTCAATCACGGAAGGGATCGAGTTTGAAGGCACTGTGGTTCTGGTGCCCGGCCTTAGCCTTTATCTGAATGGAACCGCGGACAACGCGTACTACTC
>JBEKIE010000090.1:0-13444 GCA_050011915.1 Occallatibacter sp.
CGTCATCCGAAGTCAGGAGAAGAAATGGCACGTTATACCGGACCAGTTTGCCGCCTTTGCCGCCGCGAAGGCACCAAGTTATTTTTGAAGGGCACCAAGTGCACCTCGGACCGCTGCCCGCTGGAGAAGCGCAACTTCCCGCCGGGACAGCATGGCAAGGACCGCAAGGCCAAGATCGTGGGTTACGGCCTGCAACTGCATGAAAAGCAGAAGGCCAAGCGCATGTACTTCACGCTTGAGGGCCAATTCCGCGAATACTACGAGAAGGCCAACCGCGCGCAAGGCGTGACCGGCGAACTGCTGATCCAGCAGCTCGAGCGGCGCCTCGACAACGTGGCTTTCCGGCTGGGCTTCGCCATCTCGCGCCGGCAGGCGCGGCAGGTGGTGCGTCACGGGCACGTGACCGTGAACGGACGCAAGGTCAACATTCCTTCGTTTCAGGTGAGCGTGGGCGACGAAATCGCCATCCGCGACAGCGCCAAGAAGCACGTCATCATCGAGCAGGCAACGCAGTATGCGGCGCAGAACCCAGTTCCCGCCTGGCTGGAAGCGAATTTTGAAAACATGTCCGGGCGCGTGCTGCAGTTGCCCAAGCGCGCGGACGTCAACCTGCCCATCAATGAGCAGTTGATTGTGGAGTTGTACTCGAAATAACAGCTACAAGCTTCTAGCTGCTAGCCTCTAGCTTTTTCGTGCTGAGTTGACGAACTCAATTCCCACGGAACGAGCTAGAAGCTAGGAGCTAGAGGCTAGAAGCTGCACTTCAAACCAAGGAGAACTTGCGCGGCCGCCGCAAAATGCATCGCGACGTACACGCCGCGCGGGAAAAGAGAGACGATATGTTGTGGAGAGGATTTCAAAAACCGAAGCGCCTTGCGGTCGATGCCGAGACGCTTACCGACACTTACGGAAAGTTCAGCGCCCAGCCTTTTGAGCGGGGCTTTGGCACCACCATCGGCAACGCGCTGCGCCGCACGCTGCTCAGTTCCATTGAAGGCGCTGCCGTTACCGCCGTCCGCATCGAGGGCGTGCTGCACGAGTTCCAGTCCATCACCGGCGTGGTCGAGGATGCGACCGACATTATTCTCAACCTCAAGCAAATTCCCTTCAAGCTCGCGGGCGAGGGCCCGAAGGCGCTTTACCTGCGCGCCGACCAGCCCGGCGTGGTCACCAGCGGCATGATCGAGGCCGACGGCGACGTCGACATCCTCGACAAGAACGTCTACATCGCGACGCTCTCTGAAGGCGGCAAGCTCGACATGGAGATGCGCCTCAAGCGCGGCCGCGGCTATGTTTCGGCGGACAAGAACTTCGACGCCGATCTCGGGCTCGGATTTATTCCGGTGGATTCCGTGCACTCGCCGGTGCGTCGCGTGAACTACGTGGTCGATGCCGCTCGTCTGGGCCAGATCACCGACTTCGACAAATTGACTCTCGAAGTGTGGACCAACGGAGCCGTGTTGCCCGCCGATGCCATCGGCCTGGCCGCCAAGCTGCTCAAGGACCACATGAATATCTTCATCAACTTCGAGGAAGAGATCGAAGCCGAAGCGCGCGGCGAGGAAGGCCGTATCCTGCTCCGCAACGACAACCTCAACCGGAGTGTCGAGGAACTGGAGCTTTCGGTCCGCAGCTATAACTGCCTGAAGAACGCTAACATCCAGACCATCGGCGAGCTGGTGCAGAAGACCGAAGCCGAAATGCTCAAGACCAAAAACTTCGGCCGCAAGAGCCTGAACGAGATTAAGGAAATCCTGGCGCAGATGGGTCTGTCGCTGGGCATGAAGATCGACGAGCAGGGCAACGCGGTTCCCGGGCCCACCAGCATTCCGCCGCAGACGGCGCTGGCCGCGGGCTTTGGCCGTTACGACGAAGAAGAAGAGCCGCTTGACTCGGTGGACCTGCAGTTGCCTACCGAGACGGAGAATTTCTAAAAAACAGCTACTAGCTCTTAGCTTCTAGCTACTAGTTCTTCCTTGCGGAAACGGAAGTGTTGCTTCTCCGCAACTAGGCTAGAGACTGGAAGTTAGGAGTTAGATGCTGTAAGTCAAGATTTCAAATAGCTACTCGATTCTAGCTTTCTGGTGCGAACACCAAGTTGCCCGTTCCACGGCAATTGAGCTAGAAGCTAGGAGCTAGAAGCTAGGAGCTAAAGATGCGCCATCGCAATGCAGGATTCAAGCTCGGACGTAATACCAGTCATCGCAATGCACTTTTGCGTAATTTGACTACGTCCGTTATCGAAGAAGACCGCGTGGAGACTACCGTGGCCAAGGCCAAGGCAGTTCGTCCGCACGTGGAAAAGATGATCACCCTCGGCAAGAAGGGCGATCTGCACTCGCGCCGCCAGGCGCACGCCTTCCTCCGCACCGACGACGCCGTCAAGCGGCTTTTTGACGTTGTGGCCCCGCGCTACGGCGACCGCCAGGGCGGCTATCTGCGCATCGTCCGCGCCGGCTTCCAGCAGGGCGACGGCGCGGAAAAGGCGTTCATCGAGTTGCTGGGCGCGGAAAAGCAACTGGAAGTGAAGCGCCAGAAGCGCGCCGACTTGAAGTCCAAGAAGCGCGCCGAGCTGGAGAAGCAGCTCGAAGAGCAGAAGAAGGAAGCGGAAGAGACCAAGGGCGGCGAGGAGGCCGCGTAGCCAGCGGCAGCCAAGCCAGCCTCATCGTTTCGCGCAATATCTTACGCGGGCATCTCCCATCCAGGGCATGTCCGCGTTTGTTTTTCAGGAAATGTGGAAGTTGCGCGCTCGTCATCGCCCGACGCAGTTCACAGCACTTGAGCATATTTTTCTGCGATGACGCTCCACCGGTAGCGCCGGTCGGCAATCTCTTTCATCACGTGGCGCTGGTTCCCCCAGCCGCCCCGGGAATTGCGATCCAAAAGCTCAGACAGCTCTGCAGAGCTGCGGAAGTATTTTGCCGCTCCTTCAGTTGTAGCGCGGTTATAAACGACATCGAATGCTGCAATGGGAAGCGAAAGGTGCATCGCCTCAACCAGGCTGGGGTTGGTTCCTCCTGCGGAGTGTCCATGAACATAGAGGGAGCAATGACCGCGGAGCACATTGAGCTCTTCGGGGTCGTAAATCGCATCCAGCAGATGCAGATTGTGGCAGCCGGCAAAACGCGCGTTCAATTCGCGGCCGAAGGCGCTGCTATTCCAGTTACCGACCATAACCAGCACGTGCCCGGCTGACTGAGTGAATGCACCGAGAATCATCTCGATGTTGTTATCCGGCTGAATCCTGGCCACCGAAAAGGCATAAGGGGCAGTGAGGAACGGATAGAGTCTCCGTAATTCCTCGGTGATTGGCGGCAGGCTAACCTGATCGCCTCCATACTCAATCAAAATGCTCTTGCGGCCGTACTCGGCGACTAGATAAGATGCGATACCTGCGTTATCCGCCACCAAAACCTGAGACGATCGCACGGCCACGGCTTCGGAAAGCTTCAGGAATGCGCTTGCCCATCGTCCCCATTTTGACCTTTGCCAGTCCAGGCCACCGACGTTGAGCACCACTCTTTTGCGAAACAGCCGCGCCAGCGGCACAAACAACCCGCCCGACACGCCCAACAGAAGAATGGTATCCGCATAGAAACAACTACGGGCAATCGACAAGAGATCGAAAACAATACTTTGCGCACCATTCGCACGGAACGGAACGTACACGAGCTGGGCAGTCAGATACTTGTCAGGGCGCGCAGCGTAGGCGGGGCTGCTGCAGTAAACGGTGAAGTCCACGGTTTCGCCGAGATGCAGAACCAGGAAATGCCCCAGCGTTTCAAAGCCGCCGTAGTGCGGGGGCAATCCCACAATGCCTACCAACGCTACCTTGCGCGCCGGCCTCACGCGAACTCTCCCATCAGCTCGATCGCCGCCTGCATATGGTTGCGCGAGGAGGCCCCGAAGACGATCGATCGAATGCCCTGCTGCGCGACATAGCGCACGGCATCCCTCGGTGGTATTGCTCCACCGGCAAAGATCGACATAGCGGTCATTGGATATTCTTGTGAACCCCGGAAATACTGCTCATAGGCGGCGACATCCGGCGACATAAGATAGCCAATCTTATTGACAGCTCCGCAGATGACAGCATGTTTAATGCCGCACGATTCCAAGTAGGCGGCGAGACGAGGGACGTTCATCGTGAGGAAGCCGGGCACTGCACGAAACTTCTTTTCGATGTAACTGCAGTACGCGATAAATACTTCGCGAAACTCGAGACCCAGCAGCAGATCGGTGAGAATATTCTGCAGATAAATGGCTTTGAAATCGAGATGCCGGTATATCTTCATCTCGACGTCGATAAGCATCTCGAGAATTCTTGTTAAATCGCCGGCAAGGAGAGAGAGGCTTTTCCCCGCAAGGCCGAGCAGATTGACAGTCAACTGCCCGGAAAGCACAGCCTGAATGGCGCCGACGATTCCCTGTTCCGCAACGAGGTTGGCGTATTTATGAGGGTAGGGAATCGAGGGATACATAACCAGTCCGGGAAACTCCGAGCGGTGATTCCGGAAGTGATCGCAGATTGTGCCCGCCTTCTCATTGCTGTTCAACATGAAGGCGCGGATTCCGAGGCTGTGCGCCGCTCGATAAGCCGAGAAGATCGCCTGCATGTCGTTGAATCGCTCGGCCATTTGTTGCGCCTTTTCCTGCGACATGTGGTTGATGCCGAAAAACTGATTGTCTCCGAGGATCAGTGGATCCAGTTCGATCATTGTTTCCCTCCGTGGGCGTCGGCGATTACCATGTCGATGACCTCCTGCGTTGCGGCGGCATCGGAGAATCCACTCAGATTCGGCTGTGCGGGATCGAGCACGCAGTCAGCAAAGTGGAAGATCTGGCGCGTGAACTCGTTGCCGCGCACATAGAACGGCACAGGCGTGATGCAGTTGGTGATGTAGGCCGTGTTCCATCCCTTCACATAGGGATCGGCGGCGCGGTTGAGGTAGATCTTCAACTCATGCTGGTCGGCGAGAATCTTGCCGTGCTCGCCCAGAATTTCTATCTTGTTGGTGGGCTTGCGGTAGCTCTGGTCGCTCCAGTTCACGGTGAGGCTGCCGGCCAGTCCATCGGCATAGATGACGTTGGCGCGGACAATGTCTTCGACGCCGGCCGAGTAGACCGGGGTGAATACGGCGCCTTGCACGCGCTCGGGGCGGCTCAGGAGGTAGACCATCAGGTCAATGGCGTGCGAGCCGAATTCATACAGGCAGCCGCCGCCTGTCTGGTGGCTGCCCCGCCAGCCGGAAACGCTCGATACGCGAGTAACGGTGGAGCCGAACATCTCAGAGCGGAAGCTGAAGAGCCGCCCCAGCAGCTTCTGGTCGAGCAGTTTCTTTACCGTCATGAAAATGTCGTTGAAGCGATTGACGTACCCGACCTGAAAAGCGCCGTTGACAGCCCGGCTGCGCCCCGTGAGCCGCAGCGCATCGGCGGCGCCGATCGTGAATGGCTTCTCCACGAAGACCGAAAGGCGCGCGTCGAGCGCGGCGTCGATCATGGCCGCATGCAGATGCGGCGGCGTCGCGACCAGTACCAGGTCCAGTTGGACACTCTCCAGCATTCTTGCAAAATCGTCGAACAGCCGAAGATCAGGCCTGAACCTTCTAAGTGTCCGGGTCATCAATGGCGAATCGTCGGCAATCGCCACGACCTTCACAGCAGGATGAGCGCTCAGAATGGCAAGATGCGTGATTCCCATCCGACCCGCGCCGATGATGGCGGCATTCAGTATCTTCCCGGGTTCATGGTTCTTGGTAGGTGGCATCGAAGCATCCTTCAAGTCCGTTACACAGCCCTTGCTACGCGCCTTTTCCGGCGCAGGAAAACAATGCGAGGCCCCGCGAGAAGATTCCTGCCCCAGGCGCCGGCCGTCGCATGGATTCACGATTCAAGCGCAGAGCGGTACACCTCCACTGTGGAACGCCCGATTCCGGTCCAGGCATGATGTTGACGAACATATTCCAGGCCCTGCCGCGATATTTCGTCACGTTCCCTCTCGTCGCGCAATGCGCGAATCAACGAATGCGCCAGCGCTTGTGGCGATCCGTCGGAAAACACGTAGCCATTCGATCCATCCGTGACCATCTCGGTCATGCCCGGCAGGTCGGAAACAACAACCGGACGGCCGTAAGTCATCGCCATGAGCAGGACGCCGCTCTGGTAGATTCGCCTGTAGGGCAGCGCCACCACGTCGGCCGCGGCAAAGAATGCGGCAACCTCATCGTCGGCAATATAGCGGAGATGAAGGTGGCATCGCGGCCGAATGCCGGCTTCGTCGATCATCTTGTCGTAGCGCGAGAAATCGGTTCCCCAGGGACGCCCGGCGACCAGAAGGGCTGCCTCGGGAATTTCGCGAATGACCCCGGGCATCGACGAAATCAAAAGGTCGAGACCCTTCACGTCCTTGATTTGCCCAAAGAACAGAATTACCTTGCCGGTTTCCGCTATGCCGAGAGCGCGCCGGGCATCGGCGGGCCGCGGTAACGGGCGCATGGTATCCAGATAATGGCCGTGCGGGATGACACTTACCCTCGAAGCCGGGACGCCGATACCGGAAAGCTCCTGCATCGAATACCGATTGTGCACAATGATCTTATCGGCCTTTTTATAAAGCCAGCCCGTGATGCTGCGCTTCCTGGCCGCAAGGCCGATGAGACAAGCGACGTCGTGTACCGTGAGGACAATCTTGCGCCTGAACAAGCGCGCCATCGACATGACCAAGATTTCAGGCAACAAAGCATTGTAGACATGAAAATGACAGATCGGTTCGCGCATAGATAGCGATCTGCGCAGCGACTTGAGGGTGCCGATGAAATATAGATACCCTTTGCGCCAGCGGTTTTTGCCGGCAAAGACGCCGCGGTAGAAGGGGCAGAAATCGAGCGCGGGAATCGCGGGGTCGGCCGTCTCGTCGCAGGTGAAGAGGCTCACGCGGCACCCGGCCTGCAGCAGGCCCAGGCACAACCCGAAGTCGTAGTAATGCACGCCGGCGTGACCGCCAGTCGGCTCAATAATGGCGACTCCCATCTCCTCGCCGCATGAATGACGATTACCTTGCCTGTGCATACTGGCCGCTCGCTTCCTTCGTAGTGATCGAAAACTCCAATGAGGCGCGCCGAACGTAGCGTCCCGCTCCATCTGCGGCGCCGGTCAGGGCCTTTCAGCCATAGGCTTGCGGGCAATTACGAGGATTCCGCCGGTCGCGAGCCAAGGACTGAAGAAGCGCAATCCCCTCGAGATCAATCGTCCCAATCGATTCAGCTCGTCGGATCTCCTGCCGCGCAAGAAAGGAAAATCAGCGTAAAGTCCAAGCGACATGTTCCTGGGAAAATAATCGTCGGTGGTGCGGCAAATGACCTCAAAGCCGGAATTGCGGCAGAACTCGACGATTTCGCGCCTGCCGAAGCGATATTCAGAAAACCGCCGTTGAATCCTCGCCAGCCGGATATACATTGACCGCAGCGGATGGGACACCAGACGGCGCGTCCAGTTCAGATATGGCACGGACAGGAAGAGATATCCTCCCGGCACCAGAATGCGCGCCATTTCGCGAAGGCAACCCGCTGGGCCCTCGAGGAAGTGTTCGACGACTCCAAATGAAAGACAAACATCGACGGAGCTATCCGCGAACGGCAGATGCTGGACGTCTCCTTCCATCGTCCGCCCGCCCCGCGCATCGAGCTCCTTCAAGGCCGGTGCATAGTTGTCGATGCCGACGATATTGCGAAAGCCTTGCCGTCCCAGGTAAAGCACCCAGGCCCCGACGCCGCAGCCAGCTTCAACAATGAGGGGATTGCTGAGCGTGGCAAAGACCGATAGCAAATGCCCGGCGATCTCCCGTTTACCGCAAAGATCGATTTCCCGATCCACATCGCATTCTGCCCACATTTTCCGCCAAAAGCATTCGGAGGGATACACATGATTGACGATCGCAGCCATGCAGGCTTTCTCCTTCGGAAGTTGAATGACACGATGCAACGGCAGCGGCGCCATAGAGCAGCGCCACCAATACGGGAAAAAGCATTAATCGGAACGAAGCGAAGGCTGAGCCGGAATCCGCATGACGGCCTTGTCATTCATTTGAATGTCCACCTTCACTACTTGGGCAGGATTGCCGACAACCACGCAGTGCGAGGGAACATCCTTGCACACTACGGCCGAAGCGCCGACTACAACTTCATCGCCTATTCGGACCCCCGGCAGAATGGTGGCGCGGACCCCGATAAAGCAGCGCCTGCCGATGTGGGTCTCTGCGATCCGTGGCTTTCGCGGGTCGAGAGGATCGCGCTTGACATGTTCATGACACAAGATAAGCGCGTGGCTTGCCACCAGGGTGTGAGCGCCAATATGAATGCCGGCCGGATACACCTTATCGAGGATCAGCTTGCTCTCCAGGATTGCGCCGCGCTCTATGTTGCAATATCCCATGAGGCTGTACCGGCAAAACCGCAGAGTCTGAACAAGCTTCGACAGAACTTCCATCAATCGTAGTCTGAGATTCATATTTGCCTCTCGCAATCGGCTGCCTGCAGGGAGCGGCGCGTTCTCCAGAAGTCCCTCACTCCCCTGAACATGGCTTTCACGCCATCCATGCGGCCGCCCAGAAGGCAGAGAACTGCACGGTAAATGACGAACAAAGGAAAGAACAGAATGGCGATGCATAGGCTCCGGCCGCGCGCATGAAGGTAGATGTTGAAAAGCCGGTTGCGAATGATATGAAATGCGAAGAAGGGCAGGCGGGCATTATTGACTGACCAAAGATCCTGTTTGCCCAGAGCCGCTCCGGGATCGCTCCCCTGCCCGCGATGCAGGATCAGGGATTGCGGTATGTAGCGGATGCGGATATGCATTTCCCGCGCGCGCAGGCAAAGCTCACAATCTTCCTCGTACATGAAGAACCTGGGATCGAAACCGCGGAGCCTGCGAAAAACCGCAGCGCGAGCCAGCAGCGCGCAACCGCTGGCGAATGTGACATCGCGTTCCATCATCGCCAGATCCGCGTTCGCGCTGCCATTGAAGCCGGGCGTGACAGCGCTGGCGCGGCGCCAATCGATTTCGCCGCCTCCATACCAGAGGCGTCCCGGATCATGCATGTACGCTATGCGCGGAACGGCGATGCCCACGCCTGGATGCTCGTCCAGAGCCGCTATTAAGAGCCCAATAGAATCCGGAAAAACGGTCGCGTCGTTATTCAGCAAGAAAGCGAACTCGCAGCCTTTGTTGCCGAGGGCCCACGCAATGCCTAGATTATTGGCAACTCCGAAACCGGTATTCTCTGCCGGGCGAAGGAGCACGATGCCCGGGGCAAAGGCAATCGCGGACCCCAACTCGGGATCGTTTGGAGAAGTATCGACAAGAACGATCGTGACCGGTACAGCGGATGCAAGCAGCGAGCGGATGCAAGCTGCCGTGTCGGCCGCGCCGCGATGATTCACGACTATGACGCAAGTTCGGGCAGATTGCATGGCGCAGTTTCTCTCGGCAAATGCCGGTCATGCGGCATCTGAGACGCGATGCCGCTCAATACAAGAATGAAGAACAGGGTGATGTTGAGATTGAACACAAAAGCGCCCGTGGTGACGGAGTCAATCGCCGAGAAAACCAAAAACCCCTTCGCGGCGTCGCCCAGTGGGCCGGCATGCGCACCCAAAATGCGCGCAGCGCGCAGCGCGTAACGGTACTGGCAGGCAAAGAACAGCAGTCCCAACACGCCGTATGCAAAGACGATGCCAAAAAGTCCGATATCGGAGTCATTGAAGTATCCACTCGTCAAAAATGTAGGGCCGCCTTGCCACTGATGGCTCAGCTCGCCGCTGCCAAGGAGTGGATGTTTCTGAAGATAAGGCGCCGCGGCAAGGATCTCGATCAATCGCAGATTCGCCGACGCGTCATCGCCTTCCGCCCCGTTGTGAACAACCTGGAAGGCGCTGGAGAAGGACGCTCCCCGCGCGACTATAAAAGCTGGATTCACAAGAGACGCGGCAGCAACCAGAAGGACGAGAACCGCGGAGAACCTTAGCGTGGCGGCGAGAGACTGGCCGAGGGAGCGCCAGCGATAAAGAAAGATCAGGACGGTCGAAAGCAGGCAAATGCAAAGCATGCGCGACGACCCATTGCCGCCGATGATCGACACAAACAGGACGAAGGCAAGCACATAATCTCGCTTCCGTTTTGTGCGCAGGCCGCGCAGCGTGTAGTAGATGACGCCGAAGAGAAGGAAATCGGATGGCAGGCGGAAGGCATATTTCCCGCTGGCGAGAAGGACGAAGGTACCCTGATAATCGGAGAACCGGGATGGGTCGAGCAGCAGCTGCATTGCGGAAAAGAGAAAGAACGAGGTCCATGCAGCAATGAGTAGAGCGCGTTCGAGATCGGCAACCAGGATGGCGCGGGAACGAATCGCGATAAGCAAAAGCAGGAGGCCCGCGACGAGCGCGGCCGATCGCTGCGCCAGCAAGCCGAAGACGAGGGGCTGCCCAAATTCACCGTATGCCCCCAGGGCCGGGAGGATGGGCAACACAAGCGTGACGGCAAGCGTGTAGAGTTCAAAGCGCGTAAACCTCAGTCCTTCCTGCAATTTCCACAACGGATAAAACCCGGCGAATGCAAGAAAGCACAAGATGAACCAAGCCTCCTCTACGGCCGCCATTCCCGGAAAATACTGGAACGTCCTGAAGTTCAGGAACAGGGCAAGCGCCAGCAAGACATGCCGCGGCGCATAGCCGGAAGGGCGCTCTGCTATGCGCTCACGCATGTTGGTTCCTTTGCGGCTCCAGGAGCTCCGCTGCAGCGGCTTTTCCCAAGTTTGAGAAATGGTACAAGATCTGCATATTTCTCCGGACCGGGCGCCTTCCTAAAAAGAAGCGCGCGACATTCTTCAAGCGCACCTGAAGCCACAGATCATTCAACCCATATTGAGACCAACCGGGGCACGGAAATATCGTGTAACTGTATACGCCCACCGCCTGGAAGTGACGCTTATCGTAAGAGCGGAGGTGCTCCGGCGATAATGGGTTTTCCTGGTATGGAGTGATCACGTAAAGGTGCCTGCACTTCGACAAGAGATGACTGGCAGTTCCGCAATCGTCATCCAGATGTTCAAGCACATTTGAACTGATAATCACATCGACCTCGGGCACCGAGCTAACATCGCCCCTCTCAAAGTGAGCGAAAGAACCGTAACTCGCCTTGCATATCTCGATGGCCGCTTGGCTGATGTCAACGCCGATGAGCCTGGCTTTCGGATAGCGCTCATTGTAAGTTGGCATCGCATCGCCAAGCCCGCAGCCAAAATCCAGGAGAGTACCGTCAAAATCCCTTTCCAAATGGAGAAATGGGATTTGGCCCATGGCGAAATTCCGAGTCTGCCACCGGCCGCGCCTTGCTTCCCAATCCCCCGACGCAAATCGCAGCTCCCAGTAGTTTCGAGTGTTTATGTTGCCGCCCCTCATAAGCCTCCTCGATCCCGCCTATATTGGAGCGATGGTTGTTCTGGTTTCGAGAAATGGTTCGTCATGGGCCAGTGATGCTCCTTCGAATGCGATCCGCCATGCGCCTGCCTGATCTCATTTCCTTGCATAACATCCGCGGCAAGTGATGCCCGTTCCCGCCACGAATTTGCGGCAAGGAAAGTCCGGCGTTCCGTATCTGAGTACTTTTTATCGAGAGCGCCTGTCATCAGGCGAGAAACCAGATCGAGGGCTTCCGCGTGGGTGCGATAAAAGTGAACAAAGGGGGCAAACCGCGCGATCTCGTCGTAGTACACGGCGATAATCGGCTTGTTGTAACTGATGTATTCGTAGAGTTTGACCGGATCGACCGACTCGATGAGCGGCGTGACTCGAAACGGCATGGCGAGGCAATCGAATTCGCCCATGACTGCCGGCAACTCGTCGTGCCTTTTGGGCCCGTGCCAAAGGATTTTTTCGTGCTGAACGATCGCGGCGCCCGGATCGATGGCCCCAACCAGATGGAGCTCCACGCCGGGGAGAGCATCCACGATCTTGACCAGCAAATCCCAGTCGAGCCACGTCGCGAGCGTTCCGCAGTATCCAATTTGATAGGCGCGTCGAATGGGGCGATGGTGCGCAGGCGCAGAAAGCGGTTTGCCGTCGAAGGCGTTGCGTAACAAATGAAAAGTCTTCAGCGTGCCGTGGCGAGATCGAAGGACTGCGCGCAAGCGCTCGCTCGAGACGAAGACGAACTGCGCATGGGCAACAAGCTCGTGTTCCGTGCGGGCAAGAATCGCGGCCCGCTTCTGCTCCCTCGGAAATGCCTGCGCGTCGTCCATGCAATCGTAGATGAGGTACGGCCTGACACGGCGCGGAAGGTACTTATACAGATCCGGCCAGGTCAGCCAGATATATGCCGGCCGGATCAGCCCAATCAGGAGGCGCAGGCTGATGCGCAGAGCAAGCGTGTCGAGCATGGCCAGAAAGGAGAAGCGATCGCGCATCGGCACCCGCAATAACGGGATGCAGGAACGGCTGATCCGGAAGTCATTCACCATGGCCGCCCGCCTCCAATTGCATCTGAAGGCGACGGTTACATCGAAGTGTTGCCTGAGATGCTCGGCCAGGTGTTGCGGACGCTGCTTGATCCATCCCCAATCGACGTGGCAAACGTAGAGAATCCGCGGCCTGGATCGAGCGGGGCGGGCCGCGGTCTCGCGACCGAGCAGGGAGCGCAGTTCGAGGCGCGCATGATCTCTTTCCGGCTCCGTCGCTACCATGCGCCAGGTCACGGCCGCCAGCACGGCCGTGACAAGAAGGCCAGTGAGAGCGAGAAAATGCGGCCATTTGTCCATCGTGAATGCCGCCGCCGCGAAACCCAGTAGCGACAGAGCGGCGAGAGATGGAACTTTCTCGAGCGACATGCCGCAGACCGAGCGGCCATAGAAACACGCCATGATGGCAAACAGTGCATAGGATGCGAAGTAACTGAGAGCGAGTCCCTGGGACGCCAGACGCGGGACAAGAAGCATGAAAGAGGCGGTAAACAACGCCAGCCAGACTGTGTTGAGAGCCAGCGCCTGCCACATCTTCCCGGTGCTGGCAATCACGCTGCCTACGCTGTTGCAGATGGCCATGGCCAGCCCCGCCATCATCATGTAAAGGAGCAGCCAACGGATGTCGCCGTATTTCGCGCCGAAAGCGAGATCGAGAAGCGGGGGCGCGATGAAAGCGAGGAGAACCGCCGTCATCATCGCGAGACCCCAGGCAACCCTCAAGTTGAGATTCGAGAGCGAGCCGAAGGTGTGGTCGGAGCGGGCGTGTGACTCCGACAGGAAGCTCAGCGCGGTCATACTAATGACGTTCGGAACCAGAAGAACGAATTGCATCGCGCCGAAGGCGATGCCGAACTCCGCGACCTCCCGCACGCCGAAGCAGTGCGACAGGCGCGCCATGGCCAGCCAATAAGCGGGAAGGACCAAAGCCGC
>JBEKIE010000091.1:0-13173 GCA_050011915.1 Occallatibacter sp.
GGCAAGAAGCGGCCTATCGACGAAGTGGCAGCTGTCGATGGAACAGCCCTCTTTTCCTCCTTCTCCCGAAGCGTTGCCATGACGCTTGATCGAGACGATGGTGAAGGCGAGCGGTTTGCCGGAAGGGGTTGTAGGCGCTTGCTGTGTGAGGGCTAAAGGAGCGGCGAGGGTGAGGGCTGTGGCGGCGAATGCCGAGAGGAGGGGGTTGCGCCGCGAGATGCCGGCGCTGCAAGTTTTCGTCATGCGAGTGTTCGGCATTCTGTGGGATAGACGGTTTGCGGGCGCGGTGCGTTCGAGTTTTTTTCCATTGGGTTGAGAGAGAGGAGTGGAGGTTCGTGCGCAAGACCATTGAAGAACAACCGCAGATCCTTCGACTCCGTCCGCGGCGGCGGACTCCGCTCAGGATGACAACAAAGCAAATGAGACGGCCGACACTCGCCGCACGCTAAACTATAGGTGCATGGCTCTTCCGCCGGCTGACTCCAGCGCAAAGAATTCCACGCCGCACACCATTACCGACCCGGCGCAGGCGGCCTCGTTGTTTGAGGAGTCCGTGGCCATCATGGCGCGTCTTCGCGCTCCGGGGGGCTGCCCCTGGGACCGCGAGCAATCCTTCGATACCATCCGCAAATACACATTGGAAGAGGCCTACGAGGTTTTTGACGCTATCGAGCGCCGCGACTTTCCGCATCTGACGGAGGAACTCGGCGACCTGCTGCTTCAAGTGCTGTTTTATGCGGAGATGGCCGCCAATGAGGGCCATTTCACCATCGCCGAGGTGCTTGATGCTCTGAATCGCAAATTGATCCGGCGCCATCCGCATGTCTTTGGCGACGAGGCGGCGCGCGCGGCCGGCAATCGCGCCGAGGTTGACGCAAATGTCGAAGGTTCGTCCGATGCCGTGCTGCGCAACTGGGAAGAGATCAAAGCCGCCGAACCATTGCATGGAGCAGCCGCGCCTTCGGCGCAAAAACTTCCCGCGTCGCGGCTCGATAGCGTCATCCGTGCCATGCCGGCCCTGGCTGAGGCCGCGAAGCTCGGCGGCAAGGCGCAGAAATCCGGCTTCGACTGGCCGACCTGGCGCGATCTGCTGCCCAAGATTGCCGAAGAGACCGCCGAGCTGGAAGCTGAAGCCGCTTCCGGCGATCCGGCGCGCAAGCTGGCGGTCGAAGCGGAGCTGGGCGATCTGCTGTTTACCGTCGTCAACCTCGGCCGGCATCTCGGCGTGGATGCAGAGATGGCGCTGCGCAAGTGCAATCTGCGCTTTCGGCAGCGCTTCCGCGAGATGGAGCTGGCGGCGCCGCGGCCGCTTGAGGATCTCTTGTCGAACGAACTCGAGGCGCTTTGGGCGCAGGCCAAGCGGAAGCTCGCGGCCGAGACCGCAGCGTCTGAATCGAAAGAGCAGGCGCAGCCATGACCGTCCAACTTCGTGCCTGCAAAGAGATGGATGAGTTCGAGGCCTGTGTCCGGATACAGATTGCAACCTGGGGCTACGACGAATCCGACGTCGTTCCACGCAAATCCTTCCTGCTGGCGCAGAAGATCGGAGGACAGGTGATAGGGGCCTTTGAAGCAGGGAGCAAGGGAGCAAGTGAGCGAGGGAGCGAGAAGACGGGGAGCAAGGGAGCGAGGGAGCAAGAAAACAGGGATCAAGGGACCGAGGGAACGAGGGAACAAGAAAACAGGGAGCAAGGGAGCGAGGGAACGAGGGAACAAGGGAGCGAGGACGAGCGCGAGACTCTGGTTGGTTTCGCTTTGTCTTTGCCCGGGGTCAAAATCGTCGAGGGCCGGCCAACTCCCTACCTTCACTCGCACATGCTGGCCGTTCTTCCATCGCATCGCAATCGCGGTCTTGGCACGCAACTCAAATGGGAGCAACGGCGTGAGGCTCTTTCCCGCGGCATCCGGCATATGGAGTGGACCTTCGATCCCCTCGAAATCAAAAATGCTTTCCTCAATATCCACAGGCTGGGCGCCATCTGCCGCGAGTATCGCGTGAATTTCTATGGTGTATCCTCATCTCGACTGCAGGGTGGTCTGCCAACCGACCGCCTTTTAGCGGAGTGGGAGCTGGATTCCCCGCAAGTTGAGGCCCTCATTGCTTCGCGCCCGGCAGCCGAACGCACGATCGAAGAACGCATTGTGGTTCCGGCCTCCATCGAACAGTGGAAGGCCAGCGAAGCAACCCGCGAACGGGCTTTCGCTGTTCAGTTAGAGAATCGACAGAAGTTTCAGCAGGCTTTTTCAAGGGGTCTGGCGGTACTGGGTTTCACTCTCGATGCCGAAGGCAATGGTGTCTACGAATTTGGCTCTTACTCTCGATCCTGAATTTTGAAGAGGAACGAATGAGAATCGATGCAATTATCCTGCGCGAACTGCACATGCCGCTGGTGCGTCCGTTTGAAACCAGCTTTGGCGTCACTCGCAACCGAAGGATCGTGCTTGCCGAGATTCAGTCCGAAGGGCTGATCGGTTGGGGCGAGTGCACTGCGGGCGAGCGGCCGTTTTTCTCCGGCGAGTCGACCGATACTGCCTGGCAAGTGTTGGCCAATGAACTGGGTCCCATGCTGGCCGCTGAGTCGCCGGAGCACGGCGGCGAGTGCCCGCGCATCTTCCGCGCCGTGCGCGGCAATCCCATGGCCAAGGCGGCTCTTGAGAACGCCATCTGGGATCTCGAGGCGCAGCGCGAAGGCATCTCTCTTTTCCGTCTCATCGGCGGCGTCCGCGAGAGCATTACATGCGGCGTCTCTCTTGGCATTCAGTCCTCGATTCCCGAGCTGCTCTCGATTGTCGAGCGCGAGTTGGCCGCCGGCTATCAGCGCATCAAGCTCAAGTGCAAGCCCGGATGGGACGTGGAGGTATTCGATCGCGTGCGCAGCCGCTGGCCCGGAATCCTGCTCAGTTGCGACGCCAACTCCGCCTACCGTCTGCACGACCAGGAGCATCTCGAGTCCTTCGATGCCTTTGACCTGCTCATGATCGAGCAGCCGCTGTGGCACGACGATTTCTATTTCCACTCCGTCCTGCAGAAGCGCCTCAACACGCCCATCTGCCTTGATGAATCGATTCGCAACCGCCGCGACGCGCTGGCGGCCATCGAGATGGAGTCGTGCAAGATCATCAACATCAAGCTGGGCCGCGTGGGCGGCTTCTCTGAGGCCATCGCCGTGCACAACGCCGCGCTGGAGCGCGGCATTCCCGTGTGGTGCGGGGGAATGCTGGAGACGGGCATTGGCAGGGCGCACAATATCGCGCTGTCTACGTTGGAGGGATTTACGCTGCCCGGCGACGTCTCCGCCTCGGCGCGCTATTGGACGGATGACATTATCGAGCCCGAAGTTACGGTGTCGGCGGAGGGCGAGATTATCGTTCCCGATACGCCCGGCCGAGGGTACGAAGCGCGAACCGATCTGATCGAGAAGCTGACCGCGCGCAAGGAAACCATCCGCGCCATGGCGCTGGTGGCGTAAAAGCAGCGAGTCGGCAAGTCAGCGAGTCAGCCGCGCCCCATACTTTCCTGCGCCTGCATGAGAAGAGTGGGGAGAGTGGGGCTTTTGATGGGCCGGTCCCGGCCTGTCCTGGGAACCGTTTTCTTCTGCGTGCGTAATCTTCTTTGGCCGGATGGACGCTCCGGCAATTACACTCAATCCATCGCATTTTGAGGTTAATCGAATGAATCGACTTTGTCGCATTGCACTCTTCGGTCTGATGGGCGCAGTCGCCTTGGCGCCGCGTGTGGGCATGGTTCATGCACAGGCCGCGAACTCCGCTGCCAACAGCGCCCCGATGAAGGTTGAGCTTCTGCCGGGTCTGGACAGGCAGATCATGGACCCAACGGCAGACGCCTGCGTGAACTTTTACCAATACGCATGCGGGAACTTCGCCAAGCTCTATCCGATTCCGCCGGACAAGTCGTCGTACGGAGGTTTCAGCATTGTCTACGACTACACGCAGAGCATTTTGAAGGGCCTGCTCGACCAGGTCGCGCAAACCAGCGCGCAACATTCAGCCAACGAGCAGAAGATCGGCGATTACTACGCGAGCTGCATGGATGAAGACGCGATCGATGCCAAGGGCCTGCAGCCGTTGCAGCCTGAGCTCGACCGCATTGCGGCTTTGAGCAGCAAGAAGGAGCTGACCGATCTACTGGCGCATGACCAGATGATCAACGTGGGCGCGTTCTTCAGCTACGGCGAGCAGCAGGACTTTGCCGACGCCCGCAAGCAGATTGCAGAGGTCGATCAAGGGGGGCTGGGTCTTCCGGAGCGCGACTATTACTTCCGCACCGGCGACGACGCCGAGAAGACGCGCAAACAATACGTGGAGCACGTGGCCGCCATGCTGCAGTTGCTGGGCGAGCCTGCCGACAAGGCCGCGGCCGACGCGCAAAGAATCATGACGCTGGAGACGGCGCTGGCCAAGGTTTCGATGGATGTGACATCGCGCCGCGATCCGAAGAGCGTTTACCACCTGTTGCCCGCTGCGAAGATCACCGAGCTGACGCCGGGGATCGACTGGCCCAAACTCTTTGCCGATACCGGCGTGCCCGGGATCACAGAGTTGAATGTGGCCAATCCCGAGTTCTTCAAGGGGTTGCAGGCCATTCTGGAATCGACCGATCTCGACACCATCAAGGCCTACCTGCGCTGGCAACTGATCAGCTCCATCCCGGAGTACGCCCTGCCCAAAGCTCTGAGCAAGGAAGATTTCAAATTCAACGGTCTGGAATTGCGCGGTCAGCCGGAGCAGAGAGCGCGCTGGAAGCGGTGCGCGGCGGCGACCGATAATGCGATGGGCGAGGCCGTGGGCCAGGTGTACGTCGCGGAGAACTTTCCCGCAGCGAGCAAGGCTTTTATGCTGCAGATGGTTCACGACATCGAAGCAGCAATGGGCACAGAGTTGGAAGGGCAAGCGTGGATGAGCGACCCCACGAAGAAGACCGCCGAGGCAAAGCTACATTTGGTGGCCAACAAGATCGGCTATCCCGATCAGTGGCGCGATTATTCAACCTTGACGGTGGTTCGCGGCGACGCCATTGGCAACACGCTGCGCGCCGCAGACTTTGAGAACAAGCGCGAGTTGAATAAGATCGGCAAGCCGGTGGATCGCGGCGAATGGATCACAACACCGGCCACCGTGAATGCTTTCTACAACCCCTCGATGAACGACATCAATTTTCCCGCGGGAATTCTGCAGGCGCCGTTTTACGATCCGCACGCTACCGACGCGGAGATCTATGGCCACATCGGCGCGATTGTGGGGCACGAGCTGACGCATGGCTTCGACGATGAGGGCAGCCAGTTCGATGGCTATGGCAATCTGTCGGGCTGGTGGTCAGCCGACGATCGCAAGAAGTTTGACGCAATGACGGATTGCGAAGTGCAGGAATATGGCAACTTCACGGCGGTTGGCGATGTGAAACTCAACGGAAAATTGACGCTGGGCGAGAATACGGCCGACAACGGCGGGTTGCGGCTGGCTTATAGCGCGTTTCTTGCCGACGCGCAGCGCAAAGGCATCGATCTGAATGCAAAGCAGGATGGCTTTACGCCGGCGCAGCAGTTTTTCCTGGCCTTCGGGCAGAATTGGTGCAACAATCAGCGGCCGGAGTCGATCCGGCTGCAGGCGCAGACCGATCCGCACTCGATCGACGAGTTCCGCGCCAACGGCGTGGTGCAGAATCTACCGGCATTTGGCGAGGCATTCGGCTGCAAAGTAGGCCAGCCCATGATGCCGGCGAACGCGTGTCACGTCTGGTAATTGTTGGTGCTTAGATTGGGGCCGCGTGCGGAATCGACGCGGCCCTTTTTATTGCTTTCCCGCGCACTCACTGGGAATTGACCACACAGTGGGGACCCGCCGCGCCCGAGCGGCCGTGCACCGGCGATTAGCGGTTACGCGTGCGTTGCCAGAAACTCCTCGACTTCGGCGCGCATCGGCATCGAGGCTTGTGCGCCCTTGCGCGTTACGCTGATGGCCGATGCGGCATTGGCAAATCGCGCCGCCGCCCACGGGTCCTTGCCCTCTTCGAGCGCCACGGCAAATGCGCCGTTGAAACAGTCACCCGCGCCGACAGTATCGATGGCGGCCACTTTGAACGGCTTGACCCACTCCGCTCTTCCGCCTGCAACCGAAACAAATGCGCCGTCCGCGCCGCGCTTGAGCACTACGCCGCGCAGGCCTTTCGCATGCAGCCGCTTCGCCGTGTCCTCCACGCTCTTCTCGTCCCCCGCGTAAAACGCCGCCTCGGTCTCGTTGGGCGTGAACCACGCGACCTGATTCCACACCGCCTCGGGCAAAGTGGCCGCGGGCGCGGGATCGAGCATGACCGGCACCTGCGCCCTGGCGCAAAGGTCGAGCGTGTAGCTTAGTGTGTCCATGGGAATTTCAAGCTGGCAGAGAACGATGCCGGCCGAGCGGATCAGGTCCGCGTGACCATCCACCGTCGCGCGGTCCATCTTGCCGTTCGCGCCGGGAACTACCACAATCGCATTCTGGCCGTCGTCGGCGACAAACATCGGCGCCAGGCCCGAGGAGCCTGAGATTTGCGCCATCGCCGCCGTGTTCACGCCGGCGTGCTTCAGACTTTCGAGCAGCACCGGCCCGAAAGTGTCGTCGCCCACCTTGGCAACCATTGCCACGCGGTAGCCCAACCGCGCTGCGGCCACAGCCTGGTTTGCGCCTTTGCCTCCGGGCGTGGTCTCAAATCCGGTACCGATCAGCGTTTGCCCGATGGCGGGAATACGCGGCGTGCGCGTGACCAGATCCATGGTGATGCTGCCGACAATCACAATCGGCTTGCGCGTGTCGCTCATATCTGGACCTCACAACATCTCTTGATCCCGCCCTTAAGTAGTGTGCCGGTCTCCCACCCATTTCGCGATAAAGCCCGCGAAATGGATGGGGCACGATGCTTTTGTCGATGGGCCGGCTCAATAAACGTTAGTACAACGGAGCGATGGCAATCGATGCCAGCCCCACCAGAAAACACAAGAACATCGACACCAAAAGCACCGTGGCCGCGCGGGGCGCGCCGGCAAACTCGCGCCACACAAATACGCCCCAGCACGCCGACACCATGGTCGCGCCCTGACCAATGCTATACGAGACCGCCGGGCCCACCAGGTGCGCGCCCGACGCCAGAAAATTCGCCACGCCGCCCGTGCACCAGATGGCTCCGCCCAGCGTTCCCGCAAGATGCCAGCCAAAGGGGGCCTTCCAGTAATCGCCGCCGTCCACCGGCTCGCGGCCATCGAGAGGCTTCTTCATCAGCAGCCAATTCGCCGGCACGGTCGAGATCAGCAGCCCGATGGTGAAGAACAACGTCACAGCGTAGGGGCCGGGCGCCGATTGCCCAGGCTCGCCTTTCAGCGCCCGCGCCACAAAGGGATAAAAGCAACCCATCAATACGCCGCACGCGAGACTGAGGACAATGCCGCGCACTGTGGTCGCCTTGGCCGTGGCTTCGCGCTTGCTGTAGGCTGCTGCATCCAGCACAATCGCCACGACCACAAGGGCCACGCCGCTAAACAGCAGCAGAGGATTGCCCACCGGCTTGATCACGTAATTTGAAATTGCGCCGATCACCAGCGCCAGTCCTATTCCTACGGGGAAGGCCACCGCCATTCCGGCGACATCGATTGCGGCCACCAGCAGCAGGTTCGCCACGTTGAAGATGGCGCCGCCGGCCATCGCGTAGAGCATCGGCGCAACCTGCGTTTGCGCCACATCGTGCAGGAACGGCGTTCCCGCCTGTCCCAGGCTCCCGGCCGTCAATCCCCAGAAGAGCGTTCCCACCGCCATGCCGATCGCGTAATCCCAGTAGAAGAGTTGGAAGCGGTAGCCGGGGCACAGTTTCAGTGTGTTTGCCCACGACCCCCAGCACAGCATGGTCAGGATCGTGAGAGACAATGCGGCCAGATAGGTTTCGGGAGCAAGCATCGAGAATTGCCTCCGTTCACAGGCTCATTTGGGGCAGACAGGGAACGATAGCGCATTTGTCTTGCGAGTGTATATAGTCCGCGGAAGGCGCTCTCCGATGCAGGGGTTGATTCGGTACACGGGAATTCCATACTTGGCGTATTCTGTTAGCGGGAGTTGAATTCCTTGAATCGCGATCAGATCATAACTCGATTACGCGAAAACGAAGCGGCACTCCGGGCAAAGGGAGTTCTGCACGCCGCCTTGTTCGGTTCGCGCGCGCGAGGCGATCAAGGGTCTGGCAGCGATACAGACATTTTGATCGAATTCGATCCGACGGCGCGCATTACCGTTTTTGATTATGCCGGCTTGAAACGCTACATCGCAGCCCTGTTCGACGGGCCGGTTGATGTGGTGAACCGCGACGGATTAAAGCCATACCTGAAACGCGCAGCCGCAGATGCCATTTATGCCTTCTGACATCCTGGGCATATTGGGCGATATCGAGGCTCACATCGATCTCGCTGTTCAGTTCACTGCAGGTCTCGATTATGCGGCTTTCTGCGAGGACACACGGACAATCTACGCGGTAACGCGGTGCCTTGAGATTATCTCCGAAGCATCGCGGCGTCTTCCGGATGATTTGAAAATGCGGCACTCGGCGATCCCATGGAAAGATATTGCGGGGGCAGGCGACGTTTACCGTCACGACTACGAAGACGTTGCCGCCAAGATCATCTGGGATACAGTCCAGTTGGCATTGCCCCCGTTGCGCAGCGTGATCGTCGGGGAGGTCGAGCGGATTCTCTCATTTGAGAGCGGCGAAAGCCTGGACAAATCTTAGTCCGGTTGGCGATTCACCCTCTGGCTGCCTTCAGCGCCTCGGTCAGCGCCGGAACCACCTCGAACAGATCTCCGACAATGCCGTAATCGGCTACCTCGAAGATGGGCGCGTCGGGATCCTTGTTGATGGCCACGATGCACTGCGAGCCTTTCATGCCGACAAGGTGCTGGATCGCTCCGGAGATTCCAACTGCCAGATAGAGCTTGGGCGCGACCGTCTGCCCGGAACTGCCCACCTGCCGCTCCATGGGCATCCAGCCGTTGTCGCAGATGGGCCGCGAGGCGGCCAATTCCGCATTGAGCGCCGAGGCGAGTGCTTCGATCATGGGCAGGTTTTCCGCACCCTTGATGCCGCGGCCCACGCTGACAATGCGCTGCGCGGAGCCGAGATCGACCGTCTGCGCCGATTCGCGGAACGGCTCGCCGGGTTTGGTGCGAATCTGTGCGGGATCGAGCGCAGGCGTGAAGAGTTCGATCGGTGCAGCGCTTCCGTTCGGCTGTGCGTCGAGTACGGCATCCGCACGAAACGCTCCTGCCTGCACCGACACGAAGCACGGCCCGTTGCCGCTATGCCGGTAGCTGCCGCTCAACCGTCCTTGCAATAGTTGCCGCGCGAAGATTGGACCGTCCTCGATGCCCGTCACGTCGCCAATCAGCACCTGGCCCATGCGGCAGGCAAGCGCAGGCGCGTAGTCGCGCACCTGGTACGTGTGCGGAAATACAACTTGCGTTGGGCTCTGGTTTTGGAGGAGCTGGCAGAGAGCCAGCGTGAACCCGTCGGCCGTGTATTGCGCCAGCAGCGGGTGCTCCACACGCACAACTTTCCCAACGGGTTTGGCCGCGGCCTCCGCCGCAAGCGCCTCGGTTTCGGCGCCGATGACCACCGCCAAGATCTCTTGCGGGGGCGCGAGCCGATGCGCCGCCGCGAGGGCCTCCCAACTCAAGCGGCTGACCTTCCCACCACTTTGCTCCAAAACAAGAAAGAGAACACTCATAGCACGCGCGCCTCCGTCTTCAGCTTCTCCACCAGCGCAACGGCAGCCTCTTTCGCGGAACCTGAAAGGATCTGCGTCGATTTTTGTTTTTTCGGCGCGGATATCTGTTCGAGCGTCGCGACTGGCGCGGCTTCCACGCCCAGTTCCGCGGCATTCAGCGCGCGCAGCTCCTTGGATTTGGCGCGCTTGATTCCCATCAGCGTGGCATAGCGCAGCTTGTTTCCGCCCGACTGCATGGTCAGCACCGCGGGCAGCGGCATCTCGATGGATTGAAACCACCCCTCCTCAAGCTCGCGCTTCACCTTGAGGCCTGATTCGGTCTTCTCCACGTGCAGAATGAGCGTCGCATGGGGTAGGCCGAGCAGCTCCGCGAGAATCACGCCGGTCTGGCCCAGGCCCAGATCTTCGGACTGCAATCCGGTCAGCACCAGGTCAGGGTTCTCCGGCTTGATGGCTGCCGCGAGCAGCCGGGCAACACCCAAAGCATCGCGTGCGTCAAGATTGTCGCAGACGATGTGAATGGCCCGGTCCGCGCCTTTGGCCAGCGCTTCGCGGATCGTCGAGCCCACGCGCTCCGGCCCGGCGCTGATCGCGATCACTTCGCCGCCGTGCTGCTCTTTGAGTTGGAGCCCCTCTTCGAGCGCGTAGGCGTCGGGCTCGTTCATGGCCCACTGAACGTCGCGCTCTTCAATCCAATACGCGCCGGCGGCGATGCGCACCGGTGCATCGCGGTCAGGGACTTGTTTGATGGCGACAACGATCTTCATTTCTCAGTACTCCAGTGCAATGTGTGAGCCGGGAGGCTCACACGACAGCCGGTCTGGAGACCGGCGCTACATAGGTCAGCTCTCGTTACGATCCGGCAATCCTCGCGCCACCAACTGCGCAATGTCCAATAGCTCCGGTGCGCCCTCGCCGCGGGCCGCGAGTGCATCCCGGAACATCGTATTGCAGAAGGGGCAGGCCGCGGCAACTATGTTTGCGCCCGTTGCAACCAGTTCTGCCGCGCGCACCTGGCTTACGCGGTCACCCTTTTCCTCGCCGAGAAACGCCAGCCCTCCGCCCGCGCCGCAGCAAAAACTGCGCTCATGCGAACGCGGAGCTTCGACAAGTTCGCCGGCCAGAGCGGCAACTTGACGCGGCTCGTTGTAGACGTTGCGATAGCGTCCGAGATAGCAGGGATCGTGGAAGACGATTTTCTTTTGGTTTTGGACGGAAGCTAGTTGCGAAGTGAAGCGAGCCAGAAACTCACTGTGATGTTCCACCTCAGGCGGCGTGCCGAACTCCTTCCAATCCTCTTGAATGGTGCGCACGCAATGCGGGCAGATGGAAATTATTTTCTTGGTTTTGGATTGGGCCAATGCTTCGAGGTTCGCTTCCGCCAGTTGCTGAAAAAGCAGATCGTTGCCGAGCCGGCGGACCGGATCGCCGGTGCACTTTTCCTTGCGCAGTACGCCGAAGCTTGCTCCCAGGTGCCGCATGACGCGCACCAGCGCCAGCACAATCTCGCGCCCGCGCGGATCGTATGCGCCCATGCAGCCCAGCCACAGGCAGTACTCCTGTGTCCCGTCGAAGATGGGCAGCGCGTTCTTCTCCACGAACTTGTCGCGTTCGGTGGCGGCCATGCCCAGCGCGTTGCTGCCGCGTTCCAGTGCCAGGAAAAGCTTCGATCCGTAATTGTCCTCCCACGCGCCCGTGTTGACCGCGCCGCGCCGCAGGAGGACCAGAATAGGCACATGCTCGATGCCCACCGGGCACTGGAACTCGCACGCTCCGCAGGTGGTGCACTCGAAAGTTGCATCCTGCGTGTTGTATTTGCCGAGGAGCGGTGCTTCGGATTGCGGTCCAAATTCGTTCAGGTAGCTGCGCAGCCCCAGCACAATTTCCTTCGGGTTCAGTTGCTTGCCGGTCGCGTTGGCCGGGCAGTGCTCCATGCAGCGACCGCATTCCACGCACGAGTACACTTGCAGGCTTACCAGCCGCGTCAGGTCTCTTCCCGCGACCAGTCCGAAATCCTCGTCGCCGCTGAGTGGAGGAATTTGCGCGAAGCTGCCGCGCGAGAAAAACACCGTGAATGGACTCAGAACGAGATGCAGGTGCTTGGTGTGTGGGATGAGCGGCAGAAACGCGAGCAATGTGAGGGTGTGCGCCCACCAAAGCGCCTGCACCGCGCTGGCCGGGCCGGCGACGAAGAACGCCGCAAGGTAGGTCGCCATGAGCACAAAGATCAGTAGCGCGATCAGGCCCGACTGCCACGAAAGCTCGCCCAGCCATTTGGGCCGGACGAAGAACCTGCGCACAAACAAGCCGAGAATGCCTGCCGCGCAGGCGATGGCGAAGAGGGCAGCAAAATCAAAATAAAATCGCCCGATGCGTCCCGCGGGATCGAGGAAGCCAAGGCCGAAGATCGTCGCGCAGTGATTCAGTGTGACCAACGCGAAGGCGCAGAACGCCCAGAAGACGAGCGCATGCGCGAAGCCCACGAGCGGCCGCTCGCGTATCACCTTCGCCTGCAGAAGGACTTCCCAGACGAAGTCCCAAACCCGGCTGCCAATCGGGAAGAGATGAAAATCGGGGTCCTTTTTCGATTGCAGAATTTTGCCTAGGATGGGCCCGAAGCGCCGCCAGAACCCGTAGACCGACGCGCCGGCGAGCGCGATGAACAGACCTCGCTCCCAGAGCGCAAAGTGCAAGGGCGCGGTCAGGCTGGGCAGCAGGTTGATCATCTAAGCCACGATACACGACGCGCTCAGGCTGTGGCTTTCAGCGATTCAAATTTGGGAAGGGAACCCGAGTGGAATTCTTGCGGACGTCAATTTTCCCCCGCCTTGAGGTGACCCCTCCTCTGCGTTGGTATCCTAGAAGCAAAGGTCGTGGATTCGAGGCTGCGGAAAGGGCGTCTTTGCGCGGAAGGGATCGCGCAGGGGCTAAAGCTCGAATCGATTTTGCTGCACTAACGGCACGACTGAAGTCGTGCCCTGACACTTCTTGCTGCTCAGGGAGAGTTTTTCCGCAATCCGAATTGGATCGAAGCATTCATTGATTCGTGGGGTAAGACTTTGTCTAAGTATCTTGTCACAGGAGCCGCCGGGTTCATTGGCCGTTCCATTGCCGCGGCTCTGCTCAAGCGTGGCGAGTCGGTGCGCGGCATCGATAGCTTCATTACCGGCATTCGCGCGAATCTCGCGGGTCTTGAGGCCATGGAGTTCGTCGAGGGCGACCTGGTTGACCCGGCCGTGTGTGCTCGAGCGTGTGCCGGCGTGGAGATTGTCTTCCACGAAGCGGCCCTGGCGTCGGTCCCGCGTTCGGTCGCCGATCCCGCGGCAACCAATCGCAATTGCGTGGATGCGACCCTGAATGTGCTGGTGGCCGCGCGCGCCGCCGGTGTACGCCGCGTCGTATACGCCGGATCCTC
>JBEKIE010000092.1:0-12822 GCA_050011915.1 Occallatibacter sp.
CATGGAATAGAGGAGCTGGCCGGCGCGTTTGGGGTCGATGCGGCCGTTGATGAGAGCGTCGTTGATTTTCGCGATGGAGAGCTGGATCGCCGCGGGGCTCTCGGGGCTGGGCAGGCGCATGTTGCCGTACTTATCGTGGACCTCGGCGCCGACGTTGTGGAGCTTCATGTGGAAGTAGCAGAAGTAGGTCTCCTTGAGGGCCGGTGATTCGCAACGCAGCCCGTTGGGCTTGATATGCCGGCATGTTCTGTACATTGGTCTGCCCCCCTATGGGCATGTGGCTTAAGCCGTTTGTTTTGAGCCAGGTGAATTTGATCATTTTCTCCAGCCCACTGAAAACAAACGAGTTATTTCGCAAAATCGTCAAGAATATGCAGTTAGCGGAGCTGGCGGCGTTCGCCGCGCGCCCTGAGCTTGCCGATCTTGTTCGCCATCGATATTGAACAACCTGCCAGGCCCGAGAATCCGGACCTCGCGATGCCGGTAGGGTATACCCTACCGTCTCTGCAAAGAACCTGTTTGTTTTCATCGTCTTAGTCGACGCGAGTTGCGGTAGGTGTCTTTGTTTCAGTGCACTTGGCCACAAGAATCAGAAAACAAAGGCCAAGGGAACACTCGCCGCGCTGACGCTCTGGCGCAGCTGGAGGGACCGAGAATACAAGTACCCGAGTGCCGCAAGACCAAAAACTGCAACCAGAAGACACGAATGCGGCGGGTGTGAGCCGCCGCGTAAGAGCCTTGATTCACGCTTATGGGAACAGTATGCGCGCAAGCCGCGAAATTATATGCAAACGGGTAAGGGTTCAGGTATTAGGTTTCAGGTGTCAGAAAAGGAAGGGGTTAGGGTGAGGCGGTGGTTTCGAATCGGGTGGTGCGGCTCTTGACTTATGATTTTCGGTCATTCAGGCGCGGCCCAGTTCAGGACATGATAGATTGTTTGCATTCGCATCAGGCTGGGTCGACATCTCCGCACAGAACTTCAGCTTCGGTGAGTTCGAACTAAACGTCCGCGCGGGCGAATTGCGCAAGGGCGGGCGGCGCATTCGTCTGCAGGAACAACCGTTCCATATTCTCGTAATACTGCTCGAACATCCTGGCGAAGTGGTGACGCGTGAGGAGATCTGCAATCGCCTATGGCCCGATGGCACGATCGTCGAGTTCGACCACAGCATCGCCACCGCGATCAAGAAGCTGCGGCAGGCGCTGGACGACGAGGCCGAAAGCCCGCGCTATGTCGAGACCATGCCGCGGCGTGGCTTCCGGTTCATCTTCCCAGTGGTCGATGCGGCCGGCGCGGCTGGGAAATCGCCCGCAGAGCCTCCTTCAGGGACGCATTCGATCGGGGCTGAACGCGAGAACGCCGCGCTTTCCCTGGCAACTCCCCGTGACCCGCGTGGTTGGCGGCGAAAAGCTTTGGAGGGTCTCGCCGTAGCGCTGGTCTGCGCCCTTGGCTGGCTTGCCTGGCGCTTCCTGTCCGCGCCCAGGGTGTCCGAAGGGGACGCGCTGGAAGGCGCCAGCTGGGCGCAGGTCACGGCATCATCCGGAGCGGATAGAGATCCCTCCCTTTCGCGGGACGGAAGTCTCCTCGCCTATAGTTCCGACCAGAGCGGCAGCTTTGAAATCTACGTCAAGTCGCTGGCGCCGGGGGGGCGGGAGATGCAGCTCACCTCGGACGGCGGGCAGAACTTCCAGCCGGCTTGGTCGCCGGATGGAAAACTCATCGCCTATTATTCGCAGAAACGCGGCGGCATCTGGCTGATTCCGGCGCTGGGGGGCTCCGCTCGTCTACTTGCCGACTTCGGCTCAAGGCCCGCCTGGTCGCCCGACGGCACCAAGATTGCATTTCAGTCGGCTGAGACTTCAGATCTCGGCCAGACTGCCTGGCCCGACACACTGCCATCGTCAACCCTTTGGATTGTCGCCTGGCAGGGCGGCGCGCCGGTCCAGCTCACACGTGTCGGCAATCCTTCCGGCGGACACACCGATCCCTTCTGGTCGCCAGATGGCAAGAGGATCGTCTTTAACGCCGAGAGTCGGACAGACTGGGGAATCTGGTCGGTTTCCGCGAGCGGCGGTGAACCGCAGCGCTTGCTGCCGATCGACGGTTTCGACCTGGTCTACGCACCGAACGGGCAGGCTCTTTACTTTCTGCTCGCAAAGGGAGGGTCTTGGCATCTAATGTGGGTCGCTCTTTCGCCCGCGGGGTCTGTCGTCGGCGATCCGAAAACCATCGCGAACACAGGGAATCTCTTATACAGGCACCTGCGCTTCTCCGCGGACGGCAGATTCGCGGCATTCAGCCAGCTTTCCTCGGCTAGCAACCTCCAGTCGGTGCGCATCTTGCCGGCAACGGAGGAGGCGGTCGGAGTTCCGGAGCCACTGACGCATGACACTACTGCGCGAAAGCTATTCCCGGAGTTTTCGCCGGACGGGAAGAAGATTGCTTATGTCAATTTTCAATACGGCCTCGCTTCGACCGTCTGGCTAGCGGATACCGACGGCAAGAATGCGCGGCAATTGGATACCGCGCCCAATTATTGGTTCCTTGGTTGGTTTTCCGACAGCAGACGTATTGCTCACGCCACCGGCCAAAATGGTCAAAGATTTCTTGAGTCTCTCGATATCGATTCCGGCATCAAAGCACGCCTGCGCGATTTCGATCCCAACGACTCGTTCCCGCGCCTCTCGCCGGACGGCAAACAGATCGCTTTCAACCTCTGGCAGAACGGTGTCCTCAACATCTGGACCGAGCCGGTCGACGGCGGCCCTGCCAAGCAACTCACCTTCGGCAAGGAGGGCATCGGCTACCCCACCTGGTCGCCCGACGGAAAATCCATCACCGCGGACATGAATCGCAGAGGCGGGTCGCAAATCGTCTTGATTCCCAGCAACGGCGGAACGCCGGTCCAACTCACCCACAATTCCGGCGAGTGCTTTCCGCGCGATTGGTCGCCGGACGGAGACAAGATCGCGTTCGCGGGACTCCGTGACGGAATCTGGAACATCTATTGGGTATCACGGCGCACTGGAGCCGAGAAGCAGCTCACCCACTATGCAAAGCCCAACGCGTTTGTTCGCTACCCTGCCTGGTCGCCGCGCGGCGATCAGATTGTGTATGAATACACCGAGGTCACCGGCAACATCTGGCTGATGCGCGTCAAGTAACCCTCAAAGAATCTCGGCCCCGTTGCCGGGGCCGAAAGCGTTCTGCTCTTCCATCGTCTGTTCTTACCGCGGCTGTTTCAATTGTCCAGTATCTGTTTCCGCCAGGTGCATTGCTGCAGCCTGTTCCCGTTCAGCCAGCCGAGCCTTCATCGCACTCGCCTCGGCTGAAGAGAAGACGATTTCCGGGCTAGCCAGCAGGCCCAACTGCTGGTGGGTCCACGATGCGCTCATAATGCCGGACCGCGACCGGTACATTACGCCGATGAGCAGTTGGCCAACTTCGCGCGCCATCACACGGCCCGCCAGAACATAGGAGGGCACGGAATCCCCGCCCGCCAGCTTCTCGATGCGATCATAGTAGACGCGGGCGATGCAGGCCCCGCGACCGCAATCGGATGCGTTTCCCAGCGCGTCCTGCGACTTCTCCTGCACCGCAGTCATGGAGCTGGAAAGCAGGAGTAGCATGTACTCGGTGCCGGTGGCCGCGCCTGTGCAGCCGGGGTACTTCTCCACATCGGCATGTCTCGTTGGGCAATCCGTCCAATGGGCGATCACGCCCGCTTGAGCCAGAATCCGCGCGGCGTCTCCTTCTGCTGCCCGCAGTGCCTTCTGGCCGACGTGCGAGTAGTCATAGACTCTCAACGTAATGGTGGGGGTATTCTGTTCACCTTTGCCCGTCCTCTGGGCCAGCCCCGGCGTGCCCGACACCATGGTCGCGGTTACACTTATGCCAACTGCCAACTTCGCGATTACTTTTGCCATCTTTACCGCATTCGCTGTGCTGTTCATCGTCATCTCCTCCCCGCGGGTTGCGCGGTGATTGCAACTCTGGCGGAGAGGCGAAGATACCGCCATGCACGGCGGATGGACTCGTATTGAACTCTATCTGGACAGTGGATGAACAGCGAAACAACTGAATCAGAAGCACTTGAACGTTGCAGCTCTGACTGCATCTCAAATTACTCTTCGACTGTCGGCTCGTGGTCATTGGTCGAAGCTCCAAAATGCATGTCCTTCGACTCGTCCCGGCACGCAGGGGCTCGCTCAGCGATGACCATCTGCTATCTGCAGGTACAACGACTTGGCTGGATGTTCTATGTCGCCGCGGCCTACAGCACATCGGCCCATTGCGGAGAGGCGGCGAAGGCGGCGTTGATGAGGCCGACGTGCGAGTAGGTCTGCGGGAAATTGCCCCACATGCGCGGCTCCGCGGGATCGTAGTCCTCGGCCAGAAGTCCGAGGTGCGAAAGCGAGGCATGGATGCGGTCAAAGTCCTTTCGCGCTTCGTCGCGACGACCCGCGGCGGCGAGGGCTTCAATCAACCAGAAGGTGCAGATGACAAAGGCGACCGAGGGTTTGCCGAAGCCGTCGTTCAAGCTGTAGCGGCGCACCCAGCCTTCGGTGGAGAGATCCTGATGAATGGCGTCGATGGTGCTGATCATGCGCGGATCGGCGGCGGGAAGAAAGCGCAAGCGGACCATCTGCAGAAGAGAAGCATCGAGATCTTCTCCGCCGTAGTGACCCACAAAACTTTTTCGGCGCTCGTTCCAGGATTGGGCCACGACTTCGGCGTGAATGCGGGCAGCGGTGGCGTGAAACTCCGCGGCATGGGCCGGCAAGTGCCGCTCGGCGATGCGCGCCATGCGCTCGGCGGCCGCCCAGCACATCAGGCTGGAAAAGGTTTGCGGCTTCCACTCGGTGCGATATTCCCAAATGCCGGCGTCGGGAACTCCGGTAAGCGAGACAGCCTTTCGCGCCAGTCCTTCGATCAGATGCAAGGCTGCAGGCGAACGCTCCGCGCTCAAACGCTCATCGAGAAAGATGGGCGTAAGCGCCAGCACCATCTCGCCATAGATGTCGTTCTGGGAATGCAGAGCGGCGCCGTTGCCGATGCGCACCGGCTTTTCGCCGTTATAGCCGGGCCAGTTGTCGAGGATCGACTCTTCGAGGTTTTGCGATCCATCGACGCGGTAGAGTGGCGCCAGATTCAGGTCGGGCGCGCCGCCGGCAACATTCAAAAGATACTGGAGAAACTGCTCGCGCTCTTCAAGCTGTCCCAGCAGTCCGAAGGCGTTCAGGACGTAGTAGGAGTCGCGCAACCAGCAGTAGCGATAGTCCCAGGTGCGTCCGCTTCCCTGAGACTCGGGAATGGACGTGGTCATGGCGGCAATGATCGCGCCGGTGTCTTCAAAGCAATGCAACTTGAGCGTGAGCGCGGAGCGGATGACTTCTCCCTGGTAGAGAGGAGGGATGTTGCACTGCTTGACCCAGCTCTGCCAGTAGCGCGCGGTTTCACTCAGAAACCGCTCGCACAAAGGCGCGAGGGGCTCCTGGAGCGGCGCGCCCCATGTGAGCACGAGGTGCTGGCGTCCCGTGAGCGTAAAGGGCTGGCCGCCGAGGTAGGCAAGAGGGATGTCAGTGGTGAGACGCAGTTGACTGGCGAAGCCTTCAAAGCGAACATGGTGAGAACCTTGCGTGCGCGAGGGCTCAGCCTTGGACCAGCCCAGCCTGGGTTCGCAAGCCACTTCGATGCGGGGAGTGCCTTCGATGGGTTCCACAATGCGTATGAGCTGCAAGGGACGGAAGGCGCGGCCGAATTGCAGGAAACGCGGCGCGAAGTCAATCACCTTAAAGGAGCCGGAGGGAGTTCTGAATGTGGTTTCAAGGATATTGGTAAACGGGACGTAGCTCTGTGTGCCCGGTTCTCCGCCAGCCGGTCCGATGCGAAAGCGGCCGCCATCCTGACTATCGAGGAGTGAGGAAAAGACCGGCTCGGAGTCGAAACGGGGAAGGCAGCACCAGACAACTTCGCCGCTGTTGTGGACGAGCGCGGAAAACTGACAGTTCCCGATCAGTCCTAAATCTTCAAGCCGCATGAAAAAAAGGCCCTGCCGTAGGGGAAGTTTGCATCTAAACGGATTATGACACGAGTAGCGCGACTCATGCTCGCCTTGATCGTGGGCTTAGCTTTGTTAACCTGGGCCGCGTCCGGCGTCGTGCAGATGACCGCGCGCGAATGGTTTGAGCGCGATGTGCAATCGCGGTCGCAACTGGTGCTGGTCGGCGCGCGCCCCGCATTGGCAGACGCATGGTACGATCCCGACAATCTGAAAAAGCAATTGATGACGCTGGCCGGAGACGCCCGTGTGATCGGAGTGGCGGCTTGCGACGCCGATTTAAGCACTCGCTCCATTACGCCGGGATTTCCCCAGGAGTTCAGCTGCCTGGCCGTGGGTCCGCGCATCCGCAGGGCTGGCTCATCCGCGGCCCATGCGAATGAGGGACTTCAGGCGTGGAGCACCGAGGCAGCATTGCCCACGGGCCGCGTACTGGTCACCGCAATGCCCATCACGGACGAGGGGCAGGAACTGGGCTTTGCGATTCTGGTTCACGATTTCAGTTACATCGATCGGCGCGAGACAAGGGCGCAAATGTTTCTGCTGATTCTCTCTGGCGTTCTTGCCATCATGGTATTGGGCATCATTCTGCTGGTGGCCCGGCGGGTGCGCGCGGATTGGGCCGTGGAGCTGCAAGGTCTGTTGCGTAAAGGAGGCAAGCAGAACCGCAAATTCCAACCGCTTCTGAGCGATGTGCGCGAGTTGATCGAACGCATGGCGAGCGAGCGGGAGGCCGATCCCGGGCTGTGGACGGCGGAACGCCTGAAGCAAACGCTGAACCGGAATTTGCATGGAGAGAAGATCGTCATCCTGGCAAACCGCGAGCCATACATTCACAATCACACGAAAGACGGCAGCATCGAAGTGCAGCATCCGGCGAGCGGCCTGGTAACGGCGCTCGAGCCGATCATGCGCGCCTGCTCCGGGGTTTGGGTTGCTCACGGAAGCGGCAGCGCCGATCGCGAGACCGTAGACCGCAACGATCATGTGCGCGTGCCGCCCGATGAAAAGTCGTATCATATCCGCCGCGTCTGGCTCTCCGATGAAGAGGTACGGGGCTACTACAACGGAGTTTCCAATGAGGGGCTGTGGCCCCTTTGCCACGTGGCGCACGCGCGGCCCATCTTTCGCGCCGAGGACTGGCAGCAATATCGCGCGGTGAACCAGAAATTCGCCGACGCGGTGTGCAGCGAGGTAGATTCAAAGGATCCGATCATTCTGGTTCAGGATTATCACTTCGCACTTGCGCCGGCGATGATTCGCAAGCGCCTGCCTGCCGCAACGGTGATTATGTTCTGGCACATTCCCTGGCCCAACGTCGAGCAAATGGGCATCTGCCCCTGGCGCAATGAGTTGTTACGCGGCTTACTCGGAAGCAGCATTGTCGGTTTTCACACGCAACTGCACTGCAACAATTTTCTTGATTCCGTCGACAGGTACCTGGAAACGCGCAGAGACCAGGAGCAACACGCGGTGGTGATGCAGGGGCATCGCACACTGGTGCGCCCGTATCCGATTTCACTGGAATGGCCGGTACACTGGGTGGAGACAGCGCCCAGCATCGAGGAATGCCGCGCCCAGGTTTGGCGGGATCTGGGACTAAAGCCAAATGCTCTGTTGGGCGTCGGAGTGGATCGGCTGGACTACACCAAAGGCATTGAAGAACGATTGCTCGCGGTGGAGGCTCTGCTGGAACGGCATCGCGAATATCGCGGCCGCTTCACCTTTGCGCAACTGGCCGCTCCGAGCCGCACCGAGATACCGCGATACCGTCAATTGAATGAAACGGTTGAGCAACTGGCGGCACGCATCAACGAGCGGTTCGGAACCGAGGACTACCGGCCGATCATCCTGTTTCGATCGCATCATGAGCCGCCTGAGGTGTTCCGCTTCTATCGCGCGGCAGATCTTTGTTACGTGAGCAGCCTGCACGACGGCATGAATCTGGTGGCCAAGGAATTCGTGGCCGCACGCACCGATCTGCAGGGCGTGCTGGTGCTGAGCGAATTCACGGGAGCCGCGCGAGAACTGACAGAAGCGCTGATCGTGAATCCCTACGATCTGGCGGGCAGCAGCGACGCGCTCGCCGCGGGTCTCTCCATGTCGCCAGACGAGCAGCAGGATCGCATGCGATCGATGCGCTCGTTTCTCGTACAATTCAACGTATACCGCTGGGCAGGAACCATGCTTGTGGATGCCGCACGGTTACGCAATCAAGAGCGAGTGGCCGGACGCCCCGCCGAGGAGCGCGCAAATTCGGCGCCGGCGCAATGGCCATGAAGTATCTACTGTCAAGAGCTTCTCTCCCGATGGTTACGCGACTGGCCCAGGAGCGGACGCTCTGCGCGTTCGACTTCGATGGAACGTTGGCGCCCATTGCCGGCCATCCCGAGGCGGCGCGGATGCGCAAGCGGACACGCGATCTGCTGTGCCGCGTGGCGGCCTTCTATCCCTGCATTGTGGTCTCGGGGCGCGACCGCGCGGACATTCTGGAAAAACTTGGCTGTCTCAATGTGGCCGGCGTGCTGGGCAATCATGGCGCCGAATCGGGCAAGACGCTTGCGCCGCGCCGGCACGTGAAGCGCTGGAAGGCTGCCCTCGAGCCTGAGATTGAAACCATGCCTGGGACGTGGATCGAGGAAAAGGCATTCTCGCTGGCGATCCATTACCGCCAGGCGCCGCAGAAAGCAGCGACACGGCGCAGAATTGTTGCCGCTGCAAAGAAGTTAGACGACGTGCGCGTGTTCGGAGGCAAGCAGGTGGTGAACGTTGTTGAAAAACTGGCGCTGCATAAGGGAGACGCCCTCGTGGCGGAGCGCGATCGCCTCAAGTGCAACTGGGTTCTCTATTTCGGCGACGACGAAAACGATGAGGACGCCTTTGCCTTGAAGGGCAACATTGTTCCGGTGCGCATTGGCAGAAAACAGCGCACGCATGCCCGGTACTACCTGAGAACGCAGACGGAGATCGATGAGCTTCTGGAGTTGCTGGCGCGGCTGCGGGAGAGTGCGAAGTCGCAGGCCATCATTAGGCGAGCGAATTTATGATGTATAGCCCTGCACATCCGGGCGAGATCGTTCAGGAATATATGGAGGGTCTCGGATTGACCGTTACCGGTCTGGCCGCACATTTGAAGATCACACGGGCCAATCTGTCGCGAATGATCCATAGCAAGACCGGCGTATCGGCCGAGATGGCCGTGCGTCTTTCGGAGGCATTCGGAACTTCTCCCGACGTGTGGATCAGGTTGCAGGGCAATTACGATCTGGCAAAGGCCATGCGCGGTCGGCGCGTGAAGATTGCGCGATTGGCCGCATGATTGAAATCGCACGAATGCCTTGGTGGAGTCAGGTTCGTGTGATCTCAGGTCTTGGAAGCGGGGCCTAGGGCACCTGCGGTGGTTTGTAGAAGAGTGGTTGTGCGACAATTTGTGCTTTCTCGGGATCCAGAATCGGGACTCGGGACACCCGCTTTTATGCTGAGTTTGATTTTGGGATGGGAATCATCCACCAGTCATCAATCACAAATCTCAGGGCATCCGCTACCCTAGGACTAAGGCTTTTGTAGGAGCGGGATATGGCCAAGATTGGAATCAAGGGGCCAGGCGCTAAAGACATCTTGAATAACTCGGATTTCGGAGGCTGGAGCCTCTGCATTGGGGCAGGAACCTCCCTGCCGTTGGTCCCGACTTGGCAAGGGCTCGTGCAGGACCTTTTGGTTTCGGGTAGCCATCCTTTGTCGCCCACTGAGGCGAAAGCGTTGAGAGATTCCTTTCCACCTGAAGCGCTTATCAGCGCATCGCAGGAAATGCTCAGCTTCGACGATGAAAGATATCGGGAATATCTGACCGGCAGGCTTTATGACACGCTTCAGCACCGCGCGGGGAAGCTCTGGCCGGTGATCATGAAATGTCTGATGGCGCGTGTGCCCGGAAACGCTCTGAAATCTGAATGGAAATCTTTCCTACACTTCGTTTCTACTGCGAGGCCTACTGCCCTGGACCTTGCTGCAGTGTTGCTCAAGAGCGTTGAGAAGGGCAAAGCACCGAATGCAGTACTCAGTTTTAATGCAGAGCCATTACTTTTTGCGCTTCTGAATGCCTGTGCCGCTGTCAATTTCCACAAAGGAAAGGTTCCGTCGCACGCAGATGAAGCGGAAAATGGCCCCGGGGTAGCGGACCGTATTGAGGGATCCACGTCTTGGGTGAAGAAGGGGCGCATCCCATACTATTTTTGCCATGGATTTCTTCCGATGTTGGACCCGATCGCATTGACGGTTTGCGGCACACCGCCTGCTGCGCTTTTTGATAGCAAAATGGTATTTTCTGAGAGAGACTACCTGAATCTCGCAAACACTGTATGGTCTTGGCAATCATCGGTTTTCACGAGAACTGCGATGTCCGATCGAATCGTGTTCATTGGTCTATCGCTTACCGACCCCAACATGAGACGGTGGTTGGCCTGGATTCACGAGCAGCGCCTTCGTGAGATCAAATCTCGCAAGCCAATGATCAGGGAGAGCACTCAACATTACTGGATCAATGTGTCTTCTGGATCAGGTCCAATCGACAGGTGGACTGAGGCATTAGTAGCTCATCTGGGAGTGCGATTGGTTTGGCTTTCCGCGTGGAAAGAAGTAAAACCCACACTCCAAGGAATGCTCCGGCTGAGTTGATCCTTGTTCGCGTCTCTAAGAGGAGAGCGGCCGAACCCATCACGGAGAATCGGCACGGTCCTTGTTCGCCAATATCACTCCAGCAGCGAATCGACAAACTCTTCCGGAGAGAATTCCAGCAGGTCGGTCATTTTTTCGCCGACGCCGACGTAGCGGACAGGGAGATTCAGTTCGCGGGCGATGGCGACGGCGATGCCGCCCTTGGCGGTTCCATCCAATTTAGTCAGCAGAATGCCGGTGACGCCAGCGGATTGCGTGAACTGGCGGGCCTGCTGCAGGCCGTTTTGTCCTGTGGTTGCGTCCATGACGAGGAGGACTTCGTGGGGCGCGCCGAAGACGAGGCGCGCGGCAGTCCGGCGCATCTTATCAAGCTCGTCCATGAGGCCGGACTTGGTATGGAGGCGGCCGGCGGTGTCGACATAGAGCTCGTCGATGTGGCGCGCCTTGGCCGCGGAGATGGCGTCGTAGAGGACGGCCGCGGGATCGCCGCCCTGTTTGGTCTTGATTATCTCCACGCCGGAACGCGCGGCCCAGACTTCCAACTGTTCAATCGCTGCGGCGCGGAATGTGTCGGCGGCGCACAAAAGCACGGAGTGCCCTTGCGCGCGAGACCAGGCGGCGAGCTTGCCGCTGGAGGTGGTTTTGCCGGTACCGTTGACGCCCACGAGGAAAGTGACCTTCGGCGGCGCCTGCGGTGCAGCAGCCGCGCCTTGCGGAGCACGGAGGATGACGATTAATTGCTCCTTCAGTAGCTGGCGGAGTTCTGCGCCGCCCTCGATGGCCTGGTGGCGGGCGCGGTCGCGGAGCGCGTCGAGGATGGCGGTGGTGGTTGGGACGCCGAGGTCGCTCGTGAGCAGCGCAGCTTCGAGATCATCGAGAGCGCTTTCGTCCACGGTGCGGGTGAGGGCGGCGAGATCGGCGATTTTTTGAGAGAAGTTCTCTCGCGTTCGCGAGACCGCCTGGCGCATGCGGTCGAAGAATTTTTCTGGCTTTGGACCGGATGATTCGGGTTCGGATTTGCCAAAGAGACTCTTGAACATTGATTCCAGTTTAATTGGGCGATCGCTGCGGCCGGCATTCGGTCGCGTCTCCAAGTAAATCCAGGCGTTTTTGAGCGCTTGCCGTTCGAGCAGGAGTTGTGGCCGTTCGGGACGGGAAGCCGCCGTTCAGCGCGAATTGGTTCGGGAGGGGTTGACGGTTTCGATATGCTTTAAGAGAAGGCCGTAAACCATGGGGAAGAAATGACTAAAGCGCCAATTCATCCACTGGGAAGGATCCTCAAAAGCCGCATTGCCATCATGGATGGCGCGACGGGGACGACTATTCGCGCCTACGGGATGAAAGAGGCGGACATTCGCGGGGAGCGATTTAAAGACGCGAAGAAAGACCTTCTGAATAACGGCGACCTGTTTACGCTGACGCGGCCGCAACTGATCGGCGATATTCATCGCCGGTTTCTTGAGGCCGGGGCCGACATGATCGAGACCAACACCTTTGGGGCCACCAGCATTGCGCAGAGCGAGTTTTTTGTGGACGATCCGCGCGAGCGGGGAGGACGCAAGGATCCGGATTTTTATCAGAAAGTGATTGATGACCCGTTTCTGAAGAGCCTGGCGTGGGAGATCAATGAGCAATCGGCGCGGACTGCGCGGGAGTGGGCGGATCGCGTGGCCAACGCGACCGGGCGGCAGAGGTTCGTGGCCGGCGCGCTGGGGCCGCTGACGGTGTCGCTCTCAAACTCGCCGGATGCCGACGATCCGGGATTTCGCGTGGTGACGTTCGACCAGGTGAAAGAGGCGTATGCCGAGCAAGCGCGGGCGCTGATTGCGGGCGGTGCTGATCTATTACTCGTGGAGACGATCTTCGATACGTTGAACGCGAAAGCGGCGCTGGTGGCGATTCGTGAGGTATTCGATGCCGAGGGCCGGGAGCTGCCGGTGATCATTTCGGCGGCAGTGGGGCGCGGTGGCGAGACCATGATCTCGGCGCAGACGATAGAGGCTTTCTGGAACGCGGTGGAGCACGCCAAGCCTCTGGCCGTGGGATTGAATTGCTCGCTGGGACCGGACCTGATGGCGCCCTTTTT
>JBEKIE010000093.1:0-18781 GCA_050011915.1 Occallatibacter sp.
TCTCGTCCATCACACTGCTCGTTTTCCAGGCCATGATGAGCTTGTAAATCCTCACCACCGCCCCGTCGCAGTGTCAGGTATGTCCCCGGTTCAATATGTCAGCTATGTCCCCGGTCCGTACCTATCCCCCATCCCCCTACCCCCTCCCGGATTTTTCACGCAAAGCCCTCAAACGCGGCCGGATGCGCCGCGGCATCGCGACAATGTCTCTCGATTGACGTGGATGGAGCGAAAATCCTCGTGGCAAAAGGGTTCGGATACGCCCCGCTTCACGTCGAGGAATTTTTGTCCCAAAATGCGAACGCGGCGGACCAATATCCGCCGCGCCAACGTCCGCCGCATCGAGAGGCTACTTTTCTGCTACTAGAACCAGCATGCGCCAAACGAGGAAATAACCGGAACGGCTCGGCAGGAAAATTCTGTGCGCGAGATCAGGTTTGGGATCAGCGGGTTAGGCGGACTTCGGGATGTGCTAGCTGAGGGGTGCGGACTTGACAGGAAAGCAGGGAAGCCCGCTTCGAGATGCGCTTTGGGCTTGAGTCCTGAATCCAGAGTCATGCGCAAGCCGATCGGCGGAGCCTGGCCAACTTCAGGGGAGTCGCCCCGGCGACTGAGGCGTTTTTGCCTTCCCAGGGCTCGGATTCGAGACCTGGGCCACCCTCATGTTGTGGATCGATCAGCATTTTTCAAGACTTGGGACACCCGCCAGCGATCCGAGTGGATGCTGAATCGCAAGCCCAGATAGACATCCCCGGTCCCCAAATGCGAGGGACCTGGGGCACCCACGTCTCGATAGCGCTCCAGGCCCAATAAGATGAGCGCGCTACAAATCATGCTTAAGTTTTTGTGGCAATTCTGTGCCTAGCATGAAGTGCCTTGCGAGCAAGAGACTGTCATCCCGGAACCGAGAAATACAAAGCATCAAGGCTGCGGAATGACTCTATTTTGCGCCTGCCTGCACCAATATGGCTACGACTTCGTCCCAGCCCCCGGCTCTCGCAAAATCCAATGCGGATTTTCCATCGTTTGTTCTCGCATTGACGTCGGTTCCCTTAGCAATCAACGCTCGTATAACATCTTGTGACGGGCCAATCTGACAGGCCCACATTAGGGCGGTCTCTCCTTTGCTATTTCTTGCGTTGACATCTGCACCTTTAGAAAGTAACGCCTCGACGACCTTTGGGTGAGGCGAGGAGGCAGTGGCTTCCATCAATGCAGTCCAACCATTGTCATCTTTCGCGTTGATGTCCGCGCCCTTTGATAGCAAAAGTTGCACCACATCGGAATGACCTAGGAGTGAGGCCACCATTAATCCGGTTCCCCCGCCGTGGGTCTTATGGTTGACATCCGCCCCCTTTTCTATCAGGAGCTGTACAGCGTCGAATATGCCATGCTGAGATGCCAAATTCAAGGCAGTGAAACCGTCTTTATCTTCGGCCCTGACGTCTGCACCGTCCGCAATTAGAACGCGCATTGCGTCGATCTTCCCCTCACCTGTGGCAGCCGCCAACGGCGTTTCACCGTCATCGTCACGGTCGTCCACTTTGGCGCCGTTAGCCAGCAATTCCCTCACGACCGCGACGTGGCCTTCCTGTGACGCCTCCAATAGTGCGTCCCAGCCATCCGTCGTCTTGGCGCCAATCCTCGCGCCCTTTGCAAGGAGCAGCTTCACTACATCGAGGTGCCCGCCGGAAGACGCCGCCATCAACGCAGTCTCACCGTGCCCCTTTGCCTCATTGACGTCTGCGCCGCCAGCGAGCAACTCATTGACGCCGGCGAGATCGCCCTTCAACGCTGCCGTAAACATATCCTCTTTTGCGCCGGCGCGAGTGCTTTGTGCGAACGAGTGGCAATGCAGGAGAGGCAAACAGACGATAATCCACACCAGGCAGCCGTGCAGCTTACTCTTCATTCTTTCTTCGCTCCTTGAGGATTGGAGCCATCATACTGCACAGGGATCGCAGGCGAAGGACCGGCGCGGCAGCGACTAAGATTTTTGTGGCAAATTGAGGCACAGCTTCCCACTTGTGCGCTTTCTCCAGCTTTTGCGCTATTGTGGAACCAACAAGTTAGGTGTTTTCAATCCGTCCAATAGTGGGGCACCGACAATGGGGCGTATTGATAACACGTGAGTTACAGATTCTGCAATCTCCTAGATCTCCAAGAACTCCCTAGAGACCACGGTAGTAGCACAAATTAGCACAAAATCCTCGGACTGGCCTTCGACTGGATTCGCGGTAAGCTCGAAAACCAGTTTTGGGAGGTGGGTTGGTTTGCGATGTTGCGATACTTGAGATGGTCGAGTGGTGGGGAGCGGTGATTTGGCGCTGCCAATCAGCGGTTCCCAGTAGCCGCCTCCGGTGAGTACCTCATCGTTCTACATTGACTTTGTCGATCACTTGAAACTTGCGATATCTCCCTCGCGCATACCGGTATTTCACGTAGATGCATTCGTTCGGCGAACACCACTCCGTCTCGATATCTCTGTACCTGTTATGCTTCGAGTCCAGAAGATCCACGTAATTCGCAGGCGCAAGCAATACGGCGCGGGGCTTGGACTTAGATAGGTCCACCAGCCAAAAGTGCCCGTTGTCGGCTCCCGTAGTGGGCGGTGCCGTACCTACGGCCAGCAGCCACTTTGTATTGGCTTCGCTCAGTCGCACAGGAATGGCCTTGAACAGCGAGCCGGGCGCTTCTGGTTGGTTTGTAATTTGGAGCAAATCCGCGACGTCAGATTCTCTCATCGATGTCCTCAGCATCACCTGAATGATTTGTCTTGAGAGAGGCTTTGCCTTGGAGAAAGCCTTATCGTCTTCGGCAAAACATGGCTGGCTGGCCCTGACGCCGCAGACACTCTGTGACAGCCCGTTTGAGCACAACAGGACCGAGGCCAGAAAGAATTTAGCGGAACTGGGAGTCATCATCGATCAGCCTATTTTAATGCCATCTGTCGGGAGTCGTGTTGTGGCAGCTTCAGCTCTCAGTTGTTGGGTACGGGGACGAGGTGCTTATCGAAGGGGGCCTGGTCAATTGGGCGACTCGATAGATACTTCCTACTCAACGAAGTTGCCTTTTTGTGTAGCACGAAACTAGCACAAAGACTTGCGCGTGTTTCTTATGGTGTTCATTCTATGTAACCTGCGGCTCGTCCGCAGCATGGGGCACCCATCCTTTGCGGAAGAACTCAGTTTGTTCCACCGGGACCGGGGCCGCCTGCCGGGGCGGAGTCCCATGAACGCTCAGGATGGCAAGCACGGCCGGCAATTAGAGTGAAGAAGTGGAACAGAAGCGGGCAAATTTGAGCCAGGAGCTCCGCGCCATGGTGACGCTTGCTGTGCCTGTGGTGCTGAGCGAGCTGGGCTGGATGGCGATGGGCGTCGTGGACACCATCATGGTGGGGCGCCTGGGTCCGGCCGCGATCGGCGCCGTAGCCCTGGGCAATGCCATCTGTTATACGCCTTCGATTTTTGGCGTGGGGTTGATGCTGGGGCTGGATACGCTGGTGGCGCAGGCTTACGGACGCAAGGACCACGACGAGTGCCATCGCTGGCTGGCGCAGGGCGTATATCTGGCGTGCATCGCCGCTGTGCCCATCATGGCGGGAATCTGGCTGGCGAGTCTGGGCTTCGCGCACTTCGGCATTGCGGCGGAAGTGGCCGGGCCGGCGAGCGAATATTTGCGCCTGCTCAACTGGGGCACGCTGCCGCTGCTGCTTTATGGGGCCACGCGGCGTTACCTGCAGGGAGTGGGCCAGGTGCGCGTCATTACCGTTACCTATGTGCTGGCCAACCTGGTCAACTGGTTCGGAAACTGGGTGCTGATCTACGGCAAGCTGGGATTGCCGGCGCTGGGAGTGAATGGGTCGGCGATTTCGACTGCATTTGCGCGCGTCACCATGGCCGTGGCGCTGCTGGGCTTTGCGTGGCGTTACGAGCGCGGACGCGGGCATCCGCTGTTCCATCACTGGGCTCGGCCGCAGGCCGCGCGGATCAAAAGATTGTTGCGGCTGGGCGCGCCGGCGGCAGGGCAGATTCTGCTTGAGGTGGGCGCGTGGAATCTGGCCACATTTTCGGCCGGCTATCTGACGCCGGTGGCGCTGGCCACGCACCAGATTGTGCTGAACTACGCGAGCGTCACCTACATGGTGCCGCTGGGGATTTCAGCAGCAGCCGCGGTAAGCGTGGGCCATGCGGTGGGCGCGGGCGATGCGGCACGGGCGCGGCGCGCGGGATGGATGGCGCTCGCGTTGGGAACGAGCTTCATGCTGCTGGCGGCGCTCGCCTTTCTGCTGTGGCCCAGGCCGCTCATCGAATTATTCTCTCGCGATCCGCGCGTGTTGGCCGTGGGGCCGGGACTGCTGGGCATTGTGGCGTGTTTCGAGGTCTTCGACGGCATCCAGACCGTGTCGACGGGCGCACTGCGTGGACTCGGCGAGACGCACGCGCCGATGTGGGCCAATTTGGTGGGTTACTGGGTGCTGGGCCTGCCGCTCGGATTTTCTCTATGCTTTGGATTGAAGTGGGGAATCTACGGGCTTTGGATCGGTTTGACTCTGGCGCTGGTGTTGATTGCGCTGGCGCTGCTGGTGCGTTGGCGGCGCGATGCGCGGAGACAGCTGTTCGCTGCGGGCTGATAGGTGCGGCCGTAATGGCTTGAAAACAGATCGATGTTTGCCGTAAATGTCAAAATGGGTGGGCCGGTCCGCGCCAGAAACAAAGGGGTTACCAATAGGGCGCACTTTGGGACGCCCATGCCCAGAAGTGACTATAATCACATATTGGAGCGAATCTGTCCGGCATCCTCTAGAGGGTGCTTCGGCGCCGTGAGGCGCTCCCAAGATTTTTCGGAAGGGAATCCCGCCACATGGCGACTGGAAACCTGGCCCTCGGTCAAGAGCAGGGCGAAAGCAGTGCGCGTCCGCGTATCGTCAACGACTTCACCGTCAATGTAGCCACGGTGAACGGATCGGGGTCGCAGTCCGCCAACAGCGTGCTGCTCAAGAGCATCTTCGGCATGGGCGTTCCTGTGAGCGGCAAGAACCTGTTCCCGTCGAACATCGCAGGATTGCCCACGTGGTTCACGATCCGCGCCAGCAAAGATGGTTATGTGGCGCGCAAGCGCGAGTCCGAGGTGCTGGTGGCACTGAACCCCGGGACGGCGCGCGAGGACGTTCTGGCGCTGCCCGCCGGCGGCGTGGCGATTTACGAGGAATATCTGGACCTCAAGCAATACCGCGACGACGTGGTCCTCTACCCGGTTCCGTTTGACAAGCTCACCGCGGCGCTGTGTCCCGAGGCCAAACTACGCAAGCTGGTCAAGAACATGGTGTACGTGGGCGTGGTGGCGCAACTGCTCCACCTCGATCTGGGCGTGGTGGAAAAGTGCGTGCAGAAGCAGTTTGCCAAGAAGCAGAAGGTCTTCGAGCTGAACTTCGGCGCTGTCGAAACCGGCTACGAGTATGCGCGGACCAACTTCACCAAGCAAGACCCGTACTTCATCGAGCCGATGAACCAGACCGCGGGCAAGATCATCATCGATGGCAATGCGGCCTGCGGCATGGGTGCGGTATTCGCGGGCGTGACCGTGGTGGCTTGGTACCCGATTACGCCGTCGACTTCGCTGATTGAGGCCACGACGGATCTGCTGAAGAAGTTTCGCGTAACGCCGGAGGGCAAGGCCACGTTTGCCGTGGTGCAGGCCGAGGACGAACTGGCGGCTATTGGCATGGTGCTGGGCGCGGGCTGGGCCGGCGCGCGGTCCATGACTTCGACCTCGGGACCGGGCATCTCGCTGATGGCGGAGTTTTCCGGACTCGGTTACTACGCCGAGATTCCCGGCGTGATCTTCGATGTGCAGCGCACCGGGCCTTCCACGGGCATGCCTACGCGCACGCAACAGTCCGATCTGCTTTCGACGGCGTTTCTTTCGCATGGCGATACCAGGCATCCTATTCTGCTGCCGGGCAGCGTGAAGGAGTGCTTCGAGTTTGGCTACGCGGCCTTCGACCTGGCGGAGCGCATGCAGACGCCGGTGTTCGTGCTCACCGATCTCGACCTGGGCATGAATAACTGGATGTCGGAGCAGTTTGCGTATCCTGAGAGGCCGCTTGACCGCGGCAAGGTTCTCACGGCCGAGGAACTCACCAAGCTCGGCAGCTTCGCGCGCTACCGCGACGTGGACGGCGACGCCATCGGCTGGCGCACGCTTCCCGGCACCATGCATCCCAAGGCGGCGTACTTTACGCGCGGCTCGGGACACAATGACGGGGCGGCCTACACCGAGCGGCCGGAGGAATACCAGGCCGTGATGGAGCGGCTGGCGCGAAAGTTCGAAAATGCGCGCACTATGGCTCCCGCGCCCGTGGCGTACCGCAACGGCAAGTCGAAGATTGGCTTCCTGGCCTTTGGTTCCACCGACTTCGCCATGCGCGAGAGCCTCGATCAGATCGAGAAGGAGCACGGCCAGAGCGTGGGAGCGCGTGTACGTGGTGGAACAGAACCGCGACGCGCAGATGGCGAGCCTGCTCAAGCTGGATCTTCCCGGCGAGCAGGTAGCGAAGCTGCGCAGCATTCTGCACTACAACGGGTTGCCCATCGACGCGCGCAGCATCAGCGAAGAGTTTGCGACCAAGGAGGGCTTGTAATGGCCACCGCAACTGCCAATGGGGCCGCGGGCCCGAAACTGAATCATATTGGGCTGCCGATCGTGGAGTATCGCGGCGGCAAGTCGACGCTCTGCGCCGGCTGTGGCCATAACGCCATCTCCGAGCGCATTATCGACGCCATGTTCGAGATGGGCGTCGAGCCGGAGCGGGTGATGAAGATGAGTGGCATCGGCTGCTCGTCGAAGAGCCCGGCCTACTTCATGAGCCGCTCCTTCAGCTTCAACAGTGTGCACGGGCGCATGCCGAGCGTGAGTACCGGCGCCGTGCTGGCCAACAGCACCATGAAGGTCCTGGGCGTTTCCGGCGATGGCGACTCGGCATCGATCGGCATGGGTCAGTTTGTGCACCTGATGCGGCGCAACCTGCCGATGATTTACATCATTGAAGACAACGGCGTCTACGGACTGACCAAGGGCCAGTTCTCAGCCACGGCCGACATCGGATCCAAACTGAAGACCGGCGTGATCAACGATCTTCAGCCTATCGATACCTGCGCTCTCGCCATTCAACTGGGTGCGACCTTCGTGGGCCGCTCGTTCTCCGGCGACAAGAAGCAACTGCTGTCAATGCTGAAGGCCGCGATTGCGCACCAGGGAACTGTGATGCTCGACGTGATCAGCCCCTGTGTCACGTTCAACGACCACGAGGGCTCGACCAAGAGCTACAAGTTCCTGCAGGACCACGACGAACCCATCAACGAGGTGGGTTTTGTCGCTAGTTTCGACGACATCGAGGTGGATTACGATTCGGGCGAGGTCTACGACGTGGAAATGCACGACGGCTCGCAGCTCCACCTGCGCAAGCTGCTCGAGGACTACGACCCCACCGACAAAGCCAACGCGGTGCGTACGCTGATGGAGGCGCAGGAAAAGGACGAAGTCCTTACCGGCGTCTTCTATATAGATACGCAGAAGCCGACGTTCATCGATCAACTAAACATAGTGGACGAGCCGCTGGCCACGCTACCGGAGTCGTTGACGCGTCCGCCGAAGTCGGCGCTCGAAGCCCTGATGGCGAATCTGCAGTAACGCAGGTTCTCACAGGATCAACGCAATAGAAAGCATTTCACGCGCAGAAGGGCGCTGCGGTGGTTGCGACGGCTGCGGCTAGGACGCTTTCGCGCGCAGCTCCTGCTCGGCGCGGAACCAATCGTCTTCGTGGTGTCCGTGCGCGCCGCCGCGCTCGGCCCAGAAGCGGTGCGCGAGCTCGGCTACCTTCTCGGGCGAAATCGAAATCGGCGTCACCTTTGCGAGAACGCCGGTCTTTTTTGCGGCGGGCTTGCGTGGTTTTGCCGCAGCCTTGGTCGCGGCGCCTGGTTTCTTCGTGGACTTTGCCATATATCGTGCCTCCTGGGGTGAAGGGTAAAATCCAACCAACTATAAAGAGAATATCGAATATCGATTTCAGTGATTGCGCGAAGTGGTACGAAGAACCACGGGCGTAAACCTGCATGAAGCAAAGTCCGGGCAGGCGAGCACTGTGCGTTGCGCGATTTTTTTGAGAAGCCGCGGGGGCAACGTGTATCGTGGTTGCAAGCTGGAAAAGCCATGACCACGCCCGCCATCGATACCACTGCGCTTACCCGCCGCTTTGGCGACTTTACCGCCGTCGATAATGTGAACCTGCGCGTAGACGCCGGGCAGTTCTTCGGGTTTCTCGGCCCCAACGGGGCGGGCAAGTCGACCACCATCAAGATGTTGACCGGCCTGTTGGCGCCGACCGCGGGCAGCATCCGCATCCTCGGCGAGGACCTGCTGGCCAACTCGGCAGAGATCAAACGGCAGATCGGCGTAGTGCCGGAGGGCATGGCGCTCTTCGGCCGCTTGACCGCCAACGAATTCCTGCAGTTTGTGGGGCGCATGTATGGCCTGGACCGCGCCACGACGCTCAATCGCACGCGAGAGCTGCTGGAGTTCATGCAACTGGCCAACGAGCAGAAGAAGCTGATCACCGATTTCTCGCATGGCATGCAGAAGAAGCTGGCTCTCGCAGCCGCGGTGATTCACGGGCCAAAAGTGCTATTTCTCGACGAGCCGTTTGAGGGTGTGGACGCAGTGGCCGCGGGCACACTGAAAGCCATGCTGCAGCGCATGATCGCACGCGGCGCGACTATCTTCCTCACCTCGCACGTGCTGGAGATTGTGGAACGGCTGTGCACGCACATCGCGATTATTCATCGCGGACGACTGGTAGCGCAGGGCTCGCTCGATGAGTTGCGCGCCGGAGCCTGGCGTGCCGGGCAAGCAGGAACCCAGGAGGGTGTCGCGCAGCCTGGCGCAGAGAAGCGCAGCCTGGAGCAAATCTTCCTTGAAATTGTGGGCACGGATCGCGAAGGCAATCCCGCCGCGACAGCGCCCGAGCAGGAACTCTCATGGCTGAGCTGATGGGCTCGGAGAGTGTTGCTGGCTCCTTGCCGCCTATCCCGGCGAGCGCGCAGTTGCTGGCCGTCGCGTGGCTGCGCTGGCGCATCTTTGTCAACGGCATGTTTCGCAAGCGGCCCAAGGGCACGCGCCAATTAGTTGGACTGGTGTTTGGCATTCTCCTGCGCTTGATCGTCTGGCCCATGCTTGCGCTGATCGTGGTCGGGCCGGTTGCGGGCAGCGGATTCCTTGCGTGGATGGCCATTGCGGAAGGTCATCCGCGCAGTCTCGCGTCGCTGCTGCTGGGCATCACTTTGCTCTGGCAGTTTGTCAGCATTAACGGCCTTAGCATCGCGGCCGCGATGCCCAGTTTCGATCCCGCGTCGCTGGTGCGCTTTCCTCTGCGCTTCGGCCGCTATTTTGTGTTGCGTTCGCTCCTGGGCCTGATGACGCCCAGCACCATCGTGGGTTGCCTGGCTCTGCTGGCCGCCGCGGTAGGAATCGGCGTGGCCAATGCGTCGCTGGCGTTGCCCGCGCTGGTGGTGCTGGCGGTCTACGCACTGATGAATGTTTATCTCACGCGCATGATCGGCGCATGGATGGAGCGCTGGTTGGCGAACCGCCGCTTCCGCGAGATTTTCAGCATGTTGATGGCGCTGTTTGCCATCAGCATTCAGTTTGTGAATCTGCAGCGGACCCCAATGCGCGCGCCCGGCGCCCGCAGCAGTTGGCTGCTCGCCGTCCTGCACAGCTCCGGATCGTATCTCAACTGGTTGCCGTCGGGATTTGCGGCGCAGGCGATTCTGCTCGTCAAGCATCCCCTGGCCGCGGTCGCGCAGTTTGCAGGTTTGCTGGCGAGCACCGCACTGTTCGCCGCGGTCTTTGCCATCCGGCTGCGCAAACAGTTTCTTGGTGAGTACCTGAGTGAGGGCGAGAACCGACGCGGACAAGTGGAATCGGCGCCGCGCGTAAAGGCGCCGGCTGCGCAGCCCGCCGCACCGTCCGCGCCCGCAGCCTCCGGCACGATTGTTTCGCCGATTGTGGCCGCGTGCCTGCGCAAAGACTGGCTGATTCTGCGCAGCAACGGCACGCAGTTGATCGGATTGCTTACGCCGTTGATATTCGTGGTCATTTTCAGCATGAACAGGGCACTGTCTGCCATCTCTTCGAAGTATTTTCTTCCTGCGGCGATGGCCTACGTTCTCATAGGCCCTCTCGGCTCGCTCTACAACGTATTCGGAGCAGACGGTCGTGGCGTGCAGGTCTATTTGCTTGCTCCTGTGCGTATGCGCGACGTGGTCGTGGCCAAGAATCTGCTGAGCCTCGCTCTGATCGTCGTGGAGACAGGGCTTGCGTGGACGATCATTTGCGTGCTGGCGAAAGCGCCCATTCCGGTTTCTGTGCAAATCTCCACGGTGTTGTGGACGGTCTTCGTCGTGGCCATGAATCTGGCCATCGGAACAGTGCGGTCGATCCAGGCGCCGCGTTATTTTGTTCCTGGGCAGACGCGCCAGTTGCGTACTGCCGCGCCCGCGAATCGCACCAGCGCGTTGCTGGTTCTCGCGGTTTTGTTCGGAAGCATGTTGTTGCAGATTCCCGTGGCCATCGCGTCGAGTTATTTCAGGGTGCCGTGGCTGGCCGCGTGGATCTTCGGCCCGCTTGCCGTCGCTGCGATCTTTGGGTACGCGCTGGTGCTACGCAATGCCGAGCGGCTGATTTTTGCCGCACGCGATGTGTTTGCGGAGGAACTCTGCAAGGCATAAGACCTGCGAGTTAGATTTGCCGGCTCCGCCAGCTCCGCTAACTACGCCAACTCCGCTTGTTCCTACAACTCCCACCAATCGAACAGCGCCATGCGCGGATAATACAGTCCGCCACGTAGAGGCGCGTCTGCGCCGTGCAGGTTGCGCAGAACTTTTGCGTAGGCCTCGATCTGCGGCGCGAAGGCGCGGCGTAGTTCGGTCAGCGCTGCCTTCGGATCGAGGCCGCCCCCTTGCGCGGTTTTATAATCCGCGGTCTTGTAATCCGCCGTCTTGTAGTCAACGATCCACCAGGTGGAGTTGTCGCCCGTGGATTGCGGAGTCGGCCCGGCGCGGAAGACGCGATCGACCTGCACGGTGCGCAGTTCGCCGGCGACGACTCCCGTCCATCTCGTTTCGCTCGCGGCATCGCTGTGCGGCGCGAGAATCCATTGCGCCTGCGGGTCGTTTGCGGCGCGGAGAACGATCTCCAGCGCCTGTGCGGCGATGCGGTCGGCCTGAGAGGCGTCGTTGCCGGCGGCGCGGAGGCTTGCGGCGATGTGCGGCTGCAGGCTGGCGAGCTTCTGGCGAGCAATCTCACTTGTCTCGCTGACGAGAAGTTGTGCTAGACGCTGAAACAACTCGTGAACGGCTTTGCCGAGCGCGCGTGAAAGCAGGCCGCCCTCGTGACGCTCGTAAAAGCCGCCTGCACCGACCAGCAGCTCTTCGGTTGCGGATGGGAATTCGGCAGTCGCAGGACGGTAGCTCGGCGGCAGGCGGCGCAACGGTGTGAACGTCGGCGCGGATGCATCCGGCGGCGCAGGCATCGCGAGCACTTTCTCTGCCGAGGCAGCGAGGGATTCGATCGTGTGCGACTCGTCAGTTTGTGCGGCTTGAGCAGATTGATCGGCGCACCACTCCTCGAAACTGCGGTGCACTTCTTCGCGTAAACCGGGCCATGCAGTCGCAAGCAAACTGCTCGTTGGCGGGACCAAAGCGAGGGATTGATCGTCCGCCGTTTTGAACTCCGGGCGTGCGAACAGATGCAGTTCATCGCGGGCGCGCGTGGCGGCCACGTAGAGCAGCCGGCGCGTCTCCTGCGACTCGCGTTCGCGGCGGGCCTTATCGACCAGAGACTTTGCCGAACCGCTTTCCGCACCCTTCGGTTGGAGCGGCGCGACAAGAAATTCGGTAATCGCGCCGGCGCTGTCCTCGTCGAAGGCGTCAGCGTCCGGCGCGAGGCCGCGCTCCAGCCAGGAAAGCAGTTTCCGGCCGCCGCGGCCCGCGTTGGCATGCAAGTCGGGCACAATCACGACCTCAAATTCAAGCCCCTTCGATTTGTGGATGGTCATCAACTGCACGCCGCAGTCGCTGCTGGCAGATGGATCAGGTTGCGCGTTAAGTTTATTGAGGGCCGCATCGAGAGCTGGGCCGAGAAGGTCGGGCTCACCCTGCGGCAAATCGTCGAGACAACGCCAGAGCAGGTCGAGATTGGCGCGCGCCGCTGCGTCCACACACTGCGCTCCGCCCAAACACAGCCAGACCCGCTCGAGCCAAGTCCCAATCGAGGCCGTGGGCCGCGTCGAACGCAGACGTTCGGCGTATTCGATGGCGTGCAGCACGCGTTGCACGGCTGCACGGCCCTCGCCAGACAGAAGCGTCGTGCGTTCGGCGAGCAGTTCCGGCACCGGGCGAGACTTCAGTTGCTCGTCATCGGCACTCGTCAAAGCGTGCAAATCGGCGAGCGAAAGTCCGCACCAAGGCGCGCGTAAGACGCCCAGCCAGGCCACGCGGTCCTGGGGATTGAGAAGCGCACGGGCCAGCGCCAGAGCATCGATGATCTCGGGGCGATCCTGCAACGGCTCGAGTTCGATGGCGCGAAAGGGAATCTCCGCTTCACGCAGCGCCTGCGCAACGGGCACAAGGGCTTTGCGCGCGCGGCCAAGCACAGCGATGCGGTATTTGTCGTTGGCGGCGCGAGCCATTTCCATCCGCGGCAAGTGGCTCCGGATCAGAGCGGCGATTTCTTCTGTTTGTTTTTGAGTTGCGGCATCGCGCTGTGCCTGAATCTCCGCCTTCCGTTCGCGCGTGTAGCCACGCGCATTCGCGCGCAGGTTTTGCGGAATGAATTCGAGATGCAATGACATGCCCGGTAGCGAATCCGCAACAGGATGCGGGCCGGGTTGTGCGGAATCTTCGCGGGCCGGCAACGCTCGCGCAAACTCGATGCCGCTTCCATCGTCGACAGCGAAGACCTCGGCAAAAATTTCATTCAAGCGTTCAACGAGCGGCGGAGCAGTGCGAAAGTTGGCTGTGAGCTGCACGGAATCGAAGTGTAGCGCCAATTCGTTCGGGATATCGAGCCCGATGTTTTCGACGCGCGGAAAGAGTTCCGCGTCGGCGCCGCGAAAGAAGTAGATAGACTGCATCGGGTCGCCAACCACGAAGCAGGTGCGGCCTTCGGGCTGGGGCCACGCGGCAATCAGGCGGCCAAGCAACTCGTGCTGGCGGCGGCTTGTGTCCTGAAATTCGTCAACGAGCAGATGGCGGATACGATCGGCAACGGCGATTGCGGCTTCAGTTGGCTGGCCATCTTCGCCTCTGAGCACATGGAGGGCAATTTGCGCGACTTCGATGAAGTCGACCACGCCTGCCTCGGCAAAGGTGATGCGCAGATACGCGGCGGCGCGGCGAAGCAATGTGAAGCAGGCGCGCACGATCTCCCATTCCTTTTCCGTGTATCTGCACTCGGGCGCATCCGTCGCCGCACGCATGAGCGACATCTCCAGGCGCTCGCGCAGCTCATCCCAGTTCTGGCCGCCTGTCAAAACAAAGGCATGCATCCAGCGGTCGCGCTCGCCGAGCATATTTACCAGCAACTCCTCCATCTCCTTCCAGTTGTTGTCGCGCCACAGCAGGAGCGTTTCAGCAGCCAGGCCGGCGGGTGAGCCGGCGTTGCCAATTTCCTCAAGCGTGCGGCGAGCCGCGCGACGGTAGAGCTCGGTGGGCTGCTCCGCGATCTCCAGGCTGCCACCGAGGCCTGAGATGAGCGGCTGCTGCAACGCGAGATCGCGGCAGAAGGAGTCAATGGTGGAGATGCGCAGTTGCGCAGGCAGATCGAGGAGGTTCCAGCTGAGTCGTTGCGAGTGCTCGAGAGCGCGCCGCGCCAGCGGGCTGGGGTCGTCCTTGCGAAGCTCATCGAGAATGCGATTGCGCATCTCGGCGGCGGCGGCATTTGTGAAGGTGATTGCCACTACCTGGCCCGGCTCTTCCACCTCGGCAAGCAAGCGCAGGAATCGCTCGGCGAGCAGAGTGGTTTTGCCTGAGCCGGCAGGAGCCTTCACGAGAATCGAGCGCGCCGGGTCGATTGCCTTCTCGCGCTGCGCCTGATCGGGCGGCGTGTTTGTCTGGCTCTTACTCACCGGCAGCCTCCTCGCCGTCAGAGTCATCGCCCGATCCTGCGCCGTCCTGAATCTCCTGAATGCGGCAGATCGCCTGCAGTCCGCAGTTCTTGCAGGTCTCGGGATACTCGCGGGGATTCACGTCAGCGCGCCCGGCAAGAAATGCCTTCGCGAGCAAGTTGATCTCGCTGCGCCATGCAGTCATGTCTTGCTGCGTAAGAGGCTTGCGCACCAAATTGGAGTTGCCGCTCAGGCCCGCCTTCACAGTTTGCCTCGCCGCTTTCACGCGGCCCTCGAAACCGTTCTCTCCTGCACGAAGTTTGGCGAAGACCAGGCCGCCGACCTCGCCCTCTTCATGTTCCAGCGCGAATCCGGCGTAAAGAGGCAATTGCACGTCATCGGGGCGCGGCAGGTCCCAGGATTTTGCCTTCGCGTCACCGGTTTTGTAGTCGATGACAAGCAGCGATCCGTCGTTCAAGCGGTCCACGCGATCCAGACGAAGATGGAGCGGCAAGCCCGCAATGGAGACGCTGGTCCTCTTCTCGGTTTCAATCACGCTGAACGGCTGGCGGCTTTGCTCAAAGCGCAGCCACTCCGTGATCAGCTCGACAAGACGCTGGCCTTCCAGGTCAAGGTACCTCTGCGGCATCTGTTCGCGTGCGCGGGCAGGCATCTTCTCGCGCAGCACGCGGCGCACGTGATCATCGACAAACGCGGAGAGATCGGTGAGAGCCGCAAGTTCCGCATGGGTGCGGACGCCGTTCGGAGCGCCGGCCCAGATAGAGTGGAGCACTTCATGCAGCAGAAGGCCGCGCTCCAAAGCAGTCAAGCCGGCTTCCGCCGCGTCCCACTTCTTCGCGTCGAGACGCGCCGAAGCGAAGGCCTGGAAGGCGCATCGCGACTGGGTGGTGAGAACGCTGGAACCACCGGATACCTCGCGAAGAGGGTAGGGAAGCTGCGTTGTGTCGTCGAACGCAACCGTGAGTGCGCCGGGCAATGCGGGAGCGGCGAGGTCGGTTGGCAACGACTGCGGTTGGCCAGCGAGTTGCTCGATCAGCCGCGACGGACGCGCTTCGATCCCTTCACTCTGCCGCGCGTAACTGAAGTGAACCTCGGGCGCGGAGGCGATCAGGCGGCGCGTCATGGCATTGGCCACGTCCCAATCGAGTTTCGGCGAGGCATGCGGCATTCCGGCGTCGCGCTGAACGGCGAGTGGAATAAATGGATGCGTTGGGCCGGCCGCGGGCCACGCCTCTTCGCTCGCGCCGAGGAACCAGATGGCGTCAGCGGTGAGGCCGGCGGACTCGGCCGGGCCCGCAATCAGGATCGGCGCGTCCTGCGACTCGGGCGCGAAGAGGGTTTCGTTCACTGCGCGATCAAGAACGGCGAGAAAGTCGCTCCACGCGATGTGGCGGCCATCGAAGCCGAGCGAAGCGCAGTCATCGACCGTCTGTTGCCAGCGGCGGAGTGCCTGAAACTCGGCGCTCGCAAGCGGGCGTGCACCGGGCCAGCCCGCGATTTGAAGCAACTGCGACACAAACTCGGCCAAAACGAGCGGGGTTTGCGTTCGGCGCGCAAACTCCTGCAACCGTTGCTGGGCTTGCGTCATGCGCGCAACCCATTCGGCAGGCAACTCGGAGTGCGGACGCTGGCGCAGAAAAGCCGCGAGCGTCCAACTCGGCCGCTGCAATCCGCGGCGGCGCAGCGCGCGCATGAAAGAAGTGAGCGCGCGCGATTCGTCGGGCGAAGCCGCGATCTGGCCGGTTGACAGAAGCCAATCAAGTTCGTTTTCGACAATGGCGTCGCTGAGCCAGCGGAGCAGCAACTGCGCGCCCCGCGCCAGCGCGACCTGGCTCAATGGAACCCCGAGCGAAAACTCAAAGAGACTTGCGGCGTCTGGCGAACTCTCGTCGCCGCTCAGAAAGCGAAGTAACCGGCGCTCAATCTCGCCACGCCGTTTGCGCGCTTCCTGCGTAATCACGAGCAGACGCGCGTGGGGATCGGCGGCGAGCCGGGTTTTGCACCAAAGCGCACAGGCGGCAAGCTCCGCGGAGGGATCGCCAGCAGCGTGAGATTCGACTTGTTCCGCCGTGGCTTCGAGCGGAGCCTTGCGCACGCGATCGTCAGCGCCCCACGCGGCAAAGAAAGCTCGCTGCGTGGGCAGAATGCGGTCAAATCCGGCAAGCAAAAGCGGCGGGCGCTCCGCGAAATCGGCTTGCAGTGAGGCGGTGAGTTCGAACGGAAGGCGTGCGGTGCTGATCAACTTGCCCTCGCGGCAGATTTCGTTGAATGCAGTGAGCCAGCCGCTGAACGCGCCCGCATCCTGATCCCAGCCGAGGCGCGCGTTGTCTCTGAGAAACTGCGGGGCATATTCGCAGAGCAGATGGTGCGCGTCCATTGCCAGCGCGGCCAGGCGATCGCCTGCGCCGGCCAACTGCACGGCCTCGGGCGCTGCATTCGCCACAATGCGCGCCCACAGCGATTGCTCCTGAAGCGGGCTCAGCACCATGCGGCCGCCCAGAAAACGCTCATCGATAACGCGCTGATCCCAGGCGCTGCGAACGAAAGTTTGCCAGTCCTGAATGTTTGGCGTGGGCCATGCGGTCAGCCCTTCTGCGCGGCGGGCGCGATGAAAGGCCAGGACGAGGGATCGAGCGGCGCGTTCGCTGGCGGTGACCACAACTCCGCCGTCGCGTAGCCACGTATCGATGGAGGTCAGTTCAGAGTTCACAGTTCCTTGTGGACAGCCTCATGCCTAAGGATACTTCCCCGATTGCCCCGCCTTTTCACGCCGCCAAAAACGGCCCGCCAACGTCTGACAACTGATCACTGAACACTGACCACTGTCCACTGCATTTTCGGTGGTCAGTCCACCAGTTGTACACTAGAAACGATGCGAATTCTCCTCGCCAGCACCCTGCTTGCCGTTGCCGTTGTTGCCGGATGCCATTCCAGCCCGAAGTCCGAACCGCAGGGCTCCGCTGCGCCGTCCTTCAAGGTATACAAACTGCGCGGAAAAGTGGTTTCCACCAATCCCGCAACCGGCGAAGTCACAGTGGATCATGAGGCCATTCCCGGCTTCATGGACGCGATGACCATGCCCTACAAGCTCAAGGATCCCAGCATCCTGAGCGAGCTTCATCCCGGCGACACCATCACCGCCGACGTGCAGGTTTCGCAGAATCCCGATGCGGACATTTTGCTCGATCACATTGTGGTGATCGCACAGGGCAAGCCGGACTACAAGCCCACGGTGTTCTATCACGTGCCCACGCCCGGCGACGCGGTTCCGGATTTCAAGCTGCACAACCAGGATGGGCACACAATCCAGCTCGCCAAGTTCCGCGGCAAGACGTTGCTGCTCACCTTCATCTACACGCGCTGTCCGCTGCCGAATTTTTGCCCGCTGGTGACGCACAACTTTGCGGTCATCGACCGGCAACTGGCGGCGACTCCCTCGCTTTACGCCAAAACACACCTGCTGTGTGTGAGCTTCGATCCGGAGCACGATACGCCCGCGCGGCTCCGGGCCTATGGCGCGCAATACATCGGCAGCGATGCGAATGGCGCCTTTGCGCACTGGGATTTTGCCGTGCCGTCCGAGCCGGAACTGCTGGAGATGGCCAAGTTCTTCGATGTGGGCATCACGCAAGGGGCCGATGACACCATTACGCACACCCTTTCCACAACGCTCATCGATGCGCACGGCAAGGTGGCGCAGTTTTATCCGGGCAACGAGTGGACGCCTGACCAGGTGGTTGCGGACGTGAGAAAAACAGCTTCTAGCTCTTAGCTTTCAGCCGTTAGCTTTTTCGTGCGGGTGCGCACCGCAGAGTTTGGTTGTCAAATGCGCGAGTGCTTCAATTTTTGGGTTGAGTGCAATTCTTTCAAGGAAGGCAAGGAGAGAACGATGAAATACGGATTGAATATTCACGAGAGTGGCGAGTTGGATTTTCTGTCGTTGGGAGCGTTGGTGCACCGGCTCGATCCGGGCATCATTCCCTTTCGCAAGGCGACACAGTGCTTGATTCACGTCAGCGGCGGCGAGTTCAATGTGGCCGCCAACCTGTCGGACTGCTTCAAGATGAAGACCGCGGTGGCGTCGGCCATGGTGGACTATCCCATTGGCGACCTGATCGCGGAGCGTGTGCTCGCCATGGGCGTGAAGCCGATCTACAAGCACTTTGAGCACAACGGCGCGACGGGCCCGAACATGGCCACGGTGTATAGCGATCGCGGCGCGGGCGTTCGGCCTCCCGTTGTGTTCTATAACCGCGCCAACGAAGCGGGCGCCATGCTCAAGCCCGGCGACTTCGATTGGAAGAAGATCTTTGCGGGCGGCGTGCGTTGGGTGCACTCCGGCGGCATTTTTGCGGCCCTCTCGCCCACCACTGCGCCGCTGGTCGCGGAGATGATGAAGGAAGCCAAGGCAGCCGGCGCCATCACGTCCTTCGATCTCAACTTCCGCGAGAAGCTGTGGAAGATATCGGGCGGCGCGGAAAAAGCGGTTGAGACCATTGCGTCGATCGTGAAGAACGTCGACGTGCTGATCGGCAACGAAGAAGATCTGCAAAAGGGGCTCGGCATTCCAGGCCCCGATGTCCACTCAAAATCGAA
>JBEKIE010000094.1:0-12460 GCA_050011915.1 Occallatibacter sp.
AGCGCGTCGAAGAAACTCGCGCCCGCGGATTCGAGGACTGCGAGCAGTTTTTCTTCGCGCTCGCTGAGCGGGTCAAGATTCGGATTGGGTTGCGGCCGTCTCTGCGCCAGCAGCGGCAGCTTGTCGGCCAGATAGAGTGCGATGCGCCCGTCGCGCTCGCCGATCGGCTCGACCCCGGCCCACGCCACTTCGCCCGCCGCGATCAACGTATCGAGCCCGGCCGGCGTGAAATCGGCAATGCGCGCGGCCAGAATCGACGATTCGAGAAGCGAGGCCGGCAGCGGCGCGCCCTGCAGATTTTCAATTACATCGAGCAGCGCGTCGAGATGCGCCGTTCCCGTGCGCCGCGGCGCGAGCAATCCCTGCCAGTGCGTGAGGAAGCGTGCCAGCGTGTGCTGTTCCACCGGCTCCACTTCGCGACGCAGCCGCGCCAGCGATTTGCGGCGAATCTGCCGCAGAATCTCCGCGTCGCACCACTCGCGATGCAGCCCGCCGGGCCTGAATCCGCCCTCCAGCACGCGCCCATCCGCGGCAAGCTGCCGCAACGCGTGTTCCACAGCCTCCGTGTCGAGTGCAAAACGGTCAGCAGCCTCGCGCAGAGTGAACGGCCCGTGCGTGCGCGCGTAGCGGCGCACCAGTTCGAGCACGGGATGCGCCACCGGCTCGAGCAGTGCGACGGCGAGCCCCGGCGGCAACGGAATGCCCAGCCCGTCGCGGTAGCGCGCGGCGTCCTCGGCGGCGATCAGCCGCTTGTCGCCGGCGATGCGCAGCTCCAGCAAGCGCCGTGAGCGGATCAGCCGCTCCAATGATTCGAGCAGCGACTTTTCGGCAACACGCAGGGCGATTTCGGCCCGCGATAAATCGCCCAACTTCAGGCACAAATCGTGAATTCCATCCGCCGATCGCGCGCGAAAATTCTCCGCGAGGCACTGCGCCGTCTCTTCCACCTCGGCGATGGCGTCGGCATCAAGCAGCTCGCGCAGATCGGCCTCGCCCAGCAGTTCGCGCAACTGATCCTGGTCGATGGTGAGCGCCTGGGCGCGGCGTTCGGCCAGCGGCGCATCGCCCTCGTACATAAAGTTTGCCACGTAGCTGAAGAGCAGCGACGAGGCAAACGGCGACGGCTTGCGCGTCTCGACAACATGCACGCGGAGCTGGCGCTGCTCGATAGCGCGCAGGGTTTCAATCAGCGCAGGCATGTCAAAGACGTCGCGCAGGCACTCGCGATAAGCCTCCAGCAGCAGCGGAAACGAGGGATAGCGCGAGGCCACGCTGAGCAGATCGTAGGATCGTTTGCGCAACTGCCACAGCGGCGAGCGCTGGTCGGCGCGGCGGCGCGGCAGCAGCAACGCGCGCCCCGCGGCCTCGCGAAAGCGCCCGGCAAAGAGCGCCGTCGAGCCCAACTGGCGCAGCACCAGCTGCATGGCCTCGGCGGATTCGACGAGAATCCAATCCGAGTCGGGCGGCTCGTCGGTGTCGGGGAAGCGCAACACAAATCCGTCGTCGCCCCAGAGCGTTTCCACCTCCGGCCCGCCGGCGGCGCGGATGCGCGCGCTCACCGCCATCGCCCAGGGAATGTGGATGCGGCTGCCGAACGGCGTCAACACGCACACGCGCCAGTCGCCCAGCTCGTCGCGGCAACGCTCCACAACAATCGTGCGGTCGTCGGGGACCTGGCCTGTGGCCTCGGCCTGGTCGGCGAGAAAGCGCAGCAGATTCTCGGCTGCGCCGGGATCGAGATCGTGCTCGTTGACGAGACGCGTGAGCGCAGCCGCCTGCGGCAAGGCGCGCAACTCCCGCACCATGGCGCCGATGCGCCTGCCAAACTCCAGCGGCCGCCCCGGCCCGTCGCCCTTCCAAAACGGCATCTTGCCCGGCTCGCCGGGCGCAGGCGTCACCAGCACGCGGTCGTGCGTGATGTCCACGATTCTCCAAGTGGACGCGCCAAGAATGAACGTTTCGTTGGGATGCGACTCGAAGACCATCTCTTCGTCGAGCTCGCCGACGCGCACCGATTTGCCCTCAGTAAACGCGAGGAAGACACCATACAGTCCGCGGTCGGGGATGGTTCCCGCATTGAGAATGGCAAGCCGCGCGGCGCCATCGCGTGCCGTGACCACGTTGCGCACGCGGTCCCACGTCAATCGTGGGCGCAGCTCGCCGAACTCATCGGAAGGGTAGCGCCCACTCAGCAGATCGAGCACGCCTTCAAAGGCCGTTCGCGAAAGCGAACCAAACGGCGCCGCCCTCCGCACCAGGTCGAAGAGAGAATCGACGGAAACTTCGGGAAAAGCGGAGTTAGCGGCGTTCGCGGAGCTAGCGGGGCTGGCGGAGTTAGCAGAGTTCGCGCTTTCCCAATTCTCGAAGTTGAATGTGGGCGAATCCGCTTTCTTGCTCCCTCGCTCCCTCGCTCCCTTGCTCCCTGCCGACGCAACAATTGCCACCAACTGCTGGCACAACACATCGAGCGGGTTGCGCGGAAACCGCGTCGACTCGATGTGCCCCTCATGCATGGCGCGCGTCACGGCAGCGCAAGCTACAAGGTCGGCGCGGTATTTGGGAAATAGAATCCCCTCGCTCACCGCATCCACGTGGTGGCCGGCGCGGCCAATGCGCTGCATGCCGCTGGCCACCGAAGGCGGCGACTCGATCTGAATCACGAGATCCACCGCTCCCATATCAATGCCCAGTTCGAGCGTCGAAGTGGCGCACAGCGCGCGAATCTGCCCGGCCTTCAGTTGCTCTTCGATCACCGTCCGCTGCGCCGCGGCCAGCGACCCATGATGCGCGCGGGCGATGGGTTCGCCTGCAAGATCGTTGAGCGCGCCGGCAAGCCGCTCGGCAGTTTGGCGCGCATTCACAAAGAGAATCGTTGAATTGCGCTCGCGAATGATTTCGAGCAGCCGCGGATGGATCGCGTTCCAGATGGAGACGCGCCGCGGCGTCTGCGAGGCCGGTCCCGAAGGAATCTCCTCCATCTCGCCGAGACGCGCCATGTCCTCCACTGGAACCTCGATGCGCAGCTTGAGCTGCTTGGGCGCGGCGGCGTTGACAATCGTTACGGGCCGATAGCGGAGCGATGCGGCTTCGGCCGCATCAGGGAGCGAGGGAGCAAGGGAGCAAGGGAGCAAGTCGGAATCAACGCCGCCTTCGTTCTCGTCGTCGGTTCCTATGTCTCTCCCCGGTTCATCAGTTACGGTTCCCGGCTTTCTCGCTCCCTCGCTCCCTTGCTCCCTCGCTCCCTTCTCTATCGCGCCCTGAACATCAACGCCCCCTAAGAACCGCGCCACTTCTTCGAGCGGCCGCTGTGTGGCCGAGAGGCCGATGCGCTGCAGGGGCCGGGCCGTCAGTGCCTCCAGCCGTTCCAATGTCAGGGAAAGGTGAGCGCCGCGTTTGGTAGGCACCAGCGCGTGAATCTCGTCCACGATCACGGTTTCCACCGTGCGCAGTGCCTCGGCTGCCTGCGAGGTCAGGATGAGGTAGAGCGATTCGGGAGTGGTGATGAGGATGTCGGCGGGATGGCGCGCGAAGCGGGCGCGCTCGCGTTGCGGCGTGTCGCCGGTACGCACGCTGATTTCGGGCTCGTGGAAAGCGACTCCCATGCGCCGCGCCATGTTGGCCATGCCGGCCAGAGGCGAGCGCAAATTCCGCTCCACATCCACGGCCAGCGCCTTCAGCGGCGAAACGTACACAATGCGGCAGCCGGTTCGAGGCGCCTTCTGATCCCTGATCCCTGATCCCTGTTCCCTGTTTTCCAGCATCAACCGGTCCAGGCACCACAGAAACGCGGCCAGCGTCTTGCCCGTGCCGGTCGGCGCCAGGATCAGCGCATTTTCTCCGCGTGCAATCACCGGCCAGCCCAAACGCTGCGGCGCAGTGGGCGCGTCGAAGACCGCTTGGAACCACGCCGCAGTCACCGGATGAAAGCAGGCGAACGGATCGGTGCTGGCCTCGATCTTCGGACCGGATTGGGGTTTTTCTTCAGACACGTCTTTTTGAGAGTAGCGCAAGAGGGACGGCGAACACAAAGCGAAAAACCGGGAGCCAGAGACCAAGGGAAAAAGGGACCAAGGACGCCGGGATTAAAAGAAAGCGATCAAGGGAGCATGTGGCCGATTTCTATTTCCTACTGGCTATTGGCTACTCCCTGCCTTTTGACCCCAACGCGCCACGCTGAACTGGGCTCCAGCGAACATGATCAGCCCCGAGATGTACGCCCAGAACAGCAGGCTCACGGAAACATAGAACGGACCGTACATGCTCAGATCGATATGAGGAATTACCGTGGCAAAGATGAACCGGGCGACGAGCCAGATGATGCCCGTAATGATCGATGTGCGCAAAACCGGCCGCCAGGGCACCTTCCGGTTGGGGAGCACGTAATAGACCGAGAAAAAGAACAGGATCGCCGCTGCGCCGCTGGAGACCGTTAGACAAACAAAGGTGATTCCATTGGAAATCCCGACGACGTAGCTATTCGTGCTGTGGAAAGTGACGAAGTCGAGAGCGTCCTTCACTCCCACGGTCAAACTCATGCTGAGGAGCGCGAGCACGGCCATGAGAATCGCCAGCCCGAAGGCGATGGACTGGTTGAACAGGTAGTTGCGGCTCTTGGCCACACCCCACGCCTGATTGAGAGCCACCTCCAAAGGCAGAAAGATCCCCGTGCAGGCAATGAGAATCATCACCACAGAGAGGGCCTGCGCACTCTTATGCTTCAGGATGGGCAGTACCGCTTCAAACACGATTGTGTTCACCAGCCAGTCCTTGGTCTTGGCCGCGGAAGGAAGATAGTAATTCACCATCTGGTCGACAACTTCCTTCATGGCTTGCGAATGAAAGACCGAAAGCGCCAGCGTGTAAAGCAGCACCGCGAACGGAATGAAAGAGATGATGGCGTTGGCCGCCACGCTGAAAGCGAAGGTGTGCACCTCGCTGTCGAGCAGGTAGGCGATGAGCGCGGTGCCATCTTTACGCCACTGGTACCATTTGGTGCGCGTCACCGGCTGGGTGGGGCCAGTGGCAGCTGCAGCCAGCGTGGCGCCGGCACTCTCAACGCCGGTCGCGACATCAAAAGCGACGCCGGACACGGATTTCAATTCATCAGCCAAGTAACCGTCCTTCTTGTGTCAGGCATCATTGCGGGTCCGTCGCACGGAACACTGTTTCAAGGATAGCTCGTGGCCCGCGAGAGGTGAGGTGACGGAGCGAGCAGGAACGCGCGAGTTTTCACGCCTGAGCTTGTTTGCGCAGCCTCGCGAGCGCCCATCGCGCCGCTGCGCGCAATCCCTCGTCCGCAGCGCTCGCCCACTCATCAAGCTGCGGAATAAAGTTCGCGAGCCCGCTGTTGCCCATGGCAATGGCCACGTTGCGCTTGAGGCCCCAGAATCCCGCCCTCCGCACCGGCGATCCGTTGAACTCCCGCTCGAACGACTGTTCGTCGAGGGCCGCCAGCCAATCGAGTGCGGGATTGATGAGTTCTGGCCGCGGTTCGAGCTCCGCGTTCACCGCAATTGGGCCACTGCGCAGCGCCTTTGCATTCCAGGGGCACACATCCTGGCAGATGTCGCAACCGAAGACCTGTCGGCCCATGCCCGGCATCAGTTCGTCGGTAATCGGCCCCTTGTGCTCAATGGTCAGGTAGCTGATGCAGCGCCGCGCGTCCATCTGGTAAGGCACATCAAGCGCATTCGTCGGGCAGGCCTCAATGCAGCGCCTGCACGTGCCGCAACGGTCAGGAATAAGCGCTAATCCTCCGGCTTGCCGGTACGCTGACTCGCCGGCTCGCTGACTTGCTGACTCGCTCACGTCGAGCGACGTCAACAGCACCGCCAGAAATCCCCACGAGCCTAACTGCGGATGAATCAGGCAGGTATTCTTTCCCGCCCATCCCAGCCCCGCCGCCACGGCGAGCGCGCGCTCCACCACCGGGCCCGTATCCACGTACGCGCGCGACTCGAACTCGCCCAACTCCGCGCGCAGCCGCGCCTCCACATCGCGCAGCCGCTTGAGCAGTACTTTGTGGTAGTCGCTTGCCCGCCGCTCGCCCTTCGCGTCCTTCCGGCTGCTCCAGGCATACCGCGCAATCCACCCACTCCGCCCACTCCGTGGGTTTTGTGTCTTGGTTGAGAGTGGTTCGTCAGGAAACAGGTAGCTGGCAAAGCAAACCAGCGCCGAGCGCGCCCACGGGAAGGGAACTCCCACGCGCTCTCGCGTCAGCCGTCCGTCGTCGCCGGTCCGCTCCAGGTAGCGCATGGTTCCCGCGTGCCCGGCGCGCACCCACGCGGCAAACCGCTCCGCATCGCACTCCTCGGCCGCGTAGGGAATCGCCACCAGCCCGGCCTCATTAAACCCCGCCGCCAGAGCCATTTCGCGCGCCGCATCCCGCGCGAGTGTATGGCTGCCCTCCGTTGCCGGCGCACCCATGGAACCGGATTGTGCTTCTTCACGTATCAATGGATGAGCCGTTCGTTACCTTGCGATTTCAGCATAGCTCCCGCGATGGCGCTGGAGCGCGCTTTACGCAGCGGGCTTTGCGAGCGGTTCCCCGACGGAGGCTCCATGACCACTACAGGTTCTTGCAAAATCGCTTCGCCTTTCGCTTTGCCGGAGTTCACCGAACTGGTGCGCGGCAACGAGCAGCAGTTGCTCGAGCGTCTACAGCCGCTGGTGCGCCGGCAAGACATCGCACTCGATCTCGAAAACATCGAGCGCATCGATGCCGCCGGGCTGGCCGCGCTCATCACGCTCTATTGCGACGCCTGCAAGGCTGGTTACCGCTTCGCCATCGTGAACCCCTCGTCGCATGTCAGGGAAATCCTTGCCATCGTCGGGCTGGACCCACTCCTTGTGTCCCAGAATACTGAGGAAGTTTCCCATTTCAGGGCGCAACTCGAAGAAACCGCAGCCTGAATCTCTCAAGATATCGCCGGAAATCGCGCCGAACCTCCGGCTCCGTATCAAATTGCAATACCGCGTGTCCCCTTCCAGAACAGCCTTCCCCGCCCCGCCACATCCCCTGTGCCCCGGGTCACAGGCAATCCTAACCCGCAGACGATATTCATGGTTACGATACTGCCCGCTTGGCGCAGTCTCATGTTTTTGAGGGGTCTCGGTCACTCAGCCGGTTTTGCCGCTTCCAGTTGGCGCGCTGGGCCTCCGCTCCTATACCCTTGCATGTGGACCGCGAAGCGGAATCCTACCATGGAGATTTGATCTAATGACTCAAGCTGTATTGGAACCACCGTCCGCCACGGCGGACTCAAGTTCAACTGAACAGTATGTGTATTTCTTTGGCGGCGGCAAGGCCGACGGCAACGGCAAGATGAAGGACGTGCTGGGCGGCAAAGGCGCCGGCCTGGCCGAGATGACCAACGCGGGTCTGCCGGTTCCTCCCGGTTTCACCATCCAGACCGAGGCCTGTCGCGAATACATGCGCGGCAAGCTCAGCCCGAAGATCGACGAAGAGATGCTCGCGGCGCTCGCCAGGCTCGAGAAGATGCAGGGCCAGAAGCTGGGCGCGGGCGACAATCCGCTGCTGGTTTCGGTCCGTTCCGGCGCAAAATTTTCCATGCCCGGCATGATGGACACGATTTTGAACCTGGGCCTCAACGATGAAGCCGTCGAAGCTCTGGCCAAGCGCAGCAATAATCCCCGCTTTGCTTATGACTCCTACCGCCGTCTTATCCAGATGTTCGGCGACGTGGTCCTCGACGTTCCCAAAAAGAAGTTCGAGCACATCTTCGACGGCGTCAAGGCCGCCAAGAAGGTGAAGTACGACTACGACCTCCAGCCCGATGCGCTCCAAAAGATCATCGCCGAATACAAAAAGCTGATCAAGAAAGAGACGGGCAACGATTTCCCGCAGAATCCGCTGGAGCAGCTCACCGCGGCCCGCGACGCCGTGTTCAGGAGCTGGCAAAACGAGCGCGCCAAGACTTACCGGCGCATCAATCACATCGACGACTGGCTCGGTACAGCCGTCAACGTGCAGGCCATGGTCTTCGGCAACCTGGGCGAGAACTCCGGCACCGGCGTAGGCTTCACGCGCAATCCAGCCACCGGCGAGCACGTGTTCTTCGGCGAGTACCTGATGAACGCGCAAGGCGAAGACGTGGTTTCCGGCGTCCGCACGCCGCTCTCCATCAGCGAACTTGAGAAGGCCATGCCCAAGGTCTACGACCAGTTGAAGGACATCACGCGGCGCATGGAAAAGCATTACCGCGACATGCAGGATTTCGAGTTCACCATCCAGGATGGCAAGCTCTACATGCTGCAGACGCGCAACGGCAAGCGCACCGGCCTGGCCGCGGTCCGCGTCGCCATCGACATGGTGCGCGAGGGCCTCATTACGCAGGAGGAAGCCATCTTCCGCGTCGAGCCCAACCAGTTGTACGACTTCCTGGTTCCGCGCCTCGTGGAAAAGGGCGAGAAGATTGAAGTGCTCGCCACCGGATTGCCGGCCTCGCCCGGCGCGGCCGTCGGGCAAATCGTCTTCACCGCCGAAGAAGCCGTGAAGCAGCACCAGAAAGGCTGGAAGTCCATCATTCTGGTCCGCGGCGAAACCACCCCTGAGGACATCGCCGGCATGGAAGTTGCCGACGGCATTCTGACCTCGCGCGGCGGCATGACCTCGCACGCCGCCGTCGTCACCCGCGGCATGGGCAAGTGCTGCGTGGCCGGCGCGGGCGACTGCGTTGTCGACGAAGCCAGGAAAGAACTGCGCGTCAAGGGCAAGACCTTCAAGCATGGCGATTATCTTTCGCTCGACGGCACCACGGGGCGCGTCATCGCCGGCCAGCTCAAGACCCTCGAAGCCCAGCCCGACGATCCCGATCTCGTGAAGTTCATGAGCTGGGTCGATCCCGTTCGGCGGCTCCAGGTTTGGGCCAATGCCGATATTCCGCGCGACGCCAAAATGGCTCGCACATTCGGCGCACAGGGCATCGGCCTCTGCCGCACCGAGCATATGTTCTTTGCCGAGGATCGCATCGGGCACATGCGCGCCATGATTTTGGCCGACAACGAGAAGGATCGCCGCGTGGCCCTCAAGAAACTGTTGCCCATGCAGCGTTCCGATTTCGCCGGCCTTTTCAAGGCTATGGAATCGCTGCCCGTGGTCATCCGTTTGATCGACCCGCCGCTGCACGAGTTCCTGCCCAAGCGCGAGGACCTGCTGGTCGAAATCCAGCACCTCGTAGACACCAAGCCGCGCTCGCCCAAGCTCAAGGAGCTGCGCACGCTGTTGGCGCGCGTTGAAGAACTGCACGAGCAGAACCCCATGCTCGGGTTGCGTGGATGCCGCCTCGGCATCACGTTCCCTGAGATCACCGAGATGCAGGCGCGCGCCATCATTGAGGCCGCGGTTGCGGTCAAGTTGAAGGGCGGCGATCCGCATCCCGAGATCATGATTCCGCTGGTCGGGTCGATCGAAGAGATGCGCAACCAGGCCGCCATCGTTCGCCGCGTGGCCGAAGAGGTCTTCGCGGAGAAAAAGGCCAAGGTCGACTATAAGGTGGGCACCATGATCGAGATTCCGCGTGCCGCTTTGACCGCCGACCAAATTGCCGAAGAGGCCGAGTTCTTCTCGTTCGGCACCAACGACCTCACGCAGACCACCTTCGGCATCTCGCGCGACGACATCAACAACTTCCTGCCCGCGTACCTCAAGCTCGGCATCTTCAAACAGGATCCCTTCGCCACCCTCGACCAGGTCGGCGTGGGCCAACTGGTGAAGATGGCCGTGGCCAAGGGACGCAACACGCGGCCGAATCTGAAGGTCGGCATCTGCGGCGAGCATGGCGGCGATCCCGAGTCCGTCAAGTTCTGCCACAGGATCGATCTCAACTACGTCTCCTGCTCACCCTTCCGCCTGCTCACGGCGCGTCTCGCCGCGGCACAGGCCGCTCTCGAAGAGAAGACAGGAATGGCGCACACCAACAAGTAGCACTCCTCAAATAGCCCTCCTCCAGGGCCAATCCAGGGGCGTCCGCCGCGGCGGACGCCTTTGGTCTTTTGCGCTCTTTTTTGGGTAACCACTCTCTCCGCATTCCGTCTATTGAGCATCGAGGACTCGAGCCGAACGTAATTCGCCGCGCAGCTCGACGGAATGTTTCCGGAAGCGGAGCGCGCAGCAGAGGTGTGTATGCATCATCCCGGTTCCTCCCGTTCACGCGCCATCACGCGCGAACCCGAAGCCTTCGCGCTCTTGTCCGATCGCATGGCCGTGCGAACCAATCCCTGGGCCATCGGCACAGCCACCGTGGTCAACGGCAGCATCATGGCGCTGGTCGTCCTGCTGGGCATAAGAGCCGCAAGCCATCCATTCCCGCCAATGCCGCATGGCGACACCGTACACATCACTGACCTTCCGTTTTTTGCTCCGCGCACCGCCGCGAACGGCGGCAACGGCGGCGGGAGCAACGATCCTGTGGCCCCGATCGAAGGCCGCATTCCGCCTTACTCTGCCATGCCCCTCGCCCCGCCCATGGCGCCTCTCATCCAACAGCCGAAGCTCCCGGCCGAATCCGCTATCAACATCCGTCTGCCCGATGACTCCTCGATGCCCACCATCGGCGTGCACAACTCCACCAACGTCACGCTTGTCTCGAACGGCCCGGGCGGCCCCGGCGGCCTCGGCACCGGAAGAGACGGCGAGTACGGGCCGGGCAGCGGCAACCGCGGCTGGGGTCCCGGCGACGGAAACAGCATCTACGTTCCCGGTCAAGCTGGGGTCATCGTTCCCACCCTCATCTTCGCGCCCGAGGCCGAATTCTCCGACGAAGCGCGCCGCAACAAATATCAGGGCGTCTGCTTGGTTTCCATCATCGTCGACACGCACGGCAATCCGCAAAGCGTGCACGTGATCCGCTCGCTGGGCATGGGCCTCGACGAAAAGGCTCTCGAAGCAATCCGTGGTTACCGCTTCAAGCCGGGAACCAAAGACGGCAAACCCGTTCCGGTCATGATTACCGTTCGAGTGGACTTCCGGCTGTTCTAGTCCCAGTCGCTTGTTGTCAATAGCCTGACCGGGCGCGGATCGCCCCAACCCGCTGGAAACACTCGCAGAAAACTCCTCACCAGGTTTGCGAATTATTTTGCCCCCTCCCCGCATAATCACTGCATGAATCCAAATCCAGGCATTCGTTTCAGGCGTCGTCTCCTCGATCGAGCGACGAGAACTGCTAAACTCTTTGAATGGACGACCTTGCGAAATAACCCGTTTTACATCATAGGGTTAGAGTAAATGATCGAGAGTTAAACGGATGAAATTAAACCATTTACTCCCAAAACCCCATAGGAGGGTGGGAGTACCGAATAGTAAACACTCCGTCACGCCGGAAAATAGAACCATGCCCACATTCCCTCATGCCATGTTGCGCGAAATTTACGAGCAGCCCCAGGCGCTCGAGCGCACTCTCGATCTTTATCTTTCCGGTCAGTCGTTGAAGCCGGAAGTTGCCGCGCGCCTCGCGCATTGGCCCAACGCCGCGGGTGAAGTCCTCATCGCCGCCAGCGGCTCCAGCCGCCACAGCGGCCTCTATGGCGAGATTCTCCTCGAAGACCTCTGCGGTCTCGCAGTCGACGTCGAATACGCCAGCGAGTACAGTTGCCGCGGCGGCTCAGATTACGTCGACCTGCGCCATCCCAGCGTCCTCGTTCTTTCGCAATCCGGCGAAACCAGCGACACGCTTGCCGCGCTCGAAGAAGCGCACCGCCAGGGCCACAAAACTCTCGCCATTACGAATCACGCCGAGTCCACCATGGCCGTCGAGGCCGATGTCTCCATGCCGCTGGCCGCCGGTGTCGAAAAAGCCATTCCCGCCACCAAGAGCTTCACTTGCCAGTTGGCCGTGCTCTATCTGCTGGCACTTTACGAAGGCGTCCGCCTGGGCCGCATGGATTCTGCCGCCGTCACCGCGCACATTGCCGAGCTCACCGCCCTTCCCGGCGTCCTGGGCTCAGAACTTGACGCGTGGCGCGAGCAGGCCAGCGCGCTCGCCGCAAAATACGCATCGGCTGCAACATTTCTCTACCTCGGCCGCGGCATCCACTACGCCATCGCGCGCGAGGGCGCCCTCAAAATGAAGGAATCCTCTTACGTGCACGCCGAGGGCTACCCGGTAGGCGAACTCAAGCACGGCCCCAACGCCCTGGTCAGCGATCGCGTGCCTCTCGTCGTGCTCGCCACGGTCGATCGCGCGCTCGAAGCCTCGATGCTGCGCTACGAAAAAACCCTGCAGCTCCTCGCCGACATGAAAGCGCAGGGTGCGCGCGTCATCGCGCTCGCCGATGCCGGAGACACACAGGTTCCCGCGCTCGCGGCTGACTGCATTTTTATTCCGCATGCCAGCGAATACCTGCTGCCCATTCTTGAAGTCGTCCCGCTGCAGCTCTTCGCCTACTTCATGGCGCTCGAGCACGGCGTCGACGTCGACCGCCCGCGCAATCTCTCCAAAGC
>JBEKIE010000095.1:0-12204 GCA_050011915.1 Occallatibacter sp.
GTCACTTCCTGCACCGGCCTCTACGCACCCGGGCTCGACTATGACATCGTCGCGCACCTCGGCCTCAATCCATCCGTCGAACGCACCTTCATCGGCTTCATGGGCTGCTACGCCGCCATCAACGCGCTCAAAGCCGCGCGCCACATCGTTCGCTCCGAACCCGGCGCCAAAGTGCTCCTCTTGAGCCTGGAGCTGTGCTCTCTTCATATGCAGGAAACGCAAAACCTCGAACAGTTGCTGGCGTTCCTCGTCTTCGCGGATGGCTGCGCCGCCTATCTGGTCAGCGCCGAACCAGCCGGCCTTGCCATCGACAACTTTCTCACCGTCATTCTCTCCGGCACAAACGACATGATTACCTGGCGCATCGGCGAGCAGGGGTTTGACATGCACCTTTCCGGCCAGGTGCCAGGCGAGTTGCGCCGCGCGCTCGCAGCTGCGGGCAGTCGCGTCACACACGGCAACGACCCATCCGCCGTCGATCTCTGGGCCGTTCATCCCGGCGGCCGCACCATTCTTGACGCAGTCGAGCAGGGCCTGGAGCTGGCGCCGGCAGCCCTCGCTGACTCGCGCGACATTCTGCTGAACTACGGCAACATGTCCTCGCCATCTGTGATCTTCGTTCTCGAGCGACTCATGCAGCGCGCTCGCCCTGGCCAACTTGGCTGCGCCATGTCCTTCGGCCCCGGCGTCACCGCGGAGACCATGCTCTTCCATGCCCTCTAGCGTTCCGGACTTTCGTCATCGCGCCCAGCTCACCGAAAAGATGGACGAGCCCTGCTCGCGCGACGATTTACGTGCCTGCCTGCGCGACATCTCGCGTCTTAATCGCTGGTTTTTGGCGCACGTACCGCTTCTGCAATGGCTCGATGGATTTGCGCCGGCCGAATTCCCTCAGCCTCTCCGTATCCTCGACGTCGGCTGCGGCTATGGCGATGGATTGCGCCGCATCGAGCGCTGGGCACACGCACGAGATTTTGCCGCCGAACTTACCGGCCTTGATATCAATCCCGATACTGTCGCTATCGCCTCTCAGGCCACGCCGCCCGCAAGCAACATTCGCTGGGTCGCGGCCGACATATTTGCGTTCGCTCCACAAAATCCGATTCACCTCGTCACCAGCTCGCAGTTCACGCATCATCTCAGCGACCTTCAAATCGTCCGCTTTCTCCAGTGGATGGAGCGGAACGCGGTCCTCGGCTGGTTCATCAACGACCTTTCCCGAGCCGCGGTTCCCTGCCACTTCATTCGCATCTTCGCCCGCCTCGCGCGCTTGCACCCATTCGTGCAATACGACGCGCCCGTCTCGATCGCCCGCGCCTTTGTTTCCGCGGATTGGCAAAACCTGTGCGCCGCGGCAAACTTGACTGAGCGCGATGTCTGCATTCAGCGCTTCAAGCCTGCCCGTTTGTGCGTCGCACGGAGAAAACCGCAATGACGATCGCTCCTGCAACTGCCGATCACCTCGTCATTGGCGGTGGCCCTGCCGGCTCCGTCACCGGCCTTCGCCTCGCCGCCGCTGGCCGAGAAGTCGTACTGATCGAGCGTGAGCGCGCCGCACACCACAAAGTCTGCGGCGAGTTCCTTAGCCGCGAGGCCGTGCATTATCTGCATCAGCTCGGCATCGATCCGCGCGAACTCGGCGCGGAAACCATCCGCACTCTTCGCCTCTCTTCGGGCAGTATTGTCGTTACCGAACAACTCCCGTTTCAGGCTTTGTCGCTCTCCCGTCGCGTTCTCGATGAGGCTCTGCTCCAACATGCCCGGCAAGCCGGATGTCGCGTCCTGCGCGGCTCTGCCGTCGAATCGCTCACACTTAGCGGAAACATCTGGACCGCCGCGCTCGCAAGTGGAGCAACGATCCGCGCGCAAACCGTATTCCTCGCTACCGGCAAGCACGACCTGCGCGGCTTCCATCGTTCACCCTGCCGGCAATCCGATCTCGTCGGCTTCAAGTTGCACTGGCAACTCGATCCTGCCGCGATCCGCGACCTCAGCGGAGTCATGGATCTCTTTCTCTTCCCCGGCGGCTACGGCGGTCTTTCACTCGTTGAAAACGGCGCAGCCAATCTCTGCCTTGTCGTCCGACAGTCGGTGCTGGGCAAGCTCGGTGGCTGGGGCGCCCTTCTCCCCTCCATCCGCGCGGCAAATCGTCACCTCGGTCAACTTCTCAACGGCGCGCAACCTCTTTGGCCCCGCCCGCTTGCCATCTCTCCCATTCCCTACGGATACCTTGGCCCACACCCGTACGGCCTCTGGTGCATCGGCGATCAAGCCGCCGTGATCCCATCGTTCACGGGCGACGGCGTCTCCATCGCTCTGCACAGCGCCGCTCTTGCTGCGGAAATGTACCTGGCCGGCAACAGCGCCGCTGAATACCAGTCCACATTGCGCGCCCAACTCCGTCGTTCCATGTCGCTGGCCACCTGGCTCTCGCGCACCGCCGTCACGGGTCTCGGCCGCGCTCTTGCGCCGCCCGCGCTCTCGCTCTTCCCCGCGGCGATCGAGACCATCGCTCGAGTCACACGCATCCCACAGGCGACGCTTATCGACGGAGTGGGAGCGGGCACAGGCGCACACGCACGCAGCAAAATCTGAATTGTCTCAATGTTTCTTACTGAACAGCCGTCATCTGGCGGCTTCGACCGGTTGCAGTTCCATGGCGTTCGCTTCGCGCCAGGCGGTGATCTCCGCGTGGGTCTGGTCGGCGGCCGTGCGCCGGTCGGAATAAATCTGCGGCTCGAAGAAGCGAAGCTGCGCCGAGAAGCCGGCCACGCCCAGCACCTTCCACAGGTGCGTGGCGAACGGCTCGTCGCCGTACCAGCAAAGCTCGCGCTCTTCCACACCGCCTTCGATCACGTAGCGCAACGCGGCCGCGGTGATCGGCGCGCCCGCCGTAGTTGACGGATCGATGAGCCGCGAATGGAAGCGCAGCACCTGCGCTCCATCCGTGCTCGTACCTTCGGGGAACAGCAGCACGGGAACCGGAAGACGCAAGCGCTCGGTCATCTGTTCCGCGACCGACATGGCGCTGGCCAGGCTCGAACGGTCGAGGAAGATGGTTCCTCCCGTCCGCGCCGCCTTGCCGAAGAACGGCCAACCGCCAATCTCCATTTTGGCGACAAAGAAGCACGGCATGGCCGCACTGATGATGACGATGTCGAGGTAGCTGAGATGATTCGAAACCACCAGCCCGCAAACCGGCGGCTGCCCTTCCACATGGGAGCCTATGCCCACGGATTTCAGAATCATGCGCGCCGCTTGCTGCAGCCACACGGCACGCTGCTCGAGCGTGAGCGGCCCGCGCATGCGCTTGAGCCAGTAGACCGCGATACAGAGCACGAGAGCGAACACCAGCGCCACAGCGCGCCGGATCCTCCGCAGCATCATGAGGTCAGCGGGGCGAGGAAGCGGTTGCGCGCGGCAGCCGATAGCAATTTGAGATCGAGAAGCGTCAGAAAATCGATGGTGCGGAACTCGCGGTCCCAGGCCGGCGCAGCGGCAATGCGCGCGCCAATGGCGAGGTAGGTCTTCAGCAGCTTGGGGACCTTTCCCTGCGCAGCAGAGGTCGCATGAGAACTATTCGGCAATCGTCGATCGGTCTGGCAGGGTAACGGCTGTGCGTCAGTTTCCTGCAGCTCCGGGGGGCACGCATAGGCCGCGGTCGGCGTCGTCTCAAACTCCCTGGGAGCCCTGAATTTCTCAAGCTGGCGATACATCTGCCAACCCTCCGCCGGGTCATTGGAGTTCAAAGAAGAGCAACCAAGCAAATAACGAAGCCCCATGCCGGTAGCATACTGCGCGATCCCGCGCCACAGCAACATCAGCACCTCAGGGGTGCGATGCTCGCGATCGATCGAGGCCCGGCCCAACTCCAGAATCCCCGGTCGCAGCGGCTCATACGGCGCGAGGCAGAACTCCTGCTCGGAGTAGTAGCCCAGGCGCCGCGCCGCCGTCTCTCCCGACTGCATGCGATAGGTGCCCACCACACGCCGGCTGGTTTTGTCTTCCACCAGCAGGTGCTCGCATACTATATCGAAACGATCCACATCGAGTCCCGTATCGTAAGAGCTTTCCAACCCCTCGCCCAGCTCAAGATTGAAGACCTTGAAGCGAAGACGGCACGCGGCCTCGCGGTCCTCCGCGGTCTCGGCGAGCCGTAGACGGTACCGCCCCACATCGGCATGAATGCGCGACGCAGGCCCAGCCAAGGAAGGCGCAACGGAGCCGGAGACAAATCCAATTTCTGCGATCGAATTCGAACTGAGATGCAACTTCAGCGGAACCTTATGCCAAATATGCGGAATCACCGCACCAGTATCCCGCCGGGTTGTAAATGAGCGGTCAAGCGAAAGAGAAATCCTCGCGAAAATCTTGCGTTGCTGTAACGCGGCCACAACAATACGGCAGTTTCTATCGGTTCGACATGAGCCCTTTTGCGATTTGGTTCACGCGCACGCGGCGCGAAGCAAAAAACGAACGGCCGAGAGCCGAACCGCCCGCACTGGCAGTTCCGCCCCGGCCGTTCGAGGAGGCATGTTGTGTTCTCGTTTTCGCCATGAGCCCGAGTTTTTCTCAGGCCTTAATCCCAGCGTTGCACAAATGCCCGAAATTATCTGCAAAAACAAGCGAAAATGTTTTTCGCAGTCGACCGCTGCTTCAAGATGCGGTAGCCCCACCCTCGCGACGTCTTTGTCGCGAGAGTGGGGGCGGGATGACTTGGGATGGATTTCCAACGCGCCCGTCAGATCTGGGAGACCCGGGACACGAGGGTAGAATTCATCCGGTCAGCCCGGACTTATCGCCGCCCTCTGAATCCGGCTCCGCCGCGCATCGCTACCATCGGCCGGCCCGCGCTCATCACTCCCGGCCGGGCGGCATAGCCGTATCCATACCCGCGTACGCCCGGCGCATAGCCCCGCGGCGCATACACCGGACCGCGCACATATCCTCTTGGCCCGTACGCATAGACTCCCGGCCGCACGCCAATCGCGAATCCGTTATAGGCATAAACAGGCGGCGCCACAGGCAACGGCGCGTAGTAGGGCATGGGAGCGTAGGCCACTACCGGAGGAGCCACCGGCTGATCTGGCGGCGCATACGATTGCTCGGGGTTCGTATCCGGTTCCTGCGACGGCGGTGGAGGCTGAGGAGCGTAGGCATCCGGCGACCGCTGCATCAGCCCGTAGGGATCTCGTTGCGGTTCGGGAACCACGGGAACCTGAATGTCTTCCATCACGCGCAGCGTCAGCGCCGTCTCTGCCTTGAGCGTCGGCCGCGGGCCGCGCCGCGGCAGGTTGATCAGGTCGATCGGCCATAAAACCGGAATCATCCACAGGACCGTATCGCGGACTGCATGCCCCTTGCCCAGAATACGTCCCTGCGCGTCAATCTTGTAACCCTTCACGTCAACAACCTTGGCATCGAGGGGAATCACCTGGTCGCCCACATAGAGACGGTCGAAGTCCAGCCGCATCCAGCCCTTGCCCACAAAGTGGCCAGGATCTTTGTATTCCGAGAAGTTTCCACCCAGGTAACTTCCGTACGGAAGCATAAATTCGCCGCGATGAAAATTCACCTTGCATAGCACCGGATCGCCCACCGCCGTGGTCTTCGAAGAGATCCTTCCGTCGCCGGTGGTGCACGAGACAAGCGCGCCGGCCGGAATAATACGTTGGCCGGCATCCGCAAAGAGCGGCGGCGCCAACAGGAGAGAGAGAACAACGAACGAAGTACATTTCATAAACTGCCCTCCATGGCATGACGAACGAATCCCTCGGCATCTTCAGAATCCATCGTTGAGCGGTCTGCAATCTTCATCCCGTGCAACACAACAAGAAACTCTGCCACTTCACGAAGACGCCGCATGGCACAGCCACAACTTTCCTCTTCGGTGCCAGATTTCAACTCCGGCGCCGATGGAATACTGCAATCGCGCACACTTCAACTGTGGCCAACGATGCTGGAAATGCCGTGATACGCCTCGCGGGATCGAATTTGCGCACCCTGAATTTGCGGAGAAATCCCCCCGAGTTAACTTCATGAACCCTTGGGCTTTGGGAAAGTTTCGTAAATTTCAGATAATATTTCGCGCGGATGTAACCAAAGGCAGGGAAAGCTCGTCGCGACGCCAAATCCACGGCTTCGAATGGCTCTTGCACGCATGAATCTGGAAAAAGTTATACGGTAGTCCTATAACATTCTGAGTAGCTTCAACCGACTGCTGCTTATCGAGGGCCGACCCGCGATGGAATACACGCCGCGAAGAGGTCCGCGCGCACATTCGGAGAAGATCCATGGTCAAGAATTCGGAATCTGGAAACACGAGTGCTCTCAAGCAGATTGGCGCCAGTCCGCGATGGGTTCGATGGATCTGCGGCGCGCCGGGAGTTGCCTTGGCCTTTGTATGGGGACTCGCCGAGGCCACCTTCTTTTTCGTCGTACCCGACGTCATCATCTCGCTGGCTGCAATGCTCCGTCCGCGCCGCGCATGGCGTCACCTGGTTGCTTCGCTAGCCGGCGCCATCATAGGCGGGCTCTGCATGTTCCTTTGGGGAGCGCATGACGCAAAGCACGCCGTCGAGACAGTTGGCCGCGTGCCGTTCGTTACACATGCCATGATCCAGCATGTGGAAGACAGCTATCAACACCAGGGCGTGGTTGCGCTTCTGTTGGGTCCACTCTCGGGCACGCCCTACAAAATTTACGCAGTTGAGGCGCCACGCTTTCAGAGCCTTGCAGGATTTCTGTGGGCGTCCATCCCTGCACGTGGCGAGCGCTTTGTGCTGGTTTTGCTGGGATTCGCCGGACTCGGTGTTCTGTTGCGCAAAATCGGACGGCCCGAGGCAAGATTCGCCATCTGGCACGCCACGATCTGGATTGTGTTTTATGCGTTGTATTGGGGCCGCATTGGGTCAAAGTAGGCAGTTCGCCACCCGCCCGGAGAGAACGCTCGGAAATGCCCAGCATTTACGCACTTAAACCCGGATTCCAATCCCTGCTGCGGCCGGCGGTCAATGCGCTGGCGAAGATCGGCGTCTCCGCGAATCAGATCACTCTTGCCGGGCTCGCCCTTTCCTTTGCATGCGGAGCCGCCATCGCATTCTGGAACGATCGGCGCGCTCTGCTCCTGTTGCCCGCCGCTCTGCTGCTTCGCATGGCCCTGAATGCCATGGATGGCATGATGGCGCGCGAGCACAACCAGAAGACTCCTCTTGGCGCGATCCTGAACGAGCTTTGCGACGTCATTGCCGACGCGGCGCTCTACTTGCCGCTGGCGCGCGTCCCGGGCTTCTCTCTGTGGCTGATCGCAGCAGTCGTTATTCTCTCCATTCTCACCGAAATGGCCGGCGTGATCGGAGTCCAGATCGGCGCCTCGCGCCGCTATGACGGCCCGCTCGGCAAAAGCGATCGCGCCTTCGTCTTCGGCGTCCTCGGACTGCTGCTCGGCGCGGGCGTCCGGATCGAGAGCGCCTTGCCTTACGTTTTGTGGATCATGATTGTGCTGTTGGCGATCACAGTGCTGAACCGTTGCCGCGGAGCGTTACGGGAGTTGGCGGCAAATGGCGGAGAGAGATGAGCGACATTCATCCGTTAGCCATCCTGATTGCCGCCTGCGCGCGAGGGATCAGTGGAGTGCAGGTGACCTGGGTGGGCTGCCGGCCTGAAGAGCAGCAGCGGATTTATTTTGCCAACCACACCAGCCATCTTGATTTCGTGGTGCTCTGGTCTGCGCTTCCGCCGGGCGTCCGGTCACGAACGCATCCAGTCGCTGCAAGAGACTATTGGCAAGGCGGAGTCCGCGCCTACCTCGCCAAAGCGGTCTTTCGCGCCGTTTTCGTCGACCGCGCCGCGCATTCTGAACAAACCGGCAAGGAATCATCGTTCGCCGCCGCGCACAAGGTGATTGACGATTTGTCCGCAGCGCTCGGAGAATCGGATTCGCTGATCATCTTTCCTGAAGGCACGCGTGGCTCCGGCGAAGGCGTTGGACCGTTCCGCAGCGGTATTTATCACTTGGCCCGGAAACATCCTGAGGTGGACCTTGTGCCGGCATATCTTGAGAACCTCTCGCGCATTCTTCCCAAGGGTGAACTCCTTCCTGTTCCGCTGCTGAGCAGATTGACCTTCGGCGAGCCGATGCGCATCCACCCTGCGGAAGCAAAAGAAGACTTTCTAGCCAGAGCCCGCACGGCCCTTGAGTCGCTGCGGCGGAAAGGGCAATGAATCGAATGAATGCCGTCGCGAATTCTATCGCAGGAACAATGCTGAGCCCGAATCTCATCGTCCGTTTGCGGAACCCGCAATTACTTTGGCTCTTTGGCGGCATCCTGGGGTTGCTGGTAATCGCCAGTGTGACGGGCGCGTTGCTGGGCCGTATCCTTCGCGGCGACGCGGCTCGTGCCACCATCGACAACCTGAACTCGCGCATTCGCGCCTGGTGGATCATGAGCGCCATCTTCGCGCTCACCATGGTGGTTGGCCAGGTCGGTTCGCTGTTCCTCTTCGCTCTGATGTCCCTGCTGGCATTGCGCGAGTACATTACGCTCACTCCGACGCACCGCGCAGATCATCGCACTCTGCTTTGGACTTTCTTTGTCGTGACTCCGGTGCAGTACTACCTGATCGGCATCGGCTGGTACGGTCTCTTCGCCATTCTCATTCCGGTTGCCGTGTTCGTTCTCATTCCCACGCACATCGCGCTTCGTGGCGATACCGAGCATTTCCTCGAGCGCGCCGCCGAGATTCAATTCGGCATCATGATCTGCGTCTACTGCCTCAGCTACGCACCTGCGCTATTAATGCTCAAAATTCCCGGCTTCGAGGGCAAGAGCCCGCAGTTGCTTCTTTTCGTCGTGCTGATCGCACAGATGAGTGACGTACTGAAGTACACGTGGGGCAAACTCATCGGCCGTCATAAAATTGTTCCCGGCGTGAGCCCCAACAAGACCTGGGAAGGATTTGTCGGCGGCGTGCTCTCCGCTACTGCGATCGGCGCAGCGCTCTGGCGGTTCACTCCATTTGGGCCTTGGCCTGCCGCAGGACTGTCGCTGGTGATTGCGCTTTTGGGAGCCGCCGGTGGCCTCGTCATGAGCGCCATCAAACGCGACGCCCACGTGAAAGACTTCGGTTCCCTGATTGAAGGTCACGGAGGCATGCTCGACCGCATTGACTCGATCTGCTTCGCCGCGCCAGTCTTCTTTCACATCGTGCGCTATTACTATGTGCCGTAGGGTCGCGCAAAAAGGTTGCTCTGCGCGACTTTATGATGCCGGGTCGTAGTTCAGATTCGGCCCAAGCCAGCGCTCCACCTCGGCCACGCTCATCCGCTTGCGTCGCGCGTAATCTTCCACCTGGTCGCGATCGATCTTGCCCAAACTGAAGTAGCGGCTCTTCGGGTGCGCGAAATAGAATCCGCTCACGCTCGATCCCGGCCACATGGCGAAGCTTTCAGTGATTTGGATCCCCGTCTTCGCCTGCACATCGAGCAAACGCCAGATGGCGCCCTTCTCTGTGTGATCGGGACACGCCGGATAGCCCGGCGCGGGCCGGATGCCGCGATACTTTTCGTGGATCAGTTCGTCGTTACGCAGATTCTCCTCGCGGCCGTAACCCCACTCCTCGCGCACGCGCTTGTGCAGGCACTCCGCAAATGCCTCGGCCAACCGGTCCGCGATCGCCTCCGCCATGATCGCGTTGTAGTCATCGTGCGCGGCCTTGAACCGCTCCACCAGTTCCTTCAATCCGATCCCGCTCGTCACCGCGAATGCGCCAATGCTATCGCCAAGCCCGGTCTCGCTAGGCGCAATGAAATCCCCAAGCGAACGGCAAGGCTCGTTGCCTTCCCGATCCGATTGCTGGCGCAGGAAATGCAACCGCTCCAGCACTTCGTCCCGTCCGCCGTCGGTGTAAAGTTCCACATCGTCGCCTACCGCGCTCGCCGCAAAAAATCCGTAGACCGCGCGCGCCGCGATCAGCTTCTCCGCAATCATCCGGTCCAGCAGCGCATTAGCCTCCGCGAAAATCTGCCGCGCCTGTTCTCCCTGCTTCTCGTCTTCGAGAATCCGCGGATACACGCCCTTCAGTTCCCAGGTGTGGAAGAACGGGCTCCAATCAATGAACTCGCGCAGCGTCGCGAGGGGAAAATCCTCGAGCACGCGCACGCCAAAAAACTCAGGTACCGCCAAATCCTCCGCGCGCCACTCGATCGGCGTGCGCCGTGCTCGCGCCGTCTCCAGAGGAACCACGGCACGCCGTGGCGCTGCATGTGCCTTGCGCAGCGCATCATATTCCGCGCGATGCTGCGCCACAAACTCCGCGCGGCCCTCATCGCTCAGCAGGCTCGTCGTCACGGGTACGGCCCTGCTGGCATCGAGCACATGCACCACCGGCGCGCTGTAATGCGGCGCAATCTTCACCGCCGTGTGCGCGCGGCTTGTGGTCGCGCCGCCAATCAGCAGCGGCAGCTTCAGTCCCTGCCGCTCCATCTCTCGCGCCACGTGCACCATCTCGTCAAGCGACGGCGTAATCAACCCGCTTAGGCCGATGATGTCCGCCCGCACTTCTTTCGCGCGCTCCAGAATCTTCTCCGCGGGCACCATCACGCCCAGGTCGATGACCTCATAGTTATTGCAGGCCAGCACCACGCCCACAATGTTCTTGCCGATGTCGTGCACGTCGCCCTTCACCGTCGCGAGCACGATCTTGCCCTGCGTTCGCACCACCTCGCCCGCCGCGGCCATTTGCGCCTTTTCCGCCTCCATGAACGGCGTCAGGTACGCAACTGCCTTCTTCATCACGCGCGCCGATTTCACCACCTGCGGCAAAAACATTTTGCCCGCGCCAAACAAGTCGCCCACCACGCTCATGCCCGCCATCAGCGGTCCTTCAATCACGCTCAGCGGCCGTCCCAGTTTTATCCGCGCTTCTTCCGTGTCCGCCTCGATGAACGTGTCGATTCCCTTCACCATCGCGTGACTCAACCGTTCTTCCACCGTGCCGCCGCGCCACTCCTCGGCCTTTTTCTCCGCCTCCTCGCCCGCGCCTTCGGCCCCTGCCGCTTTCAGCGCCTCGCCAAACGCCACCAGCCGCTCCGTCGCATCGGACCTCCGGTTCAGCAGCACGTCTTCCACCAGTTCCTTCAGTTCCGCATCGATCTCCTCATACACCTCCAGCATCCCGGCATTCACAATGCCCATATCGAGCCCCGCGGCAATCGCATGATACAAAAACGCCGCGTGCATCGCCTCGCGCACTTTGTTATTGCCGCGGAAACTGAACGAGACGTTCGATACGCCGCCGCTCACTTTCGCGTGCGGCAAATTCTCTTTGATCCAGCGCGTCGCCCTGAAAAAATCGACCGCGTAGTTGTTGTGCTCTTCCATTCCCGTCGCCACGGTCAGAATGTTGGGATCGAAGATAATGTCTTCCGCGGGAAAATCCACTTCGTCCACGAGAATGCGATACGCGCGCTCCGCAATGCGGATCTTCTCCTCGTAACTCGCGGCCTGACCCTGTTCGTCGAATGCCATCACCACCGTGGCCGCGCCATACTTCAAAATCGTCCGCGAATGATCTCGGAATTTCGCCTCGCCCTCCTTGAGCGAAATCGAATTCACAATCCCCTTGCCCTGCATGCATTTCAGGCCCGCCTCAATCACTTCCCATTTTGAGGAGTCCACCATGAACGGCACCTTAGCGACTTCGGGCTCGCTCTCCAGCAGCTTCAGGTAGCGCGTCATCGCGGCTACGCCGTCGATCATGCCCTCATCCATGCAGATGTCGAGCACGTTCGCCCCGTTTTCTACCTGTTGCCGCGCCACGCTCACGGCCTCTTCGTATTTGCCTTCTTTGATCAGCTTGGCGAACCTCGGCGACCCGGACACATTGGTGCGCTCGCCGATCAGAATGAAGACTCCCGGCTGTTGTGTGAATGGCTGCGAGCCCGACAATCGGAGCGGCTTGGTCTCCACGCGCCCCGTCTCAACGCGACTTGTCGCGTCCGCGCTCATGCCGCGCTCTCGATCGCGCGCGCTTCCTCGCCGCCCGCCGGCAGCTTGCGCGGCGCCAGCCCGTCCAGCGCCTTGGCGATGGCCGCAATGTGCTCGGGCGTGTTGCCGCAGCAGCCGCCGGCGATATTGATGAGCCCTTCGCGGGCAAATTCGCTCAGGTACCGCGCCATGTCTGCCGGCCCCAGATCGAATCCCG
>JBEKIE010000096.1:0-11724 GCA_050011915.1 Occallatibacter sp.
GCGCCGATGCGGTCGGCGTCGCCGTCGGTGCAGAGGCCGGCCTGGCAGTGGTTGGCGACGGTGGCTTCGCCGAGGGCGCGGATGTTGGGCTCGATGGGCTCGGGGTTGATGCCGGGAAAGAGCGGATCGGGATTGGTGCGGATGGGAACGTTGGCGACACCAATCCGATTGAATATGTCGGAGAGAATGGTTGCGCCTGCGCCGTACATGGAGTCGATGCAGAACTTCATGCCGGACTTGGCGATGAGGTCGAGATCGGCGAAGCTTTCGATGGCCTTGAGGTAGGTGGGCAGGAAGTCGACTTCCGTGATCGGCGCGGATTGCGACGCGCGCGGGACGGGCTGGCCGAGATACGACTCGATGGCCGCGATCATGGCGGGGCTGCCAGAGCCGCCGAACCAGCCTTTGTATTTCACGCCGTTCCACTGCGCGGGATTGTGCGACGAGGTGATCATGATGCCGCCGGCAGCGCCGCGCTCGCGCACGCCGAAACTGAGCGCAGGAGTGGGCGTGACGGCGTGAGCGAGTTGGACGGGAATTCCGGTGGCGGCGACGACTTCAGCGCAGGCACGCGCGAAGGCCTTCGATGCGAAGCGCGTGTCGTAGGCGATCGATAGGCCTTTCTTGGGATCTTCCTGGGCGTGAATATAGGCGGCGATGGCCTCGGCGGCAGTGCGGACGTTGGCGAAGGTGAAGTCGTCGGCGATGATGCCGCGCCAGCCGTCGGTGCCGAATTTGATTTGTGGGTGAGACATGGATGCTTGCGATCTCCTGCAGCGATAAAGGTAAACGATAACAGGCAACGCGGGGTGGGAGCACGGGGTGCGCGACTGCGGCTCCACGATGACCGATTGGAAGGACTGGTCTAAAGTTTGACCTGCAGTTCTGGAATGCGCTCCAGCTTCGATACGGCGCATTGCAGAGAGGACTCACCGAGTTCCGGCGCCCACGCCTTTAAGACATATTGCCCCTCGGGCAAATCGGCGGAGAACCTGCCGTCAGCATCGGTCTGCATCGTCGTCATAACTTGAGTTCCTTGCGATCCTTCGATGAAGACATCGACGGTCGCTTTTGCGATTGGAGCACCGCGCTGATCACAGACGATTCCACGAAGCGATCGGTTATTAAACGCCATGGCCTCGTTGAACTCGCGAAGCTGACGCCCTTGCCGCACTAGGAAGATTCCGGGCAGTAACGCACAGGCGCCGAGTACACCAAGAAATTCGGAAACTGGCACGTAAAGGTTCGCGAGGATATCCCACCCGGTTTTCGGCGCGAACGCGGCCAAGAGTACAAGTCCGGCGAGCAAGAGCAATCCTACACCGAGGACCACAAGAACTCTTCCCATAATTGCCATGGCTTAGAGCTTAGCACTGATATTGGGTGCCGGTGCGCGGGTCAGGAAGCCTGCTGTACAAGCGGGAGTGGCGTTACGAGGGCTCGGGAAAGGACATGCAATCGGCGAACTCGTCCTGGAAGTCGGGGTCGGCGGCAAGGCTGATGTGCTCGACGGGCGGGAGCGGGGGTTCTTCAGCCAAGAGCAGCATTTTTGCGCCGCGGAGAGCGGTGTTGCCGGCCGCGTGGATGAGCGTGTGCGGGGCTTCGAGGAGGCCAATGCGGAGGGCGGACTCGATTTGGACATAATTGCCGAATGCGCCGGCGAGATGGATGGCGTGGAGCGCGTGCGCCCGAGCGTCGAGATGTTTGAGGAGCAGGCGGAAGCCGGCGGCGATGGCGCCCTTGGCGAGTTGCAGCTCGCGAATGTCGGATTGGTAGAGGACGACTGGCGGCGCGATGGGAAAGATTCTAGAGCTGTCGGCGATGCGGCCGTTGGCGAGGACAGCTCCCGAGCGCAGGCCCGCGGCTACGGCATCGACGAGGCCGCTGCCGCAGATGCCGCGCGGCGCGACGTCGCCGATGACGGTGGTGCGCAATGCGCCATCGGCTAGCGCGACGTAAGCGATGGCGCCGGTAACCGCGCGCATGCCCATGCGAATGGCGCCGGCTTCAAATGCGGGTCCGGCGGCGGTGGAGGCGCAGACGATGCCGTGGCGATTGCCGATGGCGATTTCGCCGTTGGTGCCGAGATCGACGAGTGCTGTTAGATCGGAGCCGTTGGCGATGCCCGCGGCGACGATTCCGGCGAGGATGTCGGAGCCCACGAAGCCGCCGATGCAACGAGCGAAACGGATGATGCAATCGGAGTTGATGGCCCAGCCGAGATCGCGCGCGGTGAAGCGTTGCTCGGCGAGATGCGGTGACTGAAAAGGCACATGCGCGAGCGGCTCGACGCTGAGGCCGCAAAACAGATGGTGCATAACGGTGTTGCCGACGAGGAGGATCTCGCTGACTTGCGATGCGCGGGCGAGATCGAGGCGGGCGGCGAGGCGTGCGACGAGCTGGCCGAGCGCGACGCGGATGGGGGTGGTGAGGTCCTGACCGTCGAGCGCGGCGCGGATGCGGCTCATGACGTCGGAGCCGAAGGCGGCCTGGGGATTGAGCGCGGTTTCGACGGCGAGCACGTTGCCGGCGGCGTCGATGAGCTGCGCAGCGATGGTGGTGGTGCCGAGATCGATAGCGATGGCGAGGTTGTTGGATGACGATGCTGGTCGGTCTCCCACCCTCTCCCGCGATGAAGCTGCGGGAAAGAATGGGGCAACGCTCGTGGTTAGTGTGGGCTCTCCCACCCATCCCGAATCCGCTGCTGCGGATTCGGAATGGATGGGGCACGGTAGTTTCTCGTCCGGTCTGGGTTTTTCATCGGTGAGGATTTGCATGTGCCACTGAAGGCACTCGAGAACGAGCGGGGCGTTGGAGTGGTTGGAGGCGTGGGCCTGGCAGGCGAGGCGCCAGCCTTTGGCGAGTTGATCGGGAGTGAGCGCCGCGGCGTCGGCCTCGGTGACGGGTAGCGAGCCTGAGAGCACGCGCACCTGGCAGCCGCTGCACTCGCCCATGCCACCGCAGGGGAATTCAATACCGTGGGCGGCGAGGCTGGGGACGAGCGAGCTGCCGCGCGGGAGATCGAATTCGACGGAGAGCGGCTCGAGACGGATGCGGACGGAACTTGAAGGCGCCGACGATGATGGGTCGTGTGTCATACGGCTTCCACGATGCCGTCGTCGAGTGTAGCGCGAATTGCACGGCCGGGCGGGACGACGAGAAAGTCAGAAAGAATGTCAGGCGCTTCAAGAACGTCAGGCGCAAACCAGGGGCCGTTGACGAGGCGTTCGAGGAGCGTGAGTGAGCCCGGAACTTCTTCAAAGGCCCAGCCCTGTTTTTCGGCTTCGGCGCGCGCCTGGGCGCGGCAGGCTTCGTCCGACGCGATACCGGTGGAGATGTAGGTGAGGCCGGAGTAGTGGCGGCGGAAGGAGGAAAACTGCTCGTAGAGAAAGCGACCATTGTCTTCGCCGTATCTGGCGATGAATTCGTCAAGCGTGGTTTGGTCGCCCATGGGGTTCTTTTGCGAGGGGAAGGCGGGCTGGAGCTTGAGATCGGGAGTTTGAAATTCGACCCAGCCGGGCGAGCGGTAGTAGACGCCGGGGTGGTCCTGGAAGTATTCGGCATAGCGGTGGCGACTGCCCATGAGCACGCCGATGCAGTCGTGAGCGCGGGGAAGAACGAGCGGCGTGCGACCGGCGCGAAGGCCTTCGGTGCCGCGCCCGCACAGCGCGTAGCCGAGAAGGATGGCGTCGTAGCCGGCGCTGTCTGCCGCGTCGATGCGCTCCTGCAGGTGAGGACGCATTGCTACGCCGAGCGAGTGCAGGCCCATGGGAATGGATTCGAGGTCGACCAAGTGCGCGGAGCGGGCGACGATGTGCTCGACTTCGCGCGTGAAGACCTGGCAGTGAATGAGTTTGAGATGCATGAATGCAGCTTCTAGCTTTTAGCTCCTAGCTTCCAGCTCTTTCGTGCGAGGGAAATATTTTGCCGACCAACTTAAGACGCAACTTTGGTGCGGCCTACAGCTCATAGCTGGCCTTATCGTACGAGCTGCCGTACTCCTGCTCGAGCGTGGCTTTTTCGGCGGAGAGTTTTCGTCGAGCCCAGACTCGAAGCGCGTGAGCCACTGCTGTTCCTTGCGCGAGGGCGGTGAACTTGCGAGCGGCCTCAACAGTCATGATCAGGCCTCGGCCAGCAGGTTCTTGACGAGGCCGACCGCGCCATTGGCGTTTTCGCTGTAGCCGTCGGCGCCGATATCTTTGGCGTATTGCGAAGTGACCGGCGCGCCGCCGATGAGCACTTTCACCTGAGTGCGCAGGCCCGCGGTCTGGAGCGCGTCGATGGTGAGCTTCATGGCCGGCATGGTGACGGTGAGCAGAGCCGACATGCAGACTACATGCGGCTTGCGCTGTTCGACGGCGGCGACGAAGTTTTCCGGCGAGACGTCGGTGCCGAGATCGATGACTTCGAATCCGCTGCCCTCGAGCATGGAGGCGACGATGTTTTTGCCGATGTCGTGCAGGTCGCCTTTGACGGTGCCGATGACGATGCGGACCGCCATCTTCTGGCCGGAGGCAGCGAGCAACGGCTTGAGCAGCTCCAAGGCTCCCTTCATGGCGCGGCCTGCGAGCAAGAGTTCGGGAACAAAGTACTCTTCGCACTCGAAGAGGCGGCCAACTTCATCCATAGCCGGAACCATGGATTCCTGAATGAGGGCCATGGGCTGGACGCCTGCGGCGATGGCAGCTTCCGTGGCGGCGTGCGCCTTTTTGGCGTCGCCATTCAAAATTGCATCGTAGAGTTCGATATTCTGCGCCATCGACACACCTCTCTGCTCCGCGCATCGTGCGGGGAGATGGAAGCCGCGGCGGCACGGCCTGATTGGAGGTGAAGCACCTACTCAAAACGGCTTCGCGCTCGCTTGCACAGGCCGGTTGCGACGATCTCCCCAAAAAACGGATTGATGATTCAAGATAAATCGATTTCGGCAATGCTGGCAAATGAACGAGAGCGCGGGGTTCGGGCTCGCGGAACCCGAATCCTCGAACGAGAAGACTCGGGAAGATGGCTGAATAACAGAGATCTCGCGCTGGAAGACAGGCTGCCGGACGACTAGAATGAACGTCAAATGTGAGTCCCCAGGTCCCCCGGCCATTTCGATTGAAGGATTTCCCTATGTCGATTCCAAGGAAAGTGGCAGGAATTTTTTTGCTGGCCGCTGCGGCAGCCACGGTGCAGGCGCAGGACGCGGGCGGGGCGCAGCGCGGCTTTCAGCCCGCGACCGATGAGCCGGCGGTGAAGAGCGGCCACCAGTACGTGGTGGCGATCGGCATCGATCACTACGAAAACTGGCCCATCCTGAGCACGGCGGTGAGCGACGCGACCGGATTTGCGAAGCTGCTGACCAGCAAATTCGGCTTTGAATACGCCGTTGAGCCGTTAACTGAAAAGAGCGCCACGCGCGAGGCGATCATTTCGCTGATCGACGACGACCTGCGCGGCCGGTTGAAGCCGGAAGACTCGCTGGTGATTTTCTTCGCCGGCCACGGCACCACGCGCAGCGACAAGATCGGAGATCAGACGCGGGCGGTGGGATTCATTGTGCCGGTGGATGCGCGCGCGTCGGGGACGAACGAGCACTGGAGCGACTATTTGAATGTCGAAGAACTGCTGCGGACGATCAGCTCGCTGCCGGCCGGGCACATTCTGGTGATTCTTGATAGTTGCCATAGCGGCATGGCGCTGGGCAGCAAGTTTTCCACGAGCCGCGACGATACGCGATTTCAGAAGGACATGCTGATCAAAGTGAGCCGCAAGGTGATTGCCAGCGCGCAGGGGGACCAGCTTGCCGCCGACCAAGGTCCGCTGCCGGATCACTCGCTGTTTACGGGGCTGATGATCCAGGGACTCACGTCGGGCAAAGCGGACAGCTACGGCGAGGGCTTTGTGACCTCGAGCCAATTGGGCGCGTTTGCGCAGCACGAGGTGGCGGTTTCAGCGGGATCAAAGCAGACGCCACTGTTCGGATCGTTCGACCTGGATGAGGGCGGGGAGTTGGTGATCCACATGGGCGCGGGATCGACGCCGGCCACGGCGGACAGGTCAAATCCGGACGTAATGCTGACGAAGTACGAGAGCCTGGAGCTCGACAAGCTGAAGAAACAGGGGAATCAATACTGGCAGGACGACGATCCGCTGAAGAATTTCCCGGCGGCGCGGAGCGCGGCGCTGAAACTGTGCGACGGGGGCGACAGCTGGGGATGCGACGAGGCGGCGCGGAGCTTTCGCACGGGGCTGGGCGGGGGCACGGATAATCCGCAAGCCTCGAAGCTGGCGCAGCGGGCTTGCGACGCGAAATTGAGCGACGCGTGCGTGTTGCTGGCCAACATCTATCAGATGGGCCAGGCGATTGAGCCCGATTTGCAAAGCGCGGTGCGGCTCTTTCAGGACGCGTGCACGCAAGGCAATCTGAGGGGCTGCTTCGGACTGGGCAAGATGTATCTCGATGGCCACGGCGTGACGCAGGATTACGCGCAGGCAAAGACGCTCTTCTCCAAAGCGTGCGACGGCGGCGAGATGGCGGGATGCAACGGGTTGGGCGCACTCTATCAATTTGGAACCGGCGTGACGTTGGACTACGCGCAGGCAAAGACGCTCTACAGCAAAGCCTGCGACGGCGGCTTCATGAGGAGCTGCGAAAACATGGGCCGGATGTACGCAAGCGGCAGGGGCGTGACCGCCGATCCGGCACAGGCCGTGGAGTACTTTCGCAAGGGCTGCACGGGCGGCGAGATGGACAGTTGCAGCGACCTGGGCGTGATGTACCAGTCCGGGCTGGGCGTGGCGGCGGACCTGTCGCAGGCGACAACGCTCTACCGCAAGGCGTGCGATGGGGGATCGGCGACGGGATGCAACGACATGGGCCTGGCTTACCAGGCGGGCAAGGGCGCCACGGCCGACATGACTCAGGCGGCGGTGTATTTCCGCAAAGCATGCGACGCCAGCGGCTCGGGCATGTACGGCTGCAACAACCTGGGCCTGATGTACGTGCGAGGCACGGGCGTACCGCGAGATATGCGCGAAGCCGTGCGCCTGTATCGCAAAGCCTGCGATGCCGGACAAATGATCGGCTGCGACAACGCGGGCGACTTGTACCGGATGGGACTGGGCGTGACGAAGGACGAGGAAGAGGCGGTGCACTTGTATCGCACGGCGTGCAAAGGCGACAACCTGGCGGGGTGTACACAGCTGGGATTCATGCTGGAGAGCGGAGTGGGCGTGGCCAAGAACGAGCCCCAGGCGATCGGGATGTTCCGCAAGGCATGCGAAGGCGGCGAGTTGAGAGGCTGCCTGGGTCTTGGCGGGATGTTTGAAAGCGGCCAAGGCGTGGCAAAGGATGAGTCGCAGGCGGCGAAGTTGTACGGCAAGGCATGCGATGCGGGCAACTTTACGGGATGCACCTATTTGGGCAACCTGACTGCGAGTGGCCGCGGCGTGGCCAAGGACGAGGCGGCGGCTTTCGCGCTGTTCAAGAAGAGTTGCGACGGGGGCGACACGAACGGGTGTTTCGCTGTCGCACTTGCCTTTTACATGGGAACGGGGGTTGAAAAGGACCTGACGAAGGCAGCGGCCCTCTACCGAAAGAACTGCGACGCGGGCCACTTACTGAGCTGCTCGAATCTGGGCGTGATGTATGGGGCGGGCGAGGGCGTGACGAAGGATGATACCCAAGTCTACAACCTGACGCGGAAGGCCTGCGACGGCGGTTCGATGCTTGCATGTACCAACCTTGCCTTCTCCTATTACCAGGGCAAAGGAACGGCAAGAGACGAAGCCCAGGCCATTGCAGTTGACCATCGCGCCTGTGACGGGGGCGAGGCGAGAGGTTGCGTTGGCCTCGCCTGGTTCGACTTCCTGGACAGGGAAGGCTTTGGCGGCACGAAGAGCTACGCCGAGCTGGTGGACGTTTATCGCAAGGCCTGCGATGGCGGCGATATGAAAGGCTGCACCGCGCTGTTCTACATGACGCTCAACGAGCTGGGCACGGCCCGCGATCCCGATGCTGCCTGGGCACTGGCGCGCAAGGCGTGTGACGGAGGCGAGATGCACGCCTGCATGGGATTAGGCATGAGATACCATTTCGGCGATATCCGCGACGGCCTTATGCCGGACGATGCGCAAGCGTTGAGCCTGGAGCGCAAGACCTGCGATGGAGGCATTATGGCGGGCTGCATCTGGGAGGGATTCGCCTATCAGAACGGTTGGGGCACGCCGATCGACGCGGTGCAGGCTGCGACATTTTTCCGCAAGGCCTGCGACGGGGGAGAGGCGACGGGATGCCGGATCGTCGGCCTTCTCTACCAGAACGGCCTGGGCGTGCCGGTGGACGGGGCGCAGGCGTTGGGCTTTTATCGCAAGGCATGCGATGGCGGCGACAAGGCCGCGTGCGCGGATACGAAGGTTGAGCCATAGACGCCGCGGGGCTGCGGGACGCCGGGACTGTGGGTCGGCGGGGACGAGTCAGCGTGAATCCGTGGACTCGGTACTTCTTTCCGGGAAGGATTGGCAGAAGCAAGCGCAGGCGCTTCCGCTGCGGCGCATCATTGCCCACCCAAAATGAGAGAATCAAGTTTCAGCGGAAATCCAGTGGTCGGATTTTTCGGCGACCAGCCATAGGAAGGATCATGGAATGACGGATGGGCACGCCCCGGCGAAAGACGCACAGGCTCGGCCCGTAAAGCTGTCGGTGGTCATGCCTGTTTACAACGAGCGGGCGACACTGCAGACGACGATCGAGCGCATTCTCGCGTTACCGTTGGAGATTGAGCTGCTCTGCGTCGATGACGGATCGAGCGACGGTTCGGTGGAGATTCTTGAGGGACTGGCAAAGGAGCATGCGCAACTGCAGCTCTTTCTGCAACCGCACAACATGGGCAAAGGAGCGGCGCTGCGCCGCGGGATCGCACAGGCAACCGGCGATTTTGTCGTGATCCAGGACGCGGACATGGAATACGATCCCGCGGACTACAACCAACTCCTCGAGCCGCTCGTGAGCGACAAGGCGGACGTGGTCTACGGATCGCGCTTCATGGGCAGCGCTCCGCACCGGGTGCTCTATTTCTGGCATTCCGTGGGCAACCGGCTGCTGACACTGATCTCCAATTGCTTAACGAATATCAATCTCACCGATATGGAGACCTGCTACAAGATGTTTCGCCGCGAGGTCATCCAGTCCATTCCGATTGAAGAGAACCGGTTTGGCTTCGAGCCGGAGATTACGGTGAAGGTGGCGCGCCGTAAGCTGAGGATTTATGAGGTAGGAATCAGCTACTGGGGCCGGACCTACGAAGAAGGCAAGAAGATCGGCTGGAAAGACGGTGTGCGCGCCATGTACTGCCTGATCAAGTATTCGCTCAAGGACTGAGGAGTCAGGGCCGGCAATCGAAGCGGCTTTCCACGTCAGCTTCAGCAGGTCCTAACCGGTGCAATTCAATCCAGGTGGGCCGGATCGACGGCGCTGTGGGATCTGCTTCGTGGACGATCATCCTGGCACACGGCACGCCTTCGAAGCCGGCGGTTGCATTTCTGGTTTGGTTATCGACGTCGATGTGCTCAAAATAGGTTGGCGGACCGCTGGAGTTCGCCAAGGCCCAGAGCGGATATTCCCACTGGTCTTCGGTCGTTTTAATCCCCACGACGTGACAAGACGCAGCGGAGAGGCTTTGGATTGTGTTTTTGTAGCAGGCGCGCAGATCGGGACGCTCCTTGAGATATTGCTCGGCTCTTGGCTCGAAGAAGACGCTTTGTGGCGGCCTGAGAATCAGGAATGGCCGATTCCAGTTATGCAGCAGGGGTTGCAGAGACAGGAATGCAACCAGGGCGACGACGGCTGCGGCGACGAGGCGGGAACGGCGGCGCAATTCACCAAGAAATATGGCGGTGGGCACGCTGGATAGAACCAGAAATGGGATGTGGAGCCGCGTGATCCAGGGCTGCCAGGAGAGCCGCCACGCGAAGAGAAGAAAGCCGGCCCAAACGAGGAGCGCGAATCGCGCAACCGCGGAACCGCGCAATCGCCGCGAAGCCAGGATGAAGATGGTGGCGGCGATGAAAAAAGCCACAGGCAAGGGGTTTGCGCTATTGTCCTCGTCTCCCTCCATGGCTCCGACGGCGAAGGTTTTTCCGTAAAAGGTGTTGCGGGGATCGTCGAGGTTGAGCCGCAGCGCCTTCGCGACGACGCAAATCGCGCGATCTTCCATCTGGTTGACGCGGGCAATCGGCGTGCCGAGCTCAGAGCCGAGATTTCGGATCACATTGGCCATGAAGGGGCGGAATGCGTAGGTTTGCGAGGTGATCCACTGAACCTGCGTCTTCTCTCCGAGCGGGCTGCGAAATATACGCATGTTGCGCAGCGTATGTGGCGTATTTAAAGCGATGGCGATGCCGCCGATGGCAGCGAGCTTTCCCGCCGTCCGGAGAATGCCGCGGAGATGGAATGGCTTGCGAAAGAAAGGCACAAGCAAAAAGGGGAAGACGAAAAGTCCCGCCGAAGACTTGATGAGAACGGCCAGCCCGAGGCCAAGCCCTGTGAGGAGCGTTCGGTCGCAGAAGAGAAAATAGAGCGTTGTTGCGGTCAGCAGTGCGCATATCAGGTCGTTTTGTGTCGATGTCGCTTCAAGGATGCAGATGGGCGTGGTGAGAACGACGAAGGCCACGGCGCACTGAGTGAAACCATCCCCGCCCAGGCGGCGAACGAGGAGCGATACCGCGATGGCGCAGCCCGCGAAACTGAACCATTGGACCAGGTTGGCGAGGCGGTCGGAACCGCCGCCGAGCACGAAAAACTGGAGAACCATGTACTCGGCAAGGGGGTTGCTATAGAGCTGCCGTTGAATATTGGTGGGGTAGAAGGCGATCGACTTGTTAGCCCACCAATGCGCAACACGGCTCATGTGATAGGTCATGGAGTCGTAGTTATTGGGGGGCGCAAAGACGGCGATCAGTCCAGTGATCGTGAGGCCGAATGCGATCCAGAGCAAGAACGCCTTTGGGCCGCGCGAGAGGCCCTTCGCTTTCGCGAAGAGACGGGCGGGCAAGTTGAGAGCGAGTCCGCGGCGGCAGCGCAACCAAAGAAACAGCAACACCAGGTCCGAGAATCCCCAGCATAGGGCGAGAAAGAGCGCGTTCAACGCCGAGAAGAGCGACAGCAGCTCAGTGAAGGCGAAGTTCAGAGCGGCCCAAACCACGACTGCGTAGAGGAACGCCTCGCGCCAGTCGCAGCTCTCTTCTTCGCGCTCCCGGCGGCGCAGGAACAGAGCCATGAGTCCCGCGAACGCGAGCAGAGGAAGTGCGGGAAGAATGCATCGAGAGGCCGTTTCGAGGAAACGGTAGCTATCCATGACTGCTCGAATCTCCGTCTTCGCTGGGATTCAAGGGTGTCCCGGCTGGGGTTGAGACTTGTGCGGCGTGGAATTTCAGAAGAAGCAATAAGTCAATGGTCGGGACGGGCAGATTTGAACTGCCGAACGGCTCGGCTCAAGCCTCGCTGCCCCCCTCGCATCCTGATTCGCGGCATTCGCTGCGGCGAATGCCGAGTTGGCGTGCTCGGCGTCGGCAGTCCAAAGCGAATTGCCGGTGCGAGCTGAACTAACAGCAAAAGTGGAAATGGTCGGGACGGGCAGATTTGAACTGCCGACCCCTCGCACCCCAAGCGAGTGCTCTACCAGGCTGAGCCACGTCCCGACATAACGCAGCCGGCTCTTGTCGAGCCGGCTTTTGGGGTCT
>JBEKIE010000097.1:0-11222 GCA_050011915.1 Occallatibacter sp.
CTGGCCGGTGTAGCGGCACATGCCGTGGTCACCAACATCCGCAAGCGCAGCGTGATCGCTGAAGTGCACACAGAAGATGAAAAGGAGTCCTAATCAGTCATGGCAACGCGTGTAGTCGTCGATCCCGTAACTCGCATTGAAGGCCACCTGCGCATTGAAGCAGTGGTAGAGAACGGCGTCATCACCGACGCATTCAGCGCAGGCACCATGGTGCGCGGCCTGGAGAAGATCCTCCAGGGCCGCGACCCCCGCGATGCCTGGGCCATCACCGAGCGCGTCTGCGGCGTCTGCACCACGGTGCATGCGCTGGCCAGTGTCCGCTCGGTTGAAGATGCGCTCGGCATTTCGGTGCCGCCCACCGCGGAGATCATCCGCAACATCATGCTCACCACGCAATACGTGCAGGATCACGTGATCCACTTCTATCACCTGCACGCGCTCGACTGGGTGGACATCGTCAACGCGCTCAAGGCCGATCCCAAGAAGGCCGCCGAGCTTGCGGCTTCATTCTCCAAGTGGGACAAAAACACAACTTCGTATTTCACCGAAGTCCAGGACAAGATCAAAGCATTCGCCGCCAGCGGTCTGGGCATCTTCGCCAACGGCTATTGGGGCCATCCGGCCTACAAGCTGCCGCCTGAGGTGAACCTGATTGCAGTGGCTCACTACCTCGATGCTCTCCAGTGGCAAAAGGAAATCGTCAAGATCCATGCCGTCTTCGGCGGCAAAAACCCGCATCCGAATTACCTTGTCGGCGGCGTTCCGTGCTCCATCAACGTTAACGAGGTTGCTGCGATCAACTCTGAACGGCTGAACCTGGTGGCGCGGCTCATCAGCCAGGCCGACGAGTTCATCAACGAGGTCTACATTCCCGACTTGCTGGCCGTGGCCTCGTTCTACAAGGATTGGTCCAAGTACGGCGGCGGCCTCAGCAACTATCTTTGCTACGGCGAGTTCCCAACCAACGGTTTCAGCCATCCTGAGTCCTTCAAATACGCGCGCGGCGCTGTCCTCAACCGCGACCTCTCCACCGTGCTTCCCGTGAATACAAAGGACCAGCAGGAGATCAAGGAGTACATCGCGCACTCCTGGTACACCTACGACGGCGGAGACAACGAGGGCATTCACCCCTGGGCGGGCGAGACCAACATCAAGTACTCCGGCCCCAAACCTCCGTTCGACAGCCTCGAGGGATTCGACAAGTACTCATTCCTCAAGACTCCGCGCTGGAAAGACAATCCCATGGAAGTGGGACCGCTGGCCCGTCTGCTGGTTTCCTATGCCGCCGGCCACGCGGATGTGAAGGAAACGGTAGGTGCCGTACTCGGCAAGCTCAACGTGCCTGTCGGCGCTCTCTTCTCGACCCTGGGCCGCACCGCGGCGCGCGGCATCGACGCAGCGCTGGCCATGATCTGGCTCAAGGAGTTCTACGGCAATTTGATCGACCGCGTGAAGATCAACGATGTGTCCACATTCAACGGCGAGAAGTGGGAGCCCAAGTCCTGGCCTGCCGAAGCGGAGGGCGTGGGCATGGTTGAAGCTCCTCGCGGCGCGTTGGCGCACTGGATCAAGATCAAGAACGGCGCCATCGACAACTACCAGCTCGTCGTGCCCACCACGTGGAACGGCTCGCCCCGCGACGCCAAGAATCAGCACTCCTCTTTTGAGGCCTCGCTGATCGGCACACCGGTGGCGAATCTCGAGCAGCCCGTTGAGATTATCCGCACTATCCATTCCTTTGACCCGTGCCTGGCCTGCGCCGTGCATCTTTACGATCCGCAGGGTCGGCACCTTCACCAGATTTCCTTCGAGTAGGCCCATGAGCACACAGAGCACTGGTGTAAGAGACGTCTTTCTGGAAAACGGCAACGCGCCGGTCGAGTACCGGCGCGTGTATGTGTGGGAAATGCCGGTTCGCGCATATCACTGGATCAACGCCATCGCGCTGACCCTGCTATGCATCACCGGATTCCTCATCGGACATCCGGTTCACATTGCCTACGCGTCCGAAGCCTTTCAGCAGTACTGGTTCGGCTGGGTGCGCTTCGTTCACTTTGCCGCCGCCTACGTGTATATCTTCAACTTTGCCGCCCGCATCTACTGGGGATTCGTCGGCAACAAGTACGCCAGGTGGAACAACTTCTTCCCGATCACCAAGAAGCAGCAGAAGGAAATTGTCGACGTCATCAAGACCGACGTCCTGCAGGTCAAGATGCACGGCGAAATCTCCACGGGCCACAACTCGCTGGCGGCGTTCATTTACTTCTTGACCTTCCTGGCCTTTTGCTTCCAGACCATCACCGGCTTCGCGCTCTATTCCAGCATGAGCAATGCATGGTTGCCGCGCATGTTTAAGTGGGTCGTGCCGTTAATGGGCGGCGATTTCGCTGTCCGCTTTTGGCATCACCTCTTCCTGTGGTTCTTTGTCACGTTCATCATCGTTCACATCTATCTCAGCTTTTATCACGACTACATCGAGGGCCGCGGTACGATATCCTCGATCGTAGGTGGATGGAAGTTTGACCGGGTGACGAAGAGTGACGGAGAATCCAAACCAGAATAATTCGACGCTCGTACTCGGCCTCGGCAACGTCATCATGGGCGATGAAGGCGTCGGCGTGCACGTAGTACGAGCGCTCGAAAAGCACACGCTGCCGGCCGGCGTCGAGTGTCTTGACGGCGGCACGGGCGGTTTCATCCTACTGGAACCGCTCCAGAACGCCGGCCGCATCATTCTCATTGACGCCGCCGCCGACGGTAACCCTCCCGGCACCGTCACCCGCACTACGCCGCGCTTCTCGCAGGATTACCCTCCCACGCTCACCGCGCACGACATCGGCGTCAAAGATCTTCTTGACGCGTTCTACATGCAGGGCGGATCGCGCGACGTCGTGCTCTATGCCATCGCCATCGATCCCCAACAGCCCATCTCCATGGAACTCTCGCCCGGCACAGCCCTGGCCGCTAAGGAAGCCGAGCAGCGCATCCTGGCGGAACTGCTTGCTGCAGCGCCTCTCGCCTGATCCCCGCCCCCGGTATCTCCGGGTTGTGGAAAAACTCTTCAAGGACCGTACCAAGTGTCAGGGCACGACTTTAGTCGTGCCGCAAAAATATCAAAGCACAGGCGGGCTTCAGCCCCTGCGGTACTTTATTCGCGAATTCGCCCCCAAATGCTTCATTTTCCGCGGGCTGTCCAGGCCGGCAATCAAACAAACTTGCAAAATCGGACCGTTTTGGTCTATATTCATTCCATGGACGTTGTGGCCTGTTGTCGCAGCTGTATGCACGCGGATCGCGTGGTATAGGCAGCTTCGGTCTGAGTCCAGAAATCTAGTCCGGCTTCCCAATTGCCCGCGATTCAGCCAAAAGCTGACGCGGGCATTCCGTTTTTATTGACCCGATTTTGACCCGATCAACGAGCAGTCAAAGGAAAGAAATGAGCGAGATTCCGCAAAAAGAAACCAAAGCCCAACGCATGGAGCGCCTGAAGCGCGAAAAGAACCCCTGGGAAGCCTTCGACGAGGTTCGCGCGTTCGCGCGCGAGGGACGCTCCAGCGTGGTGCCCGAGTGGGCTTCGGCGTACTTCAAATGGTGGGGCGTCTACACGCAAGGCGACGGCGTCGGCGCCACCGGCGGCAAGGGCGGCGAAGGACTCGCGACCGAATGGTTCATGATGCGCATTGGCATCCCCAACGGCATCGTTACCTCCAGCCAACTCCGCACCATCGGCGGAATCACGCGCAAATACGCCCGCAATCTAGCCGACATCACCGTCCGCCAGAATATTCAGTTGCACTGGCTCTCCATCGAGACGCTACCCGAGGTCGTCGACGCCCTTGACGCCATCGGGCTTTCGCCCAAGGGCGCATGCGGCGACGTGGTGCGCAACGTCACCGGCTGCCCGCTCGCCGGCGTTGCTGCCGACGAGCTCATCGATGCTTCGCCCATTGCGCGCGAGATCGCCCATTGCCTCACCGCGAATCCCGAGTTCTACAACCTTCCGCGCAAGTTCAAAGTCTCCGCCACCGGCTGCCCCTCCTGGTGCACCTATCCCGAGATCAACGACATTGGCCTCACGCCCGCCGTTCGCGATAGCGAAGTCGGCTACTCGCTGCGCGTAGGCGGCGGCCTGTCGAACGAGCCGCATCTTGCCGTACGTCTTGACGCCTTCGTTCGTCCCGATCAGGCCGTCCGCGTGGCGCGCGGTGTCACCGAAATCTTCCGCGATCAGATGGCGCTCCGCGAAAGCCGCGATCGCGCCCGCCTCAAGTACCTCTTCATGCGCGAAGGATGGACGCCGGAAAGATTCCTCGATGAGTTGAACTCGCGCCTCGGCTTCAAGCTCGATCCCGCGGTTCCCGAGAACGTTCCCGACGAGAGCCTCCGCGATCACGTCGGCATCCATCCGCAACGCCAACCGGGACTGGCCTATGTGGGCGCTTCCGTACTGCGCGGCCGCATGACCGGCGAGCAGCTTGAGGCCGCGGCCGAGCTGGCCGAGCGCTTCGGCTCGGGCTCGCTGCGCGCCACCGTTTCGCAGAATCTTGTCATCGTCGACGTACCTCAAGCCAAGACTGGTGAACTAGTTCGAGAGCTAGAAAAAATCGGCCTGCACGTTGAAGCTTCGCCCTTCTGGCGCGGCGCCATCGCCTGCACTGGCACGGAGTTCTGCAAGCTGGCGATTACCGAAACCAAGGGCTTCACGCGATGGTTAGTCGATGAGCTTGAGGAGAGGCTGCCGCAGTTTGATCAGCAGCTCAAGCTGCACGTCACCGGCTGCCCCAACGGCTGCGGTCAGCACTGGATCGCCGACATCGGCCTCGAGGGCAAGAAGATCAAGTTCGAGGGCAAGCTGACCGACGCCTACTACTTCTGCCTGGGCGGTGCCGTGGGCGATCACGCGGGCATCGCGCGGCCGGTAGGCTATCGCTGCCCCGCGCCGCTCGTGCCCGAATCTGTTGAGCGCCTGCTGCGCAATTACCTCTCTGGGCGCGCGTCCCAGGGCGAGTCTCAAGAAAGCCTGCGCAGTTGGTTTGCGCGTCACACCAACGACGAACTGCGCGCGCAACTCGCCGGCGAAATTCTTGCGGCCGTGGAGCGCGACGTTCCCACCGGCCCTGTACCCCACGCCGTCGCGGAATAACCGAGACCTGACACCTGACCACCGACCACTGAGCACTGACCACTATGTCTTTACTGCCGATCTTCCTCAATCTCGAAAGCCGCCCCGGCCTCCTCGTCGGTGCGGGAACGGTCGCGCTCGAGAAAATCGGCAGCTTGCTCAAGACCGGCGTGAAGCTCCGCGTCGTTGCGCCCCAGGCCCGGCCTGAAGTTCGCCGACTCGCCGCCGAGGGCAAGCTCGAGTGGGTCGAGCGCGATTTTCAGCCCTCCGATCTCGACGGCAACTTCATCGTCATCGCTGCCACCGATGTGCCCAAAGTCAATGCCGCGGTCTATCGCGAAGCCGTCGCGCGCGGCATCCCCTGCAACAGCGTTGACGATATCCCCAACTGCGATTTCTTCTTCGGTTCCGTGGTCAGCCGCGGCGACCTGCAAATCGCCATCTCCACCGCCGGCGAAAGCCCCGCCGTCGCGCAGCGCCTGCGCCGCGAAATCGACGAGCAGCTCCCCGATGACCTCGGCCCCTGGCTCGCGCAGCTCGGCGAATTGCGGCGCGAAGTCCTGGCTACACATCCCCGCGGCGAAGAGCGCCGCCTGCTCCTTCACGAGCTTGCGCACCGGCAAATTTGCGACTTGGCCCTCTGCTCCACGCGCCAGTTGGCGCGGACGGGAAGGGAAGCGGCGCGTGCCATCCGCGGCCAAGTGGCTCTCGTTGGCGCAGGCCCCGGTGACCCCGAACTGCTCACGGTGAGGGCTGTCCGCCTCATCGAATCCGCTGAGGTGATCCTGCACGACGACCTCGTTCCCGCGGCGATTCTCGATCTCGCTGCGCCGACAGCCGAAAGAGAGAACGTAGGCAAGCGCTGCGGCGCCAAGACCATTACGCAGGACGAGATCAACGCGCTCATGATCGAGCATGCCCGCGCCGGCCGCAGCGTAGTCCGCCTCAAGAGCGGCGACCCAATGTTGTTTGGCCGCGCCGCAGAAGAGATGGACGCGCTGACTGAGGCCGGCGTGCCTTACGAGATCGTTTCCGGTGTCTCAGCCGCGTTTGCTGCCGCCGCCGCCCTCGGCCGTTCGCTCACCGATCGCGAGTGGGCCTCGCACGTCACCTTCTCCACCGGCCATCACGCGCAGTCGCACAACCGCGAGGCATTGCCCGCGCTCGAAGCCGGCACGCGCGTCGTCTACATGCCCGGCCGCGACCTCGCCTTGCTGGCAGCCGAGTGGCTGGCCGAAGGCCTTCCCGCCGATCTGCCCTGCGCCGTGGTCTCTCGCGCCGCGCAGCCCGATCAGCAAGTCGTGCACACCACGCTCGGCGAGCTTGGTTCCGTCGCACCTACTGCCGCCCCCAGCCTCCTCATTGCCGGCTGGGCCGTGCGCGAGCTCCGCGAAACCAAGGACGCGGAAACCGCTCAGGCCCTGCAGGGCGCTTGTCGACTCAAGGCCTAGCGCACAACTCGCAATTCTTTCGTTGATGCGTCCGATCGCCGGACTTAGTTTGCCGGCGACAATCTGAAAAGCGCCGGTGGCGAAGTGGCTAACGCGCAGGTCTGCAAAACCTGTATTCGCGGGTTCAATTCCCGCCCGGCGCTCCAATTTGAATCATCTCCTCATTCTCTTTGAGGTTTGCGCCGGGCTGTTACCCTAAAAGCATGAAATTCGGCGTGCTGGTTTTTCCCGGATCGAACTGCGACCACGACACATACAACGTGATTGCTGAGATCGCGCATCAGCCAGTCACGTTCCTATGGCACGAATCGGAAGACTTGCAAGGCGTAGACGCCGTGCTGGTTCCGGGTGGATTTGCCTACGGTGACTACCTGCGCACCGGCGCGATTGCGCACTTTTCGCCGGTGATGCAGGCGGTCAAGCGGTTTGCCGCGAGCGGCGGGCTGGTGCTGGGAATCTGCAATGGTTTCCAGATTCTTACCGAGTCCGGCTTGCTGCCGGGCGCATTGATGCGCAACGCGGGCCTCAAGTACATCTGCAAACAGGTGCACCTGCGCGTCGAAACCGCGAACAGTCCGTTCACCAATCAGCTTACGAAAGGCAACGTTCTTCAGATTCCCATCGGTCACATGGAAGGGAATTACTTTTGCGAGCCAGAGGAGCTCAAGCGGCTGGAGCGCGAGGACCGCATTGCATTTCGCTACGCAACGCCCAAAGGCGAGATCACGGCCGAGGCAAATCCCAATGGATCTCTCGGCAACATAGCTGGCATCTTGAACGAAGGACGTAATGTGCTGGGCATGATGCCGCATCCTGATCGGTCGAGCGAAGCGCTGCTGGGTTCGGCGGACGGATGGGGAATCTTTGCATCGATGTTGGAAAAACATCCGCTCGCTTCGAGCTCCTAGCTTTCCGCATTTACACGGAGGAGCAAACAGCATTGGATATTGCAAGAAAGGGCTAGAGGCTAGAAGCTAAGAGCTAGAAGCTGAATTCATGATCGACATTCATCAACATCTGATTTACGGAGTAGACGACGGCTCGCCCGATCTGGAGAGTTCGCTCCAAATGGCGCAGGAAGCAGCCAGCGAGGGGGTGACACGAATCGTATGCACGCCGCATGCGAGCGATATGTATCTCTACAATGCGCCGGTTATCGAGGAGCGTCTGGCCGAGTTGCGCGAACGGCTCGAGGGCGTGGTAGAGCTGAGCCTCGCATGCGACTTTCATTTGACGGCCGAGAATATTGTGGAAGCGACGCAACATCCTTTGCGCTATTCGATCGATGGGAAGGGGTACCTGCTCATTGAGTTCCCCAACTTCGTGATTCCTCCCAGTATGTCGGAGGCGCTTTTCCGGCTGCAGTCGGTCGGTTACACGCTCATCGTTACGCATCCGGAACGGTATCCCGCGGTGCTGCGCCAGCCGGAGCTCGTCGGCGAGTGGATGCGCGCGGGGTGCCTCATCCAGGTGACTGCAGCATCGCTCTATGGACGTTTTGGCAAAGTGGAAGAAATGCTCGCCAACGAACTGTTGGAGCGGAACTGGATTCATTTTCTGGCGACCGACGCGCACCATCCCCTCAGGCGCCCACCTCATCTGAGGCACGCATATAAGTACGTAGCGAAGCGCGCCGGCGAAGAGACCGCGCGGCGGCTGTGTGTAACGAATCCCCAGGCAGCTGTCGATGGCGCAGGGTTGCCAGAACAGCCCGAGCCCAAAGGACTGTGGGAGAACGAACCGCTGCGGTTTGCCGCCACGCCGGAAATGAAGAAGCTCCGCCGCGAGCGAGCGCCTGTGGACGCTTCCCTGGGAGCGGAGGGCGCGGAGGCGCGCAAGCGGGGATTCTGGAGCCGGTTGCTGGGAAGATAAGCGGAGCTTGCTCCGCTTGTTTCTTTTCAGGAGAGGCCCAGGCCGCCATCGACAGCGAGCGTCTGGCCGGTGATGAAGTGCGGGCCCGTGGCGAAAAAAAGTACGGCCTGTGCGACATCTGCGGCGGAGCCATTGCGGCCCATGGGTGTTTTGGCGGCGAATCGTGCGGATTGGCCGCGATCGGGCGCCAGTGAGAGCTGCCCTTCCACCGCATCCGAAGGATTGTCTGCTTCGGGAAACGCAATCCAGCCGGGAGCAACACAATTCACGCTGACCTCCGGCGCAAAGGCCTTCGCCATGGTCTGCGTCAGCATGTGCAGGGCAGCTTTGGAGGCGCAATAGTGGGCGTGGCCGGCCCAGGGATGGAATCCGCCGAGAGATCCGATGTTGACGATGCGGCCTCGCGCCGCGCGCAGATGCGCCAAAGCTTCGCGGGCAACCAGATACGGGCCGCGGGCATTGGTCTCGAAGACTGCATCCCACTGCTCGAGCGTAAGGCTCTCCAGCGCCCCTGAAGCGAAAACGGCGGCGTTATTCACGAGCAGGTCGAGTCGGCCGAATTCAGCATTGACGGCGGCGACCGCCGCGCGTACAGACGACTCGGAACGGAGGTCGCACTCGACCATGACGGCGCGGCGGCCGAGAGCTGCAATCTCGGCCGAAATTTGCGCAGCTGCGGCGTGTGAAGAACGGTAGGAGATGGCTACGTCGGCTCCGGCCTGCGCTAGGGTGAGGGCAATGGCGCGGCCGATGCGTCGCGCTCCTCCGGTGACGAAGGCGGTTTTGCCGGCAAGAAAGTCAGCGGGTTGCACAAGACTAGTGTAACGAGGTGACGAGGCGGCCAGCGAGCGATACGGCAGAACCGATTACTTGGGCGGCGGCTGAGGCTGGTTGGCATTCGACTGGCCGCTGGAACCGGAGGATTTGTCGCCGGAAGCAGGAGGAGTCGGGTTGGGGGATGAGTTCGCGGAGCCGCCGGAACCGCTGCCGCTACCCGAATTGGCGCTGGAGCCGGTATTCTTGTAAATGGTGTACTGGCCTCCCGGCCGCTTCAGGCGCACTTCCATCGTCATCTCAGGCTTGTCGATCTTGTAGCTCTGGCCATACGTTTGGTAACCGTCGGCAATCACCTGCAGCGTCACCGTGTCGCCGATCGGAATCACATCGATGACTGCCTTGCCATCTTCGTTCGTCTTCACCTCAAGAGCTCCCTTGTCCCTTTCACCTTCGGTGGGATGGAAGATGACGTGAGCCGCGCTGACGGGCTTGCCGTTGTAGTCCTTCAGCACCGTCACTTCAATATGCGCGGAGGGCGGCGGCGCCTTATATTTGCGTCCGTGGTAGTTGTCATTCTGGGCGCGGAGAACGAGAGAACCAGCAGACAGGCAGATGCCGGCTACGAGAGCGAAAACAGGTAAACGCGAACGATGGTGCATGCTGCCATTTTATCGCGTTCCGAGGTGTGAGGCGAGCACGCGAACGCCCGCGATAGGATGGGGAAGGCGAGTGAGGGTGAGGCGGGGATGCTGGTCGCAATCAAGGTGGTGCACACCGTGGTTTGGGCAGTGCTGGCGGGGATCATTGTGGCGCTGCCATTTCTTGCCTGGCAGGGCGCCTTTCGCTGGACGGCAATTCTCTCGGTGTTGATTGTTGTCGAGGGCGTCGTGCTGTTGGCAAATGGTTGGCGATGCCCAATGACAGATTTGGCGGCGAAATATACAGACGACCGGTCGCCCAGCTTCGATATCTATATGCCAAACTGGCTGGCCCGGCACAATAAGACCATCTTTACAGCACTTTTCCTTGTGAATGAGGCGATTGTGCTCACAAAGTGGCTGCGGAGCCGTTAAACTGCTGGTGATTATTGCGTTAGCATACTATATGAGTCAATTTGACTCACATTTTAATCACTGCCCCCTTGACAAACGGACCTGAGCCGCCTATCTTTAGCAATTGGAAGGCGAGAGTGCTAGCAGCTCGCAGGTGAAAGTGCTGGATTGTGCCGCCGGTTACCGAGGCGGCTCGCATTCTGCAATCTCACAAAGTTCTGATTTCATCACCAAGGCCCGTGTAGCGGGCAGCGTTCGGCTGCGCGGGAAGGAGAAGCAAAACAATGGCAGTAAAGTCTGTTACGACCACATTCACCCCGCTCCATGACCGAATTTTGGTCCGGCGCGTGGAAGAGACCGAAACCGTCCGCGGCGGCATCATCATCCCCGATAGCGCCAAGGAAAAGCCCCAGGAGGGCGAAGTGATCTCCGTGGGCAAGGGCAAATCGAACGACGAAGGCAAGGTGTTTCCGCTGGACGTGAAGGCGGGGGACCGCGTGCTTTTCGGCAAGTACTCCGGAACCGAAATCAAGATCGACGGCGAAGAGTTTCTGATCATGCGCGAGGAAGAAGTACTCGGCATTTTGAAGAAGTAGCTTCGCAGTGGTCAGCGATCGGTGGTCGGCAAGATGACCACGCACACACGATCCTGGCCGGAGGCGAAGGCGAAAGCCAACACATCGGATTTGTTAACTACGACTGATCACTGTTCACTGAGCACTGATCACTGTATTTAGGAGAGAACAATGGCAAAGCAGATTTTGCACGGTGAAGATTCCCGTCAGGCGATTTTGCGCGGCGTGAACATCCTCGCCGACGCGGTGAAGGCGACGCTCGGGCCCAAGGGCCGGAACGTTGTGATTGAAAAGAAGTTTGGCTCGCCCACCATCACCAAGGACGGCGTGACGGTGGCTAAGGAAATCGACCTGAAGGACCCCATGGAGAACG
>JBEKIE010000098.1:0-11218 GCA_050011915.1 Occallatibacter sp.
TGGGCCGAGGTTCTTCTTTCAGTCATTCTGCTCGTAGGCACCGGCATCGCTTGGGCGAACGGCCGGATTCCCGCGAGCACTGCCGAAATCATTGACGTGATCACCGCGACCCTCGCGATAAGCGTCGCGATTCTGAAAGACCACTTTTCCAGGGAAACTGAGGCTCTGCGATTCCACAATCAACTACTCGGTTGCAGAACCGCAGAGGTCTCCTCAATTCTCGAGGGCCTGAGCGGCCCCGAACTAGATCATGCGATTCAGATTGTCGACTCGTCGCTCGACTCGCTCCGACTTATCCCACAGGGAGCACTTCGCCTTGACCCGAGTAGATACTACAGCGCCCTCTCCAAACGACTCCACGACCTGAAAAAGGGAGCCCATGTGTTTGCAGTGAGCTCGATGCCAGTTGAACGCTGGGAAAACGACCCGCGACAACTACACTACTTCCAGGAGAACGTCGCGGCGTCTCGCCGGGGTGTGTCAATAAGCCGTGTGTTCATAATCGATCGCCACAACCTCACGGATACCCATGTGAACCGAGCAAGACACATCGTTCTGCAACAACGAGCAGAGAAGATAGCAGTCTTCATCGTTTGGCGCGACACCATCAGGCATGACCCCGCGCTTTTCGATGATTTCGTTTTGTTCGAGGAAGAGGGAATTGTTTTTACTGATGAGCACGAGAAGGTCGACCCCACCCGAGTGGCGGCCGGATTCCAAGTGACGAACCCTAAGAGAGTGGAAGGATACCGAAACGCCGTCAAGAGCTTGATCGAAACCTACAGCGTCGATGAGGCAACTCTCGAAGAGTTTCTCAAATCCGAAACTACAGGCGCGACAAATGGAACCAATTAACCCGTGTACGGCTCCGGGAGGGGGTCTCCGTGTGTTCAAGCTCTCGCACGACGTTATCACCTGCGAAGAGGCTGCGAAGGCGAAGGGCATCCCTCTGGAAAATGAACTAAAGACCCTCGTGATCACGACCGGGGCCAGAACCTACGCCCTGCATCTGCCGGGAGATAAGAAAGCATCGCTGCGAAAGGTCAAGCAATTTCTTGGAACGGAACAGGCCTGCCTGATCTCCCCAAGAGACCTTGCCGAAATGGGCCTTTCTCCAGGCACTGTCTCACCGGTAATTGATCCCGTCTGGAGCCTCAGCCACTTAGTATCTGCGAGGATTCTGGACCTCCCTTACGTCTCGACAAACGGCGGCACCCGTCGCGAATACTTCAAATTCGATCCGAAAATCCTGCTCAACGCGCGCGAGGTTGCGGTAGGGGAGTTTGAGGCCTAGATCAGCGAGAGCCCGACAAACCTAGAAGACGCCTGGACGGGTGCCTGAGGAGAAGCCAGAATCTTAGAGAGCGCGTCTCGGAAGTTTTTGATCTGTTCGGCAGTCGATAACGAGCCTCACCGTCACCTCTACCAGCTGTGCAACCACTCGGCGTCGCGGCCGATGCGCACCGGCGTGTGGAAGAGCTCGCTCAGGCGCGCCTCGGTCAGCAGTTCCTCGCGCGGGCCGTCGGCGACAATGCGGCCGTCGCGCATAAGAATGATGCTTTCAATCTCAGGCAGAATATCGCCCAGGTGGTGCGTCACCATCACGAGCCCCGTTCCCTCGCGCGCCAGGCCGCGCAATGTCTCGCGCAGTTCGCGTTGCGCGGCGAGGTCGAGCGCATTCGAGGGCTCGTCGAGAAGCAGTTGCCGTGGACGATGAACAAGGGCGCGCGCAATCAGGATCCGCCGCTTTTCGCCGGCTGACATGGTACCAACCATTTGCCCGGCCAGCCTGGTTGCTTCGATACGCTCGAGCGCTTCCCAGGCCCGCGCGCGCATTTCCTCCGTCACATGTAGATTTGGCCAAAGCGTGGACGCGGAAAAGAAACCCGCAACCACGGCATCAAGCCCCGACGTGACCGACGTTCGCTCTCCCGGCAATTCGCTGCCCATGGGCCCGGCGCTGACCACGCCGAAATGCCGCCGCAACTCGGTCAGGTCCCAGCGTTCGCGCCCGAAGATGCGCACGTGCATCCCCGGGCGGACAATGGGATAGAGCTGGCAGGTGATGGCGAGGATGAGCGTGGATTTGCCGCAGCCGTTCGGACCCAGAATGGCAACGTGCTCGCCAGTGCGGATGGTGAGGTTGATGTCGTGGAGAACGACGCGATCACCACGCGCGACGTTGACGTTGCGGAGGTCGAGGAAGTCCGTGTTGGGTTCTTCGCTCTTCGCCACGCGATCAACAACCTCCATTAAGCGATGTTCCGTACAGCTGGTGTTGAGACGTATGGGGGCGTGGACGCCCGCACGACGGCCGGTCTGGAGACCGGCGCTACATCTGATAGATTAAATGGGTCCACACCATGAGCGATCTTTCCCAGTACATCATTCCGCGCGGCTTTCGCTTTGCCGCCGGCAAGGCCGGTCTGAAGGCCAGCGGCCGTCCAGATTTTGCGCTCATTGTTGCCGACGCCCTGGCGAGCGCCGCCGCCGCGTTCACGGCGAACCGCGTGGTTGCTGCGCCCATCATTATTGACAGAGAACATCTGAGCGCAACTGGCGGCCGCATGCGCGTCGTTGCCATCAACGCGGGCAACGCCAACTGCGCAGCGGGCCAAGCCGGGCTCGATGCTGCTCGCGCCACGTGCGCCGCCGCCGCAAAAATCTTAGGCTGCCGCGCCGAAGAGGTGTTTCCGTCGTCGACCGGAATCATCGGCGTCCCGCTGCCCGCGGAAAAGCTTGCAGCAGCGCTACCCGATCTTGCGGCTACGCTTGAGCCCGATGCGAGCCACTTTTATGACGCGGCGCGCGCCATTCTCACCACCGATACCGTGGAGAAAGTGGCCTTCGCGCGGCTCGAAGTTGCTGGAGGCGATGGCATTGCGCAAGAGGTGCGCGTTGCGGCTTTCGGCAAAGGCTCCGGCATGATTCATCCGCAACTCGTGCCGCACGCGACGATGCTGGTTTATGTGATGACCGATGCGGCCATCGAACCGGCAGACTTGAATGCGTATCTGCGTCCCGCGGTTGAAGTCAGCTTCAATCGCATCTCCGTCGACGGCGACACTTCCACGAATGACACGGTCCTGCTGCTGGCTTCAGGCGCAAGCGAAGCCGGGATCGGCGCGAACGATCCCGCCTTCGCCTCGGCTCTGACGGAAGTGTGCACCTCGCTCGCGCGCCAGGTGGTTGCCGATGGGGAGGGCCTTTCGCATGTGGTGGAGTTGCGCGTTAACGGGGCGTCCAGCGATGCCGATGCGCTGCGTGTGGCCAAGGCGATTGCTCATTCGCCGTTGGTGAAAACCGCGTGGGCGGGTTGCGATCCCAACTGGGGAAGGCTCGCGGCTGCCATCGGCTACTCCGGCGCCGAGATCGATCCCAATCGCTTCGACATCGATTTCGGTGAGCTGCCCATCTGCCGCGACGGCGGTCGCGCGCCCCAGTTCGACGAAACCGCGGCGCATGCTTACATTTCGCAGCGCGAGTTCTCCATTTCGATTCAACTGCACCAGGGGCCCGGCTCGTGTGTCTTCTGGACCACCGACCTCACGCACGAATACATCCGCATCAATGCGGACTACTCGACGTAGCGCCTGCTGCGTTACTTCGCCCGCGGATGCGTCTTATCGTAGACCGCGGTCAATTGCGCGGTGGTGAGTTGCGTGTAGCGCTGCGTGGTCGACAGCCGCTCGTGGCCGAGCAGCTCCTGAATAGCGCGCAGGTCCGCACCTTCTTCGAGCAGATGCGTGCCGAAGGCGTGGCGCAATGTGTGCGGGTGCACGTCGGACGAAAGTCCGCGCAGAATGGCGATGCGCTTGACGATGCGGGCGACGCTGCGCGTGGTCAACCGCGCCTGGCCGCCCTTGGCAAGGCCGCGCAGTTGAAGATTTAAAAAAAGCGCCGGAGTCCGGATCGGCTTTTCTTCACCGGCCGCGGCCAACCGCGCGACCCGTTCCGATAAATACGCGCGCAATGCGTGGGCCGCCGCGTCGCCCAGCGGAACGTAGCGCTGCTTTTGCCCTTTGCCGCGCACCAGGATGGCTTCATTGGCCCAGTGAATGTCGTCCAGATTCAGTCCGGTCAGCTCGGCGTTGCGGATGCCGCAGCCATAAAGCATTTCGAGAATGGCACGATCGCGCGCCGGCCAACTGGCCGCATCGTCGCCGACCGAATCGACCACGCGGTTCATCTGCTCGATGGAAGGCACGCGCGGCAGATGCTTCGGCAGCCGCGGAGTGGAAACGAGCGACGCCGTATTTTGCTCGATGTGCTTGTTGCGCGCCAGCCACTTGAACCAACTGCGGACGGCCGCCAGCGCTCGCGCCGCCGATGCCTTCGAAAGTCCGCGCTCGTAAAGCGTGCCCAGCCAAGTGCGAATGTGCGTGTGTTCGATCTGAGCGACTTCTGGCACGCCGTAGCGCCCCGCCAGCCATGCCGCAAATCCGCGCAACTCGCGATTGTAGGCGCGCAGTGTGTGCGCCGATGCGCCGCGTTCGTTGGCCAGCATCTGCAAGTAGGCGTCGACCAGCGTGGCGATGGAGGTGGCCTGGGAGGCGGCCGGAAAGCTGGCAATCGGAGGCGACGCTGCGGCGGTCATGTCTGGGCCTCGTCCGAAACTTTTCGCTTGACGAGACGCGGACCCGGACGTGCGCCCTCATCCGCTTCAACCTCTACCGGACGCCGCGCGCCGCGCGGGTGATGCAAGCGATGCACGGCCTTGAGCCGGCCTAGCGCCAGGTGCGTATACACCTGCGTGGTGGAAATGTCGGCGTGGCCCAGCAGCATTTGCACGCTACGCAGGTCGGCGCCGTGCTCCACCATGTGCGTCGCGCAACTATGGCGCAATCCGTGCGGGCTCGTGGAATGGTTCGCGGTCTTCACCAGCCGCCAGATCCATTGACGTGTGAGCGGCATACCGCGCAGCGATAGAAACATCCAAGCGCGCTCGTGTCGCGGTGCACTCAGCCGCGATCGTCTCTTGCGCGCCGAGCTGATCCGTTCCAGATGCGGCCTTCCCTCCCGTAAATATTGCTCCAAAGCCAGAACCGCGGAGCGTCCCAGCGGGACAATGCGCTCCTTGTCGCCCTTGCCGCGCACGTGCGCGCGCCCCTCGTCGAGTGCGAGGTCGCTGGTTGCGAGCGAGACAACCTCGGAAACCCGCAAACCTCCCGCATAGAGCAACTCGAGAATGGCGCAGTCGCGCAACGCGGTTGCCTTGGCCTGCGGATGCGATGCAGCCAGCGCCGCCCGCTCCAGCATCTCCGTTACCTCCGGCTCGGCGAGCGACTTGGGCAGCACCTTCCATGCCTTGGGCGACTCGATGTTGACGGTGGGATCGTGATGAATGCGCCGGTCGAGGAGCAGCCACTTGTAAAATCCGCGCAGGCAGCTGAGTTTGCGCGCCGACGAGCGCCCGTCGATGCCGTGATTGCGCAGGTGCTCGAGCAATCCCGCCACGTCGGCCTCGCGCGCCGTGAGCAGCAGAGTGTTGCGGCCTTCGAGAAATTCGGCAAAGATGCGCAGGTCGCTCAGATAGGCTTCGCAGGTGAGAGGGCGAAGTCCTTTTTCCACGCGCAGATAAGTGCTGTAGTCCTTCAAGAGCCCGAGATTGTGCGTGCCGGTCACACCATCGATTATCGGCGTGCCGAACTGGCGCGCGGGCTCATGGAGCCGGTTACCGTACCACGTTCATTACGGCATCAACATCATCAATACGAGTTAGGTAACGGCGTCGTGGACTGCCCTAAGCGGAGGTCTCGGGCGACGATTTGCCGTGCGCCACCCAATACTGCTCAATCTCCTCGAGCGGCTTGTTCTTCGTTTCTGGGATGAAACGCCACGTAAACCAGGCCTGAGCGAGCGACATCAGCGCGAGAAATCCGAATGTGACCGCTTTACCGATTTCGTCGAACGCCGTGGGGAACCAGAGCACGACGACGGCGTTGGCGACCCATTGCAGAAGGACAGGGACTGTCATAGCGGTTCCGCGCACATCGCTGGGAAAGATCTCGGGAATAAGGGTCCAGAAGACAGGTCCTACGCAGGAGGCGAAGAAGGCGAGATAGAGCAGGACAAGCGCGAGAACGAGAGGGCCCTGGAAGTGTCCGGTGACGACGGCAATGAGGAGACCGCCGAGGGCGACGGTCATGCCGAGAGAGCCGGCAATGTAGAGCGGCTTGCGGCCGAAGCGATCGATGACCCAGAAGGCGACCGTGGTGAAGACCACGTTGTTGACGCCGACGAAAAACGTGGAGATGAGGGCGCCATCGACTTTGAAGCCCGCGGAGAGAAAGATTTTGGGCGCGTAATCGATGATGGTATTGATTCCCGAGACGTGAATCAGAATGGCCAGGCAGGCGCTGGCAATCAAAGCGCGGCGCACACCCGGCCGCGTTAGATTCTGCAATGTCGGCCGCGTTTCCTTGAGGGCTTCTGTGATGGCGGCGATCTCCTTGCGCGCCGTCTCGTCGTTCTCAATCCGTTCCAGCAGCTCGAAGGCCTCTCGCGTCTTGCCCACGCGCACCAGGAAGCGCGGCGTCTCCGGCGCCAGCGAGATCAGGACGAGGAAGAGCAGCGACGGCGCGACTCCGGTCAAAAACATCCACCGCCAGTTGGCCTCGCCGGTGTTGCGCAACAGATAGTTGATGCAATAGGAGATCAGAATGCCGGTGATGATCGACATCTGATAGAACGTGCCCATCCGCCCGCGGATGGAGGGCGGCGAAACCTCCGACACGTACATGGGCGAAAGCAGCGAGACTCCGCCGACGGCGATGCCGCCGAGAAATCGCGCGCAGATGAAAAGCGTAAAGCTCGGCGCCGCGGCCGTGGCTACCGAGGTGAGCGCGAACAGCACCGCGACCCACACCAGCATGCGCTTGCGGCCCAGTCGGTCCGTGAGCCGGCCTGCGGCAAACGAGCCCAGCACGCAGCCGAACAGGAGGGAGCTGAACGCCCATCCCAAACTGATGTCGCTGAGCGCGAAGTGCCGCGTGAGAAAAGGGCCTGCTCCGGTAATGATGGCGACATCGAATCCAAAGAGCAGGCCCCCCAGCGCGGCCGTGCACGCGAGAAAGACGACATAGCGCAGGTTCATGGTCTTCGACATGAGCGTCCGGTTGAGGAACACTCAATCTTCTCATGAACCCCCGCGATGCTTGCCTCACAATTTAGGTCCGCGTACCCCACTTTTGCCCTAGAGCGAGCGCCGCACTCTGCCGATAGGCTGAATGATCGTGTGTCCAGCGATGGACCCGCGCGCGGGCGCGCATGAAAACAGGCGCACCCCAAGGCGGAGAAGATGAAGAATCACCACAAGCACGCGAATGGCAACGGCCACCACCACGGCAATGGCTATCACAACGGCAACGGCGTTCTCAACGCGGCTCCCCTGCACCTGGGCAAAAATTGCAAATACGAGCGCGAACTCAGCCGCCTGCAAATTGAGCTGGTCAAGCTGCAGGAGTGGATCCGCCACGAGGGCCTGCGTGTTGTGATTCTCTTTGAAGGCCGCGACGCTGCCGGCAAGGGCGGAGCCATCAAGCGCATCGCGGAGTCGCTCAATCCGCGCGCCTGCCGCATTGTGGCGCTGGGCACGCCCACCGAACGCGAAAAGACGCAATGGTACTTTCAGCGCTACGTGCCGCACTTGCCCGCGGCGGGCGAAATGGTGCTCTTCGATCGCAGTTGGTACAACCGCGCGGGCGTGGAGCACGTGATGGGCTTTTGCACGGAGCGCGAGTATCTGGAGTTCATGCAGAGCTGCCCGGAGTTCGAGCGCATGCTGGTCCGCTCCGGCATCATCCTCATCAAATACTGGTTCAGCGTGAGCGACGAGGAGCAGGAGCGCCGCTTCCAGGACCGCATGCACACGCCCACCAAGCGCTGGAAGCTGAGCCCCATGGATCTGGAATCGCGCAAGCACTGGGCCGACTACTCGCGCGCCAAGGACGAAATGTTCGCCGTCACCGACACCAAGCAGGTCCCCTGGTACGTGGTCAACGCCGAAAACAAAAAGAAGGCGCGGCTCAATGTCATCCGTCACCTGCTCACCATCATCCCCTACAAGGACCTGACGCCCGAGCCGTTGAAGCTGCCGCCGATACTGAAGTCGAAGTACGTGCGGCCGCCGATTCAGGAGCAGAACTTTATTCCCGAAGAATATGTGTAGGGCAGGGACCACGGACTGAGGGACCCGGGGGCTAAGAGGCTATTTCGCCGGGTCAAGGGTTACGATCTCTGGTTTGAGGGCGCCGTTCTTGTCGATTGTCAGCAGTCCAACCGCGACCGCCAGCTCAAACCGCCGCCGCCAGTCACCAGCTCCACGTGTACCCAATTCCCGTCGTGGTGTACCACGGAACCGTGGGGATCTTGCTGTAGCTCTCCTGAATCCAAATGCCGTTGTGGTCGTTGAAGTGGATCGCTGCGCCCAGCGCCTCGCCGTCGTAGAAGCGATTTTCGACATGCGCATTTCCGGAAAAGCTGGTCAGGCCGGCCTGAATCCACGTGTAGCCGGTGACCACTTTGGTTTTGGGCAGTCCGAAGTTCTTCATCACGCCCAGCGCCTCGGTATGCGATCCGAAGTTGGTGTGGAAGAAGCCGTGCGAGCCGGCGTTCTCATACGTGTAGCCAAACGTGAGCTCGTCGCCGATCGGATCTTTTTTCAGGAATCCGAACGTGTGGCCGATGCCGATGTTGAGGTTGGCTCTGGGAACGAGCCCGGGCCGGTCGAAGTCCGACCCCGGCATCACGAAGAAGTCGGTCGACGTGCCGGAGTCGACTGCGGCTGGTTGAGGAGTGGAGGCTGTGGATTGTGCGGCTGCGCTGGTTGTGGAAAGTGAGATTAAAGCGCAGAGCAGCAATCCAAGAGGAAGGATTGCGCGGGCGGCCATTCTTGGCGGCTCCTGGATCGAGGCGGTCAAATTCTCCGAGAGGACCGGAGCGATTGGCCGTCTGCGTAACGCGCGCCTTGCGGCGGCGTCCTGAACACATTCAACCATCGCTGACGTAAGGGAGTCATAAGTGGAGAGTCTGCGGCTCCCGATATGCGGGACAGATCAGGTGGCCGTCCTCAAGCGCGGGATGCAAGCGGCAGTTGGACGATTTCGGGCTTCAAATTTCCGTGCGCGTCGATCGTTAGCAGACCCACCGTGACCGGGAGCTCGAATCGTCGCGGACCGCACGATCCCGGATTGAAGTACAGCACGCCTCGTTTCGTGTAGAAGTTCGGCACATGCGTATGCCCATGCAGCACCGCCGCGAATTTGCCCGCCGCGGGATCGAGGTGCAGGGTTTTCAGGTCGTGCAGCATATAAATGTAGTGGCCCTCGACGAGCACTACATCAGTTTCGGGCAGCTTGCCACACGCGCCCTCGCGGTCCACGTTACCGCGGATCGCCGTCACCGGCGCAATTTTCGCGAGTTCATCGAGGATGGAGATTTTGCCCACGTCGCCCAAATGGAGGATTTGATCGACGCCCTTCAACGCGGGAAGAACTTCGGGGCGGAGCAAACCGTGGGTGTCGCTGACGATGCCGAGCTTCATGGCTCTTTCAGGATGACAGATCTTTCTGCGGCGCTCCGATGCGCGGGTCTTCCACCCCAGGAAACAAGGATCATTTCCTGGGGGCCCGGGTCTGGAGATCCGCGCTACAGCCGGTAAGGAGACCGGCGATACAAGAGACGGCCGGCGCTCCTCTAGAATTGCTTCTAGCAATCGTCTATTCAAGAAGCTGAAGCAGGGCAGGAGTCTGAAATAGAGTGCGGAAAAATTGAGATGAAGGATAACTCCCGAATCAACGAAACTCACGCTCGAACAGACTGGCGGCACGCGGTTGCAGCCTATACTAACCCGCGCGTGCTGCAGGTACTTGCACTGGGATTTTGCAGTGGCCTGCCGTTCCTGCTGACTTACTCAACACTTTCGGCATGGCTTGCGACAGGGGGCGTGCGGCGCGCAGCGATCGGCACCTTCGCCCTGGTTGGCACGCCTTACGCATTCAAGTTTCTCTGGGCGCCGCTGATGGATCGCGTACCTCCGCCACTGCCTTTGGGACGACGGCGCGGTTGGGGAATCACCATCCAGATCCTTCTGATCGGCGCAATTCTCGCTCTGGGACTGTGCAATCCAAAGCACAACTTGCCCCTGATGGCCGCCTTGGCAGTGCTTGTCGCATCTCTATCTGCGAGCCAGGATATCGTGATCGACGCCTGGCGGGTGGAGAGCCTGAATAGAGATCAGCAGCCTCATGGTGCAGCCATGATTCAGGCCGGTTACCGGATCGGCATGCTGGTTTCAGGAGCGGGCGGCCTGCTGATCGCAGCCTACGCAGGGTGGTTCGCGGCCTATGCCACAATGGCTGCGCTGCTCGGTGTGGGACTCATGGTGTTCTTGCTAAGTCCTGAACCGAAGGTCTCGGCGCAAATCGCAAATGCAGCGGGATCGGGATGGCATGCGATTCGCCATGCGTTTGCTACCGCCGTGATCGGTCCCTTTCGCGATTTCATGCGCAGGCCGCTTTGGCCCGTCATTTTGATTTCGATATTCGGATACAAGCTGGGCGAGGCCATGGCGGGAGTGATGTCAACGCCGCTCTATATTTCGCTGGGATTCTCGCTCCCTGAGATTGCCGCCGCCTCGAAAGTGTTCGGATTTTTCTCGATTGTGGCAGGGGCTCTATTGGGCGGCGTGGTGACGACCAGGTACGGAATCCGCCGCTCGCTGATTCTTTGTGGCATTTTGCAGTCGGCCGGAAACCTGTTTTTTGTACTGCAGGCTGTCGGCGGGCATCGCATCGGCTACCTGGCTTTATGCGTGACTGCCGAAAATATCACGGGGGCAATGGCCGGGACCGCGCTGGTGACCTATCTTTCCAGCCTATGCTCGCCTGCTTTTACCGCGACTCAGTACGCGCTGCTGGCCGCGCTGGCTTCGGTTGGCCGCACCGTGGTGGCTTCCTCAGGAGGAATACTTTCAGAGAAGATCGGGTGGGTATGGTTCTTCCTGCTTACCAGCGTGGTCGCGTTGCCAACTATCCTCCTGTTCATCTGGATCGGACCGCGCGACGATTTCAGCAATAACCAGCGCAATTCGGGCCTCAAAGCTACGGATGGCAGGCCGGAAGATTCGGCTCCGGCCTAAAAGAACGCTACAATTCCCGGCTTGAGCGCTTCTTCTGCGATCGTCAAATACCCCAAGGTAATGAGAAAAGCCATCGGC
>JBEKIE010000099.1:0-12252 GCA_050011915.1 Occallatibacter sp.
CCGGCTGTCGCATCGCTGATGGTCACCGTCTGCACGGAGGTGTAGTTTCCGGCAGGCACGCTGAAGGTCGGCGTTGCGGCCGCCTGCAGAGAACCATTGGCGGGCTGATACTCCCACAAGTCGTTGAGATTCGCAAATGTTGCGTTGGCGTCCTTACCTTCGCCGCCAAACATCCAGAAATTGCCTAAGCTGTCCCTCCAGGTCGCGGGAAGGTAGCGGACTCCGGGGGTGTTTGTCGAAGAAGGTATCCCGAGCGTTCCGTATGTGCCGCCGGGGCCGCGCGTATTGCTTCCGGCCATCCAGGTCCATTCGTTGGTGGATGGATTGAACTCCCACAAGTCGTTGAGATAACCCTCACCGGTTCCGTGATCGTAGCCGCTGCCGCCAAACAGCCAGAGGTTGCCGCTCACGTCAGTCCAGCTTGAAGCATCAGTACGGCTTCCCGGGGCGTTGGTTGAAGCAGGCATTCCCACTGTGCCGTACACTCCATTCTGGTCGCCGCCCTGTGCGCTGCTTCCGCTCACCCAGGTCCATTCGTTTGTGGTCGTGTTGAATTCCCAAAGGTCGTTGAAGTAGATGGTGCTTCCGCCAGTTGCCTTGTTGTCGCCTCCGAACAGCCAGAAATTGCCGCCGCTGTCCGTCCAGGCGTTGGAATACTCGCGACCTGACGGGACGTTTCCGGGCGCGGGAACACCCATCGTCCCGTAGACTCCGGGTGTGGGCTCCACGGTGGACCCGATGTTGCCATCGACGTTGCTGCCGCCCATCCAGGTCCAAAGCTTCGTTTGAGGATTGAACATCCAAAGGTCATTGAGGTAACCCTTGGTTGTACTGGAGGTGGAGTCGAGGCCCTGGCCTCCGAAGAGCCAGAGGTTGCCGCTCGAGTCGACCCAGCTCATGCCGTTTTCACGACTTCCGGGAATGTTCCCCACGGCAGGCGCGCCTAGCGTGCCGTACACGCCGGCGTGGGTATTCGTACTGCTTCCACCCACCCAGGTCCAAAGGTTCGTGGTGGGATTGAACTCCCAGAGATCGCTCAATGGGCCTTCATTGCCATTGCAGTCGTAGCCGCTGCCGCCAAACAGCCAGAAGTTGCCGCTCGAGTCGGTCCAGCTGCTTGGAGAATAGCGGGCTCCGGGAATGTTTCCTGCAGCAGGTGTGCCCATGGTGCCGCACACCCCGGGGGCTTGATTCGTGGTGCTTCCGCCCATCCATGTCCACTCATTTGTCAAAGGACTGAGCATCCAGACATCGTTGAGGCGCTTCGTGGCAGTTCCCCCGTTGACGTCGAAGCCCAGGCCCCCAAACAGCCAGAGATTGCCGCTCTTGTCGGTCCAGCTAACCTCGGCCGAGCGCGCCCCGGGGATATTGCCGGGAGCGGGCGTCCCCAGCGTTCCGTAGACTCCGGGATAGCCCTGAGAACTTCCCACGGTGCTCTTTCCGCCCACCCAGGTCCACTCGCCGGGAGCCACGGCCGCCGGAATCGTAATGGTGTACGCGGCACTGGCCACAGCGCTGTTGGCATAGCCGCTGAATGCGGCAATCGCCTCCAGCGTTTCTGTCGACGAGATGGTGATCGGGCCGCTGTAGACCGTCGAACCTGTGGTCGGCGTCCCGTTGATCGCGTAGTAAATGGTGGCCCCGGGCGTGGCGTCGCTGATGGTGACACTCTGCGGGGTGTCATAGCCCCCTGCCGCCAGGCTGAAAGTGGGCGCGGCGGTAACCGGCACTACCACGTTGTAGTAGGCGGCAGCCACCGCGCTGTTGGAGTATCCGCTGGCCGTCGCCATCGCTTCAAAGGCCTCAGGCGACGAAATGGTGATCGGACCGCTGTAAACTGCCGAGTTGATATTCGGCGCGGTTCCGTTGGTGGTGTAGTAAATGGTGGCGCCTGAGGTTGCATCAGTGATCGTCAGTATCTGGATGGTGGTGTAGTTTCCCGGCGCCAGACTGAAGCTCGGCGTCGCGGCCGGCGAGGAGGAGACTGTGTCGGATGGCTGATACTCCCACAGGTCATTGAAACAGCCTTGAATATCGCTGGCGTTGTAACCGCAGCCACCCATGAGCCAGAGGTTGCCGTTGCTCGCGGTCCAGGCTGCCGCGTTATATCGTCCTCCGGGGATGTTTCCAGCAGCGGGTGTTCCCAGCGTGCCATAGACTCCGGGCGCACCGCCGTTGATGCCTATCGTGTTGCTGCCACCCATCCACGCCCACTGATTGGTGAATGGATTGAACTCCCAGAGCTCATTGAGCGCGCCATACGCGCTGGTGGAATCGTAGCCAAATCCGTCAAAGAGCCAGAGATTGCCGCTGGCGTCGGTCCAGGTGGAAGAACTGTTTCGACTTCCCGGAACATTTCCGGCAGCGGGCGTCCCCAGGGTTCCATACACTCCCGTTTGGAAGCATCCGCTTGCGATGCATGGAAGCGTGGTGCTTCCGCTCATCCATGTCCATTGATTGGTGGAAGGATTGAACTGCCAAAGGTCGTTGAGAATGCCCCATGTGTTGTTGACATCGAAGCCATAGCCGCCAAAGATCCAGAAGTTGCCGGCGTTGTCAGTCCAGGTCAACGCGTTGGTGCGGCTTCCGGGGATATTGGCTGCGGAGGGCGTTCCCAGTGTGCCATACACTCCGGGATGATAGGCAGTGGTGGCGCCGCCGATCCATGCCCACTGGCTCGTGGAGGGGTTGAACTCCCAAAGGTCGCTCAGAGCGCCGAAGTTGCCTGCAGTGTCGTAGGCGGATCCGCCAAACAGCCAGAGATGGCCCGCTTTGTCGATCCAGCTCGCGGGAGCAAAGCGCCCCCCGGGCATGTTTCCAGGCGCGGGCGTTCCCTGCGTGCCGTATACGGGAGACTCGGCGGCGGCGACCGTGCTGGTGCCGCTCACCCACGTCCATTCACCGGTGGTAGGGCTGAACTCCCATAGGTCATTCAGATCGCCATAATTGCCGCCCGCATCGTAGCCCTGGCCACCAAAGAGCCACAGGTTGCCGCTGCTGTCGATCCAGGTCGTTGCCTGTTGTCGGCTTCCGGGAATATTTCCGGAGGCAGGCGTTCCCTTTGTGCCGTATACGCCGGGCTGGAAACATCCGTTCGACCCGCAGTTGGTTGTGCTGCTCCCGCTCACCCACGTCCATAAGCTGGTAGCAGGATTGTATTCCCACAGGTCGTTGAGATCGCTCCAGTTCCCGTTTGCGTCGGCGCCATTGCCCCCAAAGAGCCAGAAATGACCGCTGGAGTCAGTCCACTGGGCTGAACTTTGCCGGTCTCCGGGGATGTTTGCAGCCGCGGGTGTTCCCAACGTGCCCCACACGCCCAGGGCTCCGCTGGTGCTTCCGCCCACCCAGGTCCATTCGCCGGGGCTGGTGGACGATAACGGTGTGATCGTATATGCAGCCGTTGCCACGGCGCTGTTGGCATATTCAGACGCCACCGCAATTGCATTCAGCGTTTCCGTTGACGAAACGGTGATCGAACCGCCGTACATGGCCGAGCCTGTGTTCGGCATGGTTCCGTCGGTGGTGTAGTAGATGGTGGCCCCGGGAGTGACATCGCTGATCGTTACTGTTTGCGAGCCTATGTAGGTTCCGGTTGCCAAACTCAAGGTTGGAGTAGCCGCAATCGGAAGATTGACGTTGTAGAAGGCCGCAGCCACGGCGCTGTTCGAGTAACCGCCGGCGACTGCGATGGCCTCAATCGACTCCGGCGACGAGACGGCGATCGCACCGCTGTACACACTTGCGTTGATGGTCGGCGCGGTCCCGTTGGTGGTGTAGTAGATGGTTGCGCCCGCCGTGGCGTCACTGATCGTCACCGTTTGTACAGTGGTGTAGTTTCCCGGCGCCAGACTGAAGCTTGGCGTGGCGGCAGCCGGCAAAGACGAAGAGGGTGGTTGATACTCCCAAACCTCATTGAGTTCGCTTAGATTCCCCGGGCCATCGACTCCGTAGCCCGCAAAAAGCCAGAGATTGCCGCTGGTGTCGGTCCAGCTTGATGTACTATTGCGGCCTCCGGGGGAGTTTCCCGCGGCCTGGGTTCCGAGAGTGCCATACACTCCGGAAACGCCGCTGTTGTCGGTCAACGTGCTACTACCACCCATCCACGTCCATTCGCCGGTGAACGTGTCGTACTCCCAAAGGTCGTTGAGATAGCCTCCGTCTCCATTGGCATCGTAACCCTGGCCTCCAAAGAGCCAGAGGTTGCCGCTGCTGTCGATCCAGCTCGAACCGTAAAAGCGCGCTCCCGGGATGTTTGCCGCGGAAGGCGTTCCCAATGTGCCATACACGCCGGACTGGCCGCAGTTGGTGTAGCCGTTGACGAGCACACAGTAAGGGCCGACGATGGAACTTCCGCCCATCCACGTCCATTGATTGGTGGAAGGGTTGAACTGCCAGAGGTCGTTGAGCTGGCCATATTCGTAGTTGGCGCCGATGCCGCCGCCACCGAAGAGCCAGAAATTGCCGCCCTTGTCGACCCAGGCCATAGGATCGCTGCCACGCCCTCCGGGGATGTTTCCGGGCGCAGGTATCCCCAGTGTGCCGTAGATCGGAGCGGCATTGCCTGTCCTGCTGCCGCCCATCCAGGTCCATTGCAAAGTAGATGGATTGAACTCCCAGAGATCGCTGAGTGTAAGGTTGTTGTCGTTCGAGTCGTACCCGTATCCGGCAAAAAGCCAGAAGTTACCGCCGCTGTCAGTCCATGTCGCAGAGGTATTGCGGCTGCCGGGGTAGTTCCCGGCGGCAGGCGTCCCCAAAGTGCCGTACACGCCCGCGATTCCGCCACTGCCGGGGATGGTGCTGCTGCCGCCCATCCAGGTCCAGAGCAGGGTGGTCGGGCTGAACTCCCACAAATCGTTGAGATCGCCCTGCGTTCCGTTGGCATCGGCTCCCACGCCGCCAAAGAGCCAGAAATTCCCACTCTTGTCTACCCACCTCAGGGCGCCGTAGCGGGTTCCGGGAACGTTTGCGGCAGCGGGCGTTCCCATCGCCCCGTAGACGCCCGGTTGCTCGCTGGATTCGAAGCTGTTTCCAGCCATCCACGCCCATTCGTTCGTGGCCGGATTGAACTCCCAAACATCGTTGTAGCCATCGCCTCCAAATATCCAGATGTTGCCGCTGGCATCAGTCCAGGTGGGAATCTTCTGACGGCTCCCGGGAATATTGGCGGGAGCAAACGTGCCCTCGGTTCCGTAAACGCCCGGCATGTAGCCGTTGTTGCTTCCACCCATCCAGGTCCACTCGTTAGCCGTCTGCGCCTGAGCCATGGAGCAGAGCGTCATGCCAAGAGCAACCAGCAGGATGCTGGCGTCCCGCAGCCTTTGGGCAACGCAGCCCAGGCGCGAGGTAAGACTCGCCATGGCGTTGCGCGCCTTTACGGTTATCCCGGCCGACGCCGAGTGAGCGGGAACGCCAGAATCCAGGGACAGAGCACATATGTGCAGTCGCGCGATGGACTTCATTTGCACGAACCTCCAGGAGCTTGCTTACCTTGCGCAACCTGGAGGGCCGAACCCCCCATGGCGTGGAATGACCGAAGCGTTAGTCAGCCACAGAGTCTTGCCGCACAAGACTTCTTGCAGTTCTGGGCAGAAACCTCGTTGATGAGCGCGAGGAACAGGTAATTGGGGAATCCTGCCGCCGCTTGCCCGCGTTGCACAACTTCAGCGCTGCGCGCGATTCCCTGCAAAGCCAAGGGAAGTCGCAATGGAATCGATTTGAAGACGCCTATGAACGGTATGCGGGGAATAAGAACAGAATTGCTTTATAGCATCACGCCAATCTCAAGTGCAACTACCAAATGGGATATGCAATGAAATTAATTTGCGCCGCTCCCAAGGGTTGGCTTTAGTTGATGAGTGAAGAGAGGACTGACGGGAGTTCAGCGTCCTCTTCGTTTCACGGCTTCGAATCAGATGCTTGCGCAGAGCGATGGGCGGTAGACAGGATGCGCTGGATTGCCGCCAACCTCGCCTTTTGATTAGCATCGAATGCAAAGGCGCGGTTCGGTTCGCGTCCTGAGGAAGCGCCATGAAATTGCGCATCAAGGGAAACTCGCTGCGGCTTCGTGTCGGCCCTTTGGAAGTGCAGCGCTTGATGGACTCCGGCCGCATCGAGGAGACCATCCACTTTGCGCCCGGCGTCCACCTTACCTACGCGCTCGAGCACTCCGAGACCGCGGCATGCGTCTCCACATCCCACACGCCCGGCGAAGTGGCCGTCATCGTTCCCACCAGCGTCGCGCAGGCGTGGGCCAATGGTGACGATGTCGGCATTCATGCCGCCGTCCCGAACGGCACCGGGTCCCTCGAAGTCGCCATCGAAAAAGACTTTGCCTGCCTCGACTCGAGCCACGCAGGCAATCTCGACACGTTCCCCAACCCCAAAGCCGCCTGCTAGCGCCGAAATGTGGCGGCGGTCCCCACAGGCTGCGGAAGAACTCGCTTGGCAAAGAGTTTTGTATCAGGGCGCGAGTTTACTCGCGCCGTAAGTTGCGCAAAATGAGTGTCGGGCTTTAGCCCCTGCGGGCTTTTCTCTGACGGTCAGCCGCAAATTCGGTCTTTTTCCGCAGCCTGTCCAGACCGGGGCCCCCAAGAAATGGTCCTTGTTTCTTGCGGTGGGAGACCGGCTGTCGTGCGGGCGTCCACGCCCGCACTCACACCATCCGAACAGCCCGACGCTACCGCACAACAGCCCCGTCCAGCGCCCGGTCGATCCGTTCAATCGCCTCGGCAGGAAGCGTGACGCCCACGGCGCGCACATTGTCGGCAATCTGCTCCGGGCGCGAAGCGCCAACAATCGCCGACGCCACTTCCGGCCGCCGCAGCACCCACGCCAGCGCCAACTGCGCCATCGATAATCCCAGCTCCGCCGCGATGGGCTTGAGCTCAGCGACAGCGGCCAGCAGAAAATCCGAACGGTAGTGCCGTCCGGCTGTCTCCATGAACTGATTCATATCATCGTTTGCGGCGCGAGTTCCCGGCGGAGGCGGCTCGCCCGGTGCGTATTTGCCCGTAAGCACGCCATGCGCGAGCGGCGAGAAGGCCAGGTTGCCGATTCCGTGCCGCCCGCACGCGGGAAAGATCGCGGCTTCCGGTTTGCGCCACAGCATGGAGTACTGCGGCTGGCTTGCAGAGAAGGGAATCAGCGCATGCGCGCCGGCGATCTCCGCTGCAGCGTCGATCTGTTCCGCGGTCCACTCGCTGAAGCCGATGGCGCGCACCTTTCCCGCGCGTACGGCGCGGTCGAGTGCAGTAAGCGTCTCCTCGAGCGGCGTTTCCTTGTCATAGCGATGGCATTGATAGAGGTCGATCCAGTCCACGCCCAGCCGTTCCAGCGAACGGTGCAGTTGTTTTTCGATCTGCGCGGCTGAAAGTCCTCGATCGGGCTCGTCGCCAACGGGGAAATAGAGTTTGGTGGCGATCAAATAGCGGTCGCGCGGATACCCTTTGAGCGCCTCGCCGAGTACGCGCTCCGCTTCGCCTGCGCCATATTGATTGGCAGTGTCGAAGAGCGTGATGCCGTGGTCAATCGCCGCGTGAATGCAGCGAATGGCCTGCTCGCGCGCAACCCCGCCGGCCACCGTGAGCCACGTGCCGAAACTCAGCTCCGAAACTTCCAGCGGGCCGTCGCCCAGTTTTCTGTAGCGCACAAGCCTTCACCTGCCAGTCGCCATCTACTCCCTGTCTTCTTGCTCCCTTGCTCCCGCGCTCCCTGTTTTTACACCACCGCTTGCACCGACCCCTTGCCGGCAAGCTCTTCCACGCGCTCCACCCAGCCGCGATCGGCAGCGACGCTCATTCCTTCCGGCTCCAGAACCACCGCATACTCGCCTTTTTTCTCAAGCTGCAGCATCACCTTTCCGGGCCCCGGCGCGGCGTCGGCAGCGCTCTTCAGCGCGGCCAGCATCTCATCGCTGGCGCGGTCGAGATTAATGCGAACACGCACGCCCGTGGGCAACTTCACCTGCACATCTTCGAGCGCCTGCACCTGGCTGATCGCGATCTTGGGCGCGGCGTCTTCATCGCCCATCAATTGGCCGCGTACCAGCACTGGCACTTCCATCTTCAACTGCGCGGCCAGCCGCTCGTAATCGCGCGCAAAGCAAATCAGTTCAATCTTGCCCGTCGCGTCTTCGAGCGCCGCCTGCGCATAGAGCCGTTGGTCGCGGCGGCTTTTTTGCACGCGCAAGCCTTGCAGGATGCCAGCCACTTGGATCTCGTCGGCCATGTCCTGCTGCCCGCCCCATCGCCGTTCCGGCGGCTTACGTTCCAGCGCCTCGGCCGTCGTGATCACGCCCGTCAGGTTGCGCAACTTCTCCGCATATTTGTCCAGCGGATGTCCGGAAACAAAAAATCCCAACACTTCTTTTTCGTTCGCAAGGCGCACGCTCTCTTCCCAGTCGGGCGACGGCGGCAAGGCGTCGGCGTCGTGGCCGCGCGCCGGCGCTTCGTCAAACAGGCCGAACAATCCGCTCTGCCCCTGCTCGGCGTCGCGTTGCGTTTTTTGCGCCCGCTCCATGGCTTTGTCGATGGCGGCGGTGAGCTGCCCGCGCGTGCCCAATGAATCGAACGCTCCCGCCTTGATAAGCGACTCGATCACGCGCTTGTTCATCAGGCGCAAGTCCACCTTCTCGCAGAACTCCCAGAAGTTCTTGAAGCGCCCACCCACCTCCGCGCGCGCTTTCAGGATGGACTCGATGGCGTTGCCGCCCACGTTCTTCACCGCGGCAATTCCAAACCGAATCGCCTCCCCGTGCGGCGTGAATTGAGCGCCCGACACCTGCACGTCCGGCGGTTCCACGGCGATGCCCATCTCGCGGCACTCGCCGATGTACTTCACCACGCTGTCGGGCTTCGAAGTTTCCGATGTGAGCAGCGCCGCCATGAACTCCACCGGATAATGCGTCTTTAAATACGCCGTCTGGTAGGCCACCCATGCGTACGCCGCCGAATGCGACTTGTTGAATCCATACTCCGAGAACTTCGCCATCTGTTCAAACAACTCTTCCAGCGCCGCCTTCGGATGTCCCAGCTTCTCCGCGCCATTCATAAAGCGATCGCGCATCTTCGCCATCGCCCTCTGATCCTTCTTCCCCATCGCGCGCCGCAGCAGGTCGGCCTCGCCCAGGCTGAAGTTCGCCAGCACCTGCGCAATCCGCATCACCTGTTCCTGGTAAACCATCACGCCCAGCGAATCCTTCAGTATTCCCTCAAGCTCCGGCAGCAGAAACTCCACTTTCCTGCGCCCCCACTTGCGCTCGATGAAGTCGTCGATCATGTTCATCGGCCCCGGACGGAACAGCGCGTTCAATTGCGTCAGCTCCTCCACCGTGTCCGGTTTGTAGCGCCGCAAAATGTCGCGCATCCCTTGCGATTCAAACTGGAACACTCCCGAAGTCAGAGCCGTGTGAAACACGCGCTTGAAGGTCTCCGGATCGTCGATAGGAATGGCTTCGATGTCGAGCTTCTCGCCGCGCGTCTGCTCAATCAGCTTTACGGCATCGCTGATGACCGTGAGTGTCGTCAGGCCCAGGAAATCCATCTTGAGCAGGCCCATCTTCTCCACGGCCTTCATATCGTATGCCGTTACGATTTCGTCGTTCTTCGTGCGGTTCAACGGCACCAGATCGATCAGCGGCTGAGCCGCAATCACCACCGCGGAGGCGTGCACACCTGCCCCGCGCACCAGCCCCTCCAGCTTCTTCGCCGTATCGATCAGTTCGCGCACCTGCTTGTCGTTGTCGTACACCTTGCGCAGTTCGGGCACATCTTCCAGCGCTCTGTCCAGCGTCATGCCCACCGTGGCCGGCACCAACTTGGCGATGCGGTCCACGTCGCCATAGGGCATGTCGAGCGCGCGGCCGCAGTCTTTGATCGACGCTTTGGCCGCCATGGTATTGAACGTGATGATCTGCGCCACCTGCTCACGCCCGTATTTGCGCGTCACGTAATCGATCACTTCGCCGCGCCGGTTCATGCAGAAATCCACGTCGATGTCCGGCATCGTCACGCGCTCCGGATTCAGGAACCGCTCGAAGAGAAGCACATTCTGCAACGGGTCGATGTTGGTGATCTCCATAACGTAGGCAACGAGCGATCCCGTCGCCGATCCGCGCCCAGGCCCCACGGGAATTCCGTTGTCGCGTGCGTACTTGATGAAATCCCACACGATCAGGAAGTAGCCTGAGTAACTCATCTGCTTGATCACATCGATTTCATAATTGAGCCGCGCTTCGTATTCTTCGGGCGTCGACCGCCGGATGCCGCGCAGCTCCAACTGCCTCACCGCCGTGTCGAGCCGCTTCTTCAATCCCGCGCGGCACACCTCCTCAAAGTAGCTGTCGACGGTGTGCCCCTGCGGCACCGCAAAATCGGGAAACGGATTGTCCACCTTCTGCAGTTTCAGATTGCAGCGCTCGGCAATCTCCATGGTCCTGCTGACCACTGCGGGCGCATCCTTGAAGAGCGCCGCCATCTCGTCCGCGCCCTTCACGAAAAATTGGTCACTGTCGAACTTGAAGCGGTTGGCTTCGTGAATCTTTCCGCCCGTCTGCACGCATAGCATTACATCGTGCGCATGCGAGTCCTCGCCGCACAGGTAGTGCGAGTCGTTCGTTGCGACGAGCGGGATGCCTAGCTCGCGCTCCAGGCGAAACAGATCGGCGCGGATCCTTTGCTCTGGCTCCAATCCCTGGTCCTGGATTTCCAGGAAGAAATTTCCCTTGCCGAAGATGTCCTGGTACTGCTGCGCGACAGCAACGGCCTCGGAATAGTCGCTCTTCTCAAGCGCCTCGCACAGCTCGCCACTCAAACACCCCGAAGTCCCGATCAAGCCCTTGCAGTTTTCGGCAAGATACTTCTTGCTCACTCGCGGCTTGCGATAGAACCCATTCAGGCTCGCCTCCGACGTGAGCCGGATCAGGTTCCGGTAGCCCTCCTGGTTTTCCGCCAGCACCAGCAGGTGGTTGTACTGGTCGTTCGGCGTATCCGCGCGGTGATCCTCTGCTTTGCACACGTAGAGCTCGCAGCCCAGGATGGGCTTGATGCCCTTGGCCTTGGCCGCCTCAAAAAAATGCACCGCGCCATAGATATTGCCGTGGTCGGTCATGGCCACGGACTTCTGCCCCAGCGCCGCCACGCGGTCCACAAGTTTATAAACGTCGCAAGCGCCGTCGAGCAGGGAATACTCAGTGTGCAGATGATCTGAGGCCACCATATGCTCCACAAAACCGCGCAGGAACGATACGACAAGCTCAAGAGGGTGTTCCGGCGCCTGATGGGGAATTTCAACCGTGACGATCTTGACGATTACGTCCAGACGGCTAATTCTCTGCGCGAGTGGATACAACAAGATCGCTCAATCACGCCTGAGCAGAAAAAACATCTTGAAAGATTTATCGTAAGCAACAGTTTGGACTGGCAGATTTGCCATCAGATAGCGAATGCTCAAAAGCACGTTCGCCATCAGCGGCGTTCGAAGGCCCGGACCGCACAAATTCCCAAGGTGACGAATGTACAGGCTTCGCCCGGCGGAGCAGGGCTGGCAGTACAGTGGAAGCCCGGGGTTACGGTGCAGGCGAACTCTGATGGAGGTGCCACAATCCGTTCCAACCTGCGCGTTTACGGCGCAGGAGAGGAAATTACGATCGAGTGCGACGGACGACGCGAATCGGCGCTTGCCTTCGTGATCAGGAGCTTTCAACATTTTCACTACATCTTTGAGGTGGCTGCTCTTCCAGTCAGTCAGCGCCAGATCCCCAATTTGAAGGACATATTGGGCGGCTAACGAGCGTCGTCAGTACGTATCCTCCCGCCGTAGCCCGCAATAATGAAGCACCACCTCAACTCCCTCGACATCGTAGCGGAACCTGAATCGCCCCGAACGCAGCCGGTACTGGCCCTCGCCCGCCGCAACGTTTACCAATTTCTTGATCGCGTATTTGCCGCTCTTGTTATAGGGGTCAACGGAAAGGATCGCGATCGCCTGTTCGAACCGCCCCACAAGTTCAGGATGCTTGGGCGCCAGCTTCTTCATCAGCTGGTCGAAGTGCGAGGTCGTGAGAACGGAGTACGCAGGCGCCTTCATAGGCAGGGTCGGACTATGCTGTCTTTCTCACGGCGCTCCGCTTCAACTCAGCCAGCAGCTTGTTAGCGGGCCGCGTCTTACCGGCAGCGCGGTCCCTCGCGCTTGCCGCGATGGACGATTTGACCCTGCGGCCGCGCAGCTCAAGATAATCTTCCATCTCATCGGCAG
>JBEKIE010000100.1:0-10593 GCA_050011915.1 Occallatibacter sp.
CAGTTGCGCTAGCCCCGGTCCCCAAATGCGAGGGACCGGGGGCGCCCATGGGTTGGGTCTTATCCGCGACGCCGCGGCCCAGGAACTGGCCCCGCGCGCTAAAGAGCAATGGCCGCGACGTGGGGCGCTCGGCGACGGCGAGCGTGGCGAGTGCATTGTGCTGCGCGTGAAACTGCGCCATGCGCGCGAGATCGATGGTGCTGAGGACGTCGACGTTGTGAATGAGGAACGGGTCGTCGAATGGCTCACGGGAATGCGCGCCCGGTTCCAGAAAAAACCAAGCGGCTTTCTTCAGGCCTCCGCCGGTGTCGAGGAGAACCTCCTCGCGGGAGAGTTCGATCCTCATGCCGAAGTTGCGGTTGGCCGTGAGATAAGCGGCGATCTGGTCGGCGAAGTGATGGACATTGAGGATGACTTCGCGGACGCCGAATGCGCGCAGGCGCGCGAGCGTGATCTCCAAAAGCGTTCGTCCCGCAATCGTGACCAGCGCCTTGGGACGATCGTCGGTGATGGGCTGCAAGCGCGTGCCCAGACCGGCGGCAAAGACCATCGCCTTCATTTAAGCGGATTCCCCTTGCTTGCCGAGCTTCTCCAGCTGGGTGTGACGCACCTCGACCTCCACGCCTTTCGTGCCGCGCAAGTGCTGCGCCAACTGTTCCGCGAGATAAACGGAGCGGTGCTGGCCGCCGGTGCAGCCGAAGGAAACCATGAGGTGCGAGAAACCGCGCTGCCGGTAATTGCTGACGCTCGCATCAATGAGCGAAAATGCATGCCCGAGAAACTCATGTACGCCTGGCTGCCGGTCGAGATACTCGATGACCGGCGCGTCCCGGCCCGACAGTTGCCGGAACTGTTCTTCGCGGCCAGGATTGGGAAGGCTGCGGGCGTCGAAGACGAAGCCTCCGCCGTTGCCTGATTCATCGGCGGGCAAACCATGGTGAAAGGAGAAGCTGAAGATGCGCACCGTTAGGCCAGCCGTGGGTGCGGAGAGATTGTGCAGCTTTTCCGATGCCTGCATGGCATCGAGGGCGTCGAGCAGGGCGGGCAGAGCGACCGGAAGCCGGACGTTTTCCTTGAGCCAGCGAAGGTTCTTGAGGGCGTAAGGGACGCTTTGCAGGAAATGCGCCTTGCGTTCGTAGAATCCGCGAAAGCCGTAGGCCCCGAGCGCCTGCAGAATGCGCACGTAGACGTAGGCGTAGTAGTGCTCCATGAAGGCGCCGCGGTCGATGTCGATGTAGCCGGCGAGCGAGTCGAGATAGTGGTCGAGGAGCTGCTGGCGCAGAGCCGGCGGCAGATCGGCCTTGCCGTCGTAGAGCAGCGACGCGATGTCGTAGTGGAGTGCGCCTTTGCGGCCGCCCTGGTAGTCGAGAAACCACGGGCGTCCGTCGCGCAGCATCACGTTGCGCGATTGAAAATCGCGATAAAGAAAATAGTCGTGCGGGGCCGCGAGCAGGAACTTCGTCAAACGGCTGAAATCGACCTCGAGCGCCTGTTCGTTGAAGGGCACACCGGCTAGGCGGAGGAAGTAGTACTTGAAATAGTTCAAGTCCCAGGCGATGGACTGGCGGTCGAAGCTCGCGCGGGGATAGCAGACCTTGTAATTGAGGTCGCGGCCCGCCTCGACCTGAAAACGCGGCAGCACGGCGACAACCTGGCGATAGGCTTCGACGACTTCGGGCGCGATGGCATCGCCTTTGCGATGGTCGCTGAGGAATTCGAAGAGCGTGGTGTCGCCCAAGTCCTCTTCAAGGTAAGCGCCATGGCTTAAATCCTCGGCGTAGATCTCGGGAACGGGCAGGCCGTAGCGGCGAAAATGACGGGAAAACTCGAGAAAAGCAAGGTTTTCTTCGCGCACGGTGTAGAGAATGCCGACGGCGCTATGGACCGAGCCGGCCAAACGAATGATATTGCGTCCCGAGCCGCCGAGCTGGCCCTGCAGCGGCTGCACGTGTTCAGCCGGCGCATGAAAATGCTGCTCGAAGAGGCGTTTCAAAGCGTCCATGAAGGGCTTACCTGTTTCTCGTCAAGGTGCTTCGACCACGATAGCGATGCAGGGGGAGGGGGCGCAAGGCGGAGCGTTTATTCCGCTTGATGGTGGGTATCCACGCCATCGAAGCGCGTGAACCGCGAGTCGAAGTGCATCTGGATTGTGCCGGTGGGTCCGTTGCGCTGCTTGGCGATGATGATCTCGGACTTCGCCTTGTCTTCGGCAGAGATGTCGTCGTCGCGGTTGTAGTAGGCTTCCCGGTGAATAAAGACGACCACATCGGCGTCCTGCTCGATGGAGCCGGATTCGCGCAGGTCGCTCAGCATGGGGCGCTTGTCGTCGCGCTTCTCGTTGTTGCGCGAGAGTTGGGAGAGCGCGACCACGGGCACCTTCAGTTCCTTAGCCATAGCTTTGAGGCCGCGCGAGATGGCCGAAACCTCCTGCACGCGGTTTTCGTAGCCTTTTTTCACGCCCGGCACCGTGGCCGTCATCAACTGCAGATAGTCCACAATCACCAGATCGAGGCCGCCGGCGTTTTGCATCAGGCGGCGCGCCTTGGCGCGCATCTCGGCCAGCGACGAGCCGGCGGAGTCGTCGATATAAATGCGCGAATCCACCAGAAGCCCGAGCGCGGACTCGAGCTTTTCATGCTCCTGCTTCCCGAAAAAGCCCTGCTGCAACTTGCGCTGGTCGACTCCGGCCTGCGAGGCCAACATGCGGCGCAGGAGCGATTCCTTGCTCATTTCCAGGCTGAAGATGGCAACCACCGCGTTATGGCGAATGGCCGCATTCTCCGCAATGTTGATGGCAAGCGCGGTTTTGCCCATGGAGGGGCGCGCGGCGATGATGATGAGCTCACCCTTTTGCAGACCGCTGGTCTGGCGGTCGAAATCGGTGAAGTAGGTGGGCAGGCCAGTGACCTCGCGGCCTTGCTTGTACAAGTCATCGATCGACCCAAAGGAGTTGCTAACGATGACTTTGAGCTCCTGCAAGCCCTGTGTGAGGCCCGATTGGCTGACTTCGAGCAGTTGCGATTCGGTCTCGTCAAGGACGCCGATGGCGTCCTGGCTCTGGTCGGCGGCCTTGGCGATAGCGGCCGAACAGATGCCCATGAGGCGGCGCAAGAGGCTCTTGTCCTTGACGATGCGGATGTAATCTTCGATGACCGGGCGGCGGGGCAGACCTTCCGTGAGCGAGGCCAGGTAGGCCACGCCGCCAACGGCTTCGACCTCTTTGTAGCGGCTGAGCTCGTTGGAGAGCGTGACGATGTCGATGGTGCGGCCAGCATCGATTAACTCGCTCATGCGCAAGAAGATGCGGCGATGCGAGTCAAGCGAGAAATCGTCGGATTTGATGTGTTCGGCGGCCTCAGCGTGGGCGGCATTATCGAGCAGAATCGCGCCCAGGATGGTCTTTTCCGCGTCGAGGTTCGCGGGCAGCCCGGCATCCAGAGCTAGGTCGGGGACGGTGGCCATAGAAATGAGTTTAGGGCAATTCCGGGCTGGCGGCTCCATGTGAATCGCCGCGCGGTATTGTGGGAATCGGGAACCGGGTTTTCGCAGCCTGTGGTGCAGTTCTAGTGGATATCCGACATCGAGGCGTTGAGGCCGCTGAAGATCTGGTCGAATTTGCCGGATTCGGCAGCAAAGCGCAGGCGCTTGACGTTGTCGACGCAGATTTCGGGCGGCGTGGGCTGCTGCTTGAGGATCTCCATGGCTTCAGCGATGAACTGATGGAGCGGCATGGCGCGCGGATCGTCGGCGCCGTTCATCAGGCCGGTTTGGACGTAGGGAGGGATCAGTTCCAGCACTTCGATGCCTGTCGAGCGGAGCTGGTAGCGGAGAGAAAGCGTGTAGGAGTGGATGGCGGCCTTGGTGGCACAATACGTGGGCGTGAGGGCGAGGGGTAAAAACGCCAGGCCGGAGGAGACGTTCAGAATGGCCGCGCGCGGCTGCTTCTGAAGGTGCGGCAAGAGCGCCGCAGTGAGGCGGATGGGGCCGAGGAGATTGGTGGCGACGATGGCCTCGGAGTCGGCAAGATCGGGCTGCTGGGCAAGCAGCTTCTCTGCACGCATGATTCCGGCGTTGTTGATGAGGAAATTGATCGCAGGAAATTCGACCACGGCTCGCGCGGCAAAGTCCCGGATTGCGGCGGGATTTTCGATGTCGAGCGGGAGGGACTTGATGCCAGGGTTGGCGGCGGTGGCTTCGTCGAGGGCGTGCTGCCGCCGGCCGGCAATGATCACGTGGTTGCCGAGCGCGTGAAAGGATTCTGCAAGGCCGCGGCCGATGCCGGAGCCGCCGCCGGTGATGAGGATGGTATTGCCGGTAGGATTCATGACGTTCGTGTCTCCACAGGGACATCATAGACCGAATGCGAGAAGCGCAGATTGCCGCAATGGCACAACGTAGGCCGCTGGCGAACGATGGGAACTATGGTGCGGATTCGGCGCTGGTTTCATCCGTTTTTTGGCAAAAATCTGCGATGATGAAAAGATACGCCTGAAGGCAAGTTGACGAGATAGGAACCACCGTCCAAGTGAAACCCGCAATGCGCCGTGTGGCGCTGATCTACAATCCGGTATCCGGCCAGTATTCCGCGCGACGCAAGGCAGCCATTGGGCAAACTCTGGCCGTGCTACGCGATGCCGGTGTTGCGGCCGAGGCGATGGAAACCAAAGAGGCCGGGGAGGCAACGGTTCATGCGCGGCAGGCGATGAACGATGGTTGCGATGCGGTTCTGGCCTGCGGCGGCGATGGCACGGTGCATGAGATTGTGCAAAGCCTGGTGGGCAGCGATGTGGCGCTGGGTGTGATTCCGCTGGGCACGGCGAATGCGCTTGCCGCGAATCTTGGCCTGATCGGCGCACCGGCCAAAGTGGCGCGCAAGCTGCTCGAAGCGTTGCCGACGCGCATCTCCGTGGGACGCATTCACTACCAGGACCAGGGCGGGAATCCCGGCTCGCGCTACTTCATTGTGGCCGCCGGAATTGGAGCCGATGCGCTGGTGATGTCGCGGCTGGACGCGCGGCTGAAGCGGCGGCTGGGCTACGTGCTTTACCTGATCGAATGCTTCCGCACCTGGGCTACCTTTTCGTTTCCCTACTTTGAGGCGGTTCTGCCGGAAAACGGAAATGGCGGCGGCCGCGTGGTGGATGTGTCGCAGTTGCTGGCCGTGCGAGTGCGCTCGTTTGGCGGGGTTTTGAATAAGCTGGCTCCGGGGGCAAGCTTGAACAACGGCAATCTGAGCCTGCTGGCCTTCAAGACCCAAAGCCGGATGCACTATCTCAAATTTCTGCTGGCGGCGATGGCGGGGCGGCACACCTTCGACGGCGCGGTCGAGCTGCTGGTGACGCCCAGCATCGAGTGCCGCGCTCACAATGGGTTCAGCGAAACTCTGTTTGTGGAAGCGGATGGAGAGGTGCTGGGCATATTGCCAGTGCGGATGGAAATTGTGCCTCAGTCACTGACCCTGCTGGTTCCTCCCGACGCTCAGCCGTGACGAAAACAGCGCCCTACCGGCTGCGCGCGTGATGAGGCGAGAGCTTCCAGGTAAACAGTAGCAGGACGATTCCCAGAACCACTGCGACGACAACCGCATGGAGAGCTACGCTCCAGCCGTAGTGCTGGGCCAAAACGCCGATGCCCTCGCCTTCGGCGGTGCGGCCGAGATAACCAAACAAGCCCAGAAAGCCGGCGGCGGTGCCCACGGCTTTTTTCGATGTGAAATCCAGCGCGCTCACCACGAGAAGCAGCACTGTGGGATAAACAAAGAAGCCGATCACGCTGAACAGGCCAAAGCTGATCCATAACTTGCCCGGCGGGCCGTAGATGATTCCCAGGTAAGACAAGAGCACGGGTATCATGCACAGCACGCTGATCATGCCGCGGCGTCCGCCCATCTTGTCAGAGAGCCAGCCCATGAGAATGGTGCTGAAGATGGCGGAGAACTCGAGCGCTGCGGTGCTGACGCCGCCCTGGCCAAGGCTGGCGTGCTTGACCTCCTTGAGATAAGTGGGTCCCCAGTCGAGCATGGCGTACCGGGCAATGTAGACAAAAAAGTTGGCAAAGGCAAAGAGCCAGAGATAGCCGTTCTTGAAGATGTAGTTCATCAGCAGGTCGCGGGTACCCAGTTCCTGCTCGCCGTTTTTGCGCGTGCCGGCTGGATAGTCGTTACGCCACTCCTCGATGGGCGGAAGGCCCACGGATTGGGGAGTGTCTCTCAACCGGATGAGGAGATAGATGGCGCAGAGGATGGCAAGGACTCCGGGGACGTAGAAGGCCGAGCGCCAGCCGAGCAGAACCGTACTGTAGGCAACGAGGAGCCCGGTCAATCCGCCGCCGACGTTCTGCGCGACGTTCCAGAACGCGAACATGGTTCCGCGCTCGTTGACGCTGTACCAGTGGCCGAGAGAGCGCCCGCAGGGCGCCCATCCCATGCTTTGCGCGAGCCCATTCAAGGCCCAGAGAGCAAGTTGCACGTGATAGCTGCTTACGGCGCCAAACGCGAAGTTGCAGATGGCCGTGAGCACGAGGCCGAGGGGCATGAAGTAGCGGGGATTGCTGCGATCGGACCACGCGCCCATGAAGAGCTTGCCGACGCCATAGGAGATGGCCGTGGCAGCCAGGATGTTGCCCACCTGCTCCATGCTGTAGTGCAGAGAGAGGCCCATTTCCCGGGAGACAACGGGAAGATTATTGCGGACAAAATAGAACGTGGCGTAGCCGATGAAGGTGGATTCAAGAATCTGCCAGCGCATCTTCGGATAAAGCCGCCGCGCCTGTTCCGCGGGCACTCGCGGGATGTGCGGCGCAGGCCGAAGTAAACGCGCAATCCAATTCATGAAGGTTCCCCGTGGCCCCGAAGGATAACGCCGTCTGCCCGAAACAAATAGCCGGCGCCGCTCACACAACTCCCTTTCCGGCGGGCGCAAAATCTAGACGTCTGGCCGGGAAGAATTCCCGAGAACAACGGCCATCTCTCACTCTGTGTAGAGATAGCCCTTGGCAGTTTCCTGAAAGCTCGCCAGTTGGCTAGCTTTCCAGGCGTCGTTGCGGTCGAGCTCGCGCGCCAGAATACCGGCCACCGTGGGCGCGGCTTCGATGGCGGCACGGGCATCGAGAAAGAGTGCGCGGGTGCGCCGCGCGAGCACATCCTCGACCGTACGAGCCATCTCGTGGCGTGCCGCCCACACCACCTCGCGGAGGCGGAAGGGTAGACGCGGGTGCAACAGGGCCCCTAGATTCGCATCTTCGCCACTTGCATCCTCGCTGGAAAGAGCCTGAACTGCCGGCAGGTCGGAGCCGTAGACGCGCTCCCACGCGGAGTTCGCGGTGGTCGGCTCCGGTACCCAGCCGTGCAGTTTCAGATCCAAAGTTCTTGATGGACTCTTGAGCAGCGCTGCCACCTGTACGGCGCGGTCGATCGTGTCCTGGCCCATGCGGCGATAAGTGGTCCACTTGCCGCCTGTCACCGTCACCAGGCCTGTGGGCGAGACCAGAATGGTGTGGTCGCGCGAGAGCTTCGAGGTCTTGGCATGGCCCTTGCGGACCAGCGGCCGCAGGCCCGAAAACACGCTGAGGATCTCTTCCGGCTGTGGCGCGTGGTCCATGTAGCGGCCAATGTGCTCGCACAGAAAGGCCTTTTCCTCATGCAGGGCGCGCGGCTCGGGCGACGTGGATTCTACCGGCACATCCGTGGTGCCGACAATGAGCGCGCCATGCCATGGAATCGCGAACAGCACCCGCCCATCCGCGGTTTTGGGAATCATCAATGCGGTATCGCCGGGCAGGAAGGAGCGCGGCAAAACGAAATGCGATCCCTGGCTGATGGCGAGCAGCGATCTGTGCGACTTGGCGTCCAGATCGATGATGTGCTCGACGTGGACGCCGGTGGCATTGACGACCGCCCTGGCCTGAAGTTCGAAGACGGCGCCGCCTTCCTGATCGCGCGCCCGGATGCCTATCACTTTGCCGTCGCGCTCGATGAGGCCAGTGGCATCAACGTAGTTGATGGCCACGCCGCCGAGGTCCTCGAGAGTGCGCAGGAGCGCGATAGCGTAGCGGGCATCGTCAAACTGGCCGTCGTGATAGAGAATGCCGCCGCGCAGGCCTTCGCTTTTGACGCCGGGAAGTTTTTCGAGAGCCGTCTTGCGCGAGAGCACCTGCGAATGGCCGAACGACAGCTTTCCGGAGAGCCTCTCATAGACCTTGAGGCCCACGCCGTAGTAAGGCAGCGAGAAATAGCTGTAGGCCGGGATGACAAAGTTCAGATCGTGCACCAGGTGGGGCGCGTTGCGCAGCATGTGGCCGCGCTCGCTGAGGGCGTCGAGAACCAGCGTCACGTTCAACTGCTGGAGATAGCGGACGCCGCCATGCACCAGCTTGGTGCTGCGGCTGGATGTCTCCTTGGCAAAGTCGGAGCGTTCTACGAGCAGAGTGCGATAGCCACGGGATGCGGCTTCAACGGCAGCGCCGAGGCCGGTGGCCCCGCCGCCGATCACCAATACGTCCCACGGTCGCGAATTGCTGCCAAGTTCTTTCAGAATTTCATTACGAGTCGTCACGCCTCTCGATTCCTTTCATGGTTACCAGAGACTGGAGGGCAACACGATGCAGGGCGTACTCCACTGCCCGATTCAATAAGTGGACGCGCAGTGAAGGTGTCAGGGGTTGACACACCCCACCCTGAATCAATTGGATTGCTGTGTTTTCGCCCAGACTCTGGTCTCTAAGTGGGCGTGGAACCGCAGGGCTGAAGCCCACGGATTCGAACTGAAGAGCGCATCACACCTGAGGCTGACGCGCTATTGAGTTCAGTTTATCACTCCAGATTTCTGGCCGCTTGAATTCGCGCCAGCGGAGTGAGTGCAGTCCCATCCTTTCGCCCAAAAGTCGGGCGAAAGGATGGGGCAACCGCATTTTCTTAGTAGGTGACCTTCAAGCCAAACTGGACGATGCGCGGTTCAAAGGTGCCCGTGATTTGGCCGCCGCCAAGGGCACTTACGGTGTTTTGCGCGTTGCTGTCGGTACCGGAAGCGGTGCCGCCGCCGGAGCCGCCCGGCAGATAAAGGTTGGTGTGATTGAAGATGTTGTAGAGCTCCGACCGAAACTCAATCTTGACCCGCTCAATCGGAGTATTGAACTTCTTGTTGAAGTCCAAGTCGGTTTCGTAGAAGGCCGGGGTGCGGCCAAAGTTCTTAGGCAGGTTGCCGAAGGGGCTGGAGATGGTGCCGCCCGTGAGCAGTGCGCTGCCCGTGGTGTATGTCGCGGGGAACTCGATGGCCGCGGGGTTCACGTACTGAACGTAACCATTGGGGTTGCCGCTGGGCGCGCCCGCCGTGAAACTCGCGAGAGCAGGCACCCGCTCGGTGTAGGGAACTCCGGGAACCAGGTTGGGGCGATAGAGATTTTCGCCGCGCCAGTTCTGCGTCAGCTGAGGCGAAACGGCATTGGCCGAAGCCGGATTGTAGGTGAGGTTGAAGGGGGTACCGGCGTCCATGGTGTTCACGGCGCTGATCTGCCAGCCACCCAGGATGGCATTGGTTGCGGGGTTGGCGCCATTGAGCCAACGCCGTCCCTGTCCGAACGGCAATTCGTAGATCAGCGTGGTGACGTTGGTGATGGGCAGGTTATAGTCCGACTGTCCGTAGTCGGCCTCAATGTTATCCCCGTTCTGCGGGCACGGGGTGTTGGCTTCGAGCGTGGATGAGGCGTTGTCCAGGGCGTGCGACCAGGTGAAGGAGTTCAACAGGGTCAAGCCGCCGGTAGCACGCTGCTCGTAGCGGGCTTGCAGCGCGTTGTAACTGGAGTGGAACTCGCTCAGAGCCTCAGTAATGTCGCCATTGCTGAAGGTTGGATATGTAGTCTGATTGTTGAGCAGGTAGCCGCCCCAGTTCATGTACGGACGCTGCCACCCTGCCGGACTTCCGGGGAAGAGCTGGTTCGCAGTCAACAGCGGCAAGTTGGGGTTCTTCTGGTTGGCGTTGATGAAGCCCTGCAGATGGACACCGTGGTTGCCCACATAAGCGAGGTCAATTTTGGTGTTCTTGCCCAGGCCCTTTTGTATGTCCAGGAACCAACTCTCGGCGTATCCGTCCTTGGTGTTAGTCGGAATGGAGTCGATGTCGTCCGTACCGGGACTGAAGGTAGTGGCCAGCCCCGCGGGGAAGCCTTGCGACAGCCTTACGAAACCGTTTGTGGTTCCAACGGCCGGGTTGCTGACCACGCTATAAAGAGCGAAGGGCGCGTTGATGGCGATATTGTTACCCGAGCCGGCGCGCCAATAGTGGATGAATGCCGTGCCGTAGCCGCCGCGGACTACGATGCTCGGCGTGACAGCGGCAGCAAATCCAAAGCGCGGCGACCAGTCATTCAGATTGGGATTGACCAGCGACTTGCCAAATACGCCGCTGCCGCTATAGGGAGCGATGCAGGCGACAGTGCCGCACATCCCGTTGTTGGTTGGACCTCCCGCGGTGGTGGCGGTGAAACCGGGAGTCAGCGTCTGCATGGTCCCGGTTCCGGGGTTGAAGTTCGAAACGTAGTTGTTCCGCTCCCACCAGGGCGAGCCGTACTCCCAGCGCAGGCCAAGGTTCAGGGTCAACT
>JBEKIE010000101.1:0-10945 GCA_050011915.1 Occallatibacter sp.
CGCCTGCACCATGTCGGGCATCAGGCCCTGTTGGGCAAACGCGGCGATGGTATCGCGGGTGTAAGCAAAGACTTGCTTGACGAGCTGCCTGTGATTGAGTTTGGCCCATGCTGCCGGCATGGACTGCTTGCCGGGATCGGCCCAACTGTCGGAGTAGTGCAGGTCGAGCAGAATGCGGAAGCCCATGGCTTTGGCGCGGCGGGCAAGCGCCAGAGTGTAATTCAGATCGTTGGGAAGTTTGTCAGGGGCGGCAGCGGGATCATGGAAGATGCGCAGTCGCACCCAGTTATAGTGGTGCGCGCGCAACAGGGCGAGCACATCCACCGGCTGGCCGTTTTCCTTGAAGACCACGCCGTCCTGCTCGCATTTGGCGAGGAAGGAGACGTCAGCGCCGACGGCGTAGCTTTGTGCGAGCGCGGACCGAGGAGCAAGAACGGCCTGGGAAAGAACGAAGACAAGCATCAGGAGTGTGCGCGTTGCGATAGCTCTTGCCCGGAGGCCTGTCAACGGAGTGTGTAGGTGCTTACGGAACTGTTCACGGTATGCCGGCATGGAACTGTTCTCCGCATCCATCGTTACTCGTCGCCCGTCGTGATCACAAGCTGGTAGTCGGGGATGAGGCGGAGGCTCAAGAGTTTGTCGATCTGGCCGTTCGTGGTCAGGCGCGAGGAAGCGCGAGAGGCCGACCATCCAGGGCTTGCCGTTGTAGAAGTCGTCGACGAGGAGGCGGCGATTGGCCGAGAGCCGCGCCAGATCGCCCTCGTAGTTGACCTCCAGGAAAAGCTCGTTGAGGCCGTTGAGAGCGCCGGCGGGAACTGCGATCGACCATTTGGCGGATTGCGGAAGGTCGTCGGCGGCGGGCGCCTGCGCCACGCCATGCGGACGCCAATCCTGTGCCGGGCCGGTCTTCACAGGAGGCGCCTCGGCATCAGGCTCAATCTCGGTCGATTGCAATGCCGCATGCCATTGCGGGACGTCGGCGGTGAAGGCAGTGAATGCGGCAGTGCGGTCTGTGGTGGCGGGGATGAGCGGCACGTTGGCCTGGAGCGGAGCCGATGCAGGCGGCGTGATGGAGAAGGCGAAGTGCGGGGTGGCGAGAGAACGCAGACCGATGCGCGCCGGATGAGAATCGGGATCGGCGACAAAGTCCTGCGCGGTGATGAGCAGATGATCGCTTCCAGCGATGCGTACCTTCCATGCGTCTTCGGCCTCGCTCTGCGTGAGCACGACGATGCGCAGCGCCTTGCCGCCGGAGGAGATGACGTCGATCGCGGAGTTGACGCCAGGCTCGATCCCCGTCACGTAGTAAACTCCGGAATCGATCGCCGATTGTCCGCTTGAGCTTTTAACGCTGCGCAACGTGGAGTCGTCGAAGGCGAACTCGGGCGGGATTCCGGGGAGGGCTTCAAAGTAGACGGTTTCTACTCCTGAGTCCTCGAGGCGCGTGAACAGTTGCGCCGTGCTGTAGCGAAGCGTGATATCGCCAAGACGCAAGTTGAACGGCCAGATGAAGTGTGCGCCCGAGGGTAGATCGACGGGGTGGCGCGGGACGGCGAGGATGGGGCCGGGCTTGCCGACTGCGCCGGGCAAGCGAATCTGAAATTGCGCGCCATGGCGCACGGGCATGGTTGACCCGCGCACATAGTTGTTGAAGAAGATGAATCCCGCGTCGCCGCGCGAGCGGACGGCAACACGCGGAACCGAGAGATCGGAGGAGTTGCGGGGCTGCGCACCGGAAGCGTGGACGGTCATGGGCGCGAGATCGGCCCCGAAATCGTTGAGAAAATAGTCGAAGACCTTCAATTTGCGAAGCGACGCGCGCTCCTGGCCGAACTCACCGAGCGGCGCCTGAAAGTCGTAGGACTTGATGGGCAGATCGTTGGGATAGCCGGTTTCTTGCGATTCCTGCAACGTGGTGAGCTTGCCGTCAGGGTTTTCTCCACCATGGAACATATAGGTTCCGTAGAGATTGACGCCGGAGCCGAGCATGACGGGAACCACGGCGGCGATGTCATCGGGCGCGATCACAGGGCGGCGGTGGTACGTGTCTTCGATGCCGCCGCCGATCTCCGCGGTGAGGTAGGGCAGAGAGTCGGTTGCGGAGGGGAGAGTGCCGGGCTCGCCGCGGCCCCGGGCGTTGTTTACATTGGCGGCCACGCGGCTTTGAAAGCGGAAGGCATAGACCTCGGCGGGCGGAAGCTTGGCGATGGAGCTGTCCCAGGGCGCGTCAGGATAGCCGCCGTAGACGGGAATGACGGCGCGCGGAGGCACCACGGCGTCGTCCCAGCCGGTAACGAGATAGAGCGGCACGTCGAGGCCGCTCGAGAGGGCGAGTTTCTTGAGCTCGAGGATGTGCGCTTGGCCGGCACGTGGGCCGCGCTTGGAATACTCGTTCTCAAGCTGGATGGCGATGACGGGGCCGCCGTCCTTCCAAAGTGAGCCTTTCAGTTGCTCGCCGATCTGACCGTACCAGGTACGGACCGAGGCGAGATACACGGGATCGTTCTCGCGCGTCGGGCCCTGCTTGAGCACCCAGTCGGGCAATCCGCCGTTGCGCACCTCGGCGTGGTCCCAGGGGCCAATGCGCACGATCAAATACATGCCGTGTTTGGCGCAAAGCTGGGCGAAGGCGCGAAGGTCGCGCTGGCCCGACCAGTCGAATTGGCCCTGGATCTCCTCGTGATGGATCCAGATCACGTAGGCGGAGACGACATTCACCCCGGCGGCCTTCATCTTGAGGATTTCGTCTTCCCACTGGGCGCGCGGGTAGCGCGAAAAGTGAAACTCTCCGGCTACGGGAAGCCAGGGTTTTCCGGCGAGGGTGAGGAAACGGTTGTTCACGCCGAGGGTGAGTCCTGATGGGGTGGTCGCGGAGCCTTCGGCGTAGCGCGCCTGTCCGGGTTCGCTCCAGGGCTGGCTGGCATCGATGCGGATCGGCGTGCCGACGGCTTGCGCGTCGGACGGTGCGGGCGAAAGCGGCGCGGCGAGAAGGAGTGCGCCAGCTAGAAGAAGCCCTTTAACTCTGAAGATCGCGGCCCGGCAGATCCGGGAGCGCCAAAGCTGGGAGCCCTTTGAGAAGAACTGTATATAGGAAAACATTGCGTAGGCTCCGTGCCGTCAATCCTTTCTCGAGTCTGGAATTGCAGCGTCGTCTTCGAGAAAGACCACTGTATTCCCCCGAGGCATTCTTTTGATCCGCCGAAAGTCGGATAGGGAGCAAATTTGTCGGGGAATTTCCCGCGCAGCGGACATCTGCTTCGCGGTATACTGGGCGCCGCCATGCATAGCGTAAGAACGATTGCCGCCTGGGTTGCGCCAGCGGTCTTGATGATGATCGGCGGGGGTGCCTGCGCGGCGGCGCAGAGCGACGCTTTTGCGGGATACACACGGCATATCTGGCAGGCATCCGATGGGCTGCCCGAACAGACGGTGCAGGCCTTCGCCCAGACGCGGGACGGATACCTGTGGATCGGGACCAGCGGCGGGCTGGTGCGCTTCGACGGCGTCCACTTTGCGGTTTTCGACCGGCAGAATACGCCGGCTCTGCATGAGAACAGCATTTTTTGCCTGATGGTGTCGCGCGATGGAGCACTTTGGATCGGGACCGAGGGCGGAGGGTTGGCGCGTTATGCGCAGGGGCAGTTCCGCTCATGGACTGCGCGCGAGGGGCTGAGCAACGACTTCGTCCGCTCGCTGGCCGAGGACGCCAAAGGCAACATCTGGGCAGGCACGGATAACGGTTTGCTGCGGCTGGACGGCGGCCGGTTTGTGCGTGTGGATGGGGCAGGCGATGTGCCGACGCTGGCCGTGCACAAGATTTATCTGGATCGGGACGGCGGGTTGTGGGTGGGCGGATCGAAGCTGATTCGCATGAGCGGCGGGACCGTAACCGAATACATGATGCGCGGAGAGAGCAGCCAGAACCGTGTGAAGTCCATTGTGCAAACCCAGGATGGGACGATGTGGGTGGGCACGGTTTCAGGACTCAACCGCATGCCTCAAGGGCAGAAGAGCTTTGAGCGCGTGGGTGGAATTGCGGGGACGGTGCGGGTGTTGCGCCAAACGACGGATGGCGTGTTGTGGATCGGCACCATCGGGCAGGGCGTGTATGAGTATCGTGGCGGAAGCCTGACGCAGACTACGGCTCCCCAATCGCTGCCGAGCAACACGGTGCTGAACTTTTTTGAAGACGATGAGCGGAATTTCTGGATTGGGACGCAATCGGGAATGCTGCGGCTGACCCAGGCGCAGGTGAGCATTATTTCGTTGCCCAAGGCCAACGACTCCGACTTCGGGACCATTTATTTGGATCGCGACGGCAGCTTCTGGATCGGTTCGACGCTGCTGTTCCGGATGAAAGACGGCGCGGTGACGCCGATGCGTTTGCCGGGGACAGGCGGCGATCACGTGCGCAACGTGTACCGCGATCAGGGTGGGGCGCTGTGGGTGGGCACCGACGGCGACGGAGTGTACCGCATCGCAGAGGGTGAGGCCACGCATCTGACGACGCGCGCAGGCATGTCGAACAACTTTGTCCGCGCCATGACGCAGGACCGCGACGGGAGCATGTGGGTGGCTGCCGACGAGGGACTGAATCACATTTTCTTGGAGAACGGGCGGCTGCGCATCGTGAGCTACGAGATGCGAGATGGGCTGGCGTACTTCAGTACGCGCGCCTTGCTGGAGGACCGGCACGGCGACTTGTGGATCGGCACCGATCGCGGCGTGAGCCATCTGCGCGGCGGCGTGTTTCTGAGCGATGCGGTGACGGCTGCCATGGCGCAGATGAAGGTGTGGGCCATTCACGAAGACGCGGACGGCGGCTTGTGGTTTGGCACACGCAACAGCGGCCTGTTTCGTTACCGCGAGGGTAAGCTGGCGCAGTTCACCGCCGCAGACGGACTGCCGGGCAATGCGATCTACCAGATTCTCGAGGATGCGGCAGGACACCTGTGGTTGAGCGGCCCCAACGGCGTGGCACTGTTGAACCGTCACGAGCTGGATGCGCAGGCCGAGCGATTCCCCCGCCATTTCGCGCTGACGTTTTACTCGACCGCCGATATGGCGGCCAACACGGAGATTTACGGGGGCACGCAGTCATCGGGCTGCATCACGCCGCAGGGCGATGTGTGGTTCCCGAGCGATCTGGGACCGCTGCACATTCCATTTTTCGGTCGATTGGCTTTGCCTCCTCCGCCGCTGTTCATACAAGGTGTTCTGGCGGACGGGCGGCCGGTGACGGCCGACGGTGAGGTGATTCTGCGGCCGGGAAACGGACGGCTCGAGTTCGACTTCACTCCCATCCAACTGCGTTCGCAGGATGGCCTGCGCTTCCGCTACGTGCTGGAGGGCTTTGAAAAAAACTGGAGCGCACCCACGGCGGAGCGTACGGCCGACTACACCAACCTGCCGCCGGGCCATTATCGCTTTCGCGTGGAGACCTTCGACGTGAGCAACCCGGAAGCGGCGAGCGAGGCGTCGATTGCAATCGTGCAGCGGCCGTTCTTCTATCGCACGTGGTGGTTCATTGCGGCCTGTGCAGCGCTGGTGACTCTGCTGGTGTTTGGCCTGTACCAATATCGTGTGCGGCAGGTGCGGGTGCGGTTCGAAGCGGTACTGGAGGAGCGCAGCCGCCTGGCGCGCGAGATGCACGATACGGTGATCCAGGGATGCACAGGAGTCTCGGCACTGCTGGAGGCGCAAGCGATGGAGGGCGGGACAGACAGCCGCGGCGCGGGGCTGATGGATTTTGCGCGGCAGCAGTTGCGCAACACAATTAATGAAGCTCGCGAGGCGATCTGGAACCTACGCAAGCCGGACGATGCCAGCAGCCTGGGCGAAAAACTGGAGAGCATGACGCGACAGGTGAGCAGCGAGTTCCAGATACCGGTGGCGTGGTCGATGAGCGGAACGCCCTTCGCGGTGACAGAACCGGTGGCGCACGATCTCCTGATGGTGGCGCGCGAGGCGGTCTACAACGCGATGCTGCACGGCCATCCGGCGCGAGTGGGCGTGGCGCTCGGATACAAGAGCAGTGAATTGGTTTTGGATCTGGACGATGACGGATGCGGATTCGATCCGCAGAGGATGAATGAAGATAACGGCCACCACTTCGGACTGAAAGGCATGAAGGAGCGGGTGGAGCGGTCGGGCGGGAAGTTCCAACTGGCCAGCGCACCCGGCAAAGGCGTGCGCATTGGGGTGCGGGTGCCGCGGCGGTGAAAAGACAGGGAACAAGAAGGCAGGGAAGTGGGGAACAGAATGCAGTTTCTTCGTCCCAGACTCGCGCCCGCAGCGCACAAAAAAGCAGTCCGGGCCGTGAGGCCCGGACTGCAGCTAAAACCATTCGTTAGAAGGTCAGTTTCAATGCGCCTTGCATGACGCGCGGCTTGATGTTGCCCAGGCCTTGAATCACGCCGGTGGCGTCCCCGCCCCACTGAGTGGCGACCGGATTGGCGAAGTTCGGGTGGTTGGTGGCGTTGAAGGCCTCCCAGCGGAACTGCAAGCTGGTGCGCTCAGCAATAGCCCAGCTCTTCATGATGCCCGAATCGATGCCGAATGCACGCGGACCCCAATAGGCGTTTCTGCCCGTGTCGCCGAAGGAGGCGCCATTGGTAAACGCTTTGGCGTTGAAGTACCCGCTGCCATAGGCCCAGGACTGGCGGTTGCCTTTGCCCATGTTGGAAGCCACGCCGGAAACTGTGTCGGCGCGATCCAGCCACAGGTTGGATTGGGAGTTGTTCGCGCCCGACATGACCGAGAAGGGGTTGCCGGCCTGCGCGGTCATGATGCCGCTCAGTTGCCAGCCGCCGAGAGTCTCCTGCACCAGCTTGCTCTGGTTCTTGAGCCCGGGGGCCTGGTAAATGAGACTGCTGACCCAGTTCCACGGCATGTCCATGTTGGAGTCGCCGCGGTTCCACTTCAGGTTGAAGGGGTCGCCCAGTTCGGGGTTGCCGTAGGAGATGTTGGCCGAGCTGGCCAGATCGATGGCATGCGACCAGGTGAAGTTCGATTGCAACTGCAAGCCGTGCGCCATTCTGCGATCGAAGCCGAGCTCGAACGCGTTATAGCTGGCTGTCGCCATGCTGTTGTCTTCCAGGATATTGCCGAAACTCGAGTACGGTGCCTCGTACTTTGCGTCCGTTTGATTGTAGGTGTAGGTATTGCGGTTGATCTCCACCGACTGGTGATAAGACTGGCTGCCGACATAGGCGGCGCGCACCACCATCACCGGGTTGATCTGCTGCTCGACGGAGACGTTCCAGCTCTGCGTGATGCCCAGCTTGAAGTTGCGCGAGAAGGCCTGACTGATCGTGGTTCCGCCGCTGCCGAAGTTGAAGTTGGAAGCTGGCTTGTACGAAGTGGAGGCCCATGGGTAGGTCGCCGGGAAGGGGCTGGTAGCTAACGGCGAACCCGCGCTATTCCAGGGATTATCGAAGTGGATAACCGAATTGTTCGCGAACGAAGTATCGGCATTGCACGGGTAGCACCAGCCATAGAAATCGTAGGTCGGGCTGAAGGGTGCGATGTCGGCGGCGTGGTTGTACATCGAATACTCGAGCGGACCGGTGAACATGCCGAAGCCGGCATGGAAGACGGTCTTGGGCAAGGATTTAGGCTGCCACGCCATGCCCACGCGAGGCTCCCAATAGCCGTAGCTGTCGTTCATCAGGGTGTCTGTCATCCCCGTGTCGCCCGGGAAGATCAGTCCCTTTGGCGCGTTGGGAAACTTGGTGCTCTGCTGTCCGGGGACGAATGCCGCTCCGCGGCCTCCCACGGACGTGGGCGCGGTGTTCGGATCCCAACGGATTCCGAGGTTAACGGTCAAATTGGGCTTCACCTTCCAGTCGTCCTGGAAGAACGGGGCAAACTGCCACCCAGCCACGTCGGCAATCTCGCCGGCGCCCTGCATGTATTGCTGCGCGTATCCCAGAAGGAAATCGGCCAGTCCGTTGCCCGTAATGGAGCCGTTGAAATCGATGGTCGGCTGGGTTGGATACTGCGTGTACTCCTCGGCGTGCTGACGCATCAGATCGACGCCAGCGTTCAGCGAGTGCTTGCCCACCAGCTTGTTCACCGTATCGACCAGGCCCAGAGTATTGCGGATTTCTTGCGAGGGCTCATCCCAGCCGCTATAGATGTTAAAGCCCGCCGAAACTTCCAGGGCTCCCATGAAGCAGCTGTTCGGCTCTTCGTTGACCGCGATGTACCGGGAGAAGCACATGGCTTTGTTACTCGAGTCCAGCTCCTCAGCCCCGTTGTGCGCGCTCATCTGGTTCCAGAAGACCGAGATGGTGTTGACCGTGGTCGGGGTGATCGTCCAGGTATGCGTGAGAGCGTCGTTGAAGTAGTACATCTGCTCCCAGAAGTTCGCGCTCCAGGTTTGGTGGTTGTACGCGGTCTCCAGGTCGCCCGGAACGTCGGTCGAGGGAGCAGTCAGATAGTTGGTGAAGGAGCGCAACGAGAGGGTTTGCTTAGGCGAGATGTTGTAGTCCAGCCGGGCCGTTCCCTCCTGGTACGAGTTGTGAATGGCGGGTATGGTGTAGAACATGTCGCCGTCGTACTTCTGGTAGCCCGGGCTCAGCGCCGCGGTGTTCGCCAACATATTGCTCAAGCTGGGCAGCCCGGTCTTGGTGATCGCGACCGCGGCTGCATCGAGGCTGGCGATGCTGGTATCGAGCTGGTTGGCCTTGCCGCCGATGGTTTTGAAGGGGCCGACCAGGTTCGTGACTCCAGCCGTGGTAGCCAGGCCGCTGAAATCGCCCGTGAGCATGGCTGCGGTGGGTGTGGTGGTCTGCGCGCCGTTCGAGGCCCACGCCAGCTTGGAAGCCTGGTAATTTGTAAAGAAGAAGAGCTTGTCTTTGATGATGGGGCCGCCGACGTAGCCGCCGAACTGGTTGCGCTTCAGCATGTCGACCGACTTAGAGAACCAGTCACTGGCATTGAGATCGTTGTTGCGGACAAACCAGAAGGCGCCGCCATGAAGCTGGTTGGTGCCGTTCTTGGTGGCGATACTGACAATCGCGCCGGGCGAGAAGCCGTATTGCGCGCTGAAATTGTTGGTGATGACTTTGAACTCCGAGGTGGCGTCGGCATTGGGAAACTGCGCGGTCAGGCCGTTGTAGTTGTCCATGTTGGTGACGCCGTCGAGCATATAGAAGGTGCTGCCCTGGCGGCCGCCGTTGGCCGATGCGCCGGTCTCGTTCGGGAACGAGAATCCGGTCTGAATGCCTTCGCCGCCGTGCTGTATGACGTTGTCGGTGCCGGGCGCTAGCAGAACCAGGGACGAAGGATCGCGTCCGTTGAGCGGCAGCCCGGAGATGGCGGCTTCATTGACCGTCGATCCCAGTTCCGCTGACGTGGTGTTTACCAGCTCTGCGTCCGCAGTAACGGTGACCACTTCACTTGTGGCCGAGCCCACTCTAAGGTGCACGTCCTGGGTCGCATCGAGGTCGACCGTAATGACGATGCCTTTCTGCACGTACGTCGCAAAGCCTTTTGCCGTGATGGTCAGCAGATAGTTGCCCGGCATGACCGGCTTCAGCAGATAAACTCCTGTACCGTTGGAAGTTACCGCCTGAACAAAATCGGTATCGATGTTCTTGAGCGTGACTGTCGCGTTGGCGATAGCCGCACCCGTGGAATCGGAGACTTGCCCGGTGAGACTGCCGGCCGCGCCTTGTCCGTAGACAAGCGCGCCAAAGCCGACGACGGCCATTGCGATAACGAGCACCAGAGCTCGCAGGCTCTTTGCGCTGATCGATTGCATATCCACCTCCAAAGTGAATACAAGGGGCCGCGAAACCGGATTCAGGCGACTCTCAAGCCTCTATCAGCGCTTTTGAAACCGCTTTCAACTCGATATCCGCAAGGCCCTGCGGCGCCATGCGCCAGGATTACTGCAGACTCATGCTGTCATCTCCAGACCGGCAGAATTGACGTTTTTGAGTCGAGTCGAACTGTACGCCCTCCGGAACTGGCCATGTATCCGCCAAAAGTACGATCACGGCAAGTTTTACGCATGGGCAGGAACCGGTCAGCGGCAACTATTGTAAGCAAGGAACGATGCGGCAGTCGGTGACGGGTGAACGTGCCTCGGAGCGCGATGCCGAAATGGAACCCAAGGCGCACAGCGCGAGGCACCCGCAAAGGCGATGAGGCGCGATAGGAATTTCGCGCAAAGTGGCTGGAAATCACCTGGGATGGGTGTGGCTATTCCTATCGATGTGCGCGCGGTAGAGCTCTAGCCCTGAGCCGTTCGTCAAGTGACTATCTCATGAAACGGCTCAGCAATTATTTAGCTGTTCCATGTTTGGGTGTAGACGATTTTGTAACTGTCTCTGCACAGATTGAAAGGAGGAAACCCGATAAAGACGCACTTTTCAGCACCAGGTCATCTGTCACAAAAGCAGAGGATCTACCTACCGGCTTACGCAGATACTCACAAAGAGCTGATAAATAATGGTCGGGGCGGAGGGATTCGAACCCCCGACCCTCTGCTCCCAAAACAGATTCTACCGTTTATGGAAACCTGTTGAAATTGAGTGAAAATAAGTGCCTTTGATTGAAATGTTTACCGCTCGCCTGCCGATCCCTATTGAACCTTGTGGCTTCTGGGTGCTTTGACAGCTACAAATTCGACTACAGCAAAAGAGCAACGTCCGGTTTATGATCGGAATATGGCAGTTGTGCATATTTCGGAGAACGAAGCGGCGCGTGACCTCTCAGGACTCATGGCGCGTGTCATTGCCGGTGAAGAGGTCATCATCGACAACGGCATACTGGCCGTCGCACTTGTGCCTTCTCCGGTTCCATCACGCCGGTCTATCTCGGACTGTATTGCGCTTGCGAAGAAGCACGAAATGGGCTCCGATGAAACGCCCACCCTCGATCCTGACTTTGCCGCCGATGTGGAAGAAATCGTCCGCAACCGCAAGCCCTGGAA
>JBEKIE010000102.1:0-10708 GCA_050011915.1 Occallatibacter sp.
TGCGTCCGGTGCGCCTCGAACAATCATTCGCGCGACCATCCATGACACATACGCCATGCCAATATAAGCCAGCCCGAGCAGCACTGGAACATGAAATAGCTTTGGCCCCATGATGGTTCCGAATTGATAACGGCCAAATGGAAACCCAGTAAGCACGCCCAGATTCTCGCTCACATTGCCCACTACGAGACATATGCCGACAAATACAAGAATCCCACGGAGCCTGTATTGCAGAGCCCCGTGAACGAGCGCGAAGGCCATTGCCGAGAGCACATCCATTGCCACCAGGGCGAGATTTGGCGCAGGGCTCGCACCCGAAAGCGCAAAAATCTCCATGGCCCGCGCGATCGCGTAGACACAGCAGATGACGCCGAGCATGACCATCGGTGTGCGGCCGCTATGCGTTGCCCGTGAGCGCGTCATGTGCTGTTAAGCATACAACGCGCCAAGTAAGGCGCCGTCACTGGCTCGATACCCGAGAGCCGGGCGCAATCAGTCGTAGCGCTCGAAGACGACTTGCTTCTTATGCCAGCCGAAGGCGGCGAGGCGGTCGCGCACACTTGACACCATGAAATTGAGACCGCAGATGTAGGTGTAGATGTCGAACTTGAGTTCGGCGGGCGGGGTTGCGGGATCGACGGGCGGAACGGGCAGCGGCTGGCCGAGGCGCGCGGCGCGGTCTTCGACAATTTTGGCGACATGATCCTGCACGTAGCCGCGGCGGCCGGTCCAACTGGGCAGCGCGCGGCTGAGCGTGGGCAGGTAGTGGAAATTGGGCACGCGCTGGGCGAGCGCTACAAATTCGTCATGGTAATACATGTCGGTTTCGTGGCGCGTGCCGTAGACAAGCCAGATCTCCTTGCCATTGCTGCGGTCGGGGCCATCGGCAGGGAAAAGCCACTGCGAGTAGCCGCGCATGGGCGCGACGCCGGTACCGGTGGCGACGAAGATGGAATCGGTGATGGGCTCCTGCAGCACGAAGTGGCCGTGCGGACCGTGGATCTCAATGATCGAACCAACAGGCAGGTCGGGCAGGTCAGCAAGGTGATTGGAAAAAAAGCCATTCTCCACGCGGTTGACGCACAGCTCGAACTGGTTGCCGCTGGGCGCGGAAGCGATGGAATAGGCGCGAGTCTGCTGCTTGCCATTCGCGTCCGGGGCGACTGCGGAGACGAACTGGCCGGGCAGGTAAGGGAAGGACTCAAGAGACTCGACAGAGAACAGGAAGTGATAGCACTGCGCAACTTCAGAGATGCACTCTTTGCGCAGAAGACGCGCCTTATAGAGCTCACGTGCCAAGGTTTTTTCTCGCTTTGCCGGGAAGTAGGGAACGCTACTAAACCTAAGGAGATTATAGGGTGCCAGGGCCAGCCGCGGCCACGTTTTTGGCGGAGGTTGCGAGATCTGTGCGGGCGTGGACCCTTCGGCTTCGCTCAGGGCCGGCTCTCGCACGACAGCCGGTCAGGAGGCCGGCGGTGCTGTTGTCTTGAGGCCGGCGGCACATTCAGGGATTCATGACTGGAACGAGCAGTAAGGAGTCGTGTCCCGGTCCCGAGTATATGGTGATGGTCGCGGGTTTGTAGTCGGCGGACTTGGCTTTCATGATGTTGGGCACGAAGGTTTGCGGATTGCGATCGTAGAGCGGGAACCAGGTGCTTTGCATCTCGACCATGACGGTGTGGCGGGGCTTGAAGACGTGGTCCACATCGTGAAGCGAGAACTTGTACTCGTGGATCGATCCGGGCGCGAGCGCGGTGGGACGGTCGAAGCCCGAGAGATAACGGCCGCGGAAGACTTCGGCGTTGATGATGAGCTGATAGCCGCGCATTTTGGGGTCGGGGTCGTCATCGGGATACTGATCGATGAGTTTGACGACGAGATCGTTGTCGCTGCCGGTGGTGGAAGCGAAGATATCCGCGACGACTTCGCCAGTGAGCGTGAGATTCTGCGTGAGCGCAGGCAGCTTGAAGACGGCGACGTCGTTGCGGCCGGTGACGAATTGCTGATCTTCCGTGAGCCAGTTGTACCACTGGGAGCCGTCCGAGTAAGTGGGCTGAATGGGACGGTGACGGTAGGGAACGGGATTGACGGGATCGCTTACATAGGATGCGGTCGCCGCGGTTGTTGAGGAGCTCCAACTGAGCAGGCCTGCGCCCGCGAGGTAGAGGCTCGTGGGGCGCGACTCTTTGGGCGGGAAGTGCGAGTAATACTGCCAGGTGTTCGATCCGGTTTGGAAGCTGGCGGTGTCTTCGAGGTCGAAGCCGGGCTCGTCCTTGAGATAGTGCGCGAAGAAGCGGGCTTCGATGCGGGTGCGGAACTCGGTGCCGATGGGCTCGCCGTAATCGAGATTGCCTAGGTTCCAGTTGGGCGACGACCAATAGCCATGACGCCAGGGGCCGAGCACGAGAAAGTTCTCGTGTTTCGCGTCGTGCGGCTCGAGCCTGGCGTATTCTTCCTGCGGACCGAACATATCTTCCTGGTCGTAGTAGCCGCCGACGGAGAGCGTGGGCACGGCGACCGCGTTAAGAGCATTCTCAACGGCGCGCGAGGACCAGACGGAATCGTATGCGGGATGATCGAGGAAGAGCTTCCAGGTGGGCAGCAGAGCCGCGCCGGACTTTTTGACATCGCCGGCAAAGTTGCCGCGCTGGAGAAAATAATCGAAGCCATCGACGGGCTGGCCGTTGTTGCCACTGCCGTAACCGACCGCGGTCCAATCTTTGGTGGATTCGAGATCGCGCACGTAATCGTAGCCGTAGCTCTGGCGGAAGGCGCCGTTGTGGAAGAAGTCGTCGCCCATCCAGACGTCGATCATGGGCGCTTGCGGCGAGATGGCTTTGACGGCGGGATGGGGATCGATGCCCGCCATCATGGCGAGAAGGCCGTCGTAGCTGGTGCCGACAACGCCCACGCGACCGTTGTTGCCGGGCACGTTCTTAAGGAGCCAGGCAACGGTGTCGTACGCGTCGGTGCTTTCGTCGACGGCCGAGGGGTTATGGTGATCGACGAGCGGGCGCATCATGATGAATTTGCCATGGCTTTTGTAGCGGCCGCGAATGTCTTCGCCTACGAAGATGTAGCCGTCGCGCGCCAGCTCGGGACGGCGCGCAAAAATCGACTTGCTGTCCTCGTCCTCCACGCCGTAGGGCGTGCGTTCGAGAAGAATGGGCAGCGGCGTGGCGATGTCGGAGGGGTTGAGGATGACCACGTGGAGCTTGACGCCGTCGCGCATGGGAATCATGGCTTCGGTGCGCACGTAATCGTGGAAGACGCGATGCACTGGCGGGCCGGTGCGCATGTAGATTGCGGAGGGATTTACGGACATCGAGACGGATGTGGCCTGGCCGGATGCGTCGAGGGAAAACGTAACCTTGTCGTCGCCGTGGCCGTAGGCGAAGACGGCTGCCGAGATCTGCTTGAGCGCGGTGGGCATCAAGCGGTCGGATTCAACGGTCAAATTGCCGTCCTGCACATAGAAGGTGTAGCTGTTGCCGGGTTCACCGGGAACGTTGAAGTCGCCGGCAAAGGCGGTGAAAGGCGCGGAAGGGGGCGCTTGGGCGGCCGGGAACGCAGGAACAGAAGGGAAGGCGAGCAGGGCAATGAAAAGAGCGGGATGCAAGGCGCGGCGGAAGATCATAGTTCGCTTCTGAAGAAAATGGTTGAAACGAATCAGCGTACCAGTGAAATGCGGTGAATCGGAAGTCCTTTAAGAAAACAACCGCAGATCCTTCGACTCCGTTTGCCGCGAAAAAAGCGGCAAACCTCGCTCAGGATGACAATTCCGCAGTGATGCAAACTTCTGACTCATCGCCTTAGTGCGCGTGATGATGCGCATGATTGGAGGCGATGGCCTCGGGAGGCGCGACGCAACCCTCGAGTTCCTCGCAGCCAATGTGCTCGAATTGAATCGTGGTGTGGCTGATCTGATACTGCTCGCGGAGCAGATGGTTGAGCTTGACGAGAATGCAGGCGCTTGCCGAGGGCGGAATGTCGTCGATGGTGACGTGACAGGCGAGCGCGCGCGACTGCGAACCGAGGCTCCAGACGTGGAGATCGTGCACGTTGACGACACCTTCGACAGCTTGCATGCCCAAACGGATCTCCGGGAGCGAACAGTCGCGGGGCGTGCCTTCGAGGAGGATGTTCAGGGTCTCGCGGACGATGCCGATGCTGGACCACAAGATGAGCGCGGCGATGAGCAGCGAAAGGACGGGGTCAATCCAGTTGTGGCCGCTGAGAAGAATGCCGAAGCCGCCGGCGATGACGGCAGCGGTGGAGAGTGTGTCGCCGGCCATGTGCAGGAAGGCACTGCGCAGATTGACGTCGCGCGCCACGCCCCACAAAAGCGCGGCGATCACGCCGTTCATGACGACGCCGGCGGCGGCCACGATCATCATGAGGCGAGGCTCGACGGCGACCGGAGCGCTGAGGCGATGCACGGCTTCGACAGCGATCCAGAGCGAGATGGCGATGAGGGTAGCGGCGTTGATAAAGGCGGCGAGGACACCGGCGCGCTGGTAGCCGAAGGTGCGGGCGTGGTCGGCCGGGCGCGACTGAAAGTAGACAGCCGCAAAACTGAGCAGGAGGGCGAGAAAATCGGAGGCGTTGTGGCCGGACTCGGAGAGCAGCGCCAGCGAGTGCGCGCGCAAACCGGCGACGAAAGTGACAACGACGTAGGCCAGCGTGGCGGCCAGCGAGATGCGCAGGACCAGCGATGTCCGATTCGCACTTTTGTCACTGGACGCAGGGTGCCAATGCATAGATTTAGTGTAACCGGGGTTGGGTATCGGGGAAAAGCAGGGACCAAGGGAACAAGGGGACGAGGGAGCGGGGGAGCGGAAAATGCGGGGAGCAAGGGAGCGAGGAGCGAAAGAAGTGAAAGGAGCGAAAAAGTGAATTGCGAGGGATTGGAATTAGTGGGCGTCGGATTCGAGATGGCTGCGATCGAGAGGGTTCGGATCGTCCATTGCGGGGAATTGCGGCAGGCCGACGCGCAGACCTGTCCAGCCTTCGGCGATGACGATGCTGTTGTGCGGGTTGCCGGGCTGGTAGCGCACGGTGCAGGGGAATCCGGCGCGCACTTCGCTGGCCTCGACGATGCCGCGCATGGCGGTAATTTCCTGCGAGCACTCGTAGTTGACGCCGGCAATGCGGTAGTTGAAGAGGAGGAAGGTGAGCGCGCGGCCGGCGACGCCCTCGACTTCGTACACGTCGAGCAGCATGCCATCGACGAGACGCCCCGACTGGACCAGGAATTTGCGGCGCGCGCGCTCGATCTCTTCGGGGGTGGGGCGGCGGCGCAACACCAGCCAAAGAGCGAGGGCCGCGACCGCGGCAACTGTGGAGACGCCGGCGACTATCTGCCAGTCGTTGTTGTTCGGGAAGGTCATCTACGGGTGGGACATCTCCCCAAAGTGCCCACTCCTTGAGGATACCGCACGCGAAAAGCGCGATGGGCCGGGGCGGCGGAGGTGCGTGGAGGCGAGGGCGGATGGGAGAGGCCGAAACGGCTCCAATGTCGCGTAAATGACCTATAATCCAGGTTGCATCGGGCGTTTTTTCCTGGCTTTGGAAGAGTGTATCGCAATGAGCAAGAATCCGACCTTTCATTCGACGACCGTGATCTGCGTGCGGCGCAACGGCGATGTGGTGATGGCCGCCGACGGCCAGGTGACCTTCGGCGACCACGTGCTGAAGCACTCGGCCAAGAAGATTCGGCGCCTGTTTCAGGATAAGATTTTGGCGGGATTCGCGGGATCGACGGCCGACGCGTTCAATTTGTTTGCGCGATTTGAGACCAAGCTGGAACAGCACGCGGGGAACCTGAATCGCGCTGCCGTGGAGCTGGCCAAGGACTGGCGCACCGACAAAATGCTGCGCAACCTGGAGGCACTGCTGCTGGTGGCCGACAAGGCGCAAACTTTTTTGATCTCAGGATCGGGCGACGTGATCGACCCCGACGAGCCGCTGGCGGCGATCGGCAGCGGCGGCAGCTACGCCACGGCCGCGGCCCGCGCATTGATGGAGAACACCGACATGGGCGCGCGCGAGATTGCGGAGAAGGCGATGAAGATCGCCGGCCAGATCTGCATTTATACCAACGATCGGATTACGGTTGAGGAATTGAAGGACTGAGGAGGCAGTCTTGAGGGCCTGAGGTTCAGCCGATGCCATACACCGATCATATATGCCGATATATACTGAATGATATACTGAACCGGCTGGAGGGTCCATGGCTTCGACGAACACCGCCCGCAAAACCATTCCTGCCCGCTCCCCCCGTAAGCCTGCCAAAGAGCGCGTACTGATTGAATTCTCCGCTGCCGCGCTGCGTCGTGCCGACAAGGCGGCGCGCGCTCAGGGCGTCAGCCGCAGCGAATTCATCCGAACTGCAGTCGAGCAATCCCTCGAAGCGCAGGAAATTGCCAACTTCGAGCGTGTACTGGCGGGGGCTTACAAGGCGAACGCTGAAATGAACCGTGCGCTCCTCAAGGAATTCGAACATGTCGATCGCGAAGCTTTCTATGCCGATTTCGAGGCGCTCAAGTGACTGGCCGTCCGGTTCGCGGCCAGATCGTAGAAGTCGATCTCGATCCTGTTGTCGGTCATGAGCAAGGGCGCAGCCGGCCATGTGTCGTGGTTCAAAACGATGCCGGCAACCGCTTTTCTTCCATGACTATTGTGCTTCCACTCACCGATGCGGCTCACATCGGCGGGCCTTCTCCCATCTACGTCCCGGTACAAAAAGGCGACGGTGGAATCCGAAAAGACAGTATTGTTCTCTGCGATCAAATCCGCGCCGTCGATCAATTGCGTCTAGGCCGCATCTTCGGAATCCTTGCCCCTGAAACCATGCAACGGGTGGATCGGGCATTGCTTATCTCCCTCGGCCTCGCGCGCGGCAGAAAAGCCTGAGAGAATAGTACGAGCACATGGCCATTTATCTCCCTGCATCCGCCGAAGAACAGGACATCTCGCTGGACGAGCTGACGCCGCGCGAGATTGTCGGCGAGCTCGACAAGCACGTGGTGGGCCAGCGGGCCGCGAAACGCGCGGTGGCGATCGCGCTGCGCAACCGTCAGCGCCGGCTGAAGCTGCCGCCCGACATGGCCGACGACATCATGCCGAAGAACATGATCATGATTGGGCCGACGGGCGTGGGCAAGACCGAGATTGCGCGAAGACTGGCCAAGCTGACCAATTCGCCGTTCCTGAAGGTGGAAGCGTCGAAGTTTACCGAAGTGGGCTACGTGGGCCGCGACGTGGAGTCGATGATCCGCGACCTGGTGGAGATCGGGATCGACATGGTGCGCGAAGAGCGCCTGGAAGAGGTGGAAGATCGCGCGGAGATGAACGCCGAGGAGCGGCTGCTCGACGTACTGCTGCCTCCGCCGCCCGCGCCGCCGCACGGGCAGGAGAGCCAGTTGAGCTTGCCCGGCTCCGAAAGCCACCAGCGGTCTCGTGAGAAGTTAAGGCAGCAATTTCGCGAGGGCAAGCTCGACGACCGCATGGTGGAGATCGACGCGCGTGAGCGCTCCACGCCGCAGTTCGGCATCATCAGCAACCAGAACCTTGAAGACATGGAGATGAACCTGAAAGACATGCTGCCGAATATCTTTGGCGGCGGCACGAAGAAGAGAAAGATGAAGGTGGCCGACGCCTTTGACTACCTGGTGCAGGAAGAAGAGGGCCGGCTTATCGACATGGACTCGGTGAATCGCGCAGCCGTGGAGCGCGTGGAATCGAACGGGATTATTTTTCTCGACGAGATCGACAAGATTGCGGGACGCGAGAGCGGACACGGGCCCGACGTATCTCGAGAAGGAGTGCAGCGCGACATTCTGCCGATTGTCGAGGGCACAACGGTGAATACGCGCTATGGCATGGTGCGCACCGATCACATTCTCTTCATTGCGGCAGGCGCGTTTCACGTTTCCAAGCCGAGCGACCTGATTCCCGAACTGCAGGGACGCTTTCCCATCCGCGTAGAACTGCAATCGCTGACGGTAGAGGATTTTCTGCGCATTTTGACGGAGCCCAAGGCTTCGCTGACCAAGCAATATGCGGCGCTGCTGGAGACGGAGGGCGTACGGCTGGAGTTTGCGCCGGAAGCGCTGCGCGAGATGGCGGAGTTCGCTTTCAAGGTGAACGAGCAGACGGAGAACATCGGCGCGCGCCGGCTGCATACGATTATGGAGCGTGTGCTCGAAGACGTGAGCTTCCTGGCGCCCGATGTAGCGCGGCGCGCACCCGATGATCAGGCCGCCGCGGCCATTCAAAAGGCCATCATCGACGAATCGACAGTGCCGTTGCCTTACGAAGAACGCATGGCGGCGTCCGGCCCGGAGAAGGTTTTCCTGATCGACGCCGCGTATGTGAAGCAGATGGTGGCGTCGATTGTGAAGGACCAGGATCTGTCGCGGTATATCCTCTAGAACACGCGGAGCCAGCGGGGCTGGCGGAGTTTGCGGAGTTAGCTGCCCCATGAGTTCGCCGCGTAAGTCAAAGCCCGAAATGCATGTCCTTCGACTCGTCCCGGTGCAACGGGACCCGCTCAGGATGACCGCGTAGTTCAGGATGAGCGTGTAGTTCAGGATGGCTGCGTAGTTCTGAAGCGAGCCTCAGTTATCGGAAGCTGCGAACCGCTTTTGCCGGCGCGCAAGGCGGCGACGATTTCCGCGGTGCTGCGCACGCGGCCCATGCGGGGAAAGATGTTGGCGATCGAGTTGGCGTGGCTTTCCGCAGTGCGCGCGGTCATGGCATCCTCTGCGAATACCTGCTCGAAGCCGCGCTCGTAGGCGTCGCGCGCCGTACTTTCCACGCCGAACTCGGTGGCGATTCCGCAAAGGATGATGGTCGAGAGGCCGCGGCGGCGCAGTTGCAGCTCGAGATCGGTGCCGTAGAATGCGCCCCATTGGCGCTTGAGGATGACAATGTCGTTGGGTTGGCGATTGAGCTCGGGGATCAGCTCGCTCCAATCGGGCGGCAGCGCTCCGGCGGCCCGCATGGGTTGGTCGCAGGCGACCTGGAGGCCATCGCCGCCGTCGGGCGAGCGGCCCACGTGCACCAGAATCGGCTGCGCGCCGACCCTGCGCGCGGCGTCCAGCAGCGCGACAGTGTTCGCGATGACGCTGGACGCGGAGTGGGGATTTCCTGGAAATCCCACGATGCCCTTCTGCAGATCGATGACGACGACCGCGGTGCGGCGCGGATCGAGGATGAGTTCGCTCATAACGTGTCTCCGAGTTTGCGGCGGCGCAGCGGCGTGAGAGTGCGGCATGCGGTTCGCGCCGGGCCATTGTCATTCTCGCACGGTATTGAAGGTCGGATTGGGGCCGGGCTTGAGGGCGGCGGGAAAGGGGCTCGGTCCAGGCCGGCGCGGCCAGCGAAAAAGGCGCGACTGCGATAGAATCAATGAGGAGTTGCGAGTGCAGACGGGCCGTATGGACCGCCTTGCGTTCGAAGCCGCACCGCAAGGGGCGGCAGGCGAGCCTGAACCCTTCAGAGTCTTGCTCTCCCGCTTGCAGCGCGTTTTGCATCCCGAAACTGCAGGTGACAACTGAGTGTCGGGGAGTGGCTCAGCCTGGTAGAGCACCTGGTTCGGGACCAGGGGGTCGGAGGTTCAAATCCTCTCTCCCCGACCATTATTTCTCTCACATTCAAAAAGACTTAAGCAGCTTTCTTTGTTTCGTCTTTTTTCTCGATTTTCGGTACCATCGGTACAACTGGCGGCAAATCAAAGCCGAAACCACACTTTTCAGCCCACTTCCTGCGGAACTCCACGTCCTCTTTGATCTTGTCGTAGAGATCGGACATGCTCTCATCTGCGTGCCCCATCCAATACTTCCGAAGACCTTCTGGACATTCGGTTCGATTGCGCAGGTGCGTGTTCCTGAAACGCCTGAACGCGTGGTGGCCTGCCTTGTGGGTGTCGGTGAACGGGTTGATGAACCCCAATTGCTTCAGCGCTGGGTGAAGGTGCCGGCGAAGGATGCAGGATGACCCCAGTGGCTTTCCATTCCTCGAGCAGAACAGGAAGCCGAAGTCTTCGTGCGGAAATTGCTCAATTACTTTACGCTGGCTGCGACACCCAGAATCTGCTTGCCGATTGAGTCCTTGAGCTCTTTGGGCAGGGCGTCCGCATATTCAAGCGCCTTCCAGGAGTCGGCGGTGCGCTCGGCCGTTTCGACCGCGATCTTCCATAGCGGGCTCGCCGGAATTCGTGCCGTATCAGCAAAGCGGCGCATCTGGTCAGGCGTGATTTCGGAAAGGCTATGATGACGGAAAATACCAGGCGGCGAACGAATTCAATTACGGCGTCTTCGCCGATTTCTGCCCACAACACGGCGGCGATGTTTGCATAGCTGTGGAACTTGTACTTGTTGTTGGGGAATTCCCCGAAGACTTGCGCGAAATCCTCCATGTGGACAGGCTTGCCGTCCGGCAGGCGGTCGAACCGCTTCACCGCGAGGGCTTTGCTTTCCACCGTATGAGCCTGTTCAGGCAATCCTTTGATGCTGTTTACTTCGACGAGCTTGTTTTCAGGGACGGAGATCCCGGCGCGCCGAGCCAGTTCGAGCATCGCGAATTCATTCTCGGGAACCGCTTGGTACCGAGCGGAAGGAAGCTTGACGATCCATGAGCCGCCCAAACCGCCGGCGGGAATAGTCAAACCGCCGGAGGCTTCCATGACGGCGGAGAATTTCAA
>JBEKIE010000103.1:0-9856 GCA_050011915.1 Occallatibacter sp.
AACTCGGTCGCGGTGGTCGTGGTCAGCTCGCCGCGCACCTTCAACTGCATCGCGCCGGCGTCAATGATGATCTCTTCAAAGCTGATGACGGAAGGCGAGGTGGGACGCTCGAAGCGGCGCAGAACCGCTTTGACGCGGGCCACAAGCTCGCGTGTGGAAAAGGGCTTGGTAATGTAATCGTCGGCGCCTAACTCAAGCCCCAGGACGCGATCGTTTTCGCCGGCCCTCGCGGTGAGAAAGATGATGGGAACCGTGGAAAGTCCGGCGTGATTGCGCAGACGGCGGCAGACATCGAGGCCGTCGCCGCCGGGAACCATGATGTCCAGCAGAAAAAGGGCGGGCGCCTTGCGCTCGGCGTCGGGAATGAGATTGGTGGGGGTGTGAAACAGGCGCGCTTCAAAGCCCGCCGCTTCAAGATGATGTTGCACCAGCCTTGAGATGTCGCTGTCGTCTTCCAGAACAAATACGGATTGGCTCAAACGGTCAGTCCTCGTCCCACGGCCGGTTGATTGGACGGGAAATGCAGACCGCAGGAACCAAGAACAGACTAATGCAACCCGGCAAACGAATTGCAAACGTTTGATGAATTTGAAAACAGAGGGACCGAGGGAACAAGGAGCTAAGGGACCAAAAAAGACAGCGACGCCCGTGGCCGCTCTTCTCGCAAGCAGGCTTTCAATGCAGCCGTTTAGCGCCTCTTCCCGCCTTTGGAGGCCGACTTCTTTGCCGCTGGCTTTGTGGCCTTCTTCGCCGCTGGTTTTGCCGGCTTGGGTTTAGGCGCGGGCTTCGACGGCTTCTTCGGAGCGGCCTTTGCGGGAGCCTTGGTCTTGGCCGGCGCGGCTTTCTTCGCGGCAGGCTTGGCTGGCTTTACTGCTTTGGCCGGAGCCGGCTTGGCCTTGATTGCAGGAACCGGCTGGGCCTTTGCCGGCGCAGCCTTAGCCGGAACTGCCTTTGTAGGCGTAGCCTTAGCCGGAACTGCCTTTGCAGGCGTAGCCTTAGCCGGAACTGCCTTTGCAGGCGCAGCCTTAGCCGGAACGGCGGCGAGCTTGCCTTTAGCTGCAGCCTGCGGAGGTGCGGCTTTCGCTGGCGGAGCTGGCTTCTCAGCTTTGCCCGGTACTTTCTTGGCCGGAACTGGCGCCTGGGACTTCTTCTTGCCTGAGGTCGCTACCGGTTTCGCGCCAGCCTCGTCCTCGTCTTCGTCGGCTTCGCCCTCGTCACCCTCTTCTGTTTCCAAAACGCCCTTGGGCAAAACACCCAAGCCGAGCTCCTCGTCGTCGCCCATCGGCTCGAGGTCGTCGGATAACAAACCTTCTTCGCCTTCCTCGTCCTCCTCGAATGCCTGCTCCTTGATCTTGGCCTCGGCACGGCGGGCACGCGTGCGCTTGATGGTCACTTGTGGAGGCGGCGCTGGCGGTGAGTGGGGCTCGAGGTAGGCGCGCATCTCCTCCGGAGTGGTCAGACGGCCGTCGATCAGTTCCAGAAAGATGTTCTGCACAAGGTCGGCATAGCCCGGCAACTCCGGCGTGATGCGCATCTCCTGCATGAGCGCATAGGGAATGCGCTGGCGAGCTTCAGGCCACACCTTGAGGAAGGAATTAAAGCGTTCCTGGACCGTTTTGTCCTTGCTGGTAAAGCCAAGCCAGAGAACCGCTTCCGGATCATAGCTCATGAAGAGCTTGTAACTTGCCGAGGCCTTGGCATTTTGTTTGGAGAGCAGCACTTTGGCAAAGCCGTGGGCCTGGGAATCGAGGTGGCTCCACTCTTCCACGAAGCCGGGCCGCAGCATGGCCTTCTTGAGCGCCGACAGTTCTTTCGGCGGCAGCTTGACGGTAAGCAACTGCATCTGGGCCGCCGACATGTCGGGATGAACGCCCTGCAGGAGCAACTGCACCGCAAGATCGTGGAGGGCTGTGAGCTTGGCTTCATCGGCCTTGGCCGATGTCCAGGCCGGGAACAGAACCTTCATCCAGCCTTCAGCCTCAAGGGCGCGGAGCACTTTGAGCCCATCCTCCTCGTGGCCAATCTGCTCCAGCTCCTGGCTGCGCTGGCGGGAGGACAGGAACTCGATGACGCCTTCGGTTTTGGCGTCTTCGTAGCGGGTCTGGGTTCGGGGATCCATCTCCCAGCCAAGACGCGCGCGATACCGGACGGCGCGGATCATCAGCTCGGGCTGCTCCAGGAATCCGTAGTTGGAAACGAGGCGGAGGGCTCGCGCTTCGATGTCGGCGGCGCCGTTGAGCGGGTCCATCAAGAGACCGAAAGAGCCTTCATTGAGGGAGATCGCCATGGAATTCACCGTAAAGTCACGGCGGCGAAGGTCTTCCTGAATGGAAGCTGGGTGATACACCGGCTTTCCGGGCTTGGGGTACTCCACGCGATGCGTGCTGACCACATTGATTCGGACGGTTCCCGGGAAACAGAGGTAAAGGCTGCGCGACGGCTCATCTTCGCCCCAAAGTTTGCCGCCGAGCTTCTCTAATGGTTTCTTGAGCTTAAGAGCGTTGCCGTGAACTGCAACCTCCAGCTCGCGGACGGCGTGGCCGCTGGTCAGGTCGCGGACTGCGTCTCCGGTAAGGAACAGGATGATGCCGGCATCGCGCGCCACGTGGCGCAACTGCGTAAGAGCGTGGCGTTGGTCAGCGGAGAGCCGGTTTTCCAGCAGGTAAATAAAGTCGGGCATGGGTATCCTGTTTCTGCCATCCTCATTTTCAGCCAAGTAGCTGATGTTACAGCCCTTATGAGCGAATTATGGAAGCTGGCAAACGAAAATTTTAACACAAGTTGAGCAGAATGACCAGTTTTGATGCGCGGACCAAACAACTATTGGACGGGATGGAAATCCAGGAAGACTCTTACTTCGTTGTCTGATAGACGTTTGCGGGGTCCGATTGGTCGGGAGGAGCCCGAAAGAGCAATAGAGCAGACGGCCATCATGCGCCTGACCGTGCGACAATCCAGAGCGATGGCTTCGGCGCGCAAACCCGTCATAGTGCGTAAGTTCTCGCGCGACTGGTGTGCCGGCTACGCGGGCGCGGAATTCGGCCAGCAAAAGGCAGAACTGGAGTTTCTTGACCTTACCGGCAAGGTGGTCCGGATGGGGTGGGAGCAAGTGAAGTGGGTCTGTTATGTGCGGGATCTCCCTTCCGGGGCGTCGGACCAGGCAAATCCTGAGCGGCTCGTGCGCAAGAGATTTTCGCTGCGGCCGCGCACGGCGGGGCTCTGGCTGCGCTTGACTCTGGGCGATGGCGATGAGTTGGAAGGGCTGGCGGCCAATGATCGCTCTCTTGTGGAAGGCGCGGGGCTGCTGCTGACCCCGCCCGATACGCGCTCCAATACACAGCGGATTTACGTGCCTCGGCAGGCGATACAGGCTCTTGAGGTGGTGAGCTTGATCGGGGCCGCAGGACGGAAACGGGCTGAGCCGGCAAGGACGGGCGAAGAGCAACCCGGGCTGTTTGGCAGCGAGGGAGATGCCGGCTGACGGCCGCACGCTCTTTTGCGGCAGAGCTGCTTCAACTTTGTGTACAACATTCGCGTCGTGTTTCACGAGGGTCGCGGCAACGGTAAAACGCTGGAGGGCAGGCCGTGCACCTACGAGTTCGCGCGGCAATAACTGTGCGCGCTCTGGCGGAGATTCTAACCTTGCCTCACGCGCGCAGCGGGGATGCAGCAGGCCGGGCATCGAGCAGACTTCTGTAATAGTCGACGGTCATGCCTACGACACGCGATTCCGCATAATGCTCCAGAATCCATGCGCGCGCAGCCTGGCCCATGCGCCGCCGGCGTTTGGGATCGCGAATGAGCTTCATCACGGCTTCATAGATTGCATCCGGATACCCCGGGGGAATCATCAGTCCCGTCACCTCAGGAACGACGGAGTCACGCGCGCCGGTGGACTCGGTGGTGACTACGGGAATTCCAGAGGCTGCCGCCTCCAGTACAACATTCGGAAAACCCTCGCGCCAGGTGGGCAGGACCAGCATGTCCATGGCTCGGTAATAGGGCGCCGTATCGGCGACGAATCCGGTGCAGCAGATATTGGGGTGCCTGAGAATGCGCATCCGTAGGTCTCGGTCGAGCGCGTCTTCAGCGACATCGAACCAGCCTACGAGCATCAACCGGGCGGCGGGCTCGGCGCAGAGAACCAGGTCGAAGGCTTTAAAGAGCTCAGGCAGCCCCTTGTCGCGAGTCAGGCGGCCCGAGAATCCAATCACCGGGGCGTTGCGCGGAATGCCCAACTGCGCACGCAATGTGCTCGGCCCAGGTGAGAAGCGATCGATATTCACGCCGTTGCTGCTTCCCTCACCCAACAACCGCAGTTTGCTCACGGGAGCCACGCGCAACGCGAGGGTTTCCGCGCGCAGGCTTTCGCTGTTGCAGAGAACCACGTGCGCGCAGCGGGCGCTCATGCGCTCGGCGGCCAGCAGCACGCGCCGCTTGATGCCCGTTGTGGTTTCGAGCTTTAGACCGCGCAACATGTAAACACGCCGTGGCACGTTGCGCAGCCAGGCAGCGAACGTGCCCAACAGCCCGGCCTTCGGAGTGCTGAACTCGACCAGATCGGGCCGGCATTTACCGATCAGCCGCCAAAGGCGGAACAGAGCCACCAGATCGGCGAAGGGCGCGATGCCGCGCTGCATGGGAAGCGCGATCCGCTCCACGCCTTCTCGCTTGGCAGTGAGATCGAGCAACGGCCCGGGACTGGAAAGCAAAAAAACGCGGAATCCCGCATTGCGCAGGGCACGCAGGCGCGCACCAAGGACAAGGCAGGTTTGCGCGTGCGTGACACCAACGAGAATGGTCGGCGGAATGTTCTCAATCGATGTCGTGAATTGGAAATCGAAAAGCCCGGCATCTGCCATCGAACGCCTCAGCTGGTGGGATTTCGCCCAACGCGAACGTCGTTACGCAGATTCTGGGAGGAAAAATTACAGATGGAATGGTTCTCGACATTGATAAGAGCTACCTTACAGAGATTCAGTGACCGCCAGCACATAACTTCAGAAACGATTGGGCGAAAATTGCCTGCCCTTCAGGAAATCAACTGTGGAACGCACGCGGATTCTCCTGCTCACTCCTCGAATTGGCGGGGGCGGCGCCCAGCAAGTGATGGCGCTCCTTGCGCGAGGTCTGCCGCAGGAGAGATTTGAGGTCCATCTGGGACTGGTCAGGGCCGGGGATCCTGGCGCTGGCGCTGTACCGGCGTGGGTGACGGCCCATGGGCTGGGCGCGGAACGCACACGCGCCGCAGCGCTCCCTCTATTGCGACTGGTGTGGCGATTGCGGCCGGACGTGATTCTATCGGGAGCGCCGGAGATCAGTTTTCTGGTGCTGTTTCTGCGCTCCTTCTTCCCCTCGAGAACGCGCGTGCTGGTCCGGCAGAATGGGACGGTCTCTGCCGCCCTGGCACACGGCGGCGTACCTCGCTACACGCGTCTGCTTTACCGGTTGCTTTACCGGCGTGCCGACCGCGTGATCTGTCAGTCCCGCGCCATGGCCGAGGACCTTGCACGGGAAACAGGGATTCCCTGCGAACAGATCGCCGTGTTGCCCAACCCGGTCGATCTCGAGGGCATTCTGGCCGCACGAGGCGCGCCCTCTGCCTGGAGCGGCGATGGCCCGCACCTGCTGGCCGCGGGAAGGCTGGCGCCCGAGAAAGGCTTCGATCTGCTGATCGAGGCACTCGTCAAAGTGCGCAAACGGTTCCCAGGCGCAGATCTCACGATCGCCGGGTCTGGGCGCGAGAAAGCGGCTCTGCAGGTGCAGAGCCGAGAAGCAAATTTGGGGAGCTCCTTCCGTATCGCGGAATGCATCGACACCCCATATGCGTTCTTTCCGGGAGCCGCACTCTTCGTTTTGTCGTCACGCTATGAGGGCATGCCCAATGCGCTTCTGGAGGCAGCTGCAGCCGGCCTTCCCCTTGTCGCGACGCCGGCGTCGGGCGGAGTTGTTGACCTGCTGCGCGAGCAAAAAGGGGCATGGCTGGCGGCGCACGTTTCCTCCGATGCACTTGCGGACGCCATCGTCCTGGCTCTCGAAAGCTTCGGCCCGGGAGCTCGTTTTCGACACCGGTTCTTCCCGTCGACAGGTGATTTCGACTCCCAAAAAATTAGCCACAGCCGCGCGCAAGCGTCGCCAGATACGAACTACCGGAGTGCCTTAAAGAAATCAACAACTAATCAACAGCTAATCAACAAGTAATTAACAGACTTCTTTTCCTAAGACCTTTTTCTCTCTTGACAACTTTTGGCCTTGGTTATTTCCTAACAATACAGTTTTCCACCTCCAGCAAACGACCATTTACCAGGGTCACTCCTGTGTTGTCGTATGGGGCTCGCTTAGACGGCGAATGAATGGGCATGCCGGGCCAATGAGTAATCTGGCTTTATTTCTATAGAGCATCGCCGATCATCGCCGGGCAAGTTTCCCGCCAAAGCAATTTCACGGTGCGTCTTTCTGTCTGTGCGCATGAGTGTGCCTCGTTTCGAGCGCGCCTTCCCAGAGTGCAGATCAAAAGACAACCATCGTTAAACCGCTCTCGACGCCGCAAGCGGCCGCGTTCCGGCTTGCAGCGTGCAAACGGTATTGCTGGAGGGATTTGTGGTTCGTGACTGTCTACGCCTATCGTTCTCAATGCTGCTGATTCTTCTTTCGCTGCCTTTCCTCGCCGTCTCTTTTCTGCTTGCCGCAGTATGCGCCGCGGTAGCCGCAGTTTTCCCGCGCTTCCACAGGCCGCGGCAGGCGAATGCCCTCGACCTCAGCAAGCTGCGGCCGGTAGACGAGTTCGGATTCGAACATGCTCTGGATGCGTATGAAGAGTTGATCGGCGCGCACGCCTGGAGGAAACCGTGAGCCATGCTGCGATCGCGATTCCCGGTCTCGACCGCATCGGCGGGGCCGAACAACAGGCCATGCTGCTGGCCAGGGGATTGCGGCGGCGCGGCTGGCGTGTGAGCGTAGTGGCGCTTTCCGGTGCCGGGGGCGCGGCGGCCACGGAATTGGCCGAAGCGGGCATCGCCTTCCTCAGCCTCGGCATGCGCAAAGGGCTTGCGGACCCGCGGGGATGGGTGCGCTTCCACAGATGGCTTCGCCGCAAGCAGCCTGACGTGGTGCACGCCCACTTGCCGCACGCCACATGGCTGGCTCGGTGGTCGCGGCTGGCCGCACACGTTCCGCTGGTAGTCGATACCCTGCATAGCTCGTTCACGGGAAAGCTGGGGCGTCGCATGGGTTACGCCTTCAGCCAATGGCTGCCGGACCACGTGACAGCCGTGAGCCACGCGACGGCCGCTTCGCACGCCGCGGCCGGGATGGTGAACCCAAGCCATATGTCCGTGCTTGGCAACGGCATTGACGTGGATCGCTGGCAACCGGATGAGTGGGCACGTTTGGAGGCGCGCGAGGAACTTGGAATCGGAAATGATTTCCTCTGGCTGGCAGTGGGCCGGCTCGAAGCGGTAAAGGATTACCCGACGCTCTTGCACGCTCTGGCGCGTGCCCCAAAGACGGCGCGGTTGCTGGTTCTCGGTGCAGGGCCGCTCGAGGCGGAGTTAAACAACATGGCTGCGGAGCTTGACCTCGGCCAACGCGTGCGTTTTGCGGGTTTCTACCCGAATGTTGCGCGCTGGATGCAAGCCGCCGATGGATTTGTCCTATCGTCACGCTACGAAGGGTTGCCGATGGTCTTGCTCGAGGCGGGCGCTTGCGGGCTGCCCGCCGTGGCAACGGATGTTCCCGGCACGCGCGAAGTGATCGTGGATGGAGAAACGGGTTGGCTCGCGCCCCAGGGCAATCCGGAAAGGCTGGCCGCGGCGATGAGCCGGTTGATGCAGATTCCCATCAGCGAACGTCGAGCAATCGGCGCGCGGGCACGGCAGCACGTCGTAGAGCACTTCAGCCTGGAGGCGGTGCTCGACCGCTGGGAACGGCTCTACGCGGACCTGCTCGAGCGCAAGAACGCGAACCGGTGGAGTGGCCGTGCGGAATGGGAGAGTTTGAGGCGTCGCAGCGCACACACAGCCTGAATGCGCTCGGCGAGGGTCAAGGTGGCAGGCTGAAAACGGAAGAGTGCACGATCTACTGAGGTGAACTGCGTTGCGTGTGCGGCAACAAAGCCGCGCAAGGCCGCGATCTCTGCGGCGCTGGCGGTGTTTGGGTGGACGCAGATGGTCCAGAGGCCGCTCGGCTTTTCGACGGGGGCCCAGAGCTGCTGCGGAATCCAGGTGATGCCGCTGCGAAGAAACGGTACGCGGGCAAAACCATCGGACAGGAGCGAAATTCCCTCTTCCAAAAGCGCCTGAAGGGTGCGCTTGTCGAAACCGTGACGCGGTGCGACCCAGATGTTGGGGTGAAGGCCGCGGCCGCGCAGGATGCGCACGCCTTCGCGGATCCATGCGCGCTGCGTCTCGGCGGCGACGCCGGCAAACTCCGAGGTGCGGTGCAGATCGACCAGGCTGCGGCCCCGGCTTGCGCACAGATGGCGGTAGCCGTGCAGGCCGATCGCGGCTCCGGCAGCTTCCAATGCGCGCATGCTGTCCCAGAAGGCCGGGTCGGGCGGAGAAATCTCTAACTCCGGGTCGCGATTATCGGGAACCACAGCCAGGATCGGCTGCAGCCGGAACTCCTCGATCAGCGATCGAATCCGCGGCCAGCGTTCAGCGGAAATGGTGGGGCAGAGATCGTCGATGCGCAGCAGATATTGGGCAGAGTTCATGCGGCTCCCTCCGCCGCCGATGCGCGGCCCAGAAGTTCTCGGCTCCAGTACCAGAGATAAAGGAACGTGCCCACGGTCCAGAGCGATGTGGCAAGGGCGATACCAGCAACGCCGAACCAGTGCATCAGGATGAAATTGAGTACGATATCGAGGCTGAGGTTGAGGATTCCGCCGTAGAGAATCAGATCGGTGCGGCGCATGGCGACGATAAAGCGGTAATAAACGCGGCTGGTCACATAGAAAGGGATTTGAACGGCGTACATGGCAAGCACCGCGGCGACGACCGTGGTATCGTGCGGGCCGAAGTGACCGTGCTGATAGGCCACGCGAACCAACGGCCGCGCGCCGGCGATAAGCAGAACCGCAATGGGGATTGAGACGATCGCGGTGAGCTGAACCCAGGTGCGGAGTGTGTAGCGGCAACCGGCCCAGTCGCGCTGGGCGATCATACGCGAGAAGTAGGGCACAATGGCGGTGGAGACTGCGCCGGCCAGCAGCGTAAGCACGACACTGACGAATCGATTGGCGTAAACCAGAGCGGAGACGCTGCCCGCGGGCAGCATGGCGGCCATGGACTGATCGACAAGCAGGCCCCCTGAAGCGACCACGCTGCCAAGCAACATGGGGCCGTATTGGCCGGCTACTTCGCGCGTGGCTTCGCTCATGCCATGCCAGCGCAGGCTGAACGCATAGCCGTGCGCTTCCATCATCCACGCAACCAGGGCTGCGTGCAGCAGCGAACCGGTCAGCGTCGCGTAGACCATCGCCCAGATGCCGAAACGGCTGCCGAAGAACAAGGCGCCAAGAATAATCGAGATGGAGATGACGGCAGGCGCGAGCGCGGGAAGGGCGAAGCGATCGAGCGTATTGAGAATCGCCGTGCAATTCGTGGCGATGCCAGTGAGAAGGACGATGGGCAACAGCCCGTAAAAGAGCCGGATCGAGAGTGCGAGCTTGGCGGGTGGAAAGTGCGAGGCGATGAGCGGGAAGAAACCATGCGCAAGAAGCGCCATGAGTGCGGACGCCGCGCCGAGCAGCAGGCACATGCAGAGCATGGAATTTGAGAGCAGCTGCTGGGCGCGATCGCGGCCCTCTTGTTCCCTTACCCGGATCAGCGTGGGCACGAGCGCCTGATTCATCGAT
>JBEKIE010000104.1:0-9765 GCA_050011915.1 Occallatibacter sp.
GCCTCCCGGCCGTTGTCCTCATTCCAATGCATAAATCGCCAGGCCGCTCAGTAGCTTGGGGAAGAAGTCAGTGGATTTCTGCGGCATGACTTCGCCGGCAAAGGCCACTTCGCGCAGTTGCTCCATGGTCACGGGATTGGTCAGGAAGGCAACGTCGGCCTCGCCCCTGCGCACCTGCTCCACGGCTTCGCCCACGTCCCTCAGGTAGCGGAGATTCGTCTGCTCGCGCACCTTTTCGGCGTCCAGCCCCAACAGCCGGTCGAGAACGATGGAGTGCAACTGCGTGAGATCGAGCTGCCGCTGCCGCTCGGGCACATCGGCGAGCGCTTTTGCCATTGCTTCCGGCCTGGCTCGCAGCAAGAAATCGCCGCCGCGCGTGACGGCCACAAAAGCCGTGCCGCTCTGGCTGGTCAACTTGCCCATATAGCTTGGCGCGCCGCCCGGCGCGAGTGTCTCAACGGTGAAAAACGTCTCGGCCTTGGCGCGAAATGCTGCCGGATCGAATCCCTCAAGGCTGTGCACCACGCGATGCGTGGGTAGAATCACCAGGCCGTCCGAATCCATGTTCACAAAGGTCATCATGACCGCGGCTTCCGGATAAGGCGGCTGCGGCAGGCCGGTCGAGCTCGATTCGGCTTGCGCGGTCGCTTGCCCGTGCTCTTTGGCATAGTTGAGCGCGGTTTCGTAACGGTGGTGCCCATCGGCAATGATCAGCTTCTTGTCGTCCATGGCCGTGGTCAGCAAGCGGATGACGGAGGGATTGTTCACGCGCCAGATGCGGTGCAGCACGCCGTACTCATCCGTCACTTCGCCGTCGGCGTTTGCGTTGCTGTCGTAAAGAGTTTTCTCCACGCTGCCCGAAGGATCGGAGTAAAGCATGAAAATCTGTCCAAAATGCGCCCGGGTGGCTTTCAGCAGGTTCAGCCGGTCGCTTTTGGGTTTTGAAAGTGTCTGCTCGTGCCGGAAAACCACCTTTTCCGAGTATTCGTGCAACTTGCCGAGCGCGATGAACCCGCGCCGTTCTTTCACATTGTCGGTTCCGGGAACCCGGAAGCGCTGTGCGTAGGCGAACACGCACGGCTCGTGCTCCTGGACGAGCACGCCCTGCTCGCGCCAGGCGCGAAAATCCCGCGCCGCGCGGCTATAGACGTTTTCGCCCTTCTCGGCGTCAAATAACTCAGGTAGTCCCAGGATGATCCGGACCAGGTTATAGGGGCTGCGCTGGTAATAGGCCTGCTGCATGGACGGCGAAATCTTGTCGTAGGGCTGTGTGACCACGTCGTCCAAACGGACCGCAGAGGGGTTGTAGCGCCAGGCGCGAAAGGGATAGATGCGAGCCATGAGGAAGGTCGTGCTCCGCCGTTGAAAAGGGGTAATTTGTGCCCCGCCATGCCGTCGCCGGCAGTGGGAGCGCGGGGTGTTCAGGCTTGATTGTATCGCAGCGCCGCGCGCGGCCGGCGTTCGCGCAAGTTGAAACGCAGGACATCGGAATGACAATCTGCTGACAACAGAGACATGCCGATAGTGGTAATATCGCCTTCAATCGCTCATGGTGCCGCATGAAGACGCTTCCCCAAAAGCGGGTTAGCCACGACGGAGGTGGCGACTTTTCCCTGGTTCGCCGCCGTCTGGGTTTCTGCGTGCTGGCCGCGGTTTTGTGCCTCACCCGGGCCTACGCCCAGGAAGATCAGCTCAACAAAGTTCACGTGGAGCCGCCGGGCAGCTCATCGGCGCCCACTACCGAGCCCAAAGGCGCTGAAGCCGGCCCCGAATCCGGGCCTGCCGCGCTCCGCGTTCACCCTGGATCGTTCATCCGCATGAACGTGGATATGGTGCTCGTTCCCATCACGGTCACCGATCCGTTGAACCGCCTGGTCACGGGCCTCGAAAAAGAAGACTTCCAAGTCTTCGAGAACAACGGCGAGCAACGTATTGCGAGCTTTGCCTCTGAAGACGCGCCGGTCTCCATCGGCATCATCTTCGACCTTTCTGGTTCCATGACCTCCAAGCTGATCCGCGCCCGCGAATCCATCTTGCAATTCATCAAGACCGCCAACCCGCAGGATGAGTTCTTCGTCATCGGCTTTAACGACCGGCCGGAGCTGATTGAGGACTTCACCAGCTCCGTCGAACAGATCCAGGCGCGGCTGGCCACGGTGCACGCCGAGCGTCGCACCGCGCTGCTCGACGCCATTTACTACGGCTTGGCCAAGATGAAGGATGCCCACCACGAGCGCAAGGCGCTGCTGGTGGTCTCCGACGGCGGCGACAACCGCTCGCGCTACACCGAAGGCGAGGTGCGGGCTCAGGTGCGCGAAGCCAATGTGGAGATTTACTCCATCGGCATCTTCGATCCCTACGCGCCCACCCCCGAGGAGCGCACCGGTCCGCAACTCCTTGACGACATCAGCTCCGCAACCGGCGGGCGCATGTTCCGCGTGGACGATGTGGACGAGATGAGCGACATCGCCGAGAAGATCTCCACCGAGCTGCGCAACCAGTATGTAATCGGCTACAAGCCCAAGGACCTGACCCGCGACGGCAAGTGGCGTAAAGTGAAGGTGAAGGTGAATCCTCCACCGGGACTGCCTCCGCTCACCGTTTATGCTCGTACCGGTTACTATGCGCCATTGCAGTAAGGCGGTTCTCGCCGCGCTCCTCATCGCATCGGGGCTTCTGCTCCCCGTGCTCCCCGCCCAGCAGGCTCATGCCCCGGCAGGCGCGCCTCCGGCCGCGCAGTCGCCGGCGCTCACGCAGGATACCGATCCCGTACGCTCGCCCGACACCGTGCCCCCGGCGCCGCTCACAGGAACCGTCGAAAAGAAGGGCCAGGGCTACCTGCTCCATACCGACGTCGAAGAAGTGGTGCTCAACACCACTGTGCTCAGCGGTACGCAATTGGTCGAGAACCTGACCAAAGACGATTTCCAGGTCTACGAAGACGGGGTCAAGCAGACCATCATCAGCTTCCAGCACACCGATCTGCCCGTTTCCATGGGACTGGTGGTCGACAATTCCGGGTCGATGTACATGAAGCGGCCCTCGGTTAACAAGGCCGCTCTCGATCTGGTCCTGGCCTCGAATCCCCAGGACGAGGCCTTTGTGGTCAACTTTTCCGACGAAGCCTTCATCGACTGCGAGTTCACTTCCGACATCAAAAAACTCCGCGAGGGGCTCTCGCACATCGACTCCCGCGGCGGCACGGCGCTCTACGACGCCGTGGCGGCTTCGGCCGACAAGCTGGCAGCCGATGCCAAGCGGCCCAAGCAGGTGCTCATTCTCATCACCGACGGCGAAGACAACGCATCGAGCCTGCTTCTCGAGCAGACCATCCACCGTGTGCAGCAACTCTCCGGCCCGGTCATCTATTCGATTGGCCTGCTCTTCGGTCCCGAAATGAGCCGCGCCGAGGTGCGCAACGCGCGCAAAGCGCTCGTGCTGCTCTCCCAGGAAACCGGAGGCATGGCGTTTTTCCCCAAGTCCATCGAAGAAGTCGACCAGATCGCCGCTGAAGTGGCGCGCGACATTCGCAGCCAGTACACGATCGGCTACCACTCCACCAAGCCCACCACCGTCCCGGGATTCCGCAGGGTGGAGGTGACGGCCGACTCCAAGGGCGAGGGCAAGCTCACGGTGCGCACCCGCACCGGCTATTTCCCGTCGGTGCGGCCGGTCAGCCAGGCTGCGGCGGCGCCAAAATAAATGGCCGATGAGACGGAACGCGATTCGCAGTTGAAGCACTTGGAACACCTGAAGGTGATGGGCGAAAAGGCCCACGACGATATGTACGAGGCCCATTTCCCGAGCGGCTCGACCGCGTGTTACAGCGACGCCAAAGAGTGCTATTACGACGCCATCGGGCTGGCCCGGCGGCTGTGACTCGAGGAAGAAGCCGCAGCGCTCGAAAAGCGGCTGGCGCACATCAAGGCGGTGTTTCGCAGCCTGTTCACGTAATGATTCTCCAAGGTGCACTCGCACCAATTCGGTCGGTCACCAACTGAGAATCGTCTTGCCGGTCGCAACCTAATCGTCTTAGTTGCATTTGACGCCCCGCAAATCGCCGCTCAAAGAAAACCGCTGGGTTGCTTCCCTGCTCGCCGCGATAAGCTAGAAGCGAGGAGACCGCAGCAAAACCACATCATGCCTCAGTACAAATACTCGACCCTTGCCGTCCACGCCGGGCAGCACCCTGATCCGCTGACGGGCGCGGTGAACGTGCCCGTTTACCTTTCCTCGACCTTTGAACTCACCGGCATCGGCAGCGACCGCGGCTACGACTACTCGCGCGCCGGCAATCCCACGCGCGACCGGCTGGAGACGGCGTTGGCCGCGCTCGAAGGCGGGACCAGTGGTCATGCTTTTACCACCGGCATGGCGGCCATCTCCGCGCTCGTGGCTATGCTGCGCTCGGGCGACCACATCGTCTGCTCGCGCGACGTGTACGCCGGAACTGTCCGCCTCTTTGACCAGATCGTCTCGGGCTACGGCATCGAGATCGAGTACGTCGACACCAGCGACCTGAAAGCCGTTGAAGCGGCCATGAAGCCGAATACAAAGCTCGTGCACATCGAAACGCCGAGCAATCCGCTCATGGTGCTCACCGATATCGCGGGCGTCGCGAAGATCGCCCACGCGCACGGCGTCGAAGTGAGCGTCGACAACACGTTTCTCTCGCCCGCGCTGCAGAGCCCGCTCGCCTTGGGCGCCGATATCGTGATGCACTCCACGACCAAGTACTTGAACGGCCACTCCGACGGCCTCGGCGGCGCGCTCATCGGCACCAAGCCCGAGCACAAGGATCGCTTTCTGCTCGTCCAGAAAGCCGCTGGCGGCGTGATGTCGCCCTTCGAGTGCTACCTGGTGCTGCGCGGCATCAAAACCCTGCCGCTGCGCATCCAGCAGCACGAGGAGAACGGCCGCGCAGTGGCGGAATTCCTCTCCACGCATCCCAAGGTGAGCAAGCTCGCCTATCCCGGCCTCAAGAGCCATCCGCAATACGATCTCGCCGTGAAGCAGCAGAAGGGCTTTGGCTCCATGATGAGCTTCGAGCTCAAGTCGCGCGAGGAAGCGGCGCGCTTCCTCACGGCGATCAAGATCTTCCTCAATGCCGAGTCGCTGGGCGGCGTGGAATCGCTGGCGTCGCACTCCGCCACTACCACGCACGGCTCGGTCAGCGAGGAAGTGCGCCGGAAGATGGGCATCAACGAAGGCCGCATCCGCCTTTCCATCGGCATCGAGGACAAGGAAGATCTGATCACCGATCTCGACCAGGCGCTCAAGGCGGTGTGAACGCCGGAGAGACGCTTGGCGTATCATTGCCGCGTGGGTTCCTATCGAATTTGATGGAGTTACCTTCCGCGTTTACCCGGAAGACCATGCTCCTCCGCATGTCCACGCTCAATATCAGGGAGTTGTCGCCATTCTGGAATTGGGCCAAGATAGAGTTGCACGACTGACCGTGCGATGGGATGCCATCCAGCCCGGTGATGCGAAGAGAAATCAGGTGCGACACATTGTGAAAGTCGCCAACGCCCATTTTGATGAACTGATGGAACTTTGGGAGGAAGCCCATGCCTGAATCCGCGAAAGTCTTGGTAACGGACGCAGAAATCGATGCGGCCCTCGGACGCGCGCGCGAATACGAAAAGTACGCGCGGAAAGTGGTTAAGGCGATGTACTCAAAACCCACTGATTCCTTGCGTCTTGTTCTGAGCGACGGGACAACCTATACAGTTCCGCGACGCCTCATTCAAGGATTGCGCGACGCAAAGGAACGGGAGCTCAATCGGATTCAGATTATCGGCAATGGCACGGGTCTGCTCTGGCCGCTTCTGGACATCGCGCATTACGTCCCAGGGTTGATGCAAGGCATTTACGGCTCCGAAAAGTGGATGGCAATGCTGCTTAAGCAGCGGCGAAAACCGACGCTTGTTGAATCTGGACGAAGCTCAAAGCACAAAGTCGCCTGAGCGAATCTATAGAGCAGGGAGGGCGGACGGTGCCTTCGGGTTTAGACGGTCGTCATCGAGACTCAGTCGGACAAATCGAGGAAAAGCGGGGCAACACTCTGGTTCGAACCTTGCGAAAGGAATACGGCGCGGACTTCTTGCGCGACTGGCGTGGTGACGCAAAGCTGTCCAGGATTCGTGTAGAAACCGACATGTCCCTGACTGAACTTGTCCGTCAGCATCGGCGCGGGAAGTGAAATCGGAAGCCACCAGCCACGTTGACGCTCCTGGCGTCTTTCCGCTCCTGCTCGCCATCGACACCTGCGGGCCTTCGGGCTCGGTGGCATTGGGGCGGATTCCCGGCCGTGACCTTGAAATCCTCGGGCAGGCGGAGCTTGCCGGACGCACCTACTCGGCCACGTTAATTTCCGCGGTTGCCGACCTGCTGCACGCCGCCAGCTTCGAACTCGGTAACCTCGACGGCATCATTGTCGTGAACGGCCCCGGAAGCTTTACAGGCGTGCGCGTGGGCGTCAGCGCGGCCAAGGGCCTCGCGCAAGGCGCAGAAATCCCCTTGGTCGCCATTTCGCGGCTCGAAGTTCTCTCGCGCAAATCCGGTGTCCCCTCGGCAGCCCTCGATGCGCATCGTGGCGAAGTGTTCTTGCGTTTGGAGCGCACAGGCTCTGCGCCGGTCGAGCTTTTGACGGGTCCCGAGGAACTCGCCCAAGTCCTTCCCGTCCCCACACGCGTCGCCGTATGCGACGAAGGCGCTGCGGCCCTGCTGGCCCGCGTCTGGCCCCAAACGCAACTTGTCACCACGCCTCCGCCACTCGCCTCTGACGCTCTACGTCCCGGCGAAGCGCGGCTCATCGCCGGCGCCGCCGCTGACCTGGCGCTGCTCGACGGCCACTACCTGCGCCGTTCCGATGCCGAGATATTCGGCGCCGATATTGCCACCCGGGCTGCCGACGGCGTGCAGATCCGGCGCATGACCGCTGCCGACCTCGATCGCGTGCTGGCTATCGCTCGAAATCTTCCGCAAGCGCCTCATTGGCCGCAGGCAGCCTGGTTGAACGCCATCAATTCGCAATTTGAGCCGGAATCCACGCCGCACCGCATCGCCCTGGTCGCCGTGGGTCCCCAGCCTGGCTCCATCCGCGGATTTGCCGTTGCCAGCCTCCTGCCCCCCCGGGCCGAGCTGGAGACCATCGCCGTAGCCCCGGAGATGCAACGGCTCGGCCTGGGCGAGCGTCTTTTTCAGGCATTGGCCGTCGAACTCAAGGCCGCAGGCGTGGGAGAGCTCGAGCTTGAGGTGCGCGCCTCGAACCGGCCGGCGCTGGCGTTTTACCGGGCGCTCAGCTTCGTCAAAACCGGTTTCCGGCCGGCCTATTATGCAGAGCCGATTGAAGATGCGGTCCTCATGCGCCTTCCGCTCGCTGAGAAATCTTCATGAGCGCCGGTCGATTCAGCCTAACTCCGCCAACTCCGTTGGTGCCGCTAGCTCCGTTATCTCCCCTCCTGAAATCCACAGGGTTCCATTACCTTCGGTGATTTTGGCGCTTGCCGATTCTACCGTGGCGGCGATATATGTAAATGTTCTGAGAAAATCGGCGGCCTCGGAAAGCTCAAGTATGATCGCCGAAGGGGGTGCTTGATGGATGAAATACAGAATTCCGCGCTGAGCGAAGAGCTTGATCGCTTGCACGCCGAACATCGCCGCTACGCTCAGCGCCTGGAAGAATTGCTTCAAAAGCCCTACCTCACCGAAGACGAGCAGCTCGAGGAAGTGCGACTCAAGAAACTCAAGCTGCACGCCAAGGATCTGATCTTCGCGCTCGAACGGCGTTTGCCGGCCGTGGCTTAGATCTCAAGTTCAAGGGCTTTTGACGGTCAATTGCCCAGCGCAACGCCTCGGGGCGTTACCTTGTGCAGTGTGTGCCTAATACGTGCCTTTCTAAGTGTCTTGCACGCCGAACCGTTGCCCGGAAGCACCGTATAATCGTTGGGGACAATGGTTCGTGACGGTTACATTTACGCGCTCAGCTTATTGGCGGTGGCCGCGGCGCTTACGTGGCTTACGGGCGCGTGGGCCTGGGGCATCGCCCCGGTTCTGCTGGCGGCGTTTTTCCTCTGGTTTTTCCGCGATCCTCATCGCACCATTCCCTCCGGCATTGGTTTGATTGTCTCTCCGGGCGACGGTCTGGTCACGGAAACCGCGGCCATCAATACGCCTGAAGGCCCGCTCCAGCGCATCAGCATTTTCCTTAGCGTTTTCAATGTGCACGTCAACCGCGCGCCCATCGGCGGCACGGTGAGCCGCGTCCACTATCGGAAAGGCCAGTTCCTCAATGCCATGAACCCGGCCTCGGCCGAGCGCAACGAGCAAAGCGTGGTCACGTTGCGCGGCCAGGGCGCGGATGCTGGCCTCGAAATCACGTTCAAGCAAATTGCGGGACTGCTGGCGCGGCGCATCGTCTGCCGTTGCACCGAAGGCCAGACCGTGGAGCGCGGCGAGCGCGTGGGGCTCATCAAATTCGGCTCCAGGGTGGATGTTCTGCTGCCGGCAAACGCCGAATTGCGGGTAAAAGTCGGAGATCGGGTGAAGGGCGGCGCGAGCGTGCTTGCCGCAGCCCCTCAGGGAGGGCGCGCATGAACCACTTCGATCTCGCGCAGATCAAGCGGAAACCGCATCCCCGCCTGCGCCGCGGCATGTTCCTGTTGCCGTCGATATTCACCGCCGGCAACATTGCCGCCGGCTTCTTTTCCATCACCCAGACCATTGACGCCATCAGCGGCGACGCGCAACATCATCTCGACTGGGCCGCGATCGCGATCCTTTTCGCCATTCCCTTCGACGCGCTCGACGGGCGTATCGCGCGCATGACCAACACCACCAGCGATTTCGGCAGGGAGCTGGACTCGCTGGCCGATATCATCGCCTTCGGCATGGCGCCCAGCCTGCTGGCCCTCGTCTGGGGATTTCACTTTCTGCCCGACTCCATGAATGCGCAGCTGCACATGCACCTGCTTCAGGCCGGGGCCTTCATCTGTTTCCTGTTTCTTCTCGGCGGAGCATCGCGGCTGGCGCGCTTTAACATCAGCCACGACGCGCAGCCGCGCAATCCCGGCCGGCCCGATCGCAAGTATTTTGTGGGCATGCCGATTCCCGCAGCCGCGGGCCTGCTGGCCGCTGCGGTGCATTTCTTCAATGGCTATCCCGTGATGGAGTGGTGGGTCGCCGCTCCCTGGCTGGTCCTGGTCGGGCTTTGCAGCTACTTGATGGTCAGCACTTGGCGCTTCTGGTCGGCCAAGGAGATCAATCTTTCCCGCAGCCATCCGTTCCGATTGCTGTTGGTGCTGGCGCTGGTTGCCTACATCGTGATCCGGTATTCAAGTGTCACTTTGTTTGTGGTCGCACTGGTGTATATGTTCTCTGGGATCTGGGCACGCGCGGTGTATGGGTGGCAACGCCGCCGCCGCAGAAGGACAACGGCTACCCCCGACCCCGGCGCCTCGGCAGAACCAGAGTCTCTCGGGCCTCACTTTTCCGGCTAGGCCTCTGACCGCTTGACGTGGAACCTTGCCGTGCCCACCCTTTCGGTCGCCGCGGCGACCGAAAGGGTGGGATAGCATGAACTCAATTGGCACGAATTAAAGCGGTCTGGATCTGGATTTCACGTTGCAATGGGCCATCGGCGTCATCGACGCCACGCTGACTTGCTGACTCGCTAACTCGCTGCTTTTGAGGATGCCTGTGTACAAGATTGTCATCGCCGGCGCATCAAGCCTGCTCAGCCGGGAGTTGAAGGACGTTTTC
>JBEKIE010000105.1:0-21407 GCA_050011915.1 Occallatibacter sp.
AAGTGCACTGCGGCCTGTCGATCCGGACGCTGACGCTATTGTACGGCCATGCGGAGAGTTTATCGGCCACGTGGGGAGTCTATCGACTTGACCGGCCGGCGGGTTCAGTGCCTTTCGCCACATCGCACGCGCGCCACAGGTACCAGCTCGCCACCGAGCGGTACGGCGCCCAGCGCTGGCCGCGGCGAAAGATGACGTCGGGTTTGGGAAGATCGGCGGCTTCGAGCGGCCGCGACTTGGGCACGCGCTGGAAGGTGAGCGCGTAGCCTTTGCGCACGCCGTAGTCGGTTACGGGAAGCACATCGGGCCGGCCCAGGCGGAAGATGAGCAGCATTTCCACGGTCCATGAGCCGATGCCGCGCACTTCCGTGAGCCGCTCCACGATGTCGGCGTCGCTCATCTTGCGAATGGCCGCGTGCGAGGGCACCGTGCCGTCAATCGTGCGCGCGGCCAGGTCGCGAAAGGCTTTGATCTTGTTGCCGGAAACCCCCGCGGCACGGAGCGGTTCGTCGGGCGTGTCGAGCAAGAGCTGCGGCGTGGGGTCGCCGCCGAAGTACTCGCGAACGCGGCGATGGATGGTGGCCGCGGCCTTCCCGTGCAACTGCTGATAGAGGATCGATTCCAGCAGCGACTCGAAGGGCGATGCGGAGTTGTCGAGACGCAGCGTGAATGGGCCGGCGCAATCGATGAGCGCGGCAAGTTTGGCGTCACGCGCGCGGAGATGCGCGATGGCCTCGTCGGGATCGAAGGGAAGTTTGCGTTTGCGGCCGTCGTGAATCATGGATGGAGTGTATCGCAACTGGATCGGGCGCGAGTGATACACTTCCCTCGGTTTGTGAGGAGACTTTTTCGATGAAGCGCCGGGAATTTGTAATGACGATGACCGCCGTGGGAGCGGGCATGGCGTTGCAGCCGCGCGTCGTGCTGGCGGCCGGAGCGCAAACGGCGGCAGCGGATGCAAGCGTGAAGCGCGTGCTGGTGATGTTCAAGTGCCACTTCGATGCCGGTTTTATCGATACGCAATACAACGTGGTTCATAAGTACTTCAACAAGTACTTCCCGCAGGCGATTGAGACTGCGCGCGCTGCGAACTCCAGCGGCAAGCGGCGCTACGTTTGGACCACCGGATCATGGCTGCTGTTCGAGTATCTGGAGCAGGCTTCCGCAGCCGAGCGCAAGACGATGGAAGACGCGATTGCGCGCGGCGATATTGCCTGGCACGCATTGCCGTTCACATGGCAGACGGAGATGTTGAGCCCCTCGATGATCGAGGGAAGCCTGGCGCTGGCGCAGTCGCTCGACCGGCGCTTTGGCGCGGTGACCACCGGCGCAAAGATGACGGACGTGCCGGGCCACACGCGCGGCATCATTCCGCCGCTGGCGAAGCACGGCATTACGTTTCTCGAGATCGGCGTGAATGCCAGCTCGATGCCTGCTGTGCTGCCGCCGATCTTTTTATGGAAGGATCTCTCCGGCGCGAGTCTGCCCATGATGTATCACAACGATTACTCAGGCATCGCCGTGGTTCCCGGATCGAACCTGGCGCTGGTGACGCGGGTGCGCGGCGACAACAGCGGCCCGCATACCCCCGAAGAGATCAACGGCATTCATGCCGAGCTGTCCGCGCGGTTCCCGAATGCGGAGATTGTGGCCGCAAATCTGAGTGAGATGGCAAATGCTCTTGCGCCGTTTCGCAACAACTTGCCTGTGGTGACGGAGGAGATTGGCGACACGTGGATTTACGGATGCGCGAGCGATCCGCTCAAAGTGGCGCGCTTTCGCGAGATTGCGCGACTGCGCGAGGCGTGGATTGCAAAGGGCGCGTTGCGGGTGGGCGATGCAACGGACCTGCAGTTGCTCCGTCACGTATTGCTGGAGGCCGAACATACCTGGGGCACTGACACCAAGACCTGGTTGGACTACGACAACCTCATACCGTCTGACCTGGCGGGACAGTTAGACACGAAAAACTACAGGATCGTGGAATTCAGTTGGATTGAGAAGCGGCAGGATTTGCTGGACGGGGTTGCGACGCTACCGGAGGCGCTGCGCGAAGAGGCGCAATTGGCGATTGCGAGCGTTGCCGCGACATGGCCGGTGACGGCGCCAAAAGCTGTGGTGGCCGAGCCGGGAAAACCGATTGAGACCGAGCATTTTGTCCTGCGAATCGACGCAAAAACCGGCGCCATCACACAGCTTCGCAACAAAGCTACTGGCCGCGAGTGGGCAAGCGAACAGAATCCCATTGCGCTTTTGACTTACCAGACACTTTCGCAGGAAGATTACGGCCGCTATCGGGCGAGTTATATCATCCTCAACGCGGATTGGGCGAAAAAGGACTTTGGCAAGCCGAATATCGAACGCTTTGGCGCTAAACGCGAAGAGTGGCGGCCCGCATCGGCCGAGGTGATTGTGGATGAAACTACCGACGCACATCGAATCCTAGTTCGCATGAGTTTCAAGGATGACGAGGCAATTGAATCCGGCCGCGCCGCTTTTCCGCGCCACGCCTTCCTTGAACTGATCCTGCCCAAGACCGAGCCGGTGATTCAATTGCAGCTCACGTGGTCCGGCAAGCCGGCCACGCGCATGCCTGAGGCGCTTTGGCTCACCTTCAATCCCATCGCCGAAGACGTGAAGGGATGGCAGCTCGAAAAGTCCGGCGAATGGCTCTCGCCGTTTGACGTCGTCACCTCGGGCAATCGCCACATGCACGCTGTGCAGCAAGGATTCAAATACGAGTCCGGCAGACACGCCTTCTTTGTCGACACGCTCGACGCGCCCATCGTGGCTCTCGGCGCGCGCGACCCGTTGCTCTTCTCGAACGATCAACCTGACCTGAGCAAGGGTCTGCATTCGTGCCTCTTTAACAACTGCTGGGGCACGAACTACATCATGTGGTACGGCGAAGACCTGCGCGCACGTTACATCGTGCGCGCATGAGCGCGGCCGGTTCACTCGGAATGGTTCCCGGCGAATGCCCGGCCAAAGTGCGCGTGGTGCCGCTGAATCAGGGCCGGTTCAGGATTTGGGCGCGCGCACCATGGTGATCTGCGTCTCGCCGTTATGCTGGTTTGCCTCTTGGTTAATGATCACCGTGGTCTGGTCGCCCCCGCCCACATCCACCATAAACTCAGCGCCGCCGGAGGTAGGCATTGATTGCGCGTTAGGTCCTGCTTTGTCCTTGTAGAAAGCGACGACCTGGTCTTTCGAATCGGGCGTAAGGTAGTTGGCCGTGATCATGGATTTGCCGCCTACCGACATGCGCAGGCTGTCCTTCTGCTGCTGGGCGCCAGGATAGATGGCGACGCCCAGGTCGCTCTCAGTGAACTGGTTATTCGTGTTGGCAGTGATGCTGCCGCCGGGCGTGCTGATGGTGACTTGTCCGTTGGCATCCTTATGGACGGCCCTGGAGACACGCCAAACTCCGTAGCCGATCACGCCGACGACGAGCATAACCAGGACGACAATGACGCCCACAACGATCAGAATGATTTTTACGGCGGTGTTACCTGACTTTTGTGGGGGCGCTCCCGCAGGCTGCGGAGCAATTGGACTTCCGGTTGAGTCGGACATTGTCATTTCCCTTTCATGGTGTCACTTGCAGGTGATTTGGGGGACTTCCGATTGCAGAATGCAGCCACTATACCGCATGAACGCCAAATCCTGTAAGAGATTTGTTGGCTTATAGACCCGGAACGGGATAGCGCTGCCGCGGACACCTCCCGAATCCACCCGACCCTGACGGAGCCTGCGCCGGCTGCCCGGTCGCCTTTACTATCAAGAGCGTAGACTTTTTCTGATGGGAGTCAGACCATGAAGATGCGTCCGGGATCGCAGACGGGATTTCTGCTGTGCGGCAAGGAATGGACCGACGGAGAGGCAATGGAAGTGCGCTCGCCGTGGGATCAGGGACTGGTGGGGCGCGTGACCAAGGCGACGCGTGCCGATGCGCGCCAGGCCGTGCATCATGCCGTGGCCAGCCTGCGCCGGACACGCGCACTGCCGCGCTGGAAACGCCGCGAGATTCTGGAAGACGTGGCTGCGGCGTTGATCGAGCAGAAGGAGCGCTTTGCGCAACTGATTGTGGCCGAAGCGGGCAAGCCGGTGCGGCTGGCGCGGATCGAAGTGGATCGCGCCGTGCTCACCTTCAAAACCGCGGCTGAAGAGGCGGCGCGGCTGGGCGGGGAAAGCATTCCGCTGGACCTGACCGAAGGCAATGAGGGCCGATGGGGATTGGTGCAGCGCTTTCCCATCGGGCCCGTGCTGGCCATCACGCCATTCAATCACCCACTGAACCTGGTCGCTCACAAAGTCGCGCCCGCCATGGCCGCGGGCTGCCCGGTCATCGTGAAACCCTCGCCGCAGACGCCATTCACCGCATTGGCGCTGGGCGAAGTGATCCTGAAGGCGGGATGGCCCGAGGAAGCGCTGGCCGTGCTGCCGCTCGACAACGCCGACACGGCGTGGCTCGCGGAGAAGGAAGATCGCATCAAGCTGGTAAGTTTTACCGGCTCGGCCAAAGTGGGCTGGGAGCTCAAGGTGCACTCGGGGCGCAAACGCGTGCTGCTGGAATTGGGCGGGAATGCAGCTCTGGTGGTGCACAGCGACTGGAAGGAACTCGATGACGCGGCGTTGCGCACCGCGCACTCCGCTTTTAATTTTGCAGGGCAATCGTGCATCAGCACGCAACGCGTGTTTGTGGAGCGCAGCATCTTCCAGACGTTTCTTTGGAAGGTGGTAGACGCTGCGGGCAAGCTCGGGATGGGCGATCCTTCGAATGAGGCGACGGAGATTGGTCCGATGATTCGGGTGAGCGAAGCGGAGCGCGTGGAAGCATGGGTGAAGGAGGCTGTTGCGAGCGGAGCGAAGCTGGTGACTGGCGGCGAGCGCAACGGTTCGATGGTTACGCCTGCGATTCTGACCGCAACCGCGCCGGGCATGAAGCTGCACGACGAAGAGATCTTCGGGCCCGTTCTGGCCATCGAGCCTTACGACGATTTTGAAGACGCGCTGGCGCGGGTGAATCACTCGAGATACGGTTTGCAGGCTGGGCTGCTGACGCGCGATTCCCGCCGCATTCTCACCGCTTACCGCGAACTGGAAGTGGGCGCTTTGATTGCAGGCGACACGCCGAGTTGGCGGCTGGATCCGATGCCCTACGGCGGCGTGAAGGATTCCGGTCTGGGCCGCGAAGGGGTCCGCTGGGCGATCGAGGAGATGACGGAGCCGCGCATGCTGGTAATGGCGTCACTGGGATAGATGAGACGCTGCAGTTTCCGCACGGAGGGGCGCAGGAGATATCGCGCCCCATGATGCTCGGGCCTCTTACTTCGCCTTCGCTTTGGCCTTTTGCTTGGCCCAGCGCCGGTGCTGCGCGTCGGCTATCTTTTTGCGCGCTTCGGCGCTCAAGACCCGCTTTTTTCTGGTCTTGGCTTTGGCGGGCGCTTTCTTTGCGGTGCGGCCGGCTTTGGGGGCTGCGGTTCCGAGCGTGGCCAGCAGAGCGCGTGCCTGCTGCAGCCTGGCTATCTCGGCATCGATCTGGGCAAGAATGTTTTCAATCGCCATGGACTAAGAATAAAGCATGAAGTTCGCCCCTGAACAACTTTGTAGAAGGGCTTTGTCGCGACTTAGAGGAGTAACTGGGAGGTTAGAACGCCATATTTACCCCACGAGCAGCAGCGGGTAAGCGGCGCATAAGTTGTTGAGAGCCCTGTTGCTTCAGACGCTAACTTCCCTTGCCTGTTGCAAAGGTCTGCGTGGACAGCGGGCGTCAGCGGCCGCGCGTAGATTGGAGATCTGGACTTTAGGCAGAGGGGCGATGCCCTGAATAGGCTGCAGCGGGACAGGATCGCTTCCCGTCCCGCCACGATTTTGCCCGCACGCCTGTGGTGCGGCAGTTTCAGGCCACTTACGCCCCGAGATACATTACATGGACATAGGTACCAAGGCGCACGTTGTAAGCAACGTACCAGCCGACGGCATCCGGATCCTGGTAGATGATGATTTCATCCGAGCCCCAGAGCCAGCCATCGCAGTAGGCGATATCGGCGGGCGCGACGGACCAGTACCAACCGTTAAACCAGAAGCGGCTGGGATCTCCGCCGACAAGGTGCCACACGTGCCCGGGACCGAAGCCGCCGGTGAAGCGGCCGTGCACCCAGGGCTTGTCGAGGTGATAACGCGGATCGTTGGGGCCGGTGTCGTGACCAACCCATGTTTTGCCATTATCGACGTGCGGTGCGTTGGGATGGCCGGGCTCATCGGAAAAGTTGCGATGCGTATCGGGCGCCTGCGGCGTGCCATGGTAGGGCGCGGGTCCGTGGGCGGGGGGTGCGGGATGCTGCGCCGCGGGTGCAGGATGCTGCGCCGGAGGCGCGGGATGATTGCCCTCCTGATGCTGTGCGAACGCCGGCACCGAGAATACGAGCAAAGCTGCGAATGCAAGGTGAATAGACTTCATCGATTCCTCCTCATGATCGAAAAGATACGCGAGCCTCGAACGGCCCGGCTTTCTTGGATGTCCATAGGGAAGGGATTGTTGCCCTCCGGCATTCTTGCACACGCAGGCAAGGTCCGGCACATAAATTTTCCTGCCACTTCGTAGCGTTCTTGTCTTGGATGAGATCCGTTTACGCGCTGACCGTAGCTGCGGCGCGGCGCCACGCGTAGAGCGGGAACTGGTTGGCCAGCTCGGCCACCTCGCCGCGAATGCGCTCCAGCGCGGCCTCGTCGTTGCGCTGCTCCAGCGCCTTGGCGATCCACGCGGCGATGGTGCGCATCTCGGGTTCCTTCATGCCGCGCGTGGTGAGCGCGGGCGTGCCCACGCGAATGCCCGATGGCTTGAGCGGCGGATTTGCGTCCCAGGGGATGGAGTTCTTGTTCACGGTGATGCCGGCCTTGCCCAGCGCCAGCTCCGCTTCAGAGCCCAGGATGCCTTTCTCGAAGACGTCGACCAGCATGAGGTGGTTGTCGGTGCCGCCGGAGACGAGGCGGAAGCCTGCGTCCTGAAGGCCCGCGGCCAATGCCTTGGCATTGGAGACAATTTGCGCGGCGTAGGTGCGGAACTCGGGGCGCAGCGCCTCAGCAAGCGCCACGGCCTTTGCGGCAACGATGTGCACCAGCGGACCTCCCTGCTGGCCGGGAAAGACGGATTTGTCCACGGCTGCGGCAAGATCCTGGTTGCAGATGATGAGTCCGGCGCGTGGTCCGCGCAGGGTTTTGTGCGTGGTAGTGGTGGTGATCTGCGTGTGCGGCACGGGGGAATCGTGAACGCCGCCAGCTACTAATCCGGCGATGTGCGCCATGTCAAAAATGAAGATTGCGCCCACCTTGTCGGCAATCGCGCGCATGCGCGCGAAGTCCCAGAAGCGCGGATAGGCGCTGGCGCCGCCGATGATCACTTTGGGCTTTTCCTGCTCAGCAACCTTTTCCATCTCGTCGTAGTCGATGGTCTCGGTATCGCGGCGTACGTGATAGAACGTCGTGCGGTAGAGTTTGCCGCTGAAGCTCAGGCGATGGCCGTGCGTCAGATGGCCGCCGTGCGAAAGATCGAGGCCCAGAATGGTGTCGCCGGGCACGAGAACCGCCGCGTAGGCCGAGGCGTTGGCCTGCGAGCCGGAGTGCGGCTGCACGTTGATGTGCTCGCCGCCGAAGAGCTGCCGGGCGCGATCGCGGGCCAGGTTCTCCACGATGTCGGCGTACTCGCAGCCGCCGTAGTAACGGCGTCCGGGATAGCCCTCGGAATATTTATTGGTAAAGATCGAGCCGGCCGCTTCCAGCACCGCTTCGGAGACGAAGTTTTCGCTGGCAATCATCTCCAGGCCCTCATGCTGGCGGAGCGTTTCGTGATCAATGGCGGCGGCCACATCGGGATCGGCCTGGGCGAGGGGCAAAGACATGCGATCGGTCATAATCAAATTCTAGCCGTTTTCCCCGCCGGTTGAAGCCGCGTCCGTGGGAGCGGCGATTTCGTACACTGGAAGCAGCAACCCTCAGGCAAGAATCTGCGAGGCGCGTGTGGCAGTACAAAGCAAACAGCTGGCTATCCTGGCGATGTTCCTCGGCATGCTGCTGACAGCCGCGGCGCAGACCGTGACGCCAACCTCGAGCCCAGCCCCGAGCATTGACCCGGCCCTGCTGGCCAAGGCCAACGCCGGCGACGCCGCGGCTCAAGTCGCCGTCGGCGAGCAGTACGCGCAAGCGGCCGTGGCCGAGCACGACAAGGCGCGGAATGCCGACGATTATCAGCAGGCGGCGGCGTGGTACCGCAAGGCTGCCGGCCAGAATGACATTCCCGGAGAGATGCACCTGGCCACGCTCTTCCGCGATGGCGGGGGCAAGGCAATTCCGCGCGATATGGAACAGGCGGCATCGTGGTACCGCAAGGCCGCAGACCAGGGCGATGCCACCGCGCAGGGAACGCTGGGCGTGCTCTACTCGATGGGCCAGGGCGTGCCCCACAACGACGTGGAGGCGTATTTCTGGCTGGACCTGGCCGCCAGCGTGAAAGGGCCGAACCAGGATAAGTATGCGGCCAATCGCCAGATGATTGGCGAGCGCATCACCGCTGACGAGCTCTCCGATGTGCAGGACCGCGTCGCCGCATGGAAAGCCGCTCATCCGCGCCCCGACAGCACCCATTGAGAGTTTGTCCGTGAGTTGCGCCTTCGAGCTGCGCCGGTCTCTTAGCGCGCGGCGGAGGCGCAGTGTTTGTTAGCCCCGCGCTTCAGCGGGGGCCCCTGGAAGCGATCTTTGTTTGTTGGGGTGGAAGCGTGGGGAAGGTGCATTCCACACTTCAACTCCGGAGTCCCGTAGGGACGATGCCAGGACGTTGCTTTATGCAGGAATCAATAGCCCCTGTGGGAACTTCGCACGAGGGTTCGTCACTTGTTTCTTATTTCTCAGGAGGTTATCCAGACCGGCTGCACTGGCATAGCTTGCCCTGAGCGAATCCGAATGGTGCGCGCCGCCAAGACCCTTGCCGCGGGTCAGGAGGAAACTTGGGCCGGCGCGACCCCGAAGCGGGGGCTGCAGGCGCACATAGACGGAAAAAGGGCGTCGCCCTGGCCGTAGGCTATGCTTGCGCCAAAAGCAAAAACCGGCGATCCACGAGGGGCCGTCGGGGGCATGGCGGAGAACAAGCGTGTGGTGGAAAAGCAGAAGGGGCGTGGTGAACGCACCCTTCTGCTTCAAACCATGAAGAAGCTTGCCTTGGCTTGTTACCGAGGCAGCTTAGGCAATGTTGCCGGCGCGCGCGGAACGGTTGCGGCGGAACAGCAGGAACGCTGCTCCCAGCAACGGTTGCGGCGGAACAGCAGGAACGCTGCTCCCAGCAGACCCGTGCCAAGCAGCACCAGGGATGAAGGCTCAGGAGTCTGAACCGGCGGCGTGAAGTTCGACGGTACGTCGAACGTCGCGCTCTCGTTGGTGGTCCCTGATCCCGTGTCGGTGAAGGAGATGCTTATAAGCGCCGTCGTAGGGATGTAATTGCCAAGGCTATCGCTGAACAGCCCAGTGCCCTGGAAACTGAGGTTCCCGTTGCCGGAGGAGCTCCACTGTGCGGTAGCGAGGGAGAAGGTATACGTGTCCGTGGGGCTGGAAGTAACAGTCGTCCACGTCAGGAGATTCGTGAGAACGTCGGCATAGGCGGCCCCGTTTAAATTTGAAACGGTCAGCGTCAGGGGGCTGAATGTTACATTCTCGGCGATGATATTGTTGGGCGTTTGAAAGATGTTGGGCTGGCCGTCAAACGGATTGGGCGAAGTGGTGTTGATGGTCTGAGTGGACCAAAGCGTGACACTTGTGGCTGAACCGACGTTTGAGCCCACGTAGGTCGATGAACCGCCGATGGGAACAAACCCGAAGGTGCCATAGGGCGCCACGGGAGAGGCGGAGGCGACTGGCACGATTGCCAGAACCGCGATTGCGAGTACTACCAAAAGAGTCTTCTTCATGGATTTCATCTCCTCCAGGATTCGCCCTTGCGGGCGTTGCACTAAAGTTTTGGTCGAAGTGGCCGATCTATGTTTCAAAAAGTCTGGGTGAAAAGGCGCTTCAGGGAGAACAGGTGACAGCGTAAATCGCACAGCAAACGAAGACGCTAGAGCCCTAGTTCTTGTAACGGAACTTGCACTCGGTATTGCACTTTTCGCGCCAAATGAATGTTCTATAGAATCAACAGGTTGCATTCGCGGTTTTGGGTGTTGCGCAAGAGATTGCATGGGAAAATCCCCTGGAGTTCCACTTTGGGGGAAACTCTCCCAAGATTCCTGCGGGTGAAAAAGGGCCTGATCTGAGGAAAATTCCCTGGCCGACTTTTGCGGAGGGTCTCGTCCGGTTTTGAGACATTCCGGCCGGCGATTTTGGCGTTTGCAACGAAAATGGTGCAGCAGACAAGGAAGCGGCCGGGGAGGGATTTCTCCGCTATTCTGGCGTGGATACAAGTCGTTCGATCGAGCGCGTGGTTCCGATCTGCTGCCCTGGCGCTTTGCGTGAGCCCGCCGTACGCGATTGCGGGGATGCGCAGGCAAATGCCGTCACGCTCTCGCCGGCGGTGGTCGAAGCGGGATCGCCAGAGCTGATTCGCGTGGAGGCGCTCGCAGGCGCATTGGCCGACACGAAGCTGGAGGGCGACTGGCTGGGGCAGAAGCTCGCGTTTTTTCGCGGAAGCAACGAACAGGCGAGGTATGCGCTCGCCGGCGTGGATGTGGAGGGCGCCACGGGGCGCGTAACGGGTCCGCATCTGCACTGGGCGGTGCGCTGGCAGAACGCGTATCTCGATCCCGCGAAGTTGTTGCAGATGGATTTGGACAGCGTGCGCTAGCGCGAAAGCGCTTCTTCTTCGACGCTGCTTGGACGCACCGCGTCTGCGCCGGCGCCCGCCGCTTTCTCTTCCCGCAGCGCTTTGAACGCGCGGTGAACGAACGAGCCCATGTACCAGCCGTCGATGAATTTGTAGGGCGTTTCGCCGGTGGTGTAGTGGCCGCAGGGCAGCACGCGTATCTCGTGACGCACGCCGGAACGGCGGAAGGCGTCGACGACCTGGAGCGAATACTCCCGCGGGAAAGTCAGATCGTAGTTGGCGTAGACGACGAGCACGTTTTTGCCTTGGCCGTTGGCCTCGGGCCCGCGAAACTGCTCGTAGTAGCTCACCGGGCTTACGGCGGCCCACAGCGCGCGCACGCGCTCCTGCGTGAGACCCGCCTCCTGCACAGCCTGGCGGATGTGGCGGGTGCTTTGCCCGGTCCAAACCACGTCCCCAAAAGCTGTCGATGCGTGGTTGAAGGCATTCACCCTGAGCCGCGCATCGTGGGCGCTGGCCAGGTAGCCATAGCAGGAGCCGAGGCTTGTGCCGAGCACGCCGAAGTGCTCATAGCCCTGCTCCTCGAGCCAGTCAAGGCAGCAGCGGATATCGACCACGGCCTGGCGGCAAGCGGAGATGGTGCGGCCGATGTTGGCGCTCACGGCGTAATCGGAGCGCTCCAGCTCCGTGGGACGGCGAATATCGTGATACGGCTTGGAAAGACGCAGCGCCGAGACACCCATGCGGTTAAAGAGTGTGCACAGCGAGTTGTGGCTGAAGCCGTCGGCGTTCCATTGCGGCATCACGACGATGGCTTGTTTGGGCCGCGCAGGATCCTTGTGCGCCGGCGCGGGATACCAGCGCGCGTTCACCAGGTCGTTTTCGGGATACGGCGTGCGCTCCGGCGAAGTAAAGCGGAGATATTGCGCGCGCTTGAGCTTGCCTTCGGCGGCCTGCCGTTTCAGCTCCGCATCTTTTGCGAGCGTTTCCGGGCGGACGTTGGTGGGGAAGAGTTCCGGATAGCGTTCTTCCAGGCGGTAGTCCGTGGGACGCGTGTAGCCGAAGAATTCCTTGCTGTGGCGGATGAGGAATTGATTGATGCGCACCATCGCAGCTTCGGCGGCGGCATCGTCGTGCTCCACCTCGGGCCCGGGCACGATCGAGTCAAAGCCGTGCGCTTCGAGAAAGGGCACAATCCACTCGAAGCCCCACTCCAGCGGCCGCACCACGCGATTTTCGTCGCGCGTCGTCAGCCGCGTCTCCCACGCGTACATCCAGCGCCCGTACCAGTCAGCGTGATGAGCGCGATGATCCCCTGCGAGATGACGCAATAGAGACACCAGACGCTGAGGATGTTGCGCTCGATGCCCGAAAGATGCAACGCGAAGCCAAGCCCGATAAGGGCGGCGAAGAGAAGCAGAAAGCGCCGCCGCGCCAACGCCAGGATGCCGAGCAGCAGATAGCCGGCGATGCCGATGGCCGCCACCGGAATGCCAAACACGACCGCATAGCTGCTGTGATTCACGATGCCGCAGTCCCAGTGCTCGTTGATGGAGCAGGGTTCGGTCGCCGTGGAGTAATGAACCTGGAGCGCCAGTGAGGAGACAAGGACGCCGGCGAGAGAAAGAGTGGCAAGGAGATATCGCATGGCAATAGGATCGAAGGGCGGTTCGAGCTTGGATACGATTCTAACCGATGGCGAAAGCGCGCGCGAAGTTGCTGCGCTTGTTCGCCGGGTTCTGGTCGCCCGGCGCGCCCGGCGCGTTACGATGATGCCATGAACCAGCCAGCCAAAGCTCGAGCGGCTCAGGAAGTTGAAGCGCTTCCGAGCTGCGGATCGCGCGTAGCCTTCTTCGGTGGCAGTTTCGACCCGCCGCATCTGGGCCATCTGGCTGTGGCGCGCGCGGCCCGAGTGGCTTTTGCGCTGGATGTGGTACTTTTTGCCCCCGTGGGCGTGCAGCCGCTCAAGCCGGAGGGTCCGGCCGCGAGCTTTGCGGACCGGCTGGCCATGACCAAGCTTGCGATCGCGGGCCAGCCGGGTTTTGAGGTCTCCCTGGCCGACGCGCCAAGATCGCCTGACGCTCCAGAGTCGTACGATGCGCCCACACCGGCGGATTCGCGCCAATCCGCACCGAACTATACCATCGACACGCTGGAACGCCTGCGCACTTCTCTCGCGCCCGGGAGCCTGCTCTTTTGCCTGATGGGCGCGGATTCGTTTTTGGGGTTGCGGCACTGGCATCGCGCCTCAGAACTCCCATTTGCCGCGCCGTTGATCGTCGCCTCGCGGCCGGGGCAGCCGTTGGGGGATCTGAAAGCCGCGTTGCCGCAGGGGCTTGCTGTTGAAGCGGCGCCGGTAGAAGACAGGAACGAAGCCGGCGTGGAAGTGCGCGCCTTTGTCCTGGTGAATCAAGCCGGAAGCCGCACGCCGCTTTACGTGCTGCCGGGGCTGCACATCGAAATCAGCGCATCCGAAATCCGCGCGCAGATCCACGCGGTTTCCTGCAGTGCGGCGGCGGGGCGCGATCTGCTGCCAAAGGCCGTTTGCGAGTACATCGCACAACACGGACTCTACCGCTCGTAGGCGAACTGAATGCCGTGCCCCATCTTAAGACTCGCCTTAGGGCGACGCTTTGCAACTCAATCAGCGAAATGCCTAAGCGGGCCTATCGATCAGCCCCCAAAGCAGATTCTTGGCCCTATTCGTCAGGTGTCCCTCAGCCGCGCCGTCGAGTTACCTTCCTCCGCGAAAGAACTTGATGAGCTCGTCGATTAATACCAAGAGAAGCGCGAGGTCTACTAGGAAAAGCCCGAGCTGGTGCAATGTGGACCGCATTGATCGCAGATCGCGGCTTAAGGTCTTTATGAATTTCAATCTGGCAGCCTTCGCCGCTTTTCTTGATCTTCGTGGTGGCGAAAGTAGTCGGGTTGACATGAACCCTCCTTCGTTTTCGCCGGTTTAATGGAGCCGGGCTTGTCTCTTTAGCGCTCTGGCCCAAACTTCGCTGACCGGGGAAGCCGCACGTTTCCGTTAACGGTAACGTACATTGAACTCCCGACTTAGTCTGTCTGGCCAGCACTTTTTTCGCATGGCTTTTGTTGGATTGTGGTTTTACTGGATTGCGAGCTGAATCTCCGATTAAGGTTAGGTTTGTAAATTTTTCTATTAATTGAGCTTGGGACGGCCTCTTTATTCGAGTCTCGAATTAAATTAGCAGAATATGCTTGATGGCTACAACTTCACATTGTGGGACAAGGGGTGCCGACCGCTGAAAATGGGCTGAGGTGACCGACCTGCCGACCCCCGATTCGCCCCATTTGCCCGGCCCCGAGCCGGCACGCTACCATGAGACTTGGAGAATCGTTTTAACGCATGAGACTAACGCCAGCGCAGAAACAAACGCGCGCCCTCGTACAGGCCGCTGCCGCGGTTTGTGAAGACAAAAAAGCCCTCGATACCCGAATCCTCGAACTCGATCCCGCAGATTCGGGATTGAGCGACTTCTTTCTGGTCACCTCGGCTACCAATGAACGCCAGGCCATCGCCATTGCCGACGAGATCGAGCTGCGGCTTAAGCGCGAATTCGGCGTGTATCCGAACTCCGTGGAAGGCCGGCGCCACGGCGAGTGGATTCTGCTCGACTATGTCGACTTCGTGGTGCACGTGTTTCTCTCCGAACGCCGCGCCTTCTACGACATCGAACGGCTGCGCAAGTCCGCGCGCCCGCTCACGCCCGAGGCGTTCGATGCGGAGCTGAAGGATGAGCTCAAGGAAAAGACGCTTGCGGCTCGCAGGAAGAAAATTGCAGCGGCAAGACCCAGGACGGCCGCAACGGCTAAAAAGCCGCGCTCCGCAAAGGTGAAGACGAAGAAGGCCTCAGCAAGAAAAGCACCGGCAAAGAAAGCACCGGCGAAGAAGGGCGGCCTGAGAGCAAAGGTCCGCAGGAAGCGGTAGAGCTTTCCCGCAGCAAATCCAAGGAGCACGGAGGGGCGCCCATCGCGGGCGCCTTTCTTGCGTCTTTTCCCGTACGGGGTTTTGGACGCGTGTGGCCAGCCATCAAAAAACAGGCGGCCCTTGCGAGCCGCCTGCCTGGTTCAGATGGTTGCTTCTTAGAACTTCACCTTCAACTGGGACTCGATGATGCGTCCGTCTGCTGCCGAGCCCTGGAAGTTGCCGTACGGGCTGTTGGGCTGCCCGACGGTCTGAATGATCTGGCCGACGCTGCCGGAGGACACGCTGCCGACGGGGCGATCGAAGTTCGGATGGTTGAAGAAGTTGATGGCTGTCGCGCCGAAGCTGAAGACCACTCCCTTTTCCGAGACCCGAATATTCTTCAAGAGCGAAATATCGGAGTCGAAGTAGCCGGGGCCTGTAAAGTTGTTGCGGCGCATGTTGTAACCGCCGCCCCATGCCATCTGGTATGGCACAGCCGGATTGCCTCCTGAGGCGGCTTTGTGCAACTGGAATTGACTCGCCGTGAAGCAAGGCGAGTTCGCATTGGGCCTGCCGCAGCTTCCGGTACCCTTCACGTTCATTTGCGCCAGCACGCGGGCGCTTGTTGCATTGCTCAACAGCCCCGTGTCAATGGACGTGTAATACGCGCTAAACGGCGTGCCCGTGGTGTGTTGGAACGTTCCCGAAAGTACCCATCCGCCGACGAACTGATTGAAGTCAGCGTCGCCGGTATGGACCGGGATCTCCCAGTAGAAGTTGGCGGTCATCAGTTGCCGAACGTCCTGATCGGCGCTCGCATAGTTGTATTTGGGAATGTTGCTCGGATCGATGACGACCGTGAACGAGGGGTTGGAAAGGGCGTTCAGCGGCTCAATTCCGCCTTCGTACAGCTCATCCAGAGTATGGCTCCAGGTGTAGTTGAGGCTGCCCGTAAATCCCCAAGCCACCCGTTGCGTGATCGTCGCCGTCAGGCCGTTGTAGTTCGCGTAGCCTCCGTTGTCGTACTCACGGACATTGGCGAACCGGGTGTCTGGCGCCACCGCGGGCAGACCCTCAAACCCGTTTGCGCAATTGGCTACCGAGCAGTAGGAGTTCATGGTCCGGTTCGTCAGGAACAGGTCGTAGCCGTGATTGCCTGCGTAGTTCACTGTGACTGCGGTCTTGTCGCCGATCGATTGCTCAATCTGCAGGTTGTACTTCAGATACTTGGGATTCTTGACGTTCGAGGCGAAGGTGGTCAGGCCCGGCGTTGTGAAGGTGGAACCCGCTGCTGCAACCGCTGCCTGGATCGATCCCAGGGTACCGCCGCTCGAAAAACCGTTCTGGAAAGCCGTGTTGCTTGCAGAAGCCTGGGTCCACACGCTGCCTGCCGCGGCCGGAGAGACCGCGCCTGAGGTGATGGTGAAAACAGCATAGTTGGGCAGATTGGTGATAGCACGGTCACCCAGCAAGCCGGGATACAGGTCGGAGAACAGTCCGATGCCGCCGCGAATGACGGTCTTCGGCCCGAGCGGAGTCCAATCGAAGCCGCCGCGCGGTCCGAACACCCCAAATTCGAGGCCGGGGAATGCCGTCTTCACCGCCAGAACTGAGGCGTTGTAAGGCGTGGTCGCGGTGTGATTCATGGTGACGAACCCGCTATTCGGACGCGAGAAGCAGGTCTTCTGGCACACTTCATCCGAGTTCATGTCGAACCGGAGTCCATAGGTCAGCTTGAGCTTCGGGTTGACGCGCCACTCATCCTGTATGTAGAGGCCAAGGCTGAATAGTGCCACCGGCACATCGGGGGCTTTGGTGAAAGCTTGTACCATGTCACCGCCGGCGGTAAGTACGGGCGGGGGTCCCGCGGCTATCTGTATGGGCGTGACTGTTCCGTCGGCGAACGAGGTCATGCTGTTCTCCGTGATCTCGCCTGTGGTTTCCGAGCTGCCCGTGTGGGAGCTGATGTCGTTACGGCGATAGTTCACGCCGAACTTGATGCCGTGGCTACCCTTCGTCCAGGTAAAGTCGTCGACAAACTGATACTGCTCTACGACGCGGCCTTCTGGATAAGGGAAGTAATTGCCCAGCGCGTTAAACAGGCCGTCGCCGAAGGCCCATGATGTGGGAAAGACCGCCTCGGCTGCGCCGATATTCGGAGGTCCGAACAGCGCAACATAGTGGAGATCGGAGGCGATGAACTGGTTCACCATGGTGTTATTCAGTACGCGGGTCCAGCTCATCTGGCCCTCATCGGAGGGCTGGACGCTGTTGGCGCTGAAGGCGCTATTGATGGGATCGGTGCTGGTGGCCTGGACGCCACGGTCGCCCTTGTAGCGGAAGTTGAGCTTATCCTTGTCCGTCAGATTCCAATCCACGCGAATCGACTGGAAGCGTTCTATGTTCAGGTTATTCACCGAGTCCTGGAACACGAGGGCGCAGGGTGTGCCTAGCGTGAGGGTGGACAGGTTGCTGCTGTCCAAGATGACGTTGCCCGCGGCATCTGTGTGATTGTTGTAAATATCGCCGCATCCGAGTAAGGGGTCGTAGGACGAGGCCACCGGCTGCGCTTGGGCGTAGCCGGACGCGCCGTTATAGACGGCGAATGCGGTCTTGTACAACGCCAGCGACGCGGGGCTCATGACCCCGATGTTGGCGTTCACTGCGGTTTCAAACTGGGGGGATGGGATAAACACCGGGCCGCCGGAAGGCAGCACGTAACGGATTCCCTCATTGTCGTAGTAGCCGAATAGCTTGTTCTTGATGATTGGACCGCCAACGTCGCCAGACCATTGATTGCTGACCGCATGTGGCGCGAAGCCAGTAGCGCCCGCACTCTCATGCGCTGGCGTATTGAACCAGTCGTTGGCATTTACAACGGTGCCGTTCCAGGTCCAGTTCGCATCGCCGTGGAAGCTGTTGGTGCCTGACTTGGTGGTCATATTCATGTTGGTGCCGGCCATACGGCCATATTGCGCCGTGTAGCCGTTGGTGACCACCGAGACTTCCTGCACCTCGTTTTGCCCCAGCAGCATGTTGCTGGAACCGGAGTTATTCAGGTTCAGATACGGATCGTTGTAGTCGTTGCCGTTAATGGTGAAGAGGTTCGACATGCCACCGATGCCGTTGGAGGTGAAGTTTCCGTAGCCGCCGCCGGTGCTCAGAACAACGCCCGGAGTGGTGAGTGCATAGTTGGTCAGATCGTTGCCGGAGTTGGGGAGGAGTTGAACCTGCTTTTCGTCCACCGTGGCCGCGAGGTCCGCGCTCTCGGCGTGAATCAGCTCTGTCGCCTCCGTCACCTGAACCGTCTCGGTTCTTCCGGAGACGACCAATTTGATATTCGCGGCTGACACCTGGCCAAGATCGACCTTCACTTCTTCCGTGACGGTTCCAAAGCCGGTCGCGGTCGCGGTCACCTTATAGGTGCCCGGCTGCAACAGCGGAAAGCGATAGCCACCCGATGCGCTCGTTGTCGTAACCGTCTTTGCTCCGGAGTCGGCGCTGATCAAGGTAACAGTTGCCCTTGGCACAACCGCGCCCATCGCATCGGTAACGGTGCCGGTGATTTCGCCCGAAATGATGTTCTGGGCTTTCGCCACACCCGGCGTTAGCAAACTGATGATTGCCAATGGAACGACAACCAGACTCAGGACCGCTGCGTACAATTTCAAAAATCGCATCAGAACTCCTCCAAAATGTCTTTCTGCACCGGAAGGCCGCTGAAGGCTCCTTCGCGATTCAGGTTGTGCGCTCTCGGAGCCTCGTTGGGGAGGGCAAGTCCGATTTCGCAAGTTTTTAAGAAACTACTACCAAAAACAACGTCAACGCGAACGGACGCCCGCATGACGTGACCTCAAGTGCGATTCTTGCAATTTGGTAATTAAAGAGCAATTGATGTGCCATTTGTGCATACTTGGGAGCAGGCATCTAAGCTGTTGAATGTAAACGACTTTATCGAATCATCTTATCGGGAATCGCGTTTGAGCTACGGTTTTCTGTAGATTTTATTCGATTGATCGCAAAAAATGGAGCAATCGCCTCGTTCTTTTTCTGCCGAACAGGGTGCGGTTCGCTCGGTTTTTGTGACCTTCGAGCCGACCCGTGTCGGCGCCGGCTCCAGCGGGGTTTTGCGGTATTCTCCTTTGCATGCAAGTGACCCTGGCTCATATCGGCTCACGCGCAGGAGCGAAGGACGGTTATGACGCGCTCGTGACTGGTTATCTCAAACGATGCTCGGGTTTTATGCGGTGCAGCATCGAGGCCTACCGCAGCGAGAAGGCGCTGCTCGAGTGGCTGGGCAAGCAGCGCGGGAGGACCGAGGCGGCGGTGCTGATGCTCGATGCGCACGGCCGCGAGATGTCCTCCGAGTCGTTGGCGGAGTGGTTGGGCAAGCGGCGCGATGAGGGCCTGCAGCACCTCGTCTTCGCCGTCGGGCCGGCCGATGGATGGTCAGAAGAAGCGCTCGCGGAAGGCAAGCGCCGCGGCGGCCTGCTCTCGCTGGGGCCGATGACGCTGGCGCATCAGTTGGCGCGGCTGGTGGTGGCCGAGCAGCTCTATCGGGCCTGTACAATTCTCACGGGCCACCCGTACCACACAGGACATTGAGAATGCGAGAGCACGAGGCATGACCGATTCGCGGCGCGGACTGATTCTCATCAACACGGGCCCCGGCAAAGGCAAGACCACCGCGGCGCTGGGCACCGCTCTGCGCGCCGTGGGATGCGGCATGAAGGTGCTGATGCTGCAGTTCATCAAGGGATCGTGGCACTACGGCGAACTCGATGCTGCCGAGGCCTTCGGCGAGAACTTCGTGCTCAGGCAGATGGGCCGCGGCTTCGTGAAGATCGGCGGCGCGGAGCCCGATCCTGAAGACGTGCGCCTGGTCGAGGAAGCGTGGGCCGAGGCGCGCGCAGCCATCCACTCCGGCGAGTGGGACCTGGTGATTCTCGACGAGATCAACTACGCCATCAGCTACAAGATGCTCGATCCCGAACTCGTGGCCGAGGCGCTGCGCTCGAAGCCCGAGATGGTGCACGTGATCCTGACCGGACGCAACGCGCATCCACTGCTGGTCGAGCTCGCCGACACCGTGACCGAGATGCGCGAGGTGAAGCACGCCTATCAGAAAGGCATCCTCGCGCAGAAGGGCATCGAGTACTGACCAAGCTGCGCCCCTCTGCCGCTCGCCCCAGCCATTTACAATTGGGTCCGTATGACGTGGTTCAAGCGCGAGGACGGCGAGTATCCCGCTCCGGAGAACGGTCCAGCGGGCGAGAACGGCCCCGACGCGGGCGCGAAGAGCGTGCGCACCGAGGGCCTTTGGGTCAAATGCCCCAGTTGCCGCCAGCCTTTGTACAAGGCCGATCTCGAAGCCAACCTGCAAGTCTGTCCCAAGTGCCAGCATCACTTCAAGCTCGGCGCGCGCGAGCGCATCAACCTGCTGCTTGAGCCAGGCTACGAGCTGGTCGATACCGGCCTGCGCTCCACCGATCCGCTGAACTTTGCCGACGTGCGGCCCTACAAGCAGCGCCTGCGCAAGGCGCGCGAGCAGACCGGCCTCGACGACGCGATTCTGAACGCGCTCGGCCACATGGGTCCGCACGCGGTGGTGCTCAGCGTCATGGAGTACGCCTTCATCGGCGGCTCCATGGGCGCGGTCGTGGGCGAAACCATCGCCCGCGCTGTCGATCGCGCGCGGCTCACGCGCTTGCCGCTCATCATCGTGGCCGCTTCAGGCGGCGCGCGCATGATGGAAGGCGTGGTGAGCCTGATGCAGATGGCCAAGATCGCCACCACGCTCGCGCAACTCGACGACGCGCGCGTGCCCTACATCTCCGTGCTCACCGATCCCACCACTGGCGGCGTCACCGCCAGCTTCGCCATGCTGGGCGATCTGAACATCGCCGAGCCTGGCGCGTTGATCGGCTTCGCCGGCCCGCGCGTCATCGAGCAGACCATCCGGCAAAAACTCCCCGAAGGATTTCAGCGCTCCGAGTTCCTGCTCGAAAAGGGCTTCCTCGATGCCGTCGTTCACCGCAAGGACATGAAGAGCTACCTGATCCGCGCGCTGGAGTTTTTGAAAGCGACCGCAGCGTAAAAGCAGAGATCAGTTGTCAGCAAGCGCACCGCCGTGCGTCCTCAAGCTCGCACTCGCACACTCACACTCACACTATCTTTTTCCGTCAAGCGCTAATTCTTCTAACTCCCATCCAATCAACACCTTCCACTTGCATAAAACAACCCCGTTTCCAGCTACTCTTAAATCATCAAATCGCAATTACCGGGGAGCAGGTGACCACATGAAGGAGCTGACGGCAAAACCCAACCCATTGGAGACCAAAAAGGCACCCAGAAAACCACGCTCGAAGCGCGGCCGCAAACGCTCTACCACCCGGGGGTCCAAAACCCCTGCCGGCCGCGGCGGCCTTCGCCTCCGCGACTCCATCAACGATAAGGTCAGCAAGCAATCCGACCTCATCGCCCAGGCCCTCATCGACAAAACCAAGGCCGGCAACATGACCGGCGCGCGCATCCTCGTCCAGCTCTCCGGCGCGGATAAAGCCCCGCCCGAAAAGAAGAAGAAGCGCGGCATACGATCCTGGATCAAGCGCCTCTGTTCCGAACCCGAGTGGGATCCGAGCATGGAGAATAATTTTGACGGTGAAGGCG
>JBEKIE010000106.1:0-9538 GCA_050011915.1 Occallatibacter sp.
ATTCGCAGCCTCGCGCCTTCGACTTCAGTTATCGTTGCGCTGCGCGTCTTCTGGATTCGGTCGGTTACGATACCTACCCCGCCCGCTGGAAGACTCCAGGCCGCGAACTGGAAATCATGGAGCTGGCTGCCGACAAGACCTGCGTCCTCACCGTGGCCCTAAAGGAGAACATCGCTTACACCGGCGACAATAACCGCATCGAGGAAGAGTCTTCCACCACATTCAAGCAGTGGATGGACGCGAACCAGTACGACCCCGAGCACGGCAGGGAGATTCCCGCAAAACCCACGCCGGTCTCAAGCAACAACACCGCGAATTGATCGCTTGCAGTGCTTGCCGTGCGGATGAGGCGCCAACCGCTGCCGCGTCCTCCGCCCCCTTTTCTGCCTCGCCGTGCCGATGGTACTGCGCGGGCAACCGTGTGGGAGATTAGGTGATCGCCGGCATTAGATCGACAAAAAGCCCGTCCCGAAAGGGATGGGCTTTTTGCGTTTGGGGGTTCTTTAATCGAGCGGGCCGCTCTGTGCGAGCTTTCCAGATCTTCTCCTTGCTCTCAAGGCCGATTTTGCGTGCCTGACGCCGGCGGCGTTCCGGTCTGGGTTGCGAACTCCTCGTTCATCCAGCGGCGCAGGGCGTCGATCTGCTGCGGGCGGCCGAGGAAGTCTTTGACCAACTGGGCGGCGGGCTTGGATGCACCGGGCTCGATGACGGCGCGACGATAGCGCAGGGCCGTAGGGCCGTCGAGCAGATTATTTTTGTCGAACTGCGAGAAAAAGTCGATCGCGATGACCTTGTCGAGAACGTAGGTGTAGTAATTCGACGAGTAGCCGGTGATGTGCGTGAATGAGGCAGCGAAGTGGTCACCGGGCACGGGTGCGAAGGTGCTGAAGCGCTTTATGTTGTCGAAGTAAATCCGGTCGAAATCGATCTTCTCGGGCGGCTGGTCGTGAACCTGGAAGGAGAAGGTGGTGAAGATGAGCTGGCGTTGCAGCCAGCGCGCGCGGCCGTAGGCGTCGGCGGCGTTCATGCGTGCCACCAGGCCGGCCGGAATGGGCTCGCCCGTCTGGTAGTGTCCGGCGAAGGATTGCAAAACTGCCGTGGAGTGAAAGATCTCCTCGAGCATCTGCGAGGGTGACTCGACGAAATCGCCTTCGACGTTGAAGCCGCCCTGGCCCGACCACTGGCCTTGGCTGCCGAGAATGTGATGCATCAGATGGCCGAACTCATGAAAGAAGGTGACGACCTCGTTGTATTCCATGAGGCCGGGATCGCCGGCGACGCCGCCGGAGAAGTTGCAGACCAGCATGCCCTCGGGAAGCTGGCGGCCGCCAATGCCGGGAAGCACGGGCTCGGAGGAGAACCACTTGTCCTTGCCCTCGCGCGGATGCATGTCGAGATAGATGCGGCCCAGCAGTTTGCCTTTGCTGCCAGGTGCGGCGTCGTAGACGTCAAAGGTGTCGACCGAAGGATCCCAGACGACAGCGTCCTTGACCGGCTTGAATGAGACACGGAAGAAACGCGCGGCGGTGGCCAGAATGCCATTCTGGACCTCGCCGTAGGGGAAGTAGGGGCGTACGCTCTGAGCGTCGAAGCTGAATCTTGAGCGGCGGTACTGTTCCATCCAGTAGGAGGCGTCGGCGATGCTGATGCTCTCGAGAGAGGGCTGCTTCTCTTGGGCGAAGGCCAGCACCTCCTCGTATTCGCGTCGGGCGGGAGCGCGGGAGACAGCGTCGAGTTGGCCGATGAGCTTTTCTACGTTAGGGGCAGAGCCGATCATCTGGTCCGCAGTGGCCAGATCGGCATAGTGCGCATAACCGAGCAGGGAAGCTAACTGCTGGCGGGCGATGAGCAGGTCGCGCAGCACCAACTCGTTGGCGGGCCAGGCCCGGCCGTCGTAAGCCTGGTACATGCGCAGGCGCAGAGACGCGCTGGAAGCGAAGTTCAGCACCGGCCGCACGTCGGGCTCGTCGGTGGTAAGCGTGTACGTGCCGTCCGGGTTGGGCTTGTGGCGGGCGATGTAATCGCCGGGCAGGCCGTCGAGCTCCGCGCGCGTGGCTGTAATCTTCAGCGTACCGTCGGCGATGTTACGCTCAAACGCGAGGCTCAGGTCGGAGATTTTGTCCTGCAGGTCTTTGATTTTGGCGCGCGTGGCGTCGTCCTTATCGACGCCGGAAAGGCGGTATTCCAGGAGCGTGCGCTCCAGATAGTGGCGCGTGGCGGGGTCATGGTCGGGCAATGGGATGGCGGCCAAAGCGCGATAGACACGTTGGTCGAGGCTCAGCTCGGTCTGGACGGCTGAGATCGCGGACGACTGCTTCTGGCCCATGTCGCGCATGGGCGCCGTGCCGGCCAGCATGAAGAACAGGTTGGCATTGTTGCCAGCGATGGCCAGCTCGTTCTGGGCGTCGTCGAAGGGGCGGAGGGTGTTTTGCACGGTACGCGGGCCGGTGACGGCGCGCAGCCGGTCGATGTCTGCCTTTTCGGCGGCTATGCGCTGATTGGCCCACGCTTCAAGCGCGGCGGGGTCTTTGGCCTGCACCCAGGCGTGCAGCGGATCGTTGGCTTGTTGGGCGGGGACAGCGAGGGTAAGCGAGAGAACGGCGAGAGCAGGGAAAAACAAGGCGGGAAATTTCATGGTGGGAGTATTTTACCTCCGGCCTGAGACGGTGAGCGAGCCACGAAGCCGGAGGACCTGATCATGGCATGGCGGAAGGCTACAGAATCGTCTCAAGCCCCTTGCTGCGAATCCCGTTGAGCAGCGCCAGGGCCGGATGCCTTTTCTGTTGCCCACAAATTCGTTGGGAGTGCTCTACTCCACCGTCACGCTCTTCGCCAAATTCCGCGGTTGGTCGACGTCGCAGCCGCGGCGCACGGCGATGTAATACGCCAGCAATTGCAGCGGAACAATCTCGATGAGCGGCGAGAGCAACTCCGGCGCCGGCGGAATGTGAATTACGTGCTCCACGAGGCTGCCGATCGTCTCGTCGCCTTCGGTCGCGACCGCAATCACGCGCCCGCTGCGCGCCGTCACTTCCTGAATATTCGAGAGCGTCTTCTCATAGCGCAGCTTCGACGCCGGATCGGCCTCGTCGCGCGTGGCCAGCACAACCACCGGCAGCGTTTCGTCGATAAGCGCGTTGGGTCCATGCTTCATCTCGCCCGCCGGGTAACCCTCCGCGTGGATGTACGAGATTTCCTTCAGCTTCAATGCGCCCTCGAGCGCGATCGGAAAATGAATTCCGCGCCCCAGGTACAAAAAGTCCCGCGCCGTCGAGAAATCCTTGGCCAGCGCCTCGCATTGCGCCGAGCGGCCCCGCAGAACTTCCTCGATCTTCGCCGGCACTCGTCCCAGCTCTTCGATCAGCGCCACGCTTTCGGCCATATCCAGCTTTCCGCGCAACTGCCCCAGCTTCATGGCCAGCAAAAACAGCGCCGTCAACTGCGCCGTAAACGCCTTCGTCGACGCCACGCCAATCTCTGGCCCCGCGTGGGTGTAAATGGAGCCGTGCGCCTCGCGCGCCACCATAGCTCCCACCACATTGCAGATGGCCACGGTCTTCGAGCCCAGCGCCTTCATCTCGCGTTGCGCCGCCAGCGTGTCGGCCGTCTCGCCCGACTGCGTAATCAGCAGGCCCAGCGCTTCAGGGCCACCGATGGGATCGCGGTACCGGTACTCGCTCGCGTAGTCCACGTCCACGGGCACGCGCGCCAGCCGCTCGATCATGTACTTGCCCGTGAGCGCCGCGTGCCAACTCGTGCCGCACGCCGCAATATTGATGCTCTGGGCCGCCCGGAGCTCCTCGTCTGGAATCTCCATCTCTCCAAGGAAAACATTGCCCGAATCCAGCGACACGCGCCCCAGCGTGGTATCGGTAATGGCGCGCGGCTGCTCCCAGATTTCCTTGAGCATGAAGTGCTTGTAGCCGCCTTTTTCCGCCTGGATCGGATCCCACTGTACGCGCGTCAGTTCGCGCTTCACCGGCTTGCCGTCGAAATCAGTCAGCGCCACGCCGTCGAGTGTCAGGATCGCCATGTCGCCATCGGCCAGAAAGTAGATGTTGCGCGTGTGATGCAGAATTCCCGGCACATCGCTGGCGACAAACGCCTCGCCTTCGCCCACACCGATCACCACCGGCGGGCCCAGCCGCGCCGCCACAATTTTGTCCGGCTCGGCCGCGCTCAGCACACCCAGCGCAAACGCGCCCGTCAGCCGCTTCACCGCCCGCCGCACCGCGTCTTCAAGCTTGATGGGCTTGCCCGCGGCCTCGGCTTCCTTCTGCATCTGCTCAATTAGATGGGCGATAATCTCGGTGTCGGTCTCGGTCACAAATTTGTGGCCTTGCGCGGTCAACTCTCGCTTCAGCTCGAGATAGTTTTCGACGATACCGTTGTGCACCACGACGATGCGCCCCGTGCAGTCGCGGTGTGGATGCGCGTTCTCCTCCGTGGGCCGCCCGTGCGTGGCCCACCGCGTGTGCCCAATGCCGAAGGTCCCCTCGGGCGGATGCTCGCGCAGCACCGCTTCAAGGTTTCCGAGCTTGCCCGGCGCACGCCACACTTCCAGCTTCGCGCTCCCGGGCTTGCCCACGGCAATGCCCGCCGAGTCGTAGCCTCTGTATTCGAGGCGTCTCAATCCTTCAATGATGACGGGAACAACCTTCTTCGGTCCGACGTACCCCACGATTCCGCACATATTTGGATTTTAAGCGAACCGAGCGTCGCCCGCCTGTCGCATGGAGAGAGGCGCTGGGTACCAAGGGTACGGTACTACCGATCGGGGATTTGCGCGGCCGGTCAATTCGGCTTGGCAGGCGGCAGCTTGGCAAGCGCGTCCTGCAGGTATGTGACCACGCCGGTCATTTCATCGGGAGCCGCGTGCTCGCGGTCCAATTCTGTCGCGATGGCGAGCGATTTGCGCAAATCGTCCCTGGCCTCGGTCTTATCGTCCAACATCTGGCTCAGAGCATAGAGATCCCAGAGGAGTTTCACTCGAATATCGGGAGTGTCGTGATGCGTATCAACGATGTTCTGAAAAATACGCACGGCCGCCCCGATCGCGGTGGCCGCGTCTGCCGGGTGGCGGCTCCAATAGAGAGCAGTGCCGATTTGGTTGAGTGTCTGCGCCGCATTCAACTGCGCATCAACGTCTTCGGGGGCGGCGTGCAGCAACTGCTCGCGAATCGCCAATGTCTTTTGATAGGACGCGAGCGCCGCGGTGACTTGTTGGACACTTTGTACTGTGTTGCCGGCCTGGTTGAACGCCTTGGCCTGTGCGAATTGGAGGTCGCCGACCTGTTCGGACACCTGCGCCAGATTCTGCTGCCAGGTCTTATTGCCGGGTTCGCGCGTTCCGAGCGTCTGGTAAATGTTGAGCTCGGCGTTGAATTCGATAAGAGCATTTGCGGAATCGCCCTGTGCGGCCATTGCCGCTCCCAGCTTGTCGTATCCGCCTGCGAGATCCACTTGATGCGCCAGATTGCCGGGATCCGCGCCGGCTTGCGCCTGAAGAGCCCCCAGATCGCTGCGGCGGATCGTGAGTTCCTGCGCCGGACAGATGATGCGAAACGCGTCGTAGCCAATGTTGGTGTTGCGCATGCGCGTAGGGCTCGTGATCTTGAAGATCAGTTGCTTTGGGTAATTGTCTCCCAAAACCTTGGATTGGTAATCAACCTCGAAATCATGCGCGTCGATCAGTTTGTATTTCCATGTACAAACGTCATTCTTCGCGTCGATCTCCTTGCCGTTTTGGTACAAATGCCTGCTCACGCAGGTGCCGTTGCTGAGCCAATCCATATCCGTCGATGAGAACCCCTGGTCCACATGCCAGACCCCCACCATGAAGTCGAGCGATGCAACCGGCGGCGGATCGCCGGCAAGGCGATTTGTGGAGTCCACGCATGCGCGCAACTGTTCACCGGTGCCGTGCGCGTCCAATTGCTCGTCGGCGGCCGCAGCCCAAACGACGGCTTCCCATCGCTGCTTTTCTTTGGCAGCGGCCTCGCTCTTGGCCTCACCTGTCGCCGCGTCTGCCTTTTCCAAGGCGTCGGCCAATTGCACTTGTTTTGACTTGGCCAGTTGTTCCGCATTCACCGCACGAACACTTTCGCTCTGAGCAATCTGCTGCTGATCGATGGCGCGCTTGGCCTGTTGATCGGCTTGTTTCTGGGCAGCAACGGCCTCTTTCTTCCCCCGGCTCGCGATCACTGCTAGCCAGGAAACCCCCACCAGTCCCGCAACCAGAACCGCGGCCCACACGGCGACGATTCGCTGGCGACGCCTTTGCTTGGCCAGCAACAGATGTGCGGCTTCGAGCGCCGCAGCCTCACGGCGCGCATCGCGGCTGGCCTTCGCCACGATCGCCAAAACATCATGGATGAGTTCCAGCCGAACCAATCCGCCGCGCTCCTCGCGGCGTAGGATGCGTCGATCCACCAGAGTCTGAATCGCCTCTTCGCTCACGCCGGGCTCAGCCAGCGCATTTTCCAAAGCGCAACTGTCGCGGTAGCCTGCAGCGGTCAGGAGCCGATCCTCGACGAAATAGCGCACCCGGAGATCCAGGCCGGCAAATCCCTGATTGTAAAACTGCGCGATAATCTGCTGTGTGTTTTCGCCCTGGATCAAGTCGGCAGTGATCTCTGTTTGCCCGCGGGCTATGCGTTGCTCGTTCAGTTCGCGACAGACCAGCGAAAGGAGCGCCGGCTCAACCGAAATCTCCTCGAGTTTTCCGGCGTCGTCCCTCGCCGCCCCGCCAACAAACCTGACGATGCGCGCCGCGACGGCCGCGTTCAGGCGGCCCGCGCCCACGTGTTGGATCGCCTCGGCCGCACGGTCGCCCCGCATGGGCGCCAGGCGCATGCGGTTTTGCATGATGGGGCGAATGAGGGTCTTCAGGCCTTCGAAGTCGGCCAGATAGTCCTCGCGAAAAGTGAACACGATTTTGATGTTCTGGCGCAGCAGATCGAATTGATCCAGGAGCTCCGGATGTTCGGTGAGTTCGCTTTCAAGCGCGGGCGGCAGCCGGTTTTCAATCAGTTCGCCCAACTGTTGCAGCAGCACCTGTGTGCGGGCGGTTTGCTCCGGTGTTTGCTTGCCAAGCGTAAAGATCTCTTCAAACTGATCGAAGGCCATCACGGGCACGACGGGGCGCCCATGGGGATTGAGGAACCGCGTGCTGGGACGATGCAGATATTGCCAGAGGCCGTCGCCCGGCAGGATCGCGGTCGCGCTCACCTCGTGGTCGACGCATTCGCAGATGAGCGCATGCCACACCTGCTCGATGAGCGCGGGCGCTGTAGCGTCAAGATTCAGGCGCAGGTACACCGGCAGGTAACCGGCGCGGCGCAGCAACGGAAATACGCCGGCATTCAGCAGCGAGGATTTTCCCAATCCGGATTGACCGAATAATACTGTTAATGGTTCGCGTTCGATCAAACGAAACAATTCGTCCGTTTCGGATTCGCGGCCGTGGAAGAACATGCGCGCGTCTTCAGTGAACGGCAGCAATCCCGGCCACGGGCGTTCGGCGTCGATAATGGGAAGCTCGGTCATGGCCTGCCTTCAATACGAGCGCGCATGGCGTTGAAGGCTTTCACGATCACTTCTGCCTGGTGCGCCTGAAGGTTGCCGTCGGGGGCTTGTTCGATGTGCACCGACTTGAAGGACGGGGGAATTTCGTTGCTGGTCACCACGGGAGTATCGTCGATCACCAGCGGGCACAGGAAGGCAAGGCTGCTGCCTGTAAAATCCAGGCTCCGCTCGCTGGCCCAGGACCATTCCTTGCGAAAGAATCCGGTGCGTTGTTCCGCAGTGCGCGACAGCAAGGGCACAAACAGGGCGCACTGCTGGATCGCGAGCCGAATGCGGGCCGAGTAGTCGCTGCCCCAATCGAGTTGTTGGCGGTCGAGCCAGACAGGCAGTCCCGCGGCCTGCAGTTCCGACGCGAGCCGCAGCGCCGCCGGACGGTCCTCGCTGGCATAGCTGATGAACAAGCTGCCCGGTGGCATGGTCTCCGGCATCGGGCCGGGTTCCGGCTCCTTGGCCGCGGCGTCGCCGCCTTGGCGTTGCCGCCAGCGCTGGGCGAATTCGGCTACGAAGGCGATCGGGTCCTGCGCCACCACCTGGGTTTCACGGCTGAAGCTGGTGAGGAATGCGACCAGAGGCGAGTCGGCCACCACGTCAGCGTCGATCAAATACTCCGAGAAGCCGCGCTCGGTTGAGAGCTTCGAGTTTTTGGTCGTGCGAATGATGAAACGCGCCAGCCAGTCAGGAAAGCGGCAGCCGAGAAACAACAAATGATTGCGTCCCAGTTCATCGAAGAGCCGCTCAGGGCGTTTTTCCGGAATCTGCAGAGCGGTGACCCACTCGAGCTCGTCCTCTTCCGCAACCACATACTTGGGCAGCACCGATATCCGTCCAAACAGTCCATAAACCAGCGGCGCATCGCGCGAACCGTCGGGCAGGTCGCCGGCTTCGCTGGGATTGAACGACAGCTCGCGGGTCTCCGCGCGTCCGCCAAAACGCGCCGCGTTGATGGCCTGGGCAAGAAGATTATCGGTGCAAAAGCTCACGTAAAGATTCAGATCGCGAATGCTCGCGAGTTGCAGCAGCGGCTCCGGAATTCCGACCTGGAACTTTCCGGCGATATCGCCCAACTCGCGATAGACCGACTGCCGTCTGCTGCCGGGCTTGGCGAGATAGGCTCCGACCACCCGATCGAGCGTCGCATCTGGGCCGGGATCGTCGAGCTTCAATCGCGTCGCGAGCTCGCGCGCCAGCAATCGATAGTAGGGCTCGCGCCGTCCCTGATAATCGACGATGACCAGTTCCGGGCCGATCACGGGTATGACGCTATGCGCCTCGATATAGGTCAGCAATTCATCCCAAAAATCGTCCTGATCCGGCATTGTCACCCGCGTCTTATGAGCGTCGGTTAAGTGTCACGCTGGTATTCGAGTATAAATCGATGGCGGGCATGGAGAACAAAGTGGCGTCACGAGCGGGTAGTGGGTCAGTCTGAATTTGTTTTGAAAGGGCACGACTTCAGTCGTGCCGCAAGGGCCCGAAAATAAAAGGGGCTTTAGCCCCTGAGGGATGGTTCGTTTCAAACTGACCCACTACCCACGAGCGGCAGATTGCCATTCCGCATTGGTCCTGAATCAATGATTGAGAATGCGACCGGCAAAGCCGTTTACGGCGCCCATATTCTGGAGGCACTGAATCCATCAGCCGATGTTCGAGGAGCACGAGCGAATTCTTCTTCCCGTCATCTCTCTCAAAAGTGAACAACCACTCCGGCGCCGATGCGCAGGTTGTTCTGGTGGTTGTTGGTGCCATTGTTGAAGGTGGTCACGAGGTAGTCGGCTTCGAACAGGCGGATGGAGAAGCGGCGTGTAGTGTTCAGGTCGAGGCCTCCGCCAAGGTTCGAGGCAAAGGCCGCGCCGGGATTGGTGGTCGCGGAGTTGGAGCCCTGAACCAGGGTTCCGCTGGAGTGCGCTATGCCGACGAGAACCTGGCCGAAGGGCTGAAGAGAGGAATGATG
>JBEKIE010000107.1:0-9270 GCA_050011915.1 Occallatibacter sp.
GAGGGAGAACAGCGGAGCTGACGGAGCTGGTTCCGAAACCTCATGATTGCGCAGCCGCGGAAATGGTGCGCCGGTCTCCTGAATCTGAAATCCAATGAAGAATAGAACTGTCATCCTGAGCGAGCTTTGACGCATGAAATGCGCCAAAGCGAGTGGAAGGATATGCGGTTGCTTTTGCTTCTCGGACAATCTGCGTCGAACGGGGGCCTGCATTTGCTTTTCGCAAATTTAATTCAGCGCTATTGCCGGAAAACCGGAACGGCGGAATTCATCCGATCGAAGCCCTCGCGGCGCATGCCGCCTGTGTCCTGTAAGATTTCTTCATGATCGGATCCTTCCTCCGGCGCGCTCTGGTGGCGCTGCTTTTTGCAGCCCTGCTCGCTCCGGTGCTGGAGGCGTTCGACAGTTGGGATGCGACACCGGGTCTCGCGAGCGACACCGAGTTCCATGTCGCCGTGTTGGCGATTGCCGCCGGCCTGCTGGCCGCGGCTGTCTTTGCTGCAGTCCGCATCGGCTGCCGCCAGGTTCGATTGGCGCGTCTCAAGCCGCAGCCGGCCCGCGCTCTGCATCGTTCCGTCGCGCCACTGCCGCTATTCTCGGGCACATCTCCTCCCTTTATCCCGCTTCGCATCTGATTCCTCTGCTTGCCGGGCACGTTCCGGGGTTGCGTGCGTCTTGTCGCGCGCATCCCGCGCCGTTTTTCACCGCAAGCAACGGGAATCGAGGACATTTTGCTGGGAATACGAAGCATTCAGATGCCGCTTTGGGTGCGGATTGCCTTTCTTTGTTTCTTTACTGGCGCGACGGTCGTTGCCGCGGGCCAGAAACCCACTTCGCAACCCGCCGCGGGATTGCCGCCCCCGGTAACCGCCAACGGACCGTTGCCGGTTTATATCGAAGAGTTCTTTCTTTCCGAGGCGGTTCGCAGTGAAGAAAACGGCGAGCTGCAATTCACCGTCGACAGTGCGGCATCTCGCGGGCGGGGCGGCTCCATGGACGGCGACTCCGCCGATCTTGACATCGAATACGGCCTCACGGATCGATTGCAGTTGGGATTCGAAGCTCCTTACGGCATCCAATCCATGCCCACGAGCGAGATTCCGGTGAGTTGGAGCGCCGCCGACATCAGCGTTCTTTACCAGTTCATTCGCGGCAATCATCCCTTTGCGCTGAGTGCAGCCATGGGTGTGAATGCGCCGCTTACCGGGCGCGGCGACCTGAGCTACGAGCCGGAGCTGCTCGTTGCCAAGGCATTCGGCAGGCTGCAGATTCACACCAGCTTCATTCCGGAACTTGGCGACGACACTTCGCTCGAATACAACGTCGCAACGGACCGGCCGCTCCCGCACCATTGGATTCCCACATTGGAATTCAACGGCCGCCGCGATACGGGCGTGAACAGCTTTTACGTAACGCCGGGAATCTACAAGCACCTACCGCACCGGTTCGAAGCTGGAATCGGCATGCCAATGGGCGCAGGCCCGCACAGCAATCCCGTCGGTGTCATCTTAAAAATGACTTGGGAGATGGGCGGCGACAAGGACGATTGAGAGTCAGGCGCCGTGCGAGGGAACAAGTACTCCGGTCCGCAGATCGAGCGCGAACGGCTTCTCGCGATCGGTTTTCATCTCCCAACCCGTTCCGCGCAGCAGGCCGCATTCGATGCTGGCGATCGTGACGCCTTCATCGGAGAGTTTCACCGACTCCCACGCCTTTCCGCTCGGCCCCCACGCGAGAATCGAATGATGGCCGACGAACAGGAGCAGGCCCTCCGGAGCCGCTGCGCGCACTTCCAGCACCGGCCGGTAAGGAAGCATGGTGAAATGCTCGGGCGCGGTAGTGTCGATGAGATATGCGTACCCTCCCGCGACGGCGCAGATTGCTTCTGGTTCTGGAGTGGACCAAAGTCCAGTGGGAGCAGCCGGGTCGCGAAATCCCAGGGCACAGGTGGCAAGAAACGGCAGCGCGTCTGGAGCGTCGGGACAGATCATCACTTCGAGCGCACCGCGCTCCACTTCCTCGGCGGCGCGCGGGTAGACGAAGTGACGCGGCGGCAGAATCAACGGCCGCGCGGCTAGGATTTCCGCCTGCCACTTGTGCGGAAAGCTCAGATCGACAATCGGATTCGGGTTGGGCTCAGGGCTCAAGTGAGTCCCTCTCGGGTTTTTCCGACCCAACGCGCGTGAAATCCCACTGCGCTCGGCGGCCGCTCTAGCTCCGCTAGCCGCGCTAACTCCGCTAGCTCCGCTTGACTCCCGCTCATGGCTGCGCTTTGTAGTTCAGAACCCATCGCAACTGCTCTTTCGTATCCGGAATGGAGCAGCCGCGCGCCGCCTGGATGGCCGCCAAAGCGTCCTGCGCGTTCCACCCGAGATGGATCAGTGTGCACGCCGCGGTGAGCGGCGACCTGCCTATGCTTCCCCTGCAGTGCAAACCCACGCGTTCTCCGGCGCGGAGCCGATCGGCCAAACCCGAGATAAAGGTTCGGAAAGCAACCATGCTGGCCGGTACAGAAACGTCCTGAATCGGGTAGGAGAGAAAGTGCATGCCCATCTGCTCGGCAAGCGAACCTTCTTCGCCAAGGCCAAGCCAATCGGCCTCCTCCGGCTCGAGCAGCGAGACAAGCGTCTGGACCCCGCTGCGCGCAATCTCGCGCAATTCGTCTTTTAGAACTTTGCCACCGCATGGGCAAAGCACAATGGCCACCGGCACAGGCGGATTGCCTTCAATCCAAAACACCAAGTCCACAGGTTCAAACTCCTACAAGCTTTTTCACGCGAGTGCGCGCACTACGACAAATTCGATGATAGACGGTACGCGTCAGGCGGATGCCGCGGGAGCTGACTTCCGCATCTTAAGCAGCAACCGCAAGCGAGCGCTAAACCCTTCGCCGAATGCGAAAATGAAAGAAGCGTTGGGTTTGGAAATCACATCCGTCCGGCGCGAGGGGTCACTCAACGATGCTGCGCGTTCTATCGACTCACTTGTTTCTGAATCACCGTCTGCACCCGGGGCTGCTTGAGCTCGCGGAGCGCTCCGGCGCACAGGCGGTGGAGATCTTTGCCGCGCGCCAGCATTTCGACTACACCAGCCGCGAGTCCGTGGCCGAACTGGCCGATTGGTTCCGCTCCAACACGCTCCAACCCTTTTCCATGCACGCCCCGCTTTATCCCGATCGCGAGATGGGACGCAGCGGCGCACTCCCGCTGAATGTGCTGCACCCCGACAAATCCCAGCGCATCGACGCCATGGATGAGATCAAGCGCGCTCTCGAATCCGCCGAGCACATTCCCCTGCGCAACCTGGTGGTGCATCTGGGCGCGCGCGACGATGAGTGGTCGCCGCGCACCATCGAATTTGCGATCACCGCGCTCGAGCACCTGGGAGCATTTGCGCGCCCTCTTGGCGTGCGCCTGCTGGTGGAAAATCTGCTGAGCGACGCCACCACGCCGGAGCATCTGGGCACGATTCTGGAAATGGGACACCTCGACAATGTCGGCGTTTGCCTCGATCTCGGCCACGCCAACATCACTGTGGGAACGGCGGACGCGATTCGAACCCTCGGCGCGCGCATCGCCACGGTGCACGTGCACGACAACCACGGCATGAAAGACGAGCACCTGTGGCCCGGCAGCGGAACCATCGACTGGAAGGCAACGGCATCGGCTCTCAAAGCGCTCACCACGCCCCCGGCTACCGTACTTGAGATCAGCTCCTCTGTGCCGGAAACGCACGCGGCCCTGCCCGCTCAAATCGAACAGGCCTTCGCATTGTTCCAGTAATTAGCGCCAGCGCCAACGTCGCCAACCACGCCAACTCCGCTGTCTTTCAGCTAATCGGCATTCTCGGCAGGGGCCTGCAACTGGTGGGCAGCAGACTGAAGCGAGCGCAGCCGTTCACCCGCGCCGCTAACGTCACCGTGATGGTTTGCGTCGCGATCAGCCCATCGCCCGACGCCGTCACCACAACACTCGACGAGCCGTTGCCCGCTCCCGGCTCGGCCGTCAGCTTGAGCGCAACATTAGTCGTGCTTGTGCTCGAAGACGGGGTGAGCGGATTCGTCGACCACGCAGCAGTCACTCCGCCCGGCAAGCCGCTTACGGAAAAACTCACACTGCCGGTAAACGACCCGCCCGTGACCGCAGAGAAACCAATCATGGCTGAGCCGCCGTCGGGGATCGCCGCGGATTGCGCCGTCGCCGTCAACGCGAGGGTTGGGGCAGCAGACGCGGAGCTCGTGTTCCATCCGTTCACCAGCAGTGCGCCGTCCACCGATCCCAGTCCCGTCGCAAGATTGTAGGTAGCGCCGTTCGCCGTGAATCCCGCAACGCCGGGAACGGTGTTGTTGCCCGAAGGCGTGGGGTGAAAAGGATTGGGAACCGCGCCCGCCAATGCATAGAGGCGAGCATTCACGCTGCCCTGGCCTTTGCCATATTCTTTTCCGGTCACCAGCGCCGCGATGCCGGCAAACGAAGGCGCCGCCACTGAAGTGCCTGAGACGATCCAGTAGGCGCCGCCCTGAACGGTGAAATAGCCGTCGTGATTCGCGGCCGAGAGCGCGACGTCGGGCACGGCGCGCATGCCGCCGGCCGCGGCCGTTCCGCTCACGTCCTGTTGCCACGCGGGCTGCTTGTACACCACGCTCACGCCGCCGCCCGATGCCCACAACTCCGTGCCGCCGTCGAGCGCGCTCTCGTTCCACACTTCTTCGGGAATGTAGCTGAGCGCCGAGCCATACCCAGAGGAATTCGTTGCCGACCAATACTGCGCCGCATTCGTGCCCTCGTTGAATTCCGTTCCGCCCACGCATGTGGCGTAAGGCGAACTGCACAGCCCGTTCACCGCCGCGCCCGATCCCGTCGTGGCATTGCCCGTCTGGCATCCGGCCGCGCCCGCGTCGCCCGAGGACACAAACACGCTCATGCCCTGGCTCGCGGCCTGCTCCCACAGGCTGTTGTAGAACGTCAGCTCGGCCGCGCCCATCGCCTGCTCGCAACTGCCGTAGCTCACGCTCACCACCTGCGCCGTAGCGTGATTCACGATGTACGCGGATGCCAGATCCACGCCGTCCGTCGTGGCCGTTGAGGCTGCGACCACCAGGCTTAACGATGCAGCGGGCGCAACCGCCCCGCTCCACTCCACGTCGAGTGTGGATTCGCTCTGATCGCTGCTGACCAGCCCGGGATCGGTCCCGTCGACAATCACTGAAGGCGTGTTGGCTGCAATGCCGGCGATGGAACGGAAAGTTTCCACGTCGCTCACGCTGATGTTGCTGCGTCCGGCGATGGCGATTGCCGCGCCTGCGCCGTTGGTGCCCGCGCTATAAAGCGGATCAAGATCGTAGATGGCGGCGAAATCCGCGGGGAAGATATTGTGCGTGCTGCCCGCAGAGTATTCCGGTTGAGTCATTATTGTCGCGATCTCGGATGTGCGACGGAAGTCGCTCAACGTCACCACGCCGGCGACGACTCCGGCGAGCGTCGCGGGAATCTGCGGGTCGCTGGAGTTGGCAATGTGCTCTACGCCATCCACGGCATAGCGGTGCAACTCGGTGTGAAAGGCGCTCGCTACCTGGCCCGCAGTGCCGGAGAATGCGATCAATCGGCGCCCCGCAGAAGTTTCCTCAACGGTGAATCCGTGGCCGGCGAGCCATGTTGTCACGAGCGCCATCTGCAAATCGTCGGCTCCAAACTGCACGCCGAACTCGGCCGGCGTCAGCCACTGCCGATAATTCGGCGAGTTGGAATCCTGCTGCGCTTCGACCAGAGTATCGAGCGCTGTCTGCTGCGCCGGAGAAGACTGGAGCACCAACAGCATGCGGTCGAGCCGCGTGCCAGCGCTGACCGCGCCCTCGTCGATTCCAATGCGCGCCCGCGGCGGCACATTGCCCGTGAGGGTGACAAGATGCGACTCATCGATATTGATGGGAGTCGTGGGTCCGCTCGAAGAGAGCGCTGTGCGCAGATCGCCGCCGCAACTCGTGAGCAGCAACAGCGCGGCAAACACTGAGAGGTCTCTGATTCGAGGGAACATTCCGGCCTTCCAGAAAAACAAAGGCCGTAGCGCGCCTGGTTTGGCGCGGCCGCGGTCTTTGCCTTTTCTCATTCATCGGCGGAGGGCGCTGGTGATTGAGTGAGAAAGACCTGAATTTAAGCGGACTCGACTTACGAATGTACTTAGAAAAAACTAAGAAAAAAAGGCGAGTAATGAATGAAAGGAGTGAAAAGAGTGAAAGGCGCAGGAACCGCAACCGGCCGCTAGCAAATCCGCGGCAACTGCTCGCCGATCATGGTGGGAATGACGCGGTTGGCGCCCATGGCGGTGCGCGCTACGAGCATGTGTTTGTGCTCCGCGGTCACATGGCCGATGCGCGCCGCGTCACGGCCCAGCGGATGCGCGCGCAAAATCGCCAACACGCGATCGGCAACATCGGGCGCGACGAAGAAAACGGCTTTGCCCTCATTGGCCACGTACACCGGGTCGAGACCGAGCAACTCGCACGCGGATTGCACTTCGAGCCGCACGGGGACCTGGCTCTCGTCGATTACGACGCCGACATTGGAGGAGTGCGCAATCTCGTTCAGCGTCGACGCGAGGCCGCCGCGCGTGGGATCGCGCATGGTGTGGACTTGAGCGCCTGCGGCGTCGAGAACCTCGGCAATCATGCCGTTGAGGGCCGCGCAATCCGATCGGATCTGGCTCTCGAACTCGAGGCCTTCGCGCACGCTCATGATGGCCATGCCGTGGTCGCCGATGGTTCCCGAGACGACGATCGCGTCGCCGACCTCGGCGCGATGCGGGCCCACCTGAATGCCGGGGCGCAAAACTCCAACGCCGGCAGTTGTGATGTAGCAGCCGTCGCCGTGGCCGCGTTCGACAACCTTTGTGTCGCCGGTGACGATTTTGACGCCCGCGGTTGCGGCGGCTTTGGCCATGTCGCTAACAATCGCCGCGAGCTGAGCCAACTGAAAGCCTTCTTCGAGAATGAAGCTCGCGCTCAGAAACTTCGGCTCCGCGCCGGAGACGGCCAGATCGTTCACCGTTCCGTTCACAGCTAACTCCCCAATCGATCCGCCCGGAAAAAACAGCGGCTGCACGACGAACGAGTCGGTACTCATTGCGAGTCGCGCGCCTGCCGTTTCAAGAACTGCTGCGTCGCCCAGGCTTTCGAGCGCCGGATTGCGGAACGCCGGCAGAAAAAGATGCTCCACCAGCTCATTGCCCAGCTTGCCGCCGCCGCCGTGTCCCATCACGATGGTGGGATAGTCGGCCAGCGGCAGTGGGCAGGACCAGTTGGAGAAGTCGGGCGTGGCAACCTTGACGTCGTCAGCCATGCGCAACCCCCGAAAACGCGGAACCGGCGCTTGCCAGATCCTCCGCCGAGAGGAAGCGGCCATAGTTGTAATACGCGGCGCAGGCGCCTTCGCTCGAAACCATGGTCGCACCGAGCGGATGGCGCGGCGTGCACTCCTTGCCGAACGCCGGGCATTGGGCCGGCTTGATGGCTCCTCGCAGGACATCTCCAGAATGACAAAGCGGCGACTCCTCGGTGTGTATGCCGGTGATATGAAAGCGCTCTTCGGCGTCGAATTCGCGATAGTCGGCATTGAGACGCCAGCCGCTCTCGGGAATGACGCCGATGCCGCGCCAGGCGCGATCGGTGACTTCAAAGACTTCGCTTAACAGCTTTTGCGCGGGGCGATTGCCCTCGAAGGTAACGACGCGACTGTAGGCGTTCTCCACTTCATGACGGCCGCTTTCGAGCTGCACCACCGCGCGGCGGATGCCGTCGAGCAGATCGAGCGGCTCAAAGCCCGTGACGACGATGGGCACGCCAAACTTTTCCGCCAGCGGCGGATACTCCCAGTAACCCATCACGCTGCAGACGTGGCCGGCGGCGAGAAAGGCCTGCACCTGGTTGCCGGGCGATTGCAGAATGGCGGAGATGGCGGGCGGCACCAACACGTGCGAGACGAGCACAGAAAAATTCTTCAACCCGCGACGCTTGGCCAGATGCACACTCATGGCGTTGGCCGGCGCGGTCGTCTCAAAACCCACGCCGAAGAAGACCACCTGCTTGTCGGGATTCTTGACGGCCAATTCAACCGCGTCGAGCGGCGAATAGACCACGCGCACGTCGCCGCCGCGGCCCTTGATCTGGAACAGGTCGGCGTCGGTGCCGGGAACGCGCAGCATATCGCCGAAAGAACAGAAAATCACGCCGGGTTGCGCGGCGATGGCCAGTGCCTTGTCGAGCAGTTCGAGTGGAGTGACGCAGACGGGGCAGCCCGGGCCGTGAATCATCTCCACACCGGCCGGCAGCATTTGATCGATGCCGTTCTTGATGATGGAGTGCGTCTGCCCGCCGCAAACTTCCATGATCTTCCAGGGGCGCGTGGTCGCCTGTGCGATTTCGCGCGCCAGGGCTCGGGCAATCTCGCCGTTGCGAAACTCGTTGAGATACTTCATAGGTCAATAAGCGGAGCTAGCGGGGCTGGCGGAGTTAGCGGAGTTAGGCTAGCACCGCCAGCTCCGCTAACCCCGCTAGCTCCGCTACGTTTCACAGCTTCCATCGGGGCACCGCGACTGCGGTCTCTGCGCCGCGCGGGCAAAGGCTTCTTCTTCGCTCGCCAGTTCTTCATCGAGCACGCCCAGGGCGCGGAAGTCGGCGAGGGTTTGCTCGGCGGTCTCCTCATCGATTTTCGAGATGGCAAAGCCCACGTGGACAATGGTGTAGTCGCCGACCTCGACCTCGGGCACGTAGTCGAGGCATACCTTCTTGACCACGCCGCCGAAGTTGACGCGGCCGATGCGGATAAGGCCGTCGGTGGTGATCTCTTCGACTTTTCCAGGAATCGCCAGACACATAGCAACCTTCTTATACCGCTCGGGGGTGACGGTCAATTGTGATTTAGATCACCTGAAAGAAGACTCTTCGGCCCACGCGGATAACGGCCAGTCCCAAGTCAAGCCCGCCCCGCCGAATCGCTCCGCCACAATCGGTCTAACTCGTTTTCTTTAAGCCGCTTAGTCATTGCTTTTTTCTCGCCTGCATCCTGCAGATCATTTCCCCTTCCCGGCGCACAATGGTTCCATGCTGATTGCATCTGATCTCCGTCGCGGCCCGAACCAACGCTCCCGTCGAGGTGTCGGGTATGTCCCCGGTTCAAAGTGTCAGCTATGTCCCCGGTCCGTACCACCCCCGTACCCACCCCCCTCCCCCCTCCCACCCCTACCCCACCCCCGGTACAAGCACGAAGCCAGCAACTG
>JBEKIE010000108.1:0-9258 GCA_050011915.1 Occallatibacter sp.
TCCTGCGTGATCTGCAGTTCCATGGCGGAGTTGGTTTTCTCAAGGCCCGCAAAGAGCGGCGACACCGGCTCGCGCGCCTGGAAGTCGATGGGGCCGTATTTGATCTGCACAATCACGTTCGCGTCGAACTTGCCGTCGAGGGGATGGAAGATGTCGTAAGCGGCGCGCGCGCGGTCGGCTTTCATATCGTTGTAGTCGAGGTGATTGTTGTAGACGAAGGCGCGATAGAGCACTACGCCGCCGTGAGGCGCGAGTGCACGGGCCAGCAGATTCGCCGCATCGGCGGGACTGCGGCCATAGCTTGCCGGTCCGGCCTGGCCCTCCGAATCGGCCTTCACCGTGAATCCCGCGAAGTCCGGAATCTCGGCGTAGATCTCATCGGCCTTTGCGGCCCACCAAGCCTGCACGGCTGGATCGAGCGGGTCGAATGTCTTGAGACCGCCGATCTTTTGCGGGCTGGCGATGTCGACGCTGATGGCCAGCCGCACGCCCCACGGGCGCATCGTGTCGGCAATGCGCTTGAGGCCTTGAATCATCTGCGGCTCAAGGAACGGCGCGGCGTCATTGACGTTGTTCACATTGCATCCGTTGATGCCGACTGACGCGAGCAGCCGCGCGTACTCGCCCACGGCGTTTAGATCGTCGCGCACCTTGCCGTTCTCGAAGAAGATCGATCGGCCTGCATAGCCGCGAACGATGGTGCCATCGGCGTTGTCCCACTCGTCGGTCCAGCGGATGGGCATGGCGGGGGCTTCGGTAATTGTGGTCTTAGGATTCCAGCTGATTGTCGCGATTTTTCGAATCAGTGCAAAAGCGCCGTAAAGTACGCCGCGCTCACTTCCGCCGACAACTACGACGAGTTGCCTGCCAGCCGAATCCATTTCGGCGATCCAAAAACCCTCGGGCGAAAGCGTAGAAGGAACGTTGAGCTTGGGGTAAGCCGATCGAAACTCCTGGACCGTGCCGACGACAATCTCGTCGCTCGCCCCGTCTCCGCCGGAGGACGGAGCGCTACCAAAGAGGCGATCGACCCCGTTGACGATCTCCTTTACTGCGGTCTTCTCGATCGGCTCGTGACCCAGCGCCCGGACGTGCATGGGAACTGGCGGGAACCCGTGGAAATAGCCATGCCGCAGCCACGTCTCATCCATAGTCTGCGCCGTTGCGGCGATGGCTCCGGCGGCGAAAAGCGCGGCGACAGCAATCGCCCTGAAGAGATCGATCTTCCCCGATTGCAGATCCCGCCGGTTTCGCATCGTTTCCGCTCCCCCCATCGTTTTACCACTGATAGAAGACAGAACCTAAACGTTCGCACCGCACCTACGGAGCGAATGTCGAAAGGTGCGCGGCTCGAAGAGTTACCAGACAATGGTGGCGCGCCGCAGGCCGCGCACGGCGTTGGCGAGGTAAACGCCATCGGCCTGGCGCAGATCGTTGAGAAACAGCACGCGCTCTTCGATTTCGTTCCGCGTTGCCAGCAAATGCCGCCGGAAAACGCCGGCCAGCAAGCCACTCTCGACCGGCGGAGTCGACCAGCGGCCGTCCTTCTCCACAAAAACATTGCTGATGGCGCCTTCCGTCACTTCGCCACGCTGGTTCAGGAAGAGCACGTCGTCGAAGCCGTCGCGCACGGCCTGTTCGAACGCGGGCGCGTAAAGCGGGCGATGCGAGGTCTTGTGGTAAAGCATCGCGTCGGCAGGATCGGTGCGTTGCGGTGCGATGCGCACACGCGCGATGCGGTTCGAGTCGTCGCGTAGGGTCAGAACTTCGCTCGTGATCTCGAGCTTGCCTTCTGCATCGAGCAGCAGCCGCACCTTGCGCGGCGAACCCTCCGCAAATTGCCGCGCGTGCTCTTCGAGCGCCGCTCTAACCGCCGCGCGATCACACGCAAAGTCGAAATACTCCGCCGAATCCTCAAGCCGGTCGAGGTGCAAATCGAGAAGCGAATAGCTGCCATCCCACAGCATCGTCTCGATAAGCGAAAAACGCTCGGGCTGCCGGCCGGCACTGCGCGTGAGAAACTCCGCTTTCAGCAGGCACTCGCGGTACTCCTCCACTGGATCGGAGTCGATGACGATGCCGCTGCCGGCGCCCATGGTTCCGCGCCCTCCCTCGAGCTCGAGCGTGCGAATGGCCACGTTGAAGATTGTTTGCTGGGGCGAAAAGTAGCCGATGGCGCCCGTGTATACGCCGCGCGGCGCATCCTCCAACTCGGCGAGCAATTGCATTGAGCGGACCTTTGGAGCACCTGTGACAGAACCTGAAGGAAAGAGCGCGCGAAAAATCTCGTGAAAGTCCACTTCGGGCCGCAACTCCGCGCTCACCGTCGAAGTCATCTGCCAGAGCGTACGGTAGCGCTCCACGTCGAACAGCCGCTCCGCGCGCACGCTCCCGGTTCGCGCCACACGGCCCAGGTCGTTGCGCAGCAGGTCGACAATCATCACGTTTTCGCTGCGATTCTTGGGGTCGTTGTGCAGCCACTCGGCAATCTCACGGTCTTCGCGCGTGGTGCGCCCGCGGCGCGCAGTGCCTTTCATGGGCCGCGTCACGATGCGGCGCGTCGGGCCGTCGTTTTCAATGCGGAAAAACAACTCCGGCGAAAACGACAGGATGTGCCGGCCCAGCTGCCAATGCAAAAACGCGCCGTAGTCGACCGGCTGGCGCGCGCGCAACCGCGCGTAGAGCGCCGCAACGCTGCCCTGCGCCGTGAAATGAGATTTGATGTGAAACGGCGCCGTGAAATTTAGTTGATACACATCGCCGGCGCGAATCCATTCATGAATCGCCGCGATGCGCCCTACGTATTCGGTTTCAGTGAGGGCAAATTCCGCGACAATCTCCGCTTCCGACCCGTCCGTCCGGTCTTCCGCGCCTGCTCTGCCGTCGCGAAAACGCTCGAGCTCCGGCGGCTCGCCCTCCGCAAAAGTCCCCTTATCGTGATCGAATACGTAACTCCGCTCGTAGATCCCGAACCATGCCAGCGGCTGGCCCTCGCGGTTCGGGCGCATCGCGGCCTTCGGCTCAAAGCAGTTGCCGCACTCGTAGCTGAAGAATCCCGCCGCGCTCAGCCCCGCGGCCACCGCGCTCTCCATCTCCGCAAAGAGCGCAGGAATCTCTGCCGCCTGCCACGCGGCGCACACACGCACCGGAGCCGTGAACAGACGCGTCCAGGGTTCGGACCGGGATTCGGACCGGCGTTCGGTCCGGGGCTCCTCATTCGATTCGCTTGGATCCGGTATTCCGCCTTCGAGCAGCACCGTGGCCGGCGTGTGCTCCACCAGTGCATAGACCTCGGCGGGAAAAGGATGCCGGCGCTTCATGCTGACAGTGTAGGGCCTGACCGCAATTTCGCAGGCAATGGCCCCTACTGTACGGTCAGTTGCATCGTGGTGGTGTTGGTGATGGCGGTGACTCCGTTGCTCGACTGCCCGGCAATGGTCACGGTAAACGTGCCGGTGGGAGTCGCTCGCGGCACGCTTGGACCATGGTTGTAGTAGTAGTAGAGCGGACTGCAGCCCGATGCGCCCAGGGTGGTTACAAGACCCACCAGCGCCACCAGCGAAAGCCGTTGCAACCAGCGGCGCCGGCGCGCTCCCCATGCCAACCCGCCCAGGCCCAACATGCCGGGCAACAGAATGGCCCACGCGACAGCACTGTTCTTGTGCCCGGGCTGTGCGGGCGGCACAGCGCCTGCGGTCTCGGCTTGCGTCTGAACCAGCATGTTGCTGATGACGCCGGCATCCTGGCCCGGCAGAATCTCCAGGCTCTCCGGCGTAAACGTGCAGGAGGATTGACTCGGCAGACCCGAGCAGGAAACGGTAATAAATGAAGGAGCCCCGGTCGTGTTCAGAGAGGCGACGAATACCTCGGACGGCGTCACCGTGACAGTGGCTGTTCCGGATTGACCGGCGGTCAGCGTCATCGCCGAAGTGCTGGGCGGCGAAACAATGGAAACCGACACCGCAAACTGCGTGTCGCACTGCGAACTGATGGACGCAGACGCCGGCAGGGAAGTGGAGGTTGAGTAGGTCGAGCTGCCGGCATACACGGCAAGCAGCGTGTGCGAGCCGTTGTTGAGATAAAGCGAAATGATCGCCTGGCCGCTGGCGTTGAGCGTGGCGCTGGCGATTTCGACCGGTATGCCGCCTGCCTCGTCCTCGAGATTCACCATCCCCGTGGGCACGCCCCCCGCGCCGGTTACAGTGACCGTCAGAGTGGTCAAAGTGGTGGTAAGCCCTGTTGTGGGACAGGTTTGCGTGCTCGTTTGCGCCGAAAGCGCAGTGGAAGTTGTGGTCAGGCCGAATACGCGCACCGCCGGAAACAGCGCCAGTGCGATGCCTAATCCCGCAACCCAATGAAGCCGCAACTTGCGGCAGTTTTTGCCTATCACGTGCACCTGCTCCAAACTCATTAAAAAATCGGGCTCTTCAGAAAATTAGCGTATCGCCCTGCGGCGCCTCGCCGGTTTCCCTTCGCGTAAACCCCTATTGTATCCGCCGAGGGCGCTGCCCGGCCAACCCCGCACCGCCGGCCCTGCCGCCCCTCTCGTTCTTTGACGCGCGACTCGCCGGAAGGCCATCCGGCCTCCGCGCTATGCTTTCTGTTTGAGGTTGATTGCCATGACCCAGGCCGCTCCGCGCCCCCAGCTCGCTCATCTGACAGCCGCTCTCAATGATCTCCGCGCCAAGGGCACGCACTTTCGGCTGCGCGTGCTTGACGACCAGCAGGCGCCTGTGTGCCACTACGACGGGCGCGAGGTCATCAACCTGGCGAGCAACAACTACCTCGGCCTCGCCAACCACCCCAAGCTGGTTGAAGCAGCCGTCGCCGCGACATACGCTTTTGGAGTTGGCTCGGGCGCCGTCCGCACCATCGCCGGAACCATGCGCATCCACATGGAGCTCGAGGAGAGGATTGCGCGCTTCAAAAATGTCGAGGCATGCGTAGTCTTTCAAAGCGGCTTCACGGCCAATGCCGGAACGGTCAGCGCCATTCTCGGCAAGGAAGACTTCATCCTCTCCGACGAGCTCAACCACGCCTCGATCATCGATGGCGCGCGCCTCTCAAGAGCGACCATCAAGGTCTTTCGGCACAAGGACGCTGACCATTGCGAAGAACTTCTTCAGGGACTCGAAAATACGCCGGGCCACAAGCTGGTGATTACTGACGGCGTCTTCTCGATGGATGGCGACATCGGCGCGGTAGACAAACTGGCCGCGCTGGCTGAGAAGTACGGCGCCATCATGATGGTCGATGACGCCCACGCCTCGGGCGTGCTGGGCCGTAATGGCCGGGGGACAGTTGATCACTTTGGCGTGCACGGCCGCGTGGATGTGCAGGTGGGCACGCTTTCGAAGGCCATCGGCGCGCTGGGCGGCTACGTCTGCGGCTCGCGCGACCTCATTGACTATCTCTATCACCGCGCGCGCCCGTTTCTCTTCTCCACCTCGCATCCGCCGTCGGTCGCGGCCACCTGCATTGAAGCGTTCAATCTTCTGGAGGCCGAGCCCGAGCGCATCGAGCGCCTCTGGGAGAACACCCGCCACTTCCAGGGCGAGCTCAAGCGCCTGGGCTTCAACATTGGCGGAGTCACCACACCTGCCACAGAAACGCCCATCACGCCCATCATCGTCGGCGAAGGTCGCGCCGCCATGGAGTTCAGCCGCGCGTTGTTCGAGGAAGGCGTGATGGCGACGGGCATCGCTTTTCCGACCGTGCCGGAAGGCAAGGCCCGCATCCGCGCCATTGTGACCAGCGAACACACCCACGCCCAGCTCGACCGCGCGCTCGAAACCATGGAGCGCGTCGCCAGGCGGATGGGGATTCTACAATAAGCAACAATGATCGCTCACCTGCGCGGCAAACTCATCTTTAAGCAGCCCGGCCAGGCCATCGTCGAGGCCGCGGGCGTCGGCTACGACGTGGCCATCTCCGTGCCTACGTTTACGGCGCTGCCTTCCTTAGGCGCTGAGGCCGCGCTGCACATTCACACCCAGGTCAGCGACGACCAGATCGCTCTCTTCGGATTTCTCGACCGCGAGGAAAAGCGGCTCTTCGAGCGGCTGATCACAGTGGGCGGCGTCGGGCCGAAACTCGCCATCAAGATGCTGAGCGGGTTGTCGCCGGAGCACACCGTGCAGGCCATTCGCGCGCAAGACCACGCGCAGCTCACGCGCATTCCCGGCGTGGGCAAAAAGCTGGCCGAGCGCCTCGTGGTCGAACTCAAAGACAAGCTCGACGATTTTGCCGTCGCTCCCGCGCAGCCCTCCGTGCAGGGCCCGGCCGTGGACGATGTGCTCTCCGCTCTGACCAACCTCGGCTACCAGCGGCTGGCGGCGGAAAAAGCCATCGAGCAGGCCATTGCGAAGGATCCGGCCCTGGCCGGCGATTTCGATGGGCTGTTTCGCGCAGTGTTGAAGGTGATCCGGTAAAAGACGGCTCTCAGCTTTCAGCTTCTCAGGATTCGTTCTCGATCCGATGCGGCTTGAGCGAACTCGCCTTGGTATCCTGCTGGATGAGATCGATAATGGCCGGGACGGGCAGGTAAATTCATGAGGATCGTTTTCAAGCTTTTTCTTTTTCTGGTGGTTCTTGGCGCATTGGCGGCAGCCGGGTGGTACGGGTATCAGATGTACCACCGCTTCGCGCCGCCCGGGGGAGCAGGCCGCAACATGGAGATTCGCTTGCTCGCCCTGAACGGGGCGGTCCCATCCGATGCCACAGGCCCGGGTGTCGACGTCTTCCAGAAAGCGGACGTCAGCTCCTACATCGCGAACGGCGACGCTCCCAACGGCTGGAAATGGTTCCCCGTCGCCAATGGCGTCGAACCGGAGGTCACCGGGAGCGCCCCGGCCGGATCGGAAATCCCATACATCACGCGGACCAGCAACGGGCAACTGTTTCTACTGGCGGCCGATAGTCCGGACATGACACTGACGCACGCCAGCGGCGTTCGCCCCTGGGGCGTAGATTCCGTGGAGGTGGAAACCGACGAGCAGGCTCCTGGGGTCAGGATCACCCTGGACCCGGCGGGCGGTGAGTTGATGCACGACTTCACGCAGAAATACCTGGGTCACAGGATCGCCGTGGTCGTGGGCGGCCAGATTTGCGAAGTCGCCTTGATCCAAAGCCCGGTGCGGAGGGCAATCGAGGTCAGGCTTCCCTCCGGTCAGCTGGCGCAAGCCGAAGGGCTGCGCGATTCGCTGATGAAGTGAAAAGGCAGCTGATAGCTATTAGCTTCTTAAAGCTAGTGCCGGCACTGGCGCCAAAGCCCGCTCGAGTGCGCATTATTGCGGGCCTGAGGGTGGTGTGAGCTGAAAGCCGAGCTGTTCGGCAAAGGACAGGCGATCAGCGGTAGCCCAGTTCTCGCGGATACGGCCGCCGGAAACCCGATAGATATTGCAGTAAATCAGGGTCACGGGTTTCCGCCGGACCGATACACCGTGAACCGTGCCGGTATAGAGGCCGGTCCACGTGGAGCGGACCGTGACCAGGTCGCCCTCGGCGACGAGCACATCGATGACAATTTTGCGCTGCTCGAGCGCCGCGCACATGGGGCAGGAGGCGGCCAGATCGGTAAAGGGTCCGCCCTGGCGGATGGTTTTTCCGGTGGGCGTGTGCCAGGGACCGTCCGGATCGAAAAGCTCGTTGAGGGTGACGGTGTCGCCCTGATCGAAGGCGGCAAAAGCGCGGCGGACGATAGCCTTGTTCGCTTCGGCAGACGCTGCCTGAGCAACGAGTTGCGGAGCTACAGCCGCGGCCAGCAGCGCGGCGCAGAGTGCGGACAAGAGTTTGCGCATCGGATAGGGCTCCATGGAGGAAATGGGCGCTGTATCTACGATACTGCAGAAGGCGCGGATTTCCTCCGCTGTTGTGTGTGCGGCAGGAGTGTATATCTGCGCGGCTGGGCGGCGATTCGATACACTTTCTTTGACATGGCTCCCAAGAAAAAGCCTGCGCCCGCCCCCGCCCTTCCCTGGTTCCGTCCCGAAGCTCTCACCTTCCTGCGCAACCTCGCGCGGCACAACGATCGCGCGTGGTTTCAGCCGCGCAAGGAGCAATTCGAGGCCGAGCTCCGCGAGCCCATGCTGGCCGTCGTGCGCAAAATTACCGACGCCATGGTCGACTTCGCGCCCAACCACGTGCGCCCCGCCGAGAAATCCGTCTTTCGCATTTATCGCGACACACGCTTCAGCTCCGACAAGCGGCCCTACAAAACGCACGTGGCCGCGTGGTGGTCGCATCAGGGATTCGAGAAGACTTCGGGCGCGGGCTACTACTTCTCCGTGAGCCCAAAGGAAGTCGTCATCGCCGCCGGCTCCTACATGCCCGACAAGGATCAACTTGCCGCCATCCGGCACTGGCTGCTCGATCGTCATGAGGAGTTCCGCAAGCTCCTGCGCAGCGCAAAGGTGCGCAAGCATTACGACGAGTTCGAGGGCAATGCGCTCACCCGCCCGCCGAAAGGCTTCCCCTGCGAACATCCGGGGATGGATCTGATCCGCTGCCGCCAATGGGGCCTCGCCGCGACACTGCCCGCGAAGGCCGCGCTCAAAAAGGATTTCGCCGACGCGGTGATCCGCTACTTCAAGGTAGCCGCGCCCGTGGTCGACGCGCTGAACACACCGCTTGCCGCCGTCTTCGTGCCCAAAAGGCGCGTTCTCTTCGGCCTGCATTGAGTTGGGGCTGCGCCTTCGTGCACAGCTTTCCGATTGCCGAAACCCGCTCCAATTGCGGGTTTCAGCGGTCGTATAGCCGAAAAACCGGCAAAAATAGGGCATTTCCCCGCAAAAACCCAAGAAAACTGTGGAAAACAGGTGTTTTCCGATTGACTTTAACCACCTCGAAGCCGCATTGTAACCATCGGCAGGGTTCTTCGTAGCCGCATGAATACAGGGGTTCCGCGCACTTCAAGTTCCGTTCAACCTCCCTCCATGCGGTAAACGCACATCGGCGGAAGCCCACCATACCGGCGGCCCGAAGGGCTAGCCCAAAAGGAGAATTACCCATGGCATCAGGACTCACCAAGACAGCACTCACTCGGCAACTCGCCGAAAAGCTCGAACTGACCAACAAGCAAGCAGCAGCCTTCCTCGATCTGCTGGCTGAGACAGCAATCAAGGAAACCAAGAAGAATGGCGTCTTTGTACTTCCCGGCATCGGCCGCTTAGTCAAGGCGGAGCGCAAGGCTCGCATGGGCCGCAACCCCCAGACCGGCGAGGCCATCAAGATCAAGGCCAAGACCGTTGTAAAGTTCCG
>JBEKIE010000109.1:0-9228 GCA_050011915.1 Occallatibacter sp.
AAACCACGGGAGGATTGGAGCTGCACGCGGTGAAATAGCTGAAGGGCGCGAGATTCCTGATTCCGGCCGCGTCAACAGTGGAGACGAAGGCGATGGGACGCGGCACGATCATGCCGATCATGAGTTTGTAAATGTCGTTGGGCGCGATTTGGGCGGGATCGAGTGTGCGCATGCGGAGACTTTCTGCTGAACCTGTGCGGGCGCGGACGCCCGCACGACAGCCGGTCAGGAGACCGGCGCTACACGGAGCTACACGAACAGATCGTTATCGCCGGATGCGCGATTCGCCTCCGCGCGGGGCGCGCCTTCCGAGCTGCGCAGCGATTCCACCACAGCCTTTGCGGAAGCCAGGAAGGCGGAAAGCTGGCGCATGGGCTTGGCAACGGTGTCGGCCATAAAGACGCCGGCGCGGTCCACGGCGTCGAGGACGCTGGAAAGCATGGTGTCGATGCGGCTGGCCTGGCGGCGCGCGCGCGCAATCATCTCATCGGCCGCGGCTTGCACGTCGGCGGTCTGGTCGCGCAGGGCGCGGGTGAGGACGGCGAGATCGGCCGCGGTGGCTTCAACTTTGGGCGCGAGGCGTGTGATGAGATCGCGGGCCTGATCGACAACGGGCGTGATCGAGGAGCGCAGGTCTTCGATCTCTTCTTGAATGGACTTGGCCAGTTTGCGCAGAACAGAGAGTGTGGCAAGAAGCACAATGGCCTGAATCAACATGGCCAGCGCCACCATGGCGACCAGGGCGAGTTGAATGGTCTGGGTATCGAACTTTGGCATGGCGTTGCTCTCGCGCAGGGATACTGCGGTCTTGAAGTCAAAACCGATAAGGCACGCTTCCGGGGGAAGAAGCGGCGTTGTGCCCGGAGCCGGCGTGAGGGCTTGTCTCTACTGCTCTCGCGCCCAGCGCCGGAGGGATTGATGCAGCCGCATGAGGCCAGGAAGGATCTGAGCCGAAAACCGCCGGCTCTCAGCCCTCGTGGCTTTCCGGCTGGCTGCTGGATGCCTGCTGATACGCCTCGCGGCCCGCATCAACGGCGGCGCTCACCCGGGTAGTTTGATCGGCGACAAGGTTCTTGCCGCGCTCAACGAACTCTTCCCATTGGGCGCGTCCGCGATCGATGGCTTCGCGGCTGCGATCGACGTATTCGCCCACCTGCTCTCTGCTCTTGTCGACGAAGGCACTTACATGATCTCTGCCCTTATCGACCAACGCAGACACATTCTCCGCGGCTTCGCGGGTGCGGGCGCGCATGTATTCCGTGCCCTCGCGGGCGCCTTGCGCGATGTCCTCGCGGGTCTCGCGGCCGCTCTTTGGGGCGTAAAGGATGCCGACTAGAGCGCCGACGCCCAATCCGGCCAGGAACCATGCCAATCCATAGGATTTGTTTTCCTCTGCCATGACGAACTTTCTCCTTTCACTACCCTACAAAGGCTGCCTGAGGGTACCAAACACTCTAAGTCTACCGCAAGTTACCGGCGTGATGCCGTCTGGCCGTCGCGGGTCCTTGCGGGACGAGCCTGTGCGGAACTTCCTACCCTTGGATGCGCGAAAAGGGCGCGGAGTGCGGGATACGATTGCCAGCCTGCCCCGCGAAGACCGAAGCGCAGCGATTCACCCCCCGCAGCGGCAACTGTGCGCCAAAACCTCGGCAAAGTGCAGCGCCTTGACATGAGCGAGCTGGTCGATCTGCTCGCGGCAACTGAAGCCGTCCGCAACGACGATCGTGGTTGGCCCCGCGGTCTGGACCGCCGGAAGCAGGCCCTGATTGGCAATGGTCTTCGATACCTCGAATTTGTCGGCCTCGAAGCCAAAGGGGCCGGCCATGCCGCAGCAACCGGCCTGGATGAGTTCGACCGCGGCGCCGGCCTCGCGGAGAAGTGCAATTTCATTGCCCGGGCCGCCAAAGACCGCTTTGTGATGGCAGTGGCCGTGGATGAGAATTTGCGCGCCTTCGAGGCGTCCGGAGACGAAACCTGGGGCGCGAGCGCTGAGAAAGTCGGCAAAAAGCCACACCTGCTCGCTCAGACGCTTGGCGCGGGGATCGTTGGGGAAGAGCTCGAGGAGTTCGTCCTTGAAGACGCTGGCGCAACTGGGTTCGAGAAAGACAAAGGGCAGGCCGGCGTCGATCTGCGGAGACATGCGCCGCAAAACTTGAGCGAGATAGGAGCGGGCTGCGGACAGCAGGCCGAAATCGTAAAGCGGGCGGCCGCAACAGATGTGCCTGCGCGGGGTTTCGACGCGAAAGCCGGCAAGGCTGAGCACGGTTTCGGCGGCCAGCAGCGATTGCGGGTGGTAGTAGTTATTCCAGGTGTCGGGCCAAAGCAGCACCTGCAGTGCGGCAGGCACCTGCGGTGCGGCGACCTTTTGGACGAGATTTGTGGAAGAAATTCGCGCTTTTTGGAAGCTTTTCGGCGCCAGACGGGGCAATTGCCGCTCATGGGCCACTCCGGCGATGCGTTTGATGAGAGGGCTGGTCAGCGGGCCGGTGAGGATTGCGTTGGTCAGGGCCGGCGTCAGCGAACCGTAGCGCGCGAGGCGGTCGGCAAAACCAAAGATGTAGTGGTGGAGCGGGTGCGGGCGGCCTTTGTAGCGCTGCGCAAGAAACTCGGACTTGTAGGCCGCCATGTCCACCTGCACGGGACACTCGGATTTGCAGGCCTTGCAACTGAGGCAGAGGTCGAGGGCCTCGTGGACGGCGCGGCTCTTAAAGCCTTCGTCGCGCAGAGCTCCGGAGAGCATTTCCCAAAGCAGATGCGCGCGGCCACGCGTGGAGTGCTGCTCCTCACCGGTGGCGCGGTAACTGGGACACATCACGCCGCCCACGGTGTTGCGGCAGGAACCGACGCCGACGCAGCGCTCGGTAGCGCGCGCCAGGGAGCCGTTGTCCTTTGCGAAGGCGAAGTGCGTTGCAAGAGTAGAGTGCGCCGCGCTCTCGCCGGCTGGCGCTCCGTGGCGGAGATTCTCCGTGGGGTCGTAGACCCGCACCGCGTCAGAGAGCTTGCCGGGATTCATGCGGTTGTCGGGATCCCAGAGCATTTTGAACTCGCGGAAGCCCTCCATGAGCTCCGGGCCGAACATCTTGGGCAGCAACGCCGCGCGGGCCTGGCCGTCGCCGTGCTCGCCGGAGAGCGAACCGCCGAACGAAATTACCACGTCGGCAGCGCGATCGATGAATTCGCGGAATTTTTCTATCCCTTTTGGAGTTGAGAAGTCGAAATTAATGCGGGTGTGCACGCAACCCTGGCCGTAATGGCCGTAGAGCGGGCTGCGGTAGCCGTACTCGGCCATGAGCCTGGTGATGGCGCGCAAATAGTTGCCGAGTTGAGCGGGCGGAACCGCGGCGTCTTCCCAGCCTTCCCAGCGATCGGGCTCGCCGGGCACGAAAACCATGGCGCCGAGGGCAGACTCCCGTACATGCCACACCGAAGCCGCTTCTTCCGGCGTGCAGATATGCGCGACCGGCGCGGAGGGCCAGGAGTGCGCGGAGCGAGCGAGCGTATCGGCCTTGGCGCGGGCCTCCTCCGCGGACCACGCGCCCATCTCGACGAGCAGAAAGCCCACGCCTTCCGGCAGCCGGTCGAGATCGCGCAGCGCGAGGCCCTTGCGGCGCATGAAATCCACCAGCAAATAATCGAAGCCCTCGAGGCCGATGGGTTTGTGCTCAAGAGCGAGCGGGACGGCGTCAGCGGCCACAAAGGCATCGCTGAAGCCGAGCACGGTGAGCACGCGGAAGGGCGGACTGGCGGTGAGGTTCAACTTAGCGGAGACGATGTTGGCGCAGGTGCCCTCGGAGCCCACCAGCGCGCGGGCCACGTTGAAATTGTTTTCCGGCAGCAGCTCGTCCAGGTTATAACCGGAGACGCGGCGAGGAATGCGCGGGAACTTTTCGCGTACCAGCGCGGCGTAGCGGTCGCGGATGCGCGCGAGGCCCGCGTAGATTTGGCCCACGCGGCCGCCGGCGCGGACCAGCGCGTCTAATTGCTCCTGCGGCGTCGCGCCTACCGTCATCCTCGTGCCGTCGTAGAGAACGATGTCGAGCGATTCCACGTTGTCGACAGCTTTGCCGCCTAAAAGGCCGTGGACGCCGCAACTGTTGTTGCCGATGATGCCGCCCAGGGTGCAGCGCGAGTGCGTCGCGGGATCGGGCGCATAGGTCAGGTGATGAACTTCGGCGGCATCGCGCAGGCGGTCGAGCACAATGCCCGGCTGGATGCGAGCGATCTTGGCCTCAAGATCGATAGAGTCGAGCGCGTTCATGTGGCGCGAATAGTCAAAGACCACGGCCACATTCACGCACTGGCCGGCGAGGCTGGTGCCTGCGCCGCGGGGCAAAACAGCAGCGCCCGTGGCGCGGCATGCGGCCAGAGAGGCTTCAACGTCGGCCGCGTCGCGCGGAAAGACGACGCCGATGGGCAACTGGCGGTAGTTCGAAGAATCGGCGGCGTAAAGGGCGCGCGAGCCGAGATCGAAGCGGACAAGGTCAGAGGGAACCGGGCCGCGCAGGGATTTTTTCAGGAGGTCTTCGAGCTCACGGTGCGCCGAGAAACGTTCATGGTCGAGCGGAGCGGAATTCGAGAGGATGGAAAACGAAGAATTGCTCACGATGAAATATTAGCGCGTTGGGGGGCGTGACGGGTGGCGCGGCGGTTGCCATCAACGGCTGCAACCACGCTTTCCCGCGGCGGCCGCAAACTTGATCAAATAGGAATGCCGCTTTCCCTCGGAATTAGACCGATGTGCCCGGATGGGCATGATTCCTCACGCACGCAAAGAGAATTGGCGATTTTATAGATTTCCAAATCTGTTGAATAACCAGGCAATTCAATAAGAACGTTCCTAAGAATTCGGTAGATGGTGTATCGCGGAGAAAGCAGTTTCCAGAGGTCGAGGAAGTGATATTGCGTGTCAATAAACGGGTCGCCACCCTCAAACTGTATGAATGAAACGCGCCTGGCCTCGATCGTCGAGGATGCTCCGAGCACCACGTCCATTTCATGCCCCTCCGTGTCGATCTTCAGCAAATCGATCTGCTCGATCGACTCTTCATGGCAGACTTGACCAACACGAAAACGGCACGCCACCTTCGCCGATTCGCGTTTTTCGCGAATCGGTTAAGGTGGGACAGCACAATCCAAATCGCATCGCTGCCGAGAAGGAACCGCTCCTCTCAGACCGCGCTCTCCGCGCGCGCCACGCTCACCTGGTCGATGTGGACCCGGTGCGATCTTTGCTCGTCGTCGTAGCTAAACCAGCGTTTGAGCCGGAGACATGGGAGCTCGATCGCGTGGTAGCTCAGCACCGCGAAGGCCACGCTGATCGCCAACAGGAAGAGGAAGGCCAGAGTACCGCCCACGAACGGGATGGGGATCATGGCCTCGCCTTTGGCGGTGATGGCGGAGAACCACTTTTCCGGCAATTGATGCCATAGGTACAGGCCGTAGCTGTAGCGGCCAAGACTGCGCAGCGGCGCATAGCTGCCCAGCCGGTGCGTCCAGGTCGCGGGTAGGAGCGACAGGGCAATGACGCAGAAGAAGGCGACAGCCGCGGCAAGATACCCGAAGAGCGCCATGGGCCGGCTATCCCAATAGCTGGTGTGGGCTTTTGCCACGCAAAGCGCGATGCACGCCATCCCCGCGGCGATGCCGAGGCGCAGGTACAACGGATTGATCCACGCGGCGCCTTTTTCGCCGCGCACAATCACCGCCAACAGTCCTCCCAGAAGCAGGCTGTCGAGCCGCGTGGGCAGCGCATTATAGGGAACAAACGGAAAGAAGCGGGCCACGGCAGGTATGAGGAGCAGGAAGCGCAGAACGATGGCAAAGGCGCTGCCCACGACGCAGCCCCAAAATACTTTGCGGCGCGAACGCAAAAGATACACCACCGGGGGCCAGAAGAAATAGAACTGCTCTTCCAGCGCCAGCGACCAAAGATGCCCGATCTGCAGGTGGCGGCCAACACCGATGGAGATATTGAGGTTCTGCACAATATTGCTGCCATACAAGAAATAGGGGAGGGCCCACCAGTTTGGGCGCTCGCCGTAAAGCCAGCCGACCCCGAAAATCACCGCTACCACAATAAAGTAGACAGGCAGAAGGCGCAGCGCACGCCGGACATAGAAGTTCCTGAAGAAATGTGCCTGTGATGCAGTGTCGTACAGAATGCCGGTGATGAGAAAACCGGAGAGAGTAAAGAAGAGATCGACGCCCAACCAGCCCAGCCCGGAAAGAAGTGCAACCGGGTTGTGCGTATTACGAGGATAGTAATGGAAGAAGAAAACCATCAGGATTGCTATGCCGCGAATGCCATCGAGGCTTTCGAGATGATGGCGATGGTCCAGGGATTGGGTCATTGTGTCTCAGATTGATTTTGCGAATTCAGAGGGCCGCGCACGAGGCGAATCCGAACTTGCCCCGGATCGGGTGGGTTTTGCCTGCAGTATAGCAGCGGTCGTTCGCACGTTGCTCAAGCGCGTGCGCCGATACTCTGGCGAATGTTCTCCTGTTGCGCGGCCCGATATCGTCATGAACTCGAAGTCCATGCATTTTTCACGGCTGCTCCAATCACGACAAACCCAGCTCATCTCGTTGGTTTCGCCCAGTCTAGCAGAGGGCGCGATGTCTGCAGACAATGGGCGAGTCGGGCCAGATTCGGCTCTTACCGCGAGCTTTCATGGGCCGGTGATGAAGCCGCTTCTAGTGTGCGGGCCACTCTTCCACAACTACGCCGAGATCGTTGAGCTGCTTGATGGCGGCTTCGACGTTGCGGCGGACCTTGGGGCGGTCCTTGGGCGCGGCGGAAGGCGATTCCGCCACCGCAATCACGCGGCCGTAGCGCCAGGCGCCGGCCGGGATGGCGACCACGGCCTGATCGAGATCGGCGGGCCGCAACTCGAGCTCCTGGCGGCGGGCAGCTTCGGGACGAAGCAGGCTTCCCTGCCCTGCCGGACTGGGATTGGCGTCGGGCAGCAGGATGCGGAGCGCGATGGTGTCGGGGCCCACGGCGATGAACGGATTGGCCCACGCGGCCGGGTCGTGGATGTCGATGTAAAGGCTCTTGGTGGGCAAAGGAATCTGCTCCAGTTGGGCGCGCTCCCGATCGAGCTCGGTTTGGTTGGCCTGCACCTTCTTCTCGGCCGATTCTGCCTTGTGGACCTCGCTTTTGACGGCCTGCTCTTCCCTGTGGCAGGCAGTGAGCACAAAGGCCAGCAGCGCGGTCATGACGAAGATGCTCTTAAGACGGGGACGCACAATCACGAGATCAAGGATAGCAGTTAGACAGGGAGCGATGAGCGATCCGATGTGGGATGAGAGTGGACGCTCACTTCCCGATCAGGCTGCGGGCGATCGAATCGAGCACGCCGTTGAGGAAGTTGCTTGACTCGGGCGCGCAGTAGCGGCGGCCGATCTCGAGCGCCTCATTGATCACGATCGGAAACGGCGTGGACTTGAAGCCGATCAGTTCCGCCACGGCCATGCGCAGCAGATTGCGATCGACGGCAGGCATGCGATCCAACCGCCAATGCGTGGAGTGGCTCGCAATCAGTGCGTCAATCTCCTCCTGGCGCTCCTGAGCCACGCGAAACAGGTCCTCGGCGAAACCGCTCACTTCGGGCTCCACGGGATCGGCGGCCTTCCAGAACGTGGCGCGCACCTGGTCGGCGGTCTGGCGGCCCACGTCGGCCTGGAACAGCATCTGCATGGCGAGTTCGCGGGACTTGCGGCGATGGCGGCTGGTCAAGCAGGACCGCCTTGCCCAGGACCGCCTTGCCCGACCTTGCGGTGCAAACTCACCATCTCGATGGCAGCGGCAGCGGCCTCAAAGCCCTTGTTGCCGGCCTTGATGCCAGCGCGGTTCAGGGCCTGCTCCAGGGTTTCGCAGGTGAGCACGCCAAAGCTGTGGGGAATGCCAGTCTCCTGCTGCGACTGGCCGATGCCGCGCGCGACCTCATTGTAGATGGCCTCGTAGTGGGCAGTTTCGCCGCGTAGCAGACAGCCCAAAGTGACAATGGCTTCTACGCGACCGGCATTGGCGCAAGCGCGCGCTGCGGCGGGAATCTCCCACGCGCCGGGAACGCGAATGACTGCGATATCGGAGCGGTCAGCGCCACTGCGCAAGAGCGCGTCGAGCGCGCCCTCGAGCAGCCGATCCGTGACCACCGCGTTCCAGCGCGCAACGATGACGGCGAATCTCATTCCCGCGGCGGAAAGATCGCCTTCGAGCGCCACGGGCTTGCCTTTCACTGGATCGGACCACGCCCAGAAGCTGAAGCGGAATCCAGGCTCAGGCTCGACGGTGAAGATGCGGGACTTCCAATGGGTTCCCGCGATGGGCGAGAGACGACCAACCGCTGCTTCGCCGCCCTGCGCGCGCAACCAGGCTTCAGCCACCTGATGGATGGAGTCGAGCGAAGTGACTTCGATGAGGAGATCGGCCAGCAACGAATCGGCTATCTGGGGAAAGCGGCCATCGACGAACTCGAGATTGCCGAGCGGAGCCAAGAACGACGCGGCGCGCGAGCTCTCTTCCTGCCATCCTTTGCCGGAGGCAAAGCCGAGCGCCGCGAAGAAGCCGCTCAGCCGCTCGTAAGCCGCCGCGTTTCCGGCCGGACGCAGAATCGAGATGCCCTTGATCATGAGTTGATTGTAGTGGAGCTAGCGGAGTTCGCGGTGTTAGCGGAGTTAGCGGAGCTAGAATCGCAGCGATCGGAGAACAGTGGAAAGCAGACAGCACAAAGCAAATAGCAATCAGCTCTCAGCATTCGGTTCATGGTTCGTGAGTCGCGATTCGTGTGTCGTGGTTCGTGAACAGCTCTCAGCTTTCGGCTATCAGCTTTCAGCTGAAAACGAACGACGCTTTCAGGAAGAAGCAATGCGATTCTGCGTCACGGTTTCAGAGAAGCGCGGAAACTGTGAGACTGCGAGACTATTTCTTCTAAGTTGTTGATTTTGCTGCCATTTCCAGGCTTCACAGTTTCACAACCTGGTTTTTTGAAAGGCAGGGAGCAAGGGAGCGAGGGAGCAAGGGAACAAGAAAACGGGGAACAAGGCAGCAAGAAGGCCGGCGCCCAGCTTCCAACCCGCACCCGTGGATGGGGGGTGGGGGGTGGGGGGTGGGGGGGTACGGACCGGGGACATAGCTGACATATTGAACCGGGGACATACCTGACACTGCGACGGGGCGGTGGTGAGGATTTACAAGCTCATCATGGCCTGGAAAACGAGCAGTGT
>JBEKIE010000110.1:0-8829 GCA_050011915.1 Occallatibacter sp.
CGGCAATCCCTGGTGCTGCGCATAAGTGGCCAGCACCTCGCGGTATTCAGGATGCACCGTGGAAGCCACCACGGCCTTGTGGCGTCCCGTCACGCGCACCGCCATCATCACCGCCTCCGCCGCGCCGGTCGACCCGTCGTACATGCTGGCGTTGGCCACGTCCATGCCGGTCAACTCGGCAATCATGGTCTGGAACTCGAAGATCGCCTGCAGCGTGCCCTGCGTGATCTCGGCCTGGTAGGGCGTGTAGCTGGTCAGAAACTCGCCGCGCTGCACCAGGGCGTCAATAATCACCGGCCGGTAGTGGCGATAAGCGCCCGCACCCAGAAAACTCGCGTAGCCGGTGGAGTTCTTGTCGGCAGCGGCGCGGAAGTAGTCGACGATCTCGCTCTCTGCCTGCTGGCGCGGCACTTCAAGGTCGCGCGTGATCCGGTACTCCGCCGGAATGCTCGCAAATAAATCGTCAATAGACGCCGCGCCGATCTCGGCCAGCATCTGCCGGCGCTCTTCGTCGGATTTGGGGAGATAACGCATGTCCTAGCTAATTTGTTTCTTCTGCGATAAACGCCTCGTACGCCGCCGCGTCGAGCAGGCCGGCGACCTCGGCCGGATTCGACAGCTCCACTTTGATGATCCACGTGCCGTGCGCATCCTGGTTGATCTTGTCCGGCGCGGTCTTCAGTTCTTCGTTCACCGCGGTCACTTTGCCGCTCACGGGCGAATAGAGATCGCTAACGGCCTTCACGCTCTCGACAGACCCGAAGGTGGCATTGGCAATTACTGCATCGCCCACCTTGGGCGCGTCCACGTAAACAATGTCGCCCAGCGAGTTCTGCGCGTAATCCGTGATGCCAATTGAACCGATGTTGCCTTCGACCGAAATCCATTCATGCTCGCGGGTGTACCGATAATTTGCAGGGTAGGGCATGGCGGGTCTGCTCCTTGGAAATATAGCGAAATATTAGTCTAAGCGGTGGGGGCGGGGAGCAGAAAATAGGGAAAAGGCGGGGCAGCCAGTAGGGAGTAGAAAGCAGCCTCGCGCCTTTAGCTCATCGAGGTGCATGGCGGCAATGGCCGCGCTCGGTCACCTATTCCCCAATTCCCGTTCCCTACTCCCTGTCTTTTCACCCCATCACCAGCACCGGCTGAAACAGCGTTCCCGCCACGCGCTTGGCGATCCCGGCCAGTTCCCGCGGCCCGGCAAAAACTTTGACCAGTGGCGCCCCGGAAAACTCCGGCAGATTGGCCTGTGCGCCATTGCGCAGCCGGCCCAGCGCCGTTGTGTCGGCCGTAACGCAAGGCATTTCAGGCAGCAACAAGCGAGGATGCACGCACACGACCTCAAGTGCGCCGGCATTTCCGGCCAGCGCCTCCAGCTCCTCCAACGTGTGCGCGTCCTCCAGCGTAAACACGCCGGCTCGCGTGCGCCGCAACCGGCTCAGATGCGCGCCGCAGCCCAGGACCTGCCCCAGTTCGTGCGCCACCGAGCGCACGTACCCGCCGGAGCTGATGTCGATGGCGAAACGGGCCTCGGGGCCTTCCAGCGCAACAATCTCAAACGCATCAATGCGGATCTTCGCCGACTTCAGCTCCACCGGCTTGCCCTCGCGCGCCAGTTTGTACGCGGGCTTGCCGTCAATCTTCTTGGCGGAAAACGCCGGCGGCATCTGCTGCATCTCGCCATGGAACCGCACCGCCGAGGCGCGCACCTGCTCCACGGTGATCGCCGGCGCAATCTCGTTCCATCGATCCGGCCCTGCCGGCTCGCCGTCGGCGTCGTAGGTGTCGGTCGCAAATCCCAGGCGAATACCCCCGCGATAGCTCTTCTCCGCGGCAGAAAAATACTGCGCCAGCCGCGTGTATTTGCCCATCAAGAGCGGAAGAACGCCGGTCGCCATGGGGTCCAGCGTGCCCAGGTGGCCAATCGATCGCTCCTCGGTGATCCGCCGCAAACGGTCCACCACGTCGTGGCTGGTCATCCCGCCCGGCTTATCGATCACAAGAAGCCCGTTCACATCATCACTTTAGTCCGCATGCCTCCCCTTGCCAACTTGCCCGGCGGCGAACGAAGCTAAGGGTAGATGGCCGGCGAACTGGATCGTGTGCGGAAGGCGTTCCGCGAGCTCGGCAAATCGTTGCAGAGCTTGCCCGGCGATCCTGCGCCCAAAGATGTGCACAAGCTGCGCACCGCCGCGCGGCGGGTTGAAGCGATTGCTGTTGTACTCGAGTCCACCCATCGAAAGAAAGCGCGGCGTCTCGTCGAATCCATCGAACCGCTACGAAAGGCGGCAGGCGGCGTGCGCGATATGGACGTGCTGACGGCGAACACACGCACGCTGGCGCGGTATGGCGCCCACGAATCACTGAACCATCTGGTTGCTCATCTGGAAACTGCCCGGGAGCAAAACGCCGGCGAATTGCAGCATGTGCTGCACCGCCGGCGTAAAGCCGTGCTGGAGGATCTCAAGGAATACTCCGGGCTTGTGCAGTCGGCCCTAAAACGCGCAACGCTGCAGCACGCAAAATCAGCATCGCGATCAAGCACCGAAACAAACCAAAGCCAGGAAACAATCCAAACCGCCGCCATGAACGTGGTCCGCGAGCTCGTCGATTGGAAGCCGCTCGATGCCGGCAGTCTGCATGAGTTCCGGCTGAAGCTCAAGCATTTGCGCTACACGTTGCAACTGGACGCCAATGCCGACCCCGGCCTGGTGGAGGCGCTGGGCCGTGTGCAGCGCTCCATCGGCAACTGGCACGACTGGCAGCATTTGAAGGAAATTGCGCACCAGGTTCTGATTCTCGAACAGGATCAGGCACTGCTCGACCGCATCGATGCAACCGTGAAGCGGAGACTCGATCGCGCGCTTGCGGCCGCCAATGCCTTGCGCGGAAAATACCTGGCCACTCCCCTGGCCATGGGCGTTTGAGCAAATCGGCTTAGACCAGGCCCGTTCCCGCCTGGCGCACCAGCGAGAGGAACTCCGCGCGCGTTTCTTTCTGCCGGAAGCAGCCGAGCATGGCGCTGGTGACCGTGGAAGAGTTCTGCTTTTCAATGCCGCGCATCATCATGCACAGGTGCCGCGCTTCAATCACTACACCCACGCCCTGCGGCGCGATTGCCTCCTGGATGGTATCCGCGATCTGCCTTGTCAGCCGCTCCTGCACCTGCAGGCGTCGCGCGAAAACCTCGACCAGCCGCGCAATCTTGCTGAGCCCGATGACCTTGCCCTTGGGAATGTAGGCCACGTGCACCTTGCCGAAGAAAGGCAGCATGTGGTGCTCGCACAACGAGAACATCTCAATGTCCTTGACGATCACCATCTCGTCGTAATCCACCTCGAACAGCGCGTCATGCAAAATCTGCGCGGGGTCCTGGTCGTACCCCTTGGTGAGGTAGGCAAGCGCCTTCTCCACGCGTTCCGGCGTGGCACGCAGGCCGTCGCGGTCGGGATCTTCGCCCAGGCGCAAGAGAATCTCGCGGTACATCTCCTGCGTGGTGAATGCGCTCAGTCCTTCTGCCGCGTCCACTCTCACTGGCTTGCTCACAACAATCGGGTGTGCCATCGCTGCTTATCCTCTCGCCGAACACTCAAAGAAATTATTCTCCGTCTCTTCCACGCGTACATGCTCCAGTTCGCCGCCCGGCAACGCATCGCGTAGCAAAGCAAAAATCGCCTGACAGAAATTCTCCGTCGTGGGAACGCGATCCGCAAATAGCGGATCGAGATTCAGGTTGGCGTGATCGAAGCGATTGAGAATGCGCTCGCCTACCGCTTTGTCCAGCGCCACCAGGTCCACCACCATTCCCGTCTCCGCGCCCACCGCGCCGCCCACCAGCACTTCGACTACATAATTATGTCCGTGGCCGTGCGCATTGTTGCACTTTCCATACGCCGCGCGATTTTCTTCAGCCGTGAGCGCAGGCGTGTGCAGCCGGTGACTCGCGCTCACCAGATAACGGCGGCCGAAATACGCCTTCACGCCTCACCTCGATACTCGGCAAAGATCTCCGGCGTCTCGTAGACGCGAATCCGGCTCAATTTTGCGCCGCCTGCATCATTGATGGCCGGTTCCAGCCGCTTCCACGCCGCGATAGCGATGTTCTCTGTCGTCGGAATCGCGTTCTTGAACTCCGGCGTCTCCAGGTTCAGGTGCTTGTGGTCATACGCCGACAGTACTTCGCGCTCCATCACGTCCTTCAGCCACTTCAGGTCGACCACAAAGCCGGTCACGGGATCCGGTTCGCCCGCCACGGTCACTTCCAGCGTGTAATTGTGCCCGTGCCCATTGCGATTCGCGCAGCGCCCGAAGACCTGCTGGTTCTTCTCCGCGGACCAGGATTCGTTCCAGTAATAGTGCGATGCGGAAAACACCGCCCGCCGCGTAAGGAAAATCATGCTGACCCCACCTGTTAGAGATGCCCTCGCCCGCACCCGCGCTTCAATGAATCCGCTCTCAAGGCTTTGAGTTTCCGTTCCCTGTTCCCTGATCCCTAGCCCGTGTACTCCCGCCCCTTCCAGCTTACGCGCTTCAGAATCCGGTGCTGAAACCAGCTTCGATACAAGAGCGCCGCAAACAGCGGTAGACCCAGCGGCGAAATCGCACAATCGAGAAACGGGAAATTCGACTTTGCCACGCGCATATAGAAGCGGATGAGCGTGCGCAGCCACAGCAGAGCCAGAATCCACCCCGCGCCCAGCCACTCCAGGCCGTGCGCGCCCAGCCGCGCGTTCCAGAGCTCGTAAGCCAAAATCGGCAGTCCAAAAAGAAGAAAAAAATCGATGGCCCGGAAGATTGCCAGCGTCAGCGCGTTGTTGAAGAGCAGTTGCAGATTCTTCGTCCAGCCCTCTACCATGGCCGCGGTGCTGCGGTACATGCGCGCGGAGACGATATCGTCCGCGTACCGTAACCGCAATCCCACCCTGCGCAGCTTGGCCAGGACCGCCAGCTCCACGTCTTCAAGCACTTCGCCGGCTACGCTCGCGTGGCCCCCCAGTTTGCGATACGCCTCCCGCTCCACCAGCAGAAACTGCCCGTTGGCAGCCGCGATGCGCTGCGCCGGATCGGAAACTTTGGCCGGCGGATAGGCCAGCGCCAGCTCACAAAACACCAGTGGCATGAGCGACCGCTGTGCCAGCCCCGACACAATCTGCCGCGGCGAATAGCTCAACATGCCCACCTTGTAACGCTCCGCTTCGTGCATCGCGTGCCGCAAGCCCCCCGGCTCGTGGATCGTGTCGGCATCGGTGAAGAGCAGCCAGTGCCCGCGCGCCCGCCGCGCTGCGGTCCATATCGCGTTGTTCTTGCCCGTCCAGCCCGGCTCCAGCTTCCCCGCCCCCATCACCGTCACTCCGGCAAAGCCGCGCGCAATCGCGGCGGTTCGGTCGGTCGAGCCGTCGTCCACGACGATCAGATCCCAATCCTTGCCCAGCTCAAAGATCTCTTCTGACTGGCTGACCAGCGATCGCAGGCAGTCACCCAGGCAGTCCTCCTCGTTCCGCGCCGGAATAATCACGGTCAATTCGATCAGCTCTTCGGGCTCCGGCTGGTCGAAGACCGTCCCGAGCCCGGCTTTGGCGGCCCGCTCACGCCAGTCTGCCCTCGCGGACGCGCCCTCTCTCGGGTCGCCGATGCCCAGCACCGGCTTCCAACTGCCCGATCCGCTGCTCGATTCGCGCAAATCCGGCTTATCGCTCGCCATCGTCCCTCTCGGTTTTCTTCCTGCCCTTTCGCTCCGTATTATAGAGATGTGCGGTTTCCTCGTTTCCTGATCTGGCTTTTTCTGGCGCCAATCGCCCTTCTCGCGGCGTGCAATCGTGGCGCGCATCCCGCCCAGGCCGGTAAGCCGGCGCCCGACTTTACAGTCTCCGACGGCACAACGACCGTGCATCTGGCCAGCTACCGCGGCCAGGTCGTCCTGCTCAACTTTTGGGCCAGTTGGTGTATGCCTTGCCTTGAAGAGCTACCCTCGCTCCTTGCGCTTCACCACGAGCAGCCCAACCTTGTGATTCTCGCTGTCAGCGTCGACGAGGATCCCACCGCCTACGCGAGCTTCATCGCCCGCCGCCACGTCGATCTCATCACCGTGCGCGACCCCGATGAGTCCGCCGCCAAGCTCTACAACACCGACATGTGGCCCGAAACCTACGCGATCGACCGCAACGGCATCATTCGCCGCAAATTCGTCGGCCCCCAAGACTGGACCAGCCCCGAGATCGTGAGCTATCTGAAGAGCCTTTAGACGCGGCGCGGCGGCCGCATCGTTCTGCCGGCGCCAAAGCGCTGGCTGCTATCCTTTTCCTATGACCACGGTGGAAATTCTTTATCGCTACACGGCTGCGCCCACGGAGCAAGTGGCTACGGCGCTGGCCCGAGCGCGCGACGTCTACGGCATCCGGCAGCTCAACTTCGACCGTGCGGCACGCACCTTGCGCATCGAGTTCGACGCCACGCGCCTGAACGCCGCCGCCGTCACCAAACTGGTGCGCGAGACCGGCCTCGAAATCGAGGAGGAACTGCCTCTGTTTGCCGCTCCCGCGCCCGCCGCCGCGGCCCCCACAGCCTGACGCGCCCGCGTTGCGCCACGGCTCCATCCTTGATCTCTGGAACAGGCCTTGGTAATCTGGAAACGGTCCATTCCACTTGGGCTTCGCCCTGAAGCCCACGCATGTGCGCCCGTAGCTCAGCTGGATAGAGCGACTGGCTACGAACCAGTAGGTCGGGAGTTCGAATCTCTCCGGGCGCACCACTCATTCCTCGAAAACCCCTTCGGACTTCCAAGTCTTCCCGTGCGCTTTTTGTATGCCGGCGCGCTTACACGCCGCTGTACGCCGAGAAGCCGCCGTCGATTGGCACCACCACTCCGGTGACGAACTCCGCAGCGGGCGAAAGCAGCCAGAGCACCGCTCCGAACAGGTCCTGCGGCTCGCCAAAGCGCGCCATCGGCGTGTGCGCGATGATCGCCTTGCCGCGCGCCGTCAGTTCGCCGGTGTCCTTATCGGTGAGCAGGAAGCGGTTCTGATTGGTCAGGAAGAATCCCGGCGCCACCGCGTTCACGCGGATTCTGGGCGAGTACTCCTGCGCCAGGTGCACGGCCAGCCATTGCGTAAAGTTGCTTACTGCGGCCTTGGCCGCCGAATAGGCGGGAATGCGCGTAAGCGGACGGAAGGAGTTCATCGAGGAGATGTTCAGGATTGCGCCGTAGCCTTGCGCGGCCATGATCTTTCCAAAGGCCTGGCTGGGCAGAATGGTGCCGAGAATGTTCAGTTCGAAGACCCAGCGCAGCGCGTCGGCGGGAAGATCGAAGAACTTGAGATCGGGACTCGTCGTGGCCGTTGGCTTGTTGCCTCCCGCGCCGTTCACCAGGCAATCCAGCTTGCCAAAGTGCGCGGCAACGTCCTCGGCCGTCTTCGCGATGCTGTCGCGGTTGAGCACGTCGCACTGGAAGACCTTGACCTGCTTGCCACGCTCGCCCATGCGATCGACCGCGGCCTTGCCCGCATCGGGATTCACGTCGAGAATGGCCACTTGCGCGCCGCATCCCGCCAATGCAGAGGCAATCTCGCTGCCCAGAATGCCAGCTCCGCCTGTAATTGCCACGGATTTCCCGGTGAAATCGTACATCTTCGTCAATCCTGCAAGATCCAACGCTTCCGCTGCTGCCATGTTTTGTACCCTTTCTTCGGCCGTTCTCACGCCGCGAAACAATTTTCTCACGCGCACACGACGATTCGGCATGAGAGAGCGAAACAGCGAGTCAGCTCGGCTCAATGGAGCCCTGCTACTTCCTCAGGCCGGAAAGGCTGATGTTGGCGGCAGTTTCAGCGGCTTTCGCCGCCCATTTGTCCGCTTCCGCGCGGTCCGCGATCTCATCTACTTTCAATTCAAACCTCGTCGTGCCTGCCAAGCCGAAGTAAGCACACCGGTAGGAATAAAAATCCGCCGCCCCTTCTCCAAAAAACCTGCGCCGCTGGGTCACCCCTTTTCCCCACGGATATTGCGTTACTTGCGCCGGACTGACCATCCCGCTCTCGCCTTCAGGCCAGTCTTGCGCTTGCTGCCTGCTGTCGGTTTCAACCTGCCGACGATAGTTCGGCGAGGATCTGGTTCCAGTAGTTGTTCGCCTCGAAGACATAGAATCTCAATTGGTATTGAGTCATGGTCTGACTCCGTAAACCGCTTTTCTTTTCGGCGAAAAGGTCGATCTCCGCCATGGCCGGGCTCACGCTAACGCTTTGACCCGTGATTTGAGCCCCATCTGGAACCAGAGTTAGGATTTGCGGCGGCACCTTTTGACGTGTAATCACCTGAGCCGAACCGTCCTGCACGCTCGCCATGACTCCTGTCATGGCAATGACCACGAAGAATATATGCCATCGAAGTTTACGCAGGATGGATCCTCCTCTCTTCGCAGATTTCCTGCGTCGTTTTCATCGCGGCCCCGAGAGAATCTTTCCTGGATCGACGGAACTGCCTGCCGGTCTCACTTGCGCATCGGCGTTCGCTTCAGGTTCCAGAAAACTTCCCCGCCGAAAGCATCGGCCTCAGAGCCAAAAAGCGTGTCTGGTTTATTAAGGGGTTGGTCAATCATTGGAAGCGTTACCGTTGCGTTGTCCCAGCTGTAATCAGTTGGACCGGAGTTGTCGTCATTGGGTGTCCCACACCCGCCGTCGTTGTGTTTGCGCACCGTTCTCTCAACCTGGCCCTCAATTGGTGGTGCGTGCAGCGTGATCTTGTACCGGCCGTTGGCGATCTCCACCGAGACTGTAGCGCCGACTTCTTCGTATGCGAAATGTTCCATGAGCTCCATGTGATCCCAGCCGCCGCTTC
>JBEKIE010000111.1:0-8565 GCA_050011915.1 Occallatibacter sp.
AGGCTCGTCGAGCACATAGAGCGCGCCCACCAGCCGCGACCCAAGCGAAGTCGCCAGTTGTATTCTCTGTGCCTCGCCGCCGCTCAGGGTCGACGCCAACCGGTCCAGCGTAAGATATTCGAGGCCCACCGCATCCAGAAAACTCAGCCGTTGCCGCACCTCAAGGAGAATTGGCCCGGCAATTTCCTCCTGCATCGGCGAAAGTTTGAGCTCGTCAAAGAACTTCTTGGCCTCTGCAATGGTCAGCGCCGTCGCCTGGCAAATGTTTTTGCCTTCAATCCGCACCGCACGCGCCTCAGCCCTCAGCCGCTGCCCGCGGCAATCCGGACACTCCGCGTAGCCGCGATACTTACTCAGCATCACGCGCACGTGCAGCTTGTACTTCTTGCGCTCCAATTGCGCAAAGAAGCCCATCACGCCCGCAAATCCATCTTTGCCGCGCAGCACCGTCTCGCGCGCCGCCTCCGGCATCTCGCGCCACGGCACGTCGAACGGAACGCCCAGTTCTGCCGCGCGTTTGCGCAGCTCAGCAAACCATGGCCGGTATTTGGGCCGGTTCCACGGATCGATCGCGCCGCCCAGCAGTGTCAATCCCGGGTCGGGAATTACCAGGTTCAGGTCGTAGTCCACGGTGTTGCCGAATCCCTGGCAGCGTGGGCAAGCGCCAAAAGGATTGTTGAAGCTGAATAGCCGCGGCTCCGGCTCGCGGCCCGGACGATGGCAGTGGGTGCACTCATACGCACCGGAAAAACGCAGCCGCCTGCGCTCCGCCGCTTCTTCGCGCGGCGCCTCTTCGAAAATCACTTCGCCTGCCTCGCGATACGCCGTCTCCACAGCGTCCACAATGCGCGGGCGGTTTTCCGCACTTACAACAATCCGGTCCAAAAGAATAAACACCGGAGCGGTCAAATCCAGATCGATCAACGATTCCGGCGTGGAGAACTCGAACATCCTCCCCTGCTGCCACAAACGGTTGAATCCGCTCGACCGCAGATCGGCCAGCCGCGCCTTCATCGCCTCGATGTGCCGCAAGTCGACGCGCGCCGAATCGCCGGTCTTCCCTGCCGTCTTGCTCTTCGCCGCCTTCTTCACCGCGTGGCCCGCGGTCTTCTCCTGCTTTGCTTCAGGCTCCACTTCCGGAGCCGCGCTCATCGCCGGAAACAGCACGTTCAGCCGCGTTCCCTCGCCCAGCGCCAGAATCGCTTCCGCCGCTTCGTCTACCGAATTGCGTTTCACCAGCCCGTCGCAATAAATGCAGTGCACCTCGCCGCACCGCGCGTAGAGCAGGCGCAGGTAATCGTAAATCTCGGTCGCGGTCGCCACCGTGGAGCGCGGGTTCCGCGTGGTGTTTTTCTGCTTGATGGCGATGGCCGGCGCCAGGCCATCGATCTCGTCGGCATCGGGCTTCTCAATCCGCTCCAGAAACTGCCGTGCGTAGGCCGAGAGCGACTCCACATACCGCCGCTGCCCCTCGGCATAAATGGTGTCGAAGGCCAGCGAACTCTTGCCCGATCCCGACACGCCGCTGATCACCGTCAGTTTGCCGTGAGGGATATCGCACGAAAGGTTCTTCAGATTGTGTGTCCGCGCGCCGCGGATGATGATGGAGTCGTTCAAGAGGAAGTCTGCTGGCAAGAAGTTGTCCGGCAGCGACACAGACGCCTCAGCGAGGCTCAGCGCGCAACCGGCCACTTTCGATTATACGCCTCGGCCAAGATCGGCTCGCTCGGCCCAATTCGGCCGCGCACGTTCCTCTCGCGCTCTCTTTCAATTGCTTGTTATCAGAATGTTGATGAGGGAAGGTGTCTGCTGCATGCTTGAGCACCCACGGAACCAGGCCTCGATCAAGCAACCAGTGCAGTCATCCCTTCCATTCCGTGCTGAATCCCCTCTTGCGGTTCGCGATTCAGCACATTGGCCAGGCCCATCAGCGCCTGTGACCCGCACGCTGGGCAATGTTCCGCGCAGTTTCCAATGCAGTTGCAATCCTGGCAAAGATAAGCCCGAGTGAGAGGCATATGTTGCATCGAAACGAATGTCATCTGCTCACCTCGAAAAGTAAGTTTCGCTTTCAAAGGTGCACCCCGATCACCTTGTTTTGATTGCATGACCCCCAAACGCCTGACGTTGAACGGTTGACGCACTTGCGCATCTGCACGTTCTCGTCAGGTCCCATGCGCTCTACACATAGGGGATGCTCCCAATTACTGAGGAGTTGCCTTTTCAGCCTCATCCGGCATTTCTTACTGCCGAGAATTTCTTAATGCGCAGCACTCACTGTCACGGGCACGCTAAACTGTGGATTGAGGTTATTCGTGTCTCGCTGCTCCGGTTCCGTTCTTCTTTTCGCCCTGATCGTCTCACCTTCGGTCGCTGCACTTGCTCAGGATCCTTCATTGTCGTCGCGCACAGCCGATTCAGCAGCACAGCCAGCGCAGCCATCCATTTCAGCCGAAGTTGCATCCGCCGAGTCCGCCATCGCCGGCTCCGACTGGAAGACCGCCGAGACGAAACTCGACGCGTATTTATCCGGTCATCCCACCGACGCGCGCGCTCTCTTCGATGCCGGCTACGTTGCCGACGCCCAGAATCGCCCCGACGCCGCCGCCGCTCTCTACCGTCGCGCCATCGCGTCCAATCCAAAATCCTTTGAAGCGCACATCTCTTTGGGCCTGCTCCTCGCCCGCCAGAACAAATTCGACGAAGCCCGTCCCGAGCTCATCACAGCCACAACGCTCGATCCTGGCGAGGCTGGTCCGGAACTCAAGGCCCGCGCCTGGCGCGCTCTGGCGCGCATCGATCGCTGGACCGATTCCGCCGCCGCTTCAAACGATCTTCTTGAAGCCTTGAAGCTCTCACCGGAAACCACGGAAGACACTCTTCTGGCCGCCGAGATAGCTGAAAAAGCCGGTCAAAACGATACCGCCGAGACCGCCTATCGCCGCGTACTGGCGAAGGATCCTCACTCTCTTTCCGCCAACACCGGTCTTGCCCACCTCCTCATCTTGCGCAAACAGTATCCTGAGGCCGAAACCCTCCTTCGCGCCGCGCTCTTGAGCGCCCCGGATGATCCGACGCTCAGCGCGCAACTGGCCACGGTGCTCGTTGCGCTGGACGACGCTGACGCCCTGCCGCTCCTCGAAAAGCTTCATGCAGCACATCCCGCCGATGCCGCGATCACGCACATGCTGGCCGAGGTGCTGGCCGTCGCCGGAGATTACGCCGGCTCCGATCGACTTTACCTCCAACTGCTCGCCGCCAACCCTCAGGACGCTAATTTGCTCGTCGCCCACGGCCAGAACCTTGTCCGCCAGGCCCAGTTGGAAGCAGCCGTAAAGGTCTTCGATCAGGCCACGCAAATCGACCCCGCCAACGCCGACGGCTGGAGCGGCCTCGCCTTTGCGGCCTCGCGCACCGCGCATCCCGATCTTGCCCTGCACGCGCTCACCATGCGTTCCCGCTACATGCCTGAAAACGCCTCGACCCTCTTCCTCTGGGCCATTTCCTACGATGCGCTGCATCAAAAGCCACAGGCCGCCGCTTACTATCACCGCTTTCTCGAGGCGGCCGGCGGCAAACTCCCCAATCAGGAGTGGCAGGCTCGCCAGCGCCTTCAAATTCTCGAGAAATAGGACTCAGCCCGCCATAAATCAGCCTCTGCAGCTCCAATTTCAGTGCGCGCAACGTCCTTTTTCCTCATTTTGGTGCCCCTCCCCATCAAAATCCCGCATCCTAGCTGTTGCGCGGCGCTGCAAAATGCGCGTACTATGAGCACACTCGGGTGGCAGGGCCGCATTGGAGGAGGTTCCTTATGCGGGCTGTGGTTCCAATCGTCGCCTTCCTCACGCTGAACTTGTCGGCAGCGTCTGTGTGCGCTGCCTCGGGCGAGAACAAGCCGCCTGATCCGGATGCCATCGCCGCGCTCGAAGCGCGAGCCAACCAGGCGCAGCCGCGCGAGCAACCCTTCCTGTATGCCGAGCTCGTCCAGCAGATGACTGAGCTCAGCATTCGGCAATATGCGGCAGGGGACGCTGAAAAAGCCACCAATCTGCTCAAACACATCCAGCAGATCGCGCAAAAGATTCATCTTTCCCTGTCCGACAACGACAAGCGCCTCAAGAACGCCGAAATGCTGCTCAACCATACGGCCTTCCGCCTCAACGAGATGCTCCGTGCGAGCAGCATTGAAGACCGCCCGCTGGTGGAGCAAACCCTGGCGCAGGTCACCAAGGCGCAAAACGCCACTCTGATGCAGGTCTTCCGCAAGTAGTTGTCAGCCAGTCGAGCCCCGAGCCTCCGTTGCCTGTTCTCTGTTCCCTGTTCCCTAGTCGCCCGGCCCTAGTCCCTGTCTTTTATGCTTGAATAGAAGCGCCGGAGGCATGCAGCCGTGCGTCCATTCCAAACCGCTCTCTTTTGCCTGCTCTTGAGCGCGCCCCTCGCCGCTCAGCAGCAAAAGCGCGAGCCTCTCACCGAAAAGCAGCAGGACCAGGTCGAGGAAGCCGGCATCGATCCGGTGGCACGTGTCGATTTGTACGTCAAGTTTCTCAATGAATCCTCCGACACCATCAAGGGCCTGATCCCGCGCGCTAAGTCCACCGCCCGCATCCGCCGCATCGACGACGAGTTGCTGGATTTTGCTGCCCTCATGGACGAGCTCGGCGACAATCTCGACGTGTACTCCGGGCGCAAAGCCGATCTTCGCAAGTCGCTCAAAGGACTCAGTGAGTCCATCCAGCGCTGGCAGGGAGTGCTGCGCGATCTGCCCAGCGAGCCCGGCTTTGAGTTGTCGTTGAAAGAGGCGATCGATAGCGTCAACGATCTTGCCGACCAGACCAAGGAAATTACCGCCGACCAGGAAGCCTATTTCAAAGCCCATCCCGACGAGAAGGGCCAGGACCGCGCCGAACCGAAGTGAAGCAGGTGCCAGTGGTCACTGTGAGTGCGAGTGCTGGTGCACGCCCACACCCACACTCATACTCACACTGTTACTTAGTCCCTCGTCCCCGTTCCACTGTTATTCTGCTCTTCGTGGCCCCCGACGTCGTTCCCATCTTTCAGCAAGAGTACCGCGCCCTCCGCCCGCGCGCGCCCATGCCGCCCATTCATGTGCGTTTCCGGCGCTTCACCTCGCTCAACACCACCATTCGTCTCCGCGAGGGAGAGATTTTCGCGAGCCTCTCCGATTTACTCGAAGGCGCGCCGGAATCTGTGATCCATGCCATCGCGCACATCCTGCTTGCCAAGCTCTACCGCAAACCCATCGACCGGACGCACAACCTGCGCTACAAGCGCTTCTCCTCGAGCGCCGCCGTCACGCGCCAAACCGATCTCATCCGCACCACGCGCGGCACCAAGCGCTACTCCGGACCCGAGGGTCGCTACTCTCATCTCGAAGAGGTCTTCGATGCGCTCAACCTGCGCTTCTTCGGTGGGCTGCTCGGCCGTCCCGATCTCACCTGGAGCGAGCACCACGCCAAGCGCTCGCTGGGTCACTACGACGCCGCGCACAACACCATCGTCGTCAGCCGCGTCTTCGACCGCCCCTCCAGTCCGCGTTACGCGCTGGAGTATGTGCTCTACCACGAGATGCTGCACTTGAAGCACCCCGTCCGCACGCGCAATCTGCGCCGCTGCGTCCACTCCCGCGAATTCAAAGCCGAAGAGGCCCGCTTTCCCCAGCTCGCCGAAGCCCTCGCCTTCATCAAGCGGCTATCCTGATTCGGTCCGCCGTGAGTTCGATCGCAGCGAGCCAAACTCTCTTGACGGCTCACCTGCGGTATCCTAGTCTCTTCTCACTTTACATTGAGGTCGAACATGAACAACAATCCCCGCCTCGTCCTGACCGAGCGCTTCACTCAGGCCGTCGAATGCGCGCGGCTGCTCCACACCGAATACCGCAAAGGCACCGGCATCCCTTACATGGCGCATCTCATCGGCGTAGCCGCGCTGGTCATGGGCGCAGCCGGCGGCCCGGTCCCAGTGACAGAAGACATGGTGATCGCCGCCCTGTTGCACGATGCCGTCGAAGACCACGGTGGAACGCCACGCCTGCACGAAATCGAAGCGCGATTCGGGGCCAATGTTGCCCGCATGGTCGCCGGTCTCTCCGACACCTTCGCCGAGGACCACGACAAGAAGGAAGGATGGGAGGATCGCAAGAAGAATTACCTCGCCCGGCTGCGCGGCGAGTCCGACGACGTCCTGCTCATCTCGGCCGCCGACAAGCTCTACAACGCGAAGGCAATTCTCGATGATTTCAAAGAAATCGGCCCGAAGATTTTTGAACGGTTCAAGCGCGGCAAGGATCAACAGCTATGGTATTTCGACGAGTTGCTCAAAATCTTTCGCGTGCATCCGCCCAATCGGATCGTGAACGATCTGGAATCCGTCGTCAAAGAACTCCATGAGCGCACGTCGCGCGACGTTCCATCCACCTGAGCGCTCTGTCCTTAGCCCTTGTTCCCTTTTTCCCTGGTTCCCGGTATTTCCAGCGCCCCCGTCAGGCTCCTCACCTTCGCCACATCGTGGCTCTTGCACCACGATTCGAGCCCCTTCGCCAACCGCTCCGTCGCGCGCGGATCGGCGTAGCTCGCCGTCCCCACCTGAATTGCCGTCGCGCCGGCCAGCAGAAACTCCACCGCGTCCGTCGGCGTCACGATCCCGCCCATCCCCAGCACGGGGATCTTTACGGCCCACGACGCTTCCAAAACCAGGCGCAGCGCAATGGGCTTGATCGCCGGTCCCGACAACCCTCCGGTCACATTACTCAGCCTTGGCTTGCGCTCTTCGGCATCGATCGCCATGGCCAGAAACGTATTCGCAACGCTGAGAGCATCGGCGCCGGAATCTGCGGCGACTCGCGCCATGTGCGCAATCGAGGTCACATTTGGCGTCAGCTTCACAATCAACGGCCGTCCCGCAGCCGCCTTGGCGCGGCTCACCAGGTACTCCAACGACCCCGCATCCGCCCCAAACGACATCCCGCCTGCGTGCACATTCGGGCACGACACGTTCAGCTCGTATGCCGAAATTCCCTCTGCCTCGTTCAGCCGCTCGATCACTCCCACATACTCGTTCACCGTGTACCCGAAAATATTCACGATGACCTTGCACTTCGGGTAACGCTTCAGTGCCGGCAGTTTGCGCTCGATGAACTCCTGAACGCCCACGTTCTGCAGTCCCACTGCATTCAGCATGCCCGCCGCCGTCTGCACAAGGCGCGGCGAAGGGTGCCCCGCCATCGGCTCTGCCGAAATGCCCTTGGTGACGATCGCGCCCAGCCGCTCCAGCGAAACAATCTCCTCGAATTCAATGCCATAGCCAAACGTGCCGCTGGCGGCGATCACTGGATTCACCAACTCCAGTCCAGCCACCGTGACTTTCATGTCAGGTCTCACTTGGCGCCTGTCTTCCTTTGTTTGTCGCAGATTTTCCTGCCGCGCTCGCAGAATTGCTCGCTTCGCGGGCCTTCGTTCATGATACCCGCCCACGCGACGCCGCTTTGCGCTCCATTCGCTTCGCCCAGATACACAAAAGCCCTCCAGCTCGCAGCGGAGGGCCTTTGCTTTTCCTATCCCCTACTCCCTATTCCCTGCCTTTACGCCGTCACCGTCACGCTCGCGTCCACCTTTACCGGTGTCAGCCAGCCAAACCGGTCCGGCTTCAGGCCGTTGGCAATGCCCAGGTATTCATCGGCGATCTTCCTGGTAATCTCGCCCGGCTTGCCGTCGCCAATCACCACGCGATCGATCGAGCGAATCGGCGAAACCTCCGCCGCCGTGCCGGTAAAAAAGACCTCGTCGGCGATGTACAGCAACTCGCGCGGAATCGACTGCTCGGTCACCGTCAATCCCAGGTGGCGCGCAATCGTCAGCACGCTGTCGCGGGTAATCCCCGAAAGCGCCGAATTGGCCAGCGGCGGCGTGAACAACACACCGTTGCGCACGATGAAGATGTTCTCGCCCGATCCCTCGCTCACCAGCCCGTTCACATCAAGCGCAATCCCCTCCTGGTAGCCGTTTACCTCGGCCTCCATGTGGATCAATTGCGAGTTCATATAGTTCGCGCCCGCCTTGGCCAGCGCCGGCATGGTGTTCGGAGCCAACCGGTTCCAGCTCGAAATACACACATCCGCCCCTCCATGCCCGGCAATGTACTTGCCCCACGGAAAGTTCGCGATGTACACCTCGATCGGCGAGCCTTTGGGGCTCACGCCAATCTCGCCGTAGCCGCGCAGCACAATGGGCCGGATATAGCATGGCGCCACGCCGTTGGCTTCAATCACATCTACGACGCCCGCGCACAGCTCCTCGAGCGTGAACGGAACATCCATGCGATAAATCTTGGCCGAGTCGAGCAGCCGCTGCATGTGTTCCGGCAGGCGGAAGACCGCCGACCCGTGCGGTTGACCGTAGCAGCGAATCCCTTCGAACACGCTGGAGCCGTAGTGGATCACGTGGCTCATCACGTGGATCGTGGCCTGCTCCCACGGAATCATGTTGCCGTTATGCCAGATTTTCTCAGTGCTTTGGATGGGCATGGGGGTTCGGGAACTCCTTCATGTGC
>JBEKIE010000112.1:0-7242 GCA_050011915.1 Occallatibacter sp.
ATTCCAGGTCTCAAAATCGGGACCTCGACCCCAGCAAACAAAGATCGTTCGCTGGGGACCCCGAAGACCTAGGGCACCTCATCGTTTCGGTAAGTTGGGAAGAAAAATGCGTCCGGATTTTGCAAAGATCGATTGGAAGACTGGAGCGGCGAAGACGACTGCGCACGAAGCTGAAGCGTGGCTTTCGCCCGAGCATATCGAGCTCAAAAGTTTTTATACACGCGAGGATTTGGAGGGGCTCGAACATCTTGAGTACGCGGCGGGTATTCCGCCATATTTGCGCGGACCCTACACGACGATGTATGCCACGCGGCCGTGGACGATCCGGCAGTATGCAGGGTTTTCGACGGCCGAAGAATCGAACGCATTTTACCGGCGCAACCTGGCGGCGGGCCAGCGCGGACTCTCGGTGGCGTTCGACTTGGCGACGCACCGCGGCTATGACTCCGACCACGAGCGCGTGACGGGCGACGTGGGCAAGGCGGGTGTGGCCATCGATTCGATTCTCGACATGAAGATTCTCTTCCATCGCATTCCGCTGGAGCAGATGTCGGTGTCGATGACGATGAACGGCGCAGTGTTGCCGATCATGGCCTTCTATATCGTGGCCGCCGAAGAGCAAGGCGTGCCTCCGGAGCAGTTGAGCGGGACCATCCAGAACGACATTCTGAAAGAGTTCATGGTTCGCAACACGTACATCTATCCGCCCGAGGGGTCGATGCGCATCATCGGCGACATCTTTCGCTACTGCGCGGAGAAGATGCCGAAGTTCAACTGCATCAGCGTGAGCGGATACCACATGCAGGAGGCGGGTGCGACAGCGAACCTGGAGCTAGCTTATACGCTCGCCGATGGCCTGGAATATTTGCGCGCGGGCGTGAAGGCGGGCCTCGATGTGGACGAATTTGCGCCGCGGATTTCGTTCTTCTGGGGCGTGGGCATGAACCATTTTATGGAGATTGCCAAAATGCGCGCGGCGCGCATGCTGTGGGCCAAAATCGTGAAAAGTTTCGGCGCGAAGAATCCTAAATCGCTGGCGCTGCGCGCGCACTCGCAGACTTCGGGATGGAGCCTGACCGCGCAGGACCCGTACAACAACGTGGTGCGTACGTGCGTGGAGGCGCTGGCTGCGGCCTTCGGAGGGACGCAATCGCTGCACACGAACGCGCTGGACGAAGCACTTGCGCTGCCTACAGATTTTTCGGCGCGGATCGCGCGCAATACGCAGATTTATCTGCAGGAGGAGACGGGCATCACGCGCCTGATCGATCCCTGGGCGGGATCGTATTACGTGGAGCGGCTGACCCACGAATTGATGCACGCGGCGTGGAAACTGATTGAGGAGGTTGAAAAACTGGGCGGCATGGCAAAAGCGATTGAGACCGGCTTGCCCAAGATGCGGATTGAAGAGGCGGCGGCGCGCAGGCAGGCGGGGATCGATGCGGGGAGCGACGTGATAGTGGGCGTGAATGCTTACGCCGCGGCCGAGGAGCCGGAGATTCCCGTGCTCGATATCGACAACGACGCGGTGCGGAAGGCACAGATAGAGCGGCTGGACGAGTTGAAGCACGAACGCGATGCCGGCGCAGTGCACGAGGCGCTTGCAAAGCTGGAACACTGCGCGGCGACGGGCAAGGAGAATCTGCTGGAATGCGCCGTGGAAGCCGCTCGAAAGCGCGCGACGCTGGGCGAAATCTCACAGGCGCTGGAAAATGTTTGGGGGCGGTACGAAGCGACGACACGGACCATCTCCGGCGTGTATTCGGCGGCGAGCGCAGGCGGTGAGGAGTTCCGCAAGGCGCGGCGAATGGTGGAGGAGTTTGAGCGCGAGGAGGGCCGGCGGCCGCGAATTCTGGTGGCGAAGATGGGCCAGGACGGGCACGATCGCGGCGCCAAGGTGATTGCGACGGCATTCGCGGACATCGGATTCGACGTGGACATCGGGCCGTTGTTCCAGACGCCGCGTGAAGTGGCGCGGTTCGCTCTCGACAGCGACGTACACGTGGTGGGCGTGTCGAGCCTGGCGGCGGGACACAAGACGCTGGTGCCTCAACTCATCGCCGAGTTGCGGGCGTTAGGCAGGGACGACACCTTGGTGGTGGTAGGCGGCGTGATTCCCCCACAGGATTACGAATTTCTCTACAAGGCCGGTGTGGCAGGGATTTACGGACCGGGAACGGTGATTCCCGTGGCGGCGCAGAAGATTGTAGAGATGCTGTGCGCCAGCGTGACGACTTAGCGAAACGGATGGGCGCATGCCATGAAAAGCGCGTTGCGTGAAATTGCCGGATGCGGGACGCCGCAAGCGCCGCTTGTCGCGCCAAAGCGCAGACCGCTCTCGCGCGAAGAGTACGTTGCAGGCATTTTGCGCGGCGACCGCACGGTACTGGCGCGCGCGGTCACGCTGATTGAGAGCGCGCGCGAGGCGGATCGCGCGCTAGCCGAGCAGATTCTCGATGATTGCCTGCCGCACAGCGGCCACTCGATCCGCGTGGGCATTACCGGCGTGCCTGGCGCAGGCAAAAGCAGCCTGATTGAAGCGCTGGGCGAATACCTAATCGCAGAGCTGAAGCAGAAGGTGGCGGTGCTGGCGATCGATCCCAGCAGCCGGATCTCAGGCGGCAGCATTCTGGGCGACAAGACGCGCATGACGACGCTGGCCGCGAGCGAGATGGCGTTCGTGAGGCCGTCGCCCTCGCGCGGCATGGCAGGCGGCGTGGCGCAGCGGACGCGCGAGGCGATGCTGTTGTGCGAAGCGGCGGGATACAGAAACATCCTGGTGGAGACCATTGGCGTGGGACAGTCGGAAACTGCCGTGCACGAAATGGTGGATTTCTTTCTGCTGATCACACTGGCCGGGGCGGGCGACGAGTTGCAGGGAATCAAGCGCGGCGTGATGGAGTTGGCGGACATGGTGGCCGTGAACAAGGCCGATGGCGCGAATGAGGCCGCGGCAGAAGGGGCGCGGGCGGAGGCGCAAAACGCGCTGCATTTTTTCCCGGCGGCGGAATCGGGATGGACACCACGCGCGGTGGCGTGCTCTGCAATGACGGGCGCGGGCATTCGTGCGTTGTGGGAGTGCGTGCAGGAATATGCAGCGCTGACGCGGGCCAACGGATGGTTTGCCAAAGCACGGCGCGACCAGCAGCGGCGATGGATGCACGAGATGATCGATCAGGCGCTGCGGCAGCGATTCGACGCGCATCCTGCGGTGAGGAGCCGCGTAGAAGCGCTGGAGCTCGACGTAGTCGCGGGACGCACTACGTCGTTTCACGCGGCGCGCATGCTGCTGGATGCATACACGCGCGGCTCGTGATGCGGCGATGCCATTGAATTACAGCAAAAAGCTATGGGATGCGGCCGGCAAGCGCGGCGGCCAGCGCTGCCGCCTGCTGCGGCGTGGGCAGATTGACGTAGCCGGCCAGCACGCGGCCCTTGCGAAAGATGCAGAGGCCGCCCAGGTATTGCGCGTTTGACATCCATGCCTCGTCGCCCACCAGCGCCGGAACCGCGCCGGGAAAGTGCAACTGAAGGGCCTTGAGCACGAGGGACGCGGATTCGGGCGTGGACTCGATGACAACAAAGGCCTGACCGGCCTGGTATTTGGCCACGTAGCCGCGCTTCAGCTCGCGGAGGCCGAGAACGCTCTCAGGGACCATGCGGACAGGTGCAACATTGTCCGGAGGAAACCAGCGCAATTGGGCGGGCGGTGTCACGCGGCCGGGAAGCCTAACCTCGAGCGTGGATGCCATGCTGCGCAGCGTGGAGGAGTCGTCGGCGCTGGCATCGGCTGCAACTTCGACGATCTCGACGTAGAAATTTCCCTTGGCGAAGGTTGCGCTCTGCGGCTGCACCTGGCCGCCCATGCCGATTTGCGAGATAGGCGAGGTGGGATCGAGGTTGGCGGCGAAAAGTCCATAGGCCGCGTCGGCATCGCTCATCTCAGAAAGATCGATGGTGAGATTATTGGCGCCGGATTTGCAGTCGATCGTGCTCATGCGCACGAAGCCGAAGATGAGGTAGCCCTCCGCGCCGCCGTCCTTGTATTCGAAGAGATTTCCGGAGTCGTACTGGCGAATGGAACCGGACTGTTCCCAGTCGGGTGCGATGTGGCAGTCAAGAACGCTTTGCGCGGCGGCTGAGCCGGAGGCAAGCAGGGCCGAGAGCAACCACGCGGAAACCTTCATGCAAAGAGCTCCTGCGCACGAGCCATGCGGCTGGCGACATGCACGCCGTGCGGGCAGATTACCGTGCAGCTGGCGCAATCGGCGCAGCGAATGGCGGGGGTTTGGGCGAGCTCGAGATAGCGCTCGCGGCCCAGCGCGAACTGGCCGTAGCCCTCGGCATAAGTGAGGCAGCGCAGCACGTCGGCAACCGGCAGCCCTTCGCTGCATGCGCCCTGGCACGCGCCGCACATGCGGCAGTAGTAAGGGCGGATGCGCTCGAGGTGCGTAGAGAGAATCGTGGCGTCGGCGGCGCTGTAGGCATGCTCCATGGCCTTGAGGTTCTCGTCGAGCTCGTCCATGTCGGTCATGCTGGGAATCGTGGTGGCGACGTTGGGATTTTTGACCACCCATTTGAGCGCGGAGAGCATCGCTCCGGGTTGCGCAAGCTTGCCAGCGATGGGATCGCCGGGCCGATGACTGCGCGATCCGCCGGCCATCACTTTCATGGCGACGACGCCGAGACCCGCCTTGGCGGCGGCTTCCACGGCTTGATCCATGGCGGGATCCATGGTGAAGTTGTAGGCCGCGAGAACCACGTCGAAAACTTTTTCCTGAATCATCCAGGGAATGAGCTGCGGCTGGCCGCTGTGCGTGCTGACGCCGATGAAGCGGACCTTGCCCTGCTGTTTGGCGAGTTGCTGGGCCTCGATGTGATCGTCGGGAATGTCGGCGGGGTCGCTGCGGCCGTGCAGATACCAGATGTCGATGTAATCGGTCGAGAGCTCGCGCAGGCTCTGGTCGAGATGCTGCATCATGCCGGCTTTGTCGGGCGCGTGGGTTTTGGTGGAAAGAACAATCTGCTTGCGCTTGGCGCCGAGCGCCGCGCCGACCATGCGCTCGTTGTTGCCATGCTGGTAGCTGCGCGCCGTGTCGAAATAGTTGATGCCGAGATCGGCGGCGCGCTCAATCACGCTGGGGTCGGAGGTGATCATGCAGCCGAAGCCGACGGAGGTAACGCGGAGGTCGGTGTGGCCGAGCGTCTTGAAACTGAGCTGGGGAGCAGAGCCCGAGGGCGATTCGCCGGTCTCCGGCTTGAGGAGGCCGATGGCGGGAGTTGCGCCGGCAAGCGGAGCGAGTAACCCGGCGGAAACACTGGCGGCAAGGAAATCGCGACGGGAGGTCTTGGAAGGCATAAAGATACCTCGACTTTCTTGAGCGTCGACAGTGTAGAAAGGCCCCCGGACGTGTGAATAGGACGGGCGTCACAAGACAGGGTTCAGGTGTCAGGTGTCAGGTGTCAGGTGTCGGATCACGCGCCGTCGCTGGTAGCTTAGTTTGCGTTGCGGAGGGCCTGGAGGGTTTCTTCCAGGGCGGATTCCCACGATGAAAGTTCGACTCCAAAGCGGGCGTGCAACTTAGCGTTGGAAAGCACGGAGTATCGGGGCCGGGCGGCGGGGGTGGGATAGTCTTTGGTCGAAATGGGAGTGAGGGTGGGTGGTTTGATCGCGAGCTTCTCGGCAGAGCGGGCGAAGATGGCCTGGGCAAAGCCGAACCAGGAGACGGAACCCCCGCAGGTCATGTGGTAGAGGCCGGCCCAGTCCTCGGGAGCGCCTAAACGGCCGGCAAGAATGCCGGTGACAATCGAGTGCGTGGCGCGGGCGAGCTCGATGGAAGTCGTCGGCCCACCGATCTGGTCGTCGACGATGGAGAGACGGTCGCGCTCGCGTGCGAGACGAAGCATGGTGAGGAGAAAATTATTGCCATGAGGGCCGTAGACCCAGCTGGTGCGGAAGATGAGGAATTTGCCGCCGATGTTTTCGACAGCCCGCTCGCCCGCAAGCTTGCTAGCGCCGTAAACATTGAGCGGACCGGGCGCGTCCGTCTCGACCCACGGAGACGATTTGCCGCCGTCAAAAACATAATCCGTTGAGTAGTGGACAAGAATGGCGTTGCGCTTGCGTGCTTCTTCGGCGAGTACACGCGGCGCTCCTTCGTTGATGGCGTAAGCGAGATCGCGTTCGCTCTCGGCGCGGTCGACGGCGGTGTAGGCGGCCGCATTCAGAATGATGTCAGGCGAGACGCGGCGAACGAGTTCGCGCGTTTGCGCGGGAGCGGCGAGATCGACGGATTCGCGATCGACACCAACGATCGAGCCGAAGCCGGCGAAGATTTTTTCGAGCTCGCGACCCAGTTGCCCGGCGTTGCCGACGATGAGGATGCGCGGATTCTCTTTTGGATTTGCAACCGAGGTGGGCGATTCGCTCATGCGGGCGAGCTCCGGAAATCGTGGAAGTATGCTGTCCGCATTCTAAATGGCTGCATTCGAACAGAGAACAGTTTCAGATAAACCATCCCTCAGGGGCTAAAGCCCGCATCATATTGCGGCGTCGACGGCACGAGTGAACTCGTGCCCTTTCAAAACAGATTCAATTTCCAAAACAGGTTCAAACTGCCCGCTGCGAATCGAGAGGTTCGCTTCGAATCGCGATTCACCGTACAATTTAAGGGTGGAGTCTTCCCCGATGCGCCGCGTGTATTGCGATTCCAATGCCACCACACCTCTCGCGCCAGAGGTGATGGAGGCGATGCGCCCGTATCTGATGGAGGATTTCGGGAACGCGTCGTCAATCCATCTGCAGGGACAGCGGGCGCGGAAGGCCGTGGACCAGGCGCGCGAGACGCTGGCAGCGTTTTTCCATTGCCGCGAAGCGGAGGTGGTGTTCAACTCCGGCGGGACGGAGGGGGACAACACAGCGATCTTCGGGCTGATGCGCGCAGGCGATCACCTGATCACGACCGCGATTGAGCACTCGGCTGTACTGCGCGCGGCCGAGCGTGTGGCGGAGCGCGGCGCGGAGGTGACGTTCATCGCGCCTCGCGCAAATGGGCTCATCGATCCCGAAGAGATTCGCCGGGCATTGCGGCCGCAGACGCGTTTGATCAGCGTCATGTTGGCGAATAACGAGACGGGGGTGCTGCAGCCGGTGGAAGAGATCGGCAGGATTGCCACGGAGGCGGGCGCGTTCTTCCACATTGATGCAGTGCAGGGCGCGGGCAAGGTCGAGTTTGACGTGCG
>JBEKIE010000113.1:0-7226 GCA_050011915.1 Occallatibacter sp.
GTCTATCTGAACAACCCCCTCGACCCCCGCAACCTGACCAACCCCACCAGCCTTGTTCTCAACTCCGCCGGCACCGGATGCAGCGCTGCGAGCCTCCTGAACACCTCCGGGAATTTCCCCATTACGGGCAGTGTGCAAAGCACTCAGACTTCTTCGTTCTTTCAACTTGCAGCCCTGGACCCCAACCACACCTCGAACCAATATGTAAGCGCAAGCACTGGCTACGACAGTTCTTACGCGAGCACGCCCAATCCGGGTAGCTACGGATGCACTCAGGCTAACCTACAAAACCTTTCTAGCCTGAGGACAATTCCTTCCATCGATGCGTATGGCTACCCCCTCGGCCCGAACATGGAAACGGGCACGGCCGGCTACAAATACTCCTATTATCTGAACGCGGTCGCCAGCCAAGCTCCAGTCATTTGGGACAACAAAACTGAGTGGGGAGGGGACCCAACGTCCCCTCAGCCGATCACTCAAAAACTGCCCGCGGAATCAGCCGCCGCTTATCAGTGGACGTTGGCAGACTGGGACGACGTAGACAACATTGCCTCGGCCATTCGGAGTGACGCCCATTATGCAGCCCGAGGCGATAGCGCCCCGATGGTCATTAGCATCATGACCGTGGGCTACACCGGCGATGGGGGTACCGACGCGGGACTGCTATCAAAGATCGCGAATGTCTCTGGCTGCAGCATAAAGAACCCGTACAACGTCACTTTGAACTGCGTTGTTACCACTGGGGCGAACGGGACCAAGGAGCAAAACGGCGTATTCATTCCAGCCAGCAACACGACCGAGCTGAATGACGCGTTTAGCACCCTGATGAGCACCATATTGCGGCTGTCTCAGTAAAGAATGCGTCCGCACGCGCGGCTGGGTCTTCCTTTTAGGCTCAGCCGCGCGTGCCGCGTCGAATTCCCAAGTTTAGTCTCCAGTCCAGCCCTCGTCTTTCTCGCGATATCCTGAAACTCAACCAATTGATCCAAGACGGCGCCAATCCTGCTAATGTGGAACGTTTGGGACTCCAAACAAAGCTAAACGGGGAGAAGCAGCGTGCAGATAGTGGCCGGAATCGATCTTGGTGGGACAGCGATCAATTACACGCTGGTGAACGGGAAAGAGCAGTTCCTCATCGAGGGGCTGTGCGAGCATCCCGCGCTGGCGAAGCAGGGGCCGCAGATCTGTCTCCAGCAGATTGAGGACGGCCTCAAGATCGCGGTCGCGAAGGCGGGCGTGGCGCCGGGCGACGTGGTGGCCGCCGGTCTCGACACTCCCGGTCCGGCCAACGCCGAGGGCGTCCTGAGCGCGCGCGGTTCCACCAACTTCGTGCACAGGGATTGGGCCGGGTACGATATCCGCGGCAACCTCGAAAAGAAGCTCGGCATGCCGGTCACTTATCTGAACGACGGCAATGCCGGAGCGCTGTGGGGCCACTTCAACATTTTCGGCGCCAGTACGCACGAGACCACGCTGACGGTGGTGATCGGCACCGGCCTGGGCGGCGGCATCATCATCGAGGGCAACGTGGTGAAGGGCCGCGTCGGATTCGGCGGAGAGCTGGGGCACGTGTTGCTTCCCTACCAGAGCATCGCCGCCATCGCCGGTTTGCGGCCGGCGTGCAATTGCGGACGCATTGGATGCCTGGAATCGGTGTGCTCGCTGACGGCGATCGAAAGATCCTTCCTGCCGTATTTCCTGCCCAAGTACCCGGGCCACCAACTGGGCGCGATGGGGAACCTGCATATTGCGGCCAAGCTGGTGCGCGGCCTGGCGGAGAACGGCGATCCCATGTGCAAGGAAATTTTCCGCGTGCAGGCACACGCACTGGGGCTCTTCTTCGACGAGATGGTGAACACATTCGACCCGGACGCCTTTATGGTGGGCGGCGGCGCCCTGGAAACCAAGGTGGAATTCCAGAGCTGGTTCATAGAAGAGATCCGCGCCGGGATGCCGCCGCAGCGGGAAGAGCAGGCCGGCATACCGATCTACGTGATGCCCAACGGCGACACGGCCGGCGCGCGCGGCGTAGCTATAGAAGCGTTGAAACGCGCGCGGCAGAGCGGCCTCGCGTGACTCGGCGGACGCGCATCTCTTTCGCGAAACAGTTTTCCGCGGAACAGTCCATAATAGGAAACAATGGCAGTGACGATGAAGGACATCGCCCGGGAGCTGGGAGTTTCCGTGGTGACGGTCTCCAAGGTCATCCGCAATCATAGTGACATTGGAGAAGAGACGCGGCAACGCGTGCTCAAACGCATCAAGGAGTTGAATTACGAGCCGAACATGGCCGCCCGCGCGCTGGTGACGGGGCGAACTTATTCGGCCGGGTTGATCGTGCCGGACCTGGTGCACCCATTCTTCGCCGAAGTGGCGAGCGGAATTTCCGATGCGCTGCGCCGCAAGAATTACAGTCTGCTGATTTCCTCTTCGCAGGGCGACCCGGACCTGGAACGGCAGGAGATCAGACGGCTGCTCAGCCGGCGGCTGGACGCGCTGATGGTCGCCTCCACGCAATGGACGGTGGAGAGTTTCCGCCGGATTGAGGCGCAGAAGGTGCCATACGTGCTGATCGACCGCGCGTTTCTCGGGATGCCGGCGAATTTCGTCGGCGTGGACGATGTCGCGGTGGGGCGCCTGGCGACCGAGCACCTGATCGCGGCCGGCTGCCGTAGGATCGCGCACATTCGCGGCCCGGCCACCAGCACGGCGGTTGGGCGGCTGGAAGGCTATGCGCAGGCCCTGGCGGCCGGCGATCTGAGCCAGCTTCAGGATTACGTTTTGGTAGGGCGCTCGCCGGACGTGGATAGCTGGATCACCGGCAACGAGGCGATGAAGAGGTTGCTGCGTCTCGACCCGCGGCCGGATGGAGTGTTCTGCTATAACGACCCGATCGCGATCGGCGCGATCGATGCCATCCTCGAGGCCAGATTGCGCGTGCCGCAGGATATTGCCGTGATTGGCTGCGGCAATCTGCACTTCGATAAATCGCTGCGCGTGCCGCTGTCGAGCGTGGATCAACAGAGCAGAGCCATCGGCGAGCGCGCCGGTAAGCTGGTGCTGTCGCTGATCGAAGCCAAAGTCCCGCCGCAGCCAAAGAGCATCATGCTGCAACCGGCGGTGGTGCCGCGGGAATCCACGCGAAAGTACGCCTGACGCTTTGGGCCTGGTGTGCCCCGATCATTAGCGGAAACGCTCTCCAACACATCCATGCCGAATTGCACCGAACCTTGGGATTACCTGATCGTCACCGCCGCCAACGATCCGCAGGCGGCGGCATACCAGGCGCAGATTCAACTCCGCCGCGAGTTGGGACAACTGGCGCAGGTGCGAGAGGCGCTGGTGATTGCGGACCAGGATGGCCGGCGCGTGGGCAGCGGTGGCAGCACGCTGCAGTGCCTGGCGGAGGTGCTGCGCCGCGAGTGCCGGCCGGGCGATGACTGTGGCGACATGCTTTCCGCGGAGACGACTCTGCGCCGCCTGCGCATTCTGATCGTTCACGCCGGCGGCGATTCGCGGCGCCTGCCCGCGTACTCGCCCTGCGGCAAGATCTTCATTCCGCTGCCGGGGGAGTCGCACTCCGTGCTGGGGTACACGCTGTTCGACCGGCTGGTGGCGGCCTTCCTTTGCCTGCCGGCTGGCGCGCACGGCACGGGGCAAGTGGTAATCGCCTCGGGAGACGCGCTGATCCGCTTCGATCCGGCGGCGGTTCGATTTGGAGCGCCTGGGATTAGCGCGCTCGGCGCGCCGGCATCTCCGGAGGAGGCGGCGCGGCACGGCGTGTTCTGTCCCAACGCCGACGGTTCCGTTCGCCTGTATCTGCAGAAGCCGGATGTGAACGCGCAGAAGCAGGCGGGCGCGATTGGCCGCGATGGCCGAACGGTGCTCGACGCGGGCGTGATGAGTTTCGATGGCGCGGCCGCGGCCAGACTGCTGGCGGCGTTTCGGATTTCAGCGGCACGCGAAGCGGTTTTGTCGCACGGCATCGACCTTTACCGCGAGGTGTGCTGCGCGCTGGGGACCGAGACCACGCTGGCGCACTACATCAGGACTGCACGCACGAGCGGTTCCCGATTGGACGAGGTGCTGCTGGCCAGCCTGTTCGCCGAGTTGCACCCAATCCCGTTGCACGTGCAGTCGCTCGAAGGGTGCGGCTTTCTCCATTTCGGATCCACTAGCCAGTTGATCTCGAGCGGCCTGGAACTGGTCGAGCAGGATCTGGGCGCGCCGCCCGCAAGCACCGTACTCGCCATCGACAATGAGGTTCGGGCCGGCGGTGGAATCGAGGGCCGCGAAGCCTGGGTGGAAGGCTGCCGCATAAGCGCCCCGCTGCGACTGCGTGGCTGCAACGTGGTGGTCGGCGTCGACATTCTGGATCCTCTGGAACTCGCGGAAGGAGCCTGCCTGGATATATCGTCGGGCCGGGATCGAAAGGGTGGCCAGGTGTACTTCGTCCGTTGCTGCGGCGTGGATGACACGTTCAAGCACCCAATGGCGGAAGGCGCGACCTTATGCGGCAAGCCGCTGGCGGAATGGCTGCTGGCGGCCGGCGTGCCGGTTTCCAGCTTCTGGTATCAAGCGACTCCCGAAGCGGAGCGCACGTTGTGGAACGCCAGAGTATTCCCGGCCGAGCGCGAGCACGGCGCGTTCCGGCGGTGGCTTTGGATGTTCGACGTGGCCAGCGCGACGCCGGCGCAGAAGCGTGAGTTCGATTCCGCGGACCGCTACAGCTCGGCCGAAATTGCGGTCCTCGCCGACCACGCGAGTTTCCACGCGCGGCGCGCGGCATTACGCGCCGCAGTGAAGTAGCCGGGGCTTCAAGAGCGCCGTGGAAGGTTACAACAGAACCGTACGGAAGATTATGATACTAAAGGCGGAACAGCAGCCTATAGAGAAGTGTGGAGCGCACCACTCGGCCGTGTCGATCCCCGTTATTGACCCGCGCTTGTAAACGGGGCAGGGTCCCCCGAGCGCCTTCAGGCTTCTCCCTTGCGACGGCCAGAGGCACCATCGCCAGGAGCTTGCACACCAGCGCGTTTGTAATCGAGTCGGACCCCTATTTTGATAGTGTTGGATCAAAATAGGCAGACCGGCACCTGCTTCGCAGGAACGCTCCAGACCAATTGTACCGCACGCCCGATGGCCTGAAGCAAATTTCCACACTTGCCCTTGTTTTCGCTTTGCAATGGACATAGCATGGGAGTCGAGGACGCGATATTCAGATGAAACTATCTGTTTTGGTCTCCCTGCTGCTCTCGATCGGCATGGCAGTCTGGGCTGAGCAGCCCATGCCGAAAATGGTCACCGTCGATCCGTTGAACGGAAAGGCGGGCGACCTGATCGTCGCGACCGGAGAGAACCTCCAGAAAGACGCGGTTGCCAAGCTATATCTCACCGACGGCAAGAAGGACATCGCGTGCGAAATGGTCGAACAGACCGACACCACGATCAAGTTCAAGATTCCCGCCGGGGTACAACAGGGAGCGCGGCTCACCGTGATGGTGCTGACCACTGGCAAGGACGCCAAGTACATCGAGCAACCGGTCAAGGTTGAGATCGACGAACCGTAGCGCGGCGCGCGTTTAGCCGGTGCGGCGGCGGTAAGGCGTGTCCAAATACTTCTTCGCCTCCTGCGCGCCATCGGCCTCGGGCGCATAGGCAATCGCCTTGCGATATGCCTCCACGGCTTGCTTGCGGCGCTGCTGCAAGTCGTAGATCTGGCCGATCCTCAGGTAAGTATACGAGCCCGTATTCAAGTCCATCTCAGGCGCGGCCGCGACCTGCTGCAGATGGCCCAGCGCGTGGTCGAGTTCGCCATACCAGAACTCGATGGTGCCCTGCTGATAGAAGATCTTCTCCCACGGCACGCGGTCGTAGCCCGGCGCGTGTTTGTTCTTGAGCTCCACCACTTGCGCGACCGCGGCCAGCGCATCGGTCTTGTCGCCCGCCATGCTGTACATCTGGGAGAGCTCCAGGCGCAGCAGGTAATTGCGCGGGAAACGGCGGATCAAGTCCTCGAGGATGGGCACCGCGCGGCGCGTCTGGTTCTCCCGCCGGTAGAGCGCGCCCAGAAAGATCTCGGCGTCCACGCGGTTGTCGCTCCCGTGCGCCGCTACGTCCTGCACAAGGCGTATGCCGAGTTGCTTATCGCCATGCATCCCGATCAGAAAGCCCAGCGTACGCCAGGTCCAGGGAAGGCTGCCAATGATGTAATCGTGCAGCCCCTCCACCAGGCGCGCGTCCACGTTGGAGGGTTCGAGCGCCTCCACTCGCCCGTGCAGCCGACGCGCAGCCGTGGCGTCCTTCAGCGAATCGTGCCACGACTTCTTCACCACCCAGAAATAATTGGACCGCAAGCCATAGGAGATTCCCAGCGCGTAGAGCGCGGCGACGTCCTTCGGATCCTTGTCGATACGCGCCTGGGCCAGCGCCATGGCCTTGGCGACTTCACTTAGAAACCGATTCTCGGTCTGCGCGGTTGGATTCAGTTTCGGCCGGCGCAGAAACGAATTATTGCCCGAGACGAGTTCGCTTTCGAGCGCTCCGTCACGATACATCTCTTGAAACACGATGGCCTCCGCCAGATGATTGTGCAATTCCGGATCGGAGGGGTGGAGGGCGATGGCGCTTTGGAAGTCGGCGATCGCTTCGTCGTACTCGAGATTGTAAAAGTGAGCGTACCCGCTCACGACCAGCGGATCCTCGGCCCAAGCCGCGAATATCAGGAGCGAAGCCAAAAGGAGGAGCCGCACACCTTCATCGTATCGCGGCCAGCGTTTCAGGTTGTTGAAGGGTTGCCGGCGGATGTTGAGATGACCGGGCGCAAGTGCAGTGGGAGGCCCTCAGGGCTTGGCGGACGCCGGCTGCCAGAGCTCAATCTTATTCCCATCCAGGTCATAGATCCAGGCAAAGCGACCGTAGGATTCATCCATTCGTTTGGCGTCGATCTTTACTCCCTCTTGTTTTAAGCGGTCGAGCAAAGCATCCAGATCGTCCACGATGTAGTTGACCATGAACGGTTGCGTGGCCGGGATATAGTCGGTGGAGGCGGAAAAAACAGTCCAAACTGTAACGTGTTCCTTTTGCGGGTCGTCGTGTTCGCGCCACGGAAGCATCGCGCCTCCGCCTTTGTCAGCGAGTCCAAGATGCTTCGAATACCATTCGCGCATCTGATCGCGATTAGCGGATTTGAAGAAGGCACCGCCGATTCCAAGGATGCGCCCGCG
>JBEKIE010000114.1:0-6919 GCA_050011915.1 Occallatibacter sp.
CCTGCGCGTGGGCAGGTTGTGCCGGGGCAATCGCAAGCAAACATTCCGCGGTCACGATGGTTGCGGCGAGAACAAGGCGGGGAGACGAAGAGGCAAACATTTGGAACCTCCGGGGAAGGACGGATGCCTCTGTGCTTTGTGAAGTACCGAAGCACAGAGAAATAAAGACGGATGTAGATATGCGTAGGCGCCGCGAATTGCCCACGCGGGCTGTGAGCGGGCTGGCGAGGAGTTGCCAGGATGGACGAGCTGCCCGCTGAGGAAAGTAGTGCAGAGAATAGCAACTCTTGGAGGGGATGTCTATCGGATAATCCGCCGGAAGTTCTTCATTGGGGGAGCCTGGGAGCGGGAACCGGCGCACGGCTTTCGGCGATGACCTCTAGCCCTTGATCGGTGGCACTCCTTCTGCCGGCTCAACAAACGCCGCCGCGGGCACCGTGAACAGGAACCTGCTTCCTTTGCCCACTGCGCTCTCGGCCCGGATGCGGCCGCCGTGCTGCTGGACGATGCTGCGGCAAGGCGCCAGATACGGGCTCGGACCGCTGTGGGCCGGCGACCGTCTCTCCGGTTCGGTATTCGCACTTCTTCGCTCGCCCCGCCGTTCCCTTGTTCCCTTGTTCCCTGCCTTTAGTGTCCTGGCAGCTTGCAGCAGTCTCCTGCCTCCGGAGGCTCGTTCGCGCCGGCGTCCAGCACTACCTTCCATTTGCCGTCCGGCTGCCTGCGCCACATGGTGATGTAGCGTCCGCTGGTGAGCACGGGATTGCCGTTCGCATCCTTGCTGCGCCCTTCGAAGTGGCCCCACGTGTAACCCATATCGCCGGAGGGCCCCATCGTGGCGTCGGTCGGCGTCCAGGTGAGCTGGTAATCCTTGGGCGACCAGTTGGCCGATTTGGCAATGGCCACCTTGCCGACCAGCGGCGCCGCTCCGTTGCCCAGGGCTACGCCGTCGTCGGCGAACCAGTCGGCAAAGGCCGCGCCGCCCCGCTCCAGCACGTCCTTGGCAAAACGCGCCTCGAGATCGAAGAGCACCATCTTGCCCGGCTGCACGGTGGCGTCGGTGAGCGGATTCGGCGCCTGAGTCATTCCCGGTTCCGGCAACTGCGCCCACGCCGCGCTCGCGCAAATACCTGCCGTCAATCCCGCAGTCAAAACCAAAGATGTAAAAAGACTCCGCATGGCTCCCAATTTCCTTTCCTTGAAGCGGTGAAACTCACAGCCTCATCCTACAACGCGCGGCCGGTTGGCGGCGCCACTCCGGCGGCCGCTTTTGAGCTCCGCCCACACTGGGAAATCCGCGAAACCTCCCACTCGCCGCAGCGTCTAACTCAGCGAAGGGCCAAAGCTTCCCGCGGGTATACTGGAAGCAGACGTAGCTTCAGACAATGACCCCCGTGCAGGGGGCTTTTTGCCCTAGGGGATCTTTCCCTGGACGCCCGGCCACTCCCCGGGAAAAGGAACAAGATGGGAACATTGCTGGAGTCCATCCAATCTCCCGCCGACGTGAAGGGCCTCAGTCTTTTCGAGCTCGCCGAGCTTGCCGGGGAGATTCGCGAATTCCTCATCCAGACTCTCTCGAAGACAGGCGGCCATCTGGGCCCCAATCTCGGCGTGGTCGAACTCACCCTGGCCATCCATGCGGTTTTCTCGACGCCCGAGGACAAGATCCTCTTCGACGTGAGTCACCAAGCCTACATCCACAAGATCCTCACCGGCCGTCGCGAGCGTTTTGAGACCATCCGCCAGCCCGGCGGCTTGAACGGCTTTATGCTGCGCACCGAGAGCGAGCACGATTGCTACGGCGCGGGCCACGCCGGCACCGCGCTTTCCGCTGCTCTCGGGATGGCGGTGGCGCGCGACCTGGCGGGAGGGCACGAAAACGTGATCGCCATCGCTGGAGACGCCGCCTTCACCAACGGTGTCACCTTCGAAGCCATGAACAACATCGCTTCGCAAACCCGGCGCATGATCGTCGTCCTCAATGACAACGAGTGGTCCATCGACCGCAACGTGGGCGCAGTGGCGCGCTACTTCCATCGCATCGTCACCAACGAGCATTACCAGCAACTGCACGACAAGGCCACGCATCTCGTCGAGCGCTTCGGCGGCAAAACCGCCGTCAAGGTGATGCGCCGCGCCGAAGAGGCCGCCAAAAGCATGTTGTGGCCTTCCATTCTTTTTGAGGAGTTCGGCCTCGACTACTTCGGCCCCATCGACGGCCACAACATTCCGCTGCTCATCGAGACCTTCAAGTTCCTCAAGACTCTTGAGCATCCGGTACTGCTGCACGTGCTTACGCAAAAAGGCCGCGGCTTTCAGCCGGCGCTCGACGGGCAAAAGAAATTCCACGGCCTTGGCCCCTACGATCCTGAAACCGGCCAGACGCCCGACGGCTCAACCACCTACTCTGAAGTTTTTGGCAAAACCCTCGCCGATCTGGCCACAAAGAACGAGCGCATCGTTGCCATCACGGCGGCCATGCCCAACGGCACGGGCCTCGATCACTTCCGGCCGCATCACCCCAAGCGTTACTTTGACGTAGGCATCGCCGAGGAGCACGCGGTGGTCTTCGCCGCAGGCATGGCCACGCGCGGCTACCGTCCGGTCTGCGCCATCTACTCCACGTTTCTGCAGCGCGCCTTCGATCCCATTGTCCACGACGTCTGCCTGCAGAAGCTCCCTGTGCTTTTCTCGATGGATCGCGCCGGGCTTTCCGGCGACGACGGCCCCACGCACCACGGCCTCTTCGACATCGCTTATCTGCGCGGCATTCCCGAGATCGTGCTCATGTCGCCCAAAGACGAAGACGAATTGGCCGACATGCTCAAGACCGCGCTCGAGCTTCCGGGACCGAGCGCCATCCGCTATCCGCGCGGCGCCGTGGCGGGCGTGGCACGCAAACCAGAACCGCAAATCCTTCCCATCGGCAAGGCTGAAGTCCTCGCCGACGGCTCCGATGTTGCCATCCTCGGCCTCGGCCCCATGATCTCCCTCGCCAAGGAGCTTGCCGCGACACTCAAACGCGACGGCTACTCCGCCGCCCTCATCAATCCTCGCTTCATCAAACCGATTGATCGAGAGGTCATTGAACGCTACGCTAAGCGCGTCGCCGCCTTCGTTACTTTCGAAGATCATGTACGGATGGGCGGCTTCGGCACTGCAGTCGTTGAAGCCCTGGAAGAAATAGGCCTCGCCGTTCCAGTGGTGCGCATCGGCTGGCCCGACCAGTTCATCGAACACGGCAAAGTCGACGAGCTCCGCGCCCGCTACGGCCTCAGCGTGGATGCGGCCTACACGCAGCTGCTCCCGCTATTGGCAAGCCGCCGCCGCGCAACGCTGGTGGCAAGTTGATCGCCCGGCTGACTCGCCGACTTGCTAGGCTGTATCGACATATAGCAGTCAGTTAAGCGATTGAATCCAAATTGTCATCCTGAGCGGAGCGCGTTTGGGGCCCCATGATTGCCACGCAAGCATGGGGTAAGCGGAGCCGAAGGATTTGCCCTAAAGATTCGGCTAACTCCTTTAGATCAGCCTCGACAAGGACCGCCGAATCTTTATGGTCTTGGGTGGCCCCAAGGGCCATGTATGACTGCGGTTGCCTTTCAATCACCTTGCGCTGTCCTCAAAAACAAGGCATTGGCGCTACGCGTATATGTCGATACTGCCTAGTATCGCTAACTCCGCTAGATCCCTGACTGCTTAAAGAAGAGCCTTCCCGTGCCCCATCCATTCGCCCGATCTTTGGGCGAATGGGTGGGATAGCACGAACTCCACTGGCACGAATTCATGCGGTCAGACTTGCCTCCGCTGACTTGCTAACTCGCTGACTCGCTGTCTTGCTCAATGCCACCGCCGCCGCCACCATCACCATCGGGAACGCCTCCAGCGTATACCGCGGCTCGGCATTCGGCATCCCGAGCAGCACCACACATCGCATCAACACATAAGCCAGCAGCATCGCCTGCAACGGAACCCGTCGCCGCGCAAAGCCCACGGCAGCAGCCATCAGCAAAAGCAAATTGAGCAACCCGTAAGCTGCGGCAAGGATGGTTTGCGACGGATGCTTGCTCCATTCCCACCAGCGCTCGGGCAGGCGATCGTTCAGATATTCGATACGAGGCCTGAACCACATGTCGGCCAGGCGTAAGAATGGAAGCTCAATGTATTGCCGCAAGGGATGCTGTCGGACGCGTTGCTCGGCCAGCGCTGCAAAGCGCGCGTCGAGTTCCGGAGTAATCGTGCACAGGTCGTTGTAGTCCGCGATAAGGTTCGCCGTCTGCCGGTACTCTTCTTTGGAATCGAAGGCGCGCGAGGGCAGCAGCCCGATGTCGAGCGTCAAGTCGTCGCCGCGCCACCAGATTTCCCCCAGCGAGATGTAATCGACCTCCCACGTGGTAGTCCAGCGATTGAAGCCTTCAACCGAAGTCTCGGTCGGGTCCAGGGCCGAGCGCGGCGCCAGCGGCTCGAAAACGTGATAGACGTGGTAATTGCGGATCGTCCAGGGCACAAGCGGAAGAATTGTCAGCAAGCCGCAAGCCAGAGCGGTACGCAGGCGCGCCCTGGAGCTGGATTTCCGCGTATACCACCAGATGCCGGAAACAATGGCTGCCGCCAGCAGCGTGCCGTCGGACCGCATGCCAACTGCGCCCACGAGCGCCGTAACCGTAAGCAGAAACCAAACCCAGCGCCGCCCTGCGTGCGCGTTGATCGCATGCACCAGCCTGCCCGCCGCAAACATTCCCAGCGCAACAAAGAAAATCGACAGGCATTCCGTCATGGGGATCGCCGCATAGTTGGCGGTAAAGGGACAAAGACAGGCAATCCACAACGTGACCAGAGCGGCGCGGTGCGAAACACGATCGCGGACAAACGCGGCAAGCAGCAGGCAGGTGCCCATGTCAACAAATGCCTGCACCCAGCAGACCGCGTTGTAGTTCATCATCCCGAAGATCGAGAAAACGGCGGCCATGAATAGCGGATAACCCGGCATACGAATCAAGGTGAGGTGGAAGGGATTGTCCAGGGCGTAGGCCTGATGTACAAGGAGGTTCTTAGCAATCGTGGCGTACACCGCGCTGTCGCCATCGAAGTCCTGAAAAAAGACCACCCAGACGATGCGCAGCGCAAGGCCTGCGGCAAGGGCGAGAATCAGGCTCAGAACGCCTTTGCGGCCGAGCACCAGCAGTGCGCGGTGCAGGGGAGCTTGCGTCCAGGCGCGCAGCTGCACAGCTGGCGCTTCTTTGCTTGGCCGGCCATGGACCACCAGTAGCGGCAAGACGAGCACCTACCTCGAGCCGACGGTTGGCACATGAGACGCGCAGCCCGGCATCAGCCAAGTGCCAACAAGAGCAAGTCTGAGGTCGCTTGCCATTATCGTGCCGAATCTCAGGCCGGTCAAATGCGCCCATCGGAACGCCTGGAGCGGCCCCCTGTGCGACAATCCTCAACAGATCGATTTCTCCATGCGAACGTATTGTCTTTTTGCGGTACTTATCTGTGTAGCAGCTTCCACGCCCGTCGCGGTCCATCCGCAGGCTGAGCCGGCGGCGCCGCTGGTTCTTGCCGGGGGCACGGTCGTGGATGTTTCCAACTGGGGTCATTCGGCCCGCGACGTTCCCGACGCCATCGTGGTTATTCAGGAAGGCAAGATCGCTGAGGTCGGCCCGCGCAGCCAGGTACCCATCCCAAAAGGCGCGCGCATTATCGACTGCACCGGAAAGTTTCTGATCCCCGGCCTCGTCGACGGATATGCGGGCATGAACTCCCAGGCCCAGGCCAACGCCGATCTCTACATGGGCGTTACGACGGTGGTCGCCCGCGCCGACGATCAACGCGGTTTCATCGATTTGGCTGCCCGGCCCACTCCGCACATCTATCCCATCGACACCATCGGCGTCACCGACGACTGGAACCTGCTGGCGCGTCAGCCGGAGTGGGTTTCGAAGTTGCGCGAGGGTCCGCACCCCACCGAACTCAGCCCGCAGGACACGGCCCGGCAAATGGTCGACACTGCGCATCTCGGCACGCGCGTGCTCCTGCTCACGTCTCATGTCACCGCCGCGAACTCGCAATGGATCATCGCCCGCGCCCATGAGATGGGCCTCGTCGCTTACGGCAGTTTTGTCGCCACGCCGTACCGCGTCGGCGTGGAGGCCGGTGTCGACGCGCTTCCCCAAATGGACCGCTACGTCCTCGGCGTGATTCCCGACGAACTCGAACGCCCGCTCGTCGATGATCCCGACGGCTCGGCAGCTATCACTGCCTACGACTACTCCGAGCACGTCTCGCTCACCGATCTGCGCCTGCGCAACTACGCTCGCTTCCTCGCCGCGCATCGCGCCGCGCTCATGCCCGCATTCAGCCTCTATTACGTGAACCTGCCAGGGCACCGCAATCTGTGGAAGGAACCCGCCGCGTCTCTTCTCGATCCCGGCCGCATGTTTCACCCCTCCGACCCCGCCACTGGCGACATGCTGTACCCGCTTCCCACATGGGCGCATCGTCTACCCGCCACGGGGCAGCGCTGGATGGAAGAAGATTTGCAAAAGAAGGCCGGGCTCACGGCACTCCGTTTCTGGCGCATCAACCAGATCATCTTCGCCGATCTGCCTCACTACCTGGCCGCATCAGGCGCGGACTCCATGGGCACCTTGCCCGGCATCTCGCTGCACACCGAGCTTGAGCTTCTCGTCCGTCTTGGCCTCTCGCCGCGCGAGGCCCTTGCCGCCGCCACCAACAATTATGCCCTGCAATTCGGATGGACCGAGCTCGGCCTCATCGCCGCTGGCCGCCGCGCCGACATCCTCGTCCTCGACGCCGATCCCACGGCCAACGTCTGGAACGCGCGCCGCATCTCCGGCATCGTCCTCGATGGCGAACCGCTGGACCACAATTCCCTTCTGCACTTAAAACGATAGTTACG
>JBEKIE010000115.1:0-6499 GCA_050011915.1 Occallatibacter sp.
CGGTGAGGAGAACGATAGGCAGGAGCCAGTAAAAGAGCCGAATGGAGAGCGCAAGTTTGGCGGGTGGGAAGTGCGATGCGATGAGCGGGAAGAATCCATGGGCGAAAAGCGCCATGAGCGCCGACGCCGCGCCGAGAAGCATGCACATCCAGAGCATGGAGTTCGAGAGCAACTGCTGAGCGCGATCGCGGCCCTCCTGTTCCCTCACCCGCACCAGCGTGGGCACGAGCGCCTGATTCATCGATTCCGAGATGAGGTTGACAAGCAGGCTGGGAATGAGCGCCGCGGCGAGAAAGGCATCCATAGCGTCGGAGCGGCCATAGACAGAGGCGACGGCGATCTCTTTGGCGGTGGCGACGAGCTTGACGATGATGCTCGCGGCGCCGACCGAGAGGGCGGCGTGGAGGATGCTGCGATGGATGGCGTCCGCCTTGATCAGCGCAGGCGCTCTCTTTGCTTGTTGCAAGACCGTCGACATAAAGCAATCCCAACGGCAAATCAAGGGAAAATGCTAAAGGCAGTTGGTGTAGAAGCTATCGACAACGGGCTCCGAAACAACGGTCCCGTTCTCGTCCAGGCTGACGCGCAAGCCAATCGACGCAGCATCGTCTCCGCAGGCAATGTCTTCGCATTTGGCGAGGCCTGAAACGTCAACCCAGCCGGTGGCATCCTCGTGATTTTCCTCTATTGGGGAAAAGTCCAACGGAATGTTCTCCGACGCAAAGAAGCGGACCACTTCAGCCTTCCTTGTTCCAGGTTTCAGAGAGCTCTTGGCGTCCGCCTCGATCCGGTCCACTCGTGCATGGAACGCAGCCGCTCTTTGTTTACAAATAGGCCGAACGGGCCTCAATGCGAAGTATGCCTCTCGTGCCCAAATGCGGGAATTCGCAACTGCAAACCAGCACACGATTCCGGCGGTGATCAATACGAGTGGAATCGCGAGCATTAGCTTCCATCTGAATTTCATCGCTTGCTTAACTCCGTCCCTACGCCGCCAACCGTCTGATCCTTGGGCGCTTTTTCTGCAACTCGATCCACAAGTCGTATTGCAGCTGAGCTTTCGAGAAGAAATCGGGAGAAAGTCCGAGCGCCTGCCCCAGACGGATGCTCAAATCGACAGTAATAGCGGTGCGCCCGTTGAGAATGCGTGAGACAGTGGCGCGCGCGGTGCCGATCTGGCGGGCGAGCTCTGTTGCTGTCGTCTTGCCAAGAAACTCCCGCAAAAGTTCGCCTGGGCTTGCCGGATTGTGCATCATCGCCATATCGATTCCTCCTAGTGATAATCCTTGTAATCCACGAGGATCGCGTCTTCGCCTTCAAAGCTGAACGTGAGCCGCCAATTCCTGTTGACCGTTACCGCCCAGTGGCCATTGAGATCTCGTTTCAGTGGGTGCCAGTCCCAGCCGGGCCTGTTCATGTCCTGCGGTGTCGAAGCCAGGTTCAAAGTGGTCAATAGAATACGCAGCCGCACTTCATGGGCTGGCTGAATTCCCGCTTTCGAGCCCGTCTTGAAGAACTGTTCCAGGCCGCGATGCCGGAACGTCCTGATCACTTCTCATAATGTAACATGAGATGTTACACCTCCGCCAGACGAGTTGACTCTTTTTGAGGGCTTCGCGATGGATCCCGCGGCGCGGACCGGAAACATTCAGCCAGACCGCCAGGGTCCTCGTCGGCGAGGCGCGCGGCAACAACGACGATGCCAAAGAGCAGCCAGGTAGTGCGGTTCTCTTCCACCGTGGCAATGAGCGAGGTGATGGCCCAGACAAGCAGGCATGTGACCAGCGCCAGGCGCAGAGGGCCGTAAGTTTGGAATGCGGCTCGCATGGCCAGGGCGACAAGCAGCGAAGCGAGAAGCAACGCGCAGAGCCCGCCGCCGACCGCGATGGAGAGCGCGGTGTTGTGCGCGGTGTCGATGGGTGCAAGATGCGCGGCGGCGACAAATGATCCGGCTCCGTAACCAAAGAGCGGCGCATGGACAAACGCGCGCCAACCCGCCGCCCAGATGTTGAGGCGCTGGTTCAAGTCGCCGCTTTGCAGTTGCTCGGGGATCGTAGCGAGGCGTTCGAGAGTTCCACTGGGAATAATGAACCAGAGAGCGGCGAGAAAGGGCGGCAGAGTGTAGGCCACGACGGCGACCCGCCGGGCGCGGCCGTGGGCGAGAAGAAGAACGCAGCCGGCGAAAGCCGCGAGCGCGGCGAGGAATCCACTGCGCGAGGCCGTGAGCAAAACGGCAACAGCGCCGATGGGCAGAAACCCGATGGCCATGAGGCGCAGGGACAAGCGGCGCTCGCAGTGCACCAGCAGAGCCGCGAGGGGAAAACCGAGATCGAGGAAGCGGGCCACTTCGTTGGGATCCTGGCCGTAGGCGGCAAAACGAATCTGGCCTGCGGCGATGGCCTCGGGCGAGCGGAAGGCGGCAAGCGTGAGCACGGCGAGAACGCACGATCCTGCGACGGTGACGCGCAGCAGGTTGCGGAGATCGGCGGAGGTGTCGGCGAACTCCCAAACCAGCCAGGCGATCATCATCTCTTGAAAATAGGCGCGGAGTTTTGCCACGGTGTCTGTGGCGTCGATGGTCCAGAAACAGGTGCAACAGAACCAGAGAAAAAGCGCAAGGGTCACCCAACAGAATGCGCCGGGCGTGCGGATGCGGCCGGCCTGAAGGATTGCGGGCACGGCGGCCAGCAGAACAAAAAGGCCGGCGACGCGGGCCACGTTGCCCAGCGGCTCACCGAGATCGAGGGAGTATTCCCAGGGGATAGCAAACGCGAAGATCAGCAATAATCCCCAGGCAATGCGGCGCATCCGATGACCCTCGACAAACGCGAATTCTACTGCGGTCCTTCGATTCCTGGTCCGTTTGCCGCCGGATTGAGGGGCCGCGGTCTGACGGGAGGGCCGGTGATCGTCGTAGTGGTCGTCAATTTCGGCAAAAACCACTGAGAATACACCAAGCCGCTGTAGATCGAGACACCCACGGCCGATTGGACGGCTGACTCCATGATGCGGTTCCACAAGGCCTTGGCCGCGGAATCGGGAACGAAGAGAATATCGCGATCATGCACCAGTTTGTCCGGCTCCTGGCCTAATTGGTTGTGGTGGTCGTTGTTGTTGTCGTCGTACCGGTGCTACTGCCGGTACTGGCGCCAGTGCTGGTTCCGGTGCTTGTTCCAGTGCTCGTGCCGGTGCTTGTGCCAGTGCTGGTTCCCGTGCTTGTTCCAGTGCTTGTGCCGGTACTGGTGCCAGTGCTGGTGCCGGTGCTGGTGCCAGTGCTGGCGCCGGTACTCGTTCCGGTGCTTGTTCCAGTGCTGGTTCCTGTGCTTGTTTCACTGCTCGTGCCGGTGCTAGTGCCAGTGCTGGTGCCGGCGCTGCTCGTGGTTGAGTTGGCGACTGACGTTGATGTGGTCGTGATAGCGTGCCACTGAGAATAGACCAATCCGGCATAGATGCTGACGCCGACCGCCGATTGAATTGCCGACTCCAGCGTCTTGTTCCACAGTTCTTTGGCCATCGAGTGGGGGACGAAGAGTATATCGCGGTCATGCACCGGCTGGTCAGGATCCTGGCCGTGGATCATGCGCTTCAGGTCAAGCGTGGTGATTGTCCGTCCGCTCTTTTGTTCGTGGATGAGCAGGACCTTGCTGTTGGCGGCGTTTGGCAACGAACCCCAGGCCAGCGAGATGGCCTGCACTACCGTCAGCCCTTGCGCCGGGTCGACGGGAAATCCGCCCGGGCGCTGCACATCGCCCACGACGTAGACCAATCCCGCGCGGCTCACCTGCACCGTGTCGCCCGGGCTGAGCTCGGGGTTGTGATCGGATGCGGTGTCGGTGCCACTGGGATCGAGAACCACCGCATGCGGCGTCTTGGGGTCGCCGGAATGAAAGATGTTGACGAGGCGACCGGCATTGGGCGACAGGCCCTGGGCTGCCGAGATCAGGTCGAGCAAACGGTGGTGGTACGTGTAGGCATACACGCCGGGACGCGTCACCTCGCCCAGCACGCTCACGTCCTGGCCGGTGTAGGCCGTCACCAGCACCGAGACCAGCGGATGCAGGAGTATGCCGTTGTTCAACAGCGCCACTTCAATGATGCGCGCGGCGGTTCGCTCGTCCGTGCCGCTCACATTGACGTCCCCGATCATGGGCAGCCTCACCGTGCCGTCGGCCGAGACTCGCACAGCAGAGTGAAACTCCGGCGTGTGGTACTCGCTGATATCGAGGAAGTCACCGGGGCCGATGGGCGCAGGCATCGGCGAGGTGGATTGCGCAGCCTGCGGCGTCACCCCAGTTGTGCCGGTGCTGTTCCAGATGGCCGGAGCTTCCTTGGGATTGGGAAGAGTGCGCGTCTCCTGCGTTGGCGGGAAGCTGGCTACGCCTGCGGGCAGCCCGGACGTGCTGGGAGTGGGCACTTGCGCATGAAGAAATGCGCCGGCCGCGATGAATGCAAGGAGCCCCGCCGCAGTGCGAACAGCGGAGGATGCGATCCACTCGCGGAGAAGCGCGGCCCCCACCGCAATCCACAAACCGACGAAGAAGGTGATGGCAAGGTAGAGCGGCAGATCGGGCGCTACGGGCTTGGCCGGCTCGCGGGCGGCGTCGACCACCGAGATGGTGGAGCTGTGCACTCCGGCGGCGAGACCTGCTTCCTCCGATTTTTCCAGCACGCGCAGGTAGAGATCGTGGCTGGCATTTGCTTCCTCACGCATGACGGCGTACTCCGTGGTGGCCTCGTTCAGTTTCATGCCTTCGCTGGTCACCTGATCCAGGCTTTTGCGCACCAACTGCTCGCGATCGAGGGCGGTTTGCCAGTTGCTGCGGAAGCGTTCAACGAGTTTTACGTCCTCCGCCTGCTTCTGCCGGTCCAGATCCTGCAGTTGGCGTCCGATCTCGACCACACGCGGAAAACTGGCGCCGTGTTCGGCGCTGAGTTGGGCCTGTTCCTGATCCAGATCGCTGCGCCGCGCGTGAATCTGCTCCAGCAGCGCAGTAGCAAAGTTGCCGTATTGGGCCTGCAAGCGCGGATCCGCGGCGATCACCAACTCGGGATCGCCCTCAGAGGCGGCGCGATACTCAGCCTCGCTCAAAATACGATCGGTAGTCGCGGAGACAAGCTGGCGGCTGAGCTCGTCAATTTCCAGGAGAGCCGACGCGTGCTCGGTCTCGCCCTGCTGGCCATTCGATTGCACTTCAGGCGTGCTCACGATGCCGTGCTGCGCCTCGAAATCGGCCAGGCGCTGCTGATCATGGTCCACGTGAGCCTTCAGATCGACGAGCCGGCCATTGAGCCAGCCTGACGCCTGCGACGTGGCCTCGATCTGCGATTCCGTCTCCTGCTCCTGATAGGCGCGGATAAGAGCGTTGACCACCGCGGCCGACAGTGCCGCATCCCGGCAGCGGAAACGCACGTCAATCAGGAGTGTGCGCGGCATGGATTGCACGTGCAGACGTTGGCTGAAGCGATCGAGAAGCCAGGCTCGCGCGCCCACGGTCGGCCGGTCGGCATTGAAGGCCGGGAATCTCTGCTCGAAGCGCCCGCTGAAGCCCGGCTGCTGGTAAAGCTTGAGCCCTAAAATCGTCCGCCAGGCAAGCTGATCGCTGCGCAGAACGCTGGCCAGCGTCTCCAGCGCCATGGGCGCGGAGAGTATTGAAGCGGAGGCGAACGCCTGCTGGGCGTCCAGGCTGAGTGAAGAAACCGGTGCGGTGCGCAACTCGACCCGGGCATTGGCTTCGTACTGACTCGGCGCGATGAGGCAATACAGAATACAGCCCAACAGCAGTGCCGCCTCAATGGCGGCGATGAAGTAGCGGCGGCGCCACACGGCCTCACCCAGCTCCCGTAAGGAGGTCGATCCTGCGCGCAACGCTTCACTTGCGGTATGCGGCGCGGAGTCATTCGGCAATGCAGCCTGGAAAGACAGAGAATCGGGCAACGGACAAAAACCTCGCTCGAATGCATGTACGCAGAGCAAAGCTTTCGCCCGATTCCAGCCGGATGGCGGCCTGAAGCGAGATAGTCAGCCACGTATGCCGCAGCCAACGCCCGCCATGAGCCTCTCCGTCTCCCACGCCAAACGGGGACACGAAGGACAACCCTGGCGTTCAGTACGAAAAGCCAATCTGAGGAAAAGCCAAGCCAGTTTCCTCTTTTCGTGGCGATTCGTCAACCTCGTTCGTCACAGAAACAGGGACCAAGGGACCAAGAGAACGAGGGAACAAGGATTTTCGTCTTGAGCGAATTCATAGATAGCGTAGGGCTTTGTGATAATTCCTTCTGACATTTCCGGCCCGCCACACATGAAGCGTGATTGCCTTTCGTTCCCGGCCCAGCTCCGCTTGCACCGCTAACCTCGCTAACTTCGCTCCTGCGCTCGGTACCAGTCGACGGTGCGGCGAAGCCCCTCGGCAAAGTCGACCGAGGGCGCGTAGCCGAGCAACTCGCGGGCGAGGCGAATGTCGGCCAGGGAGTGGCGGATATCGCCGGAGCGCGGCTCAGC
>JBEKIE010000116.1:0-8779 GCA_050011915.1 Occallatibacter sp.
TCCACGATGCGCTTGCCGTAGCGGGCGTTCAACTCGGAGTGCGTCACCTGCACGATGGTCGTGCCGGCGCGGTTCAGCTCGCAAAACAGTTCCATGATCTCGCGCGCCTGCGTGGAGTGCAGGTTGCCGGTCGGCTCGTCGGCCAGCAGCAGCGCGGGCGCATGAACCACGGCGCGCGCAATACCTACCAGTTGCTGCTGGCCGCCGGAAAGCTGCGACGGAAACAGGTCCTTCTTGGCCACGATCTGGAAGCGGTCGAGAATGTCGGCCACCATCCCCTGGCGCTCTTTGGCGGGCATGTCTTTGTACGAGAGCGGCAGGTCGATGTTCTCCGCCACGGTGAGATCGTCCAGCAGGTGATAGCTCTGGAAGACCATGCCGATGCGCTGGCGGGCCAGATCGGCGCGTTGCTTGCGGTTGAGCTTGTGCGCCGGCGTCTCGCCGAACCAGTACTCGCCCAGCCAGCCATCGTCGAGCAGGGCAAGCACGTTCAGGAGGGACGACTTCCCCGCCCCCGATGGCCCCATGATGGTGACAAAGTCGCCTTCGTGGATGGTGAGTCCGATGCGGCGCAGCACCCAGGTTTCGGTGGGTCCGGTTTTATAGCTGCGTTCTACGTTTTTCAGTTCGATCATGGTGTTACTCCGATCTCAAAGCAAGGATGGGGTCAACGGATGCGGCGCGGCGGGCGGGCAGCCAGGCGGCAACGAAGGAGGCTGCGGCCAGAACCATAACGACCGCGGTGAAGGTGAGGCCGTCGTGCGCCTGTACGCCATAGATATAGTTGCCGGCGAATCGAACCGCGAACCAGGCCAGTGCGCCGCCGATCGTCAATCCGACGGCCACTAGCAGCAGCGCCCGGCGCATGATAAGCGAGAGGATATTGCCCTGCGGCGCGCCCAGAGCAATGCGCAGGCCGATCTCGCGCGTGCGCTGCGCCACGGCGAAGGAGAGCAAACCGTAGAGGCCGACGGATGCAATCATCAGCGCCAGCGCCGCGAAGCTCTCCAGCAGATGCGCGATCAGAGTCTGGCTGCCGAAGGAGTCCTCAACCGCTTCGTGAATGGTCTTGACATCGGTTGTCGTGGCGTCGGGCGCGACCTCATGCAGCACTTTGTCGAATTGCGCTCGCAGCGAATCGGCGGGAACCGCGCCGCGAATAGCCACCTGAATGAACGCCGTCGCGATGCCATACAGCGGCGTGCCTGGCTCGGTTTGCGCAAGGCTGAAGTAGATTTCAGGCTTGGTGGAATCGGTGACATTCGTCTGCTTCATGTCCCCTACCACGCCGACGATGCGCATATCGCTGAAGCGGCCCTTCTTGCCCATGGAGACGGAGTGGCCGACCGGATCCTGGTTGGGCAGGTACGTGTTGGCGAAGGCCTGGTTAATGACGACGACGAGTGGGGACGACGGCGTGTCGTCGTCCGTGAAGAAGCGCCCGCGGATCATGGGAATCCCCAGCGCATCGACAAGCCCGGGCGTTGCCAGCCGGCCGTCTGCACGCGGCTGTTTACCATACGTTGTGTCCTTGTGATCCAGGTTGGTAATGATGGAGACGCTCATTTCGCGCCGCAAGGGAAGGACCGAGCTGAGGGCTGCCACCTGAACGCCGGGGATGGCGCGCAGGCGCTCGAGCAGCGGCAAGTAGGAGTCGCGAACCACGCTGGGGTGATCGACATCCTCTGTTTCATTCCCGGAGGTGCCGTTGAGAATGACGCCGCCGGTGAGCACATTTTGCTGCGCAAAGCCGAGGGGCGCCTGGCGCAGAGCGTGAATGGTGCGGAGGAAAAGACCGGCGCCGACGAGGAACACGAGAGTGAGAGCGAGTTGGGCTACCACCAGCGATTCGCGGGTGCGATTCTGGCTCGCCGAGGCCGTGGCAGTGACGCCATGAAGGCTGCCCTGGACGTTGCGGCGCATGGCGCGCAGAGCGGGGAAGACGCCGACGAGAATTGCAGTAACAAGCGTGAGCGACGCGAGGCAGAAAACGACCCGCCAGTCGAGATGGACCATTTTGGAGAGCGGCAAATTGCGGTCGATTTGATGCCAAAGCAGTTTGATGGCGGATTGGCCGAGAAGAAGTCCGAAGACGCTTCCGATACCACTGAGCAACAGGCTCTCGACGATGGCTTGTTGGAGCAAGCGAGCGCGGCTTGCTCCCAACGCGGCGCGGACGGCCTGCTCGCGAGTGCGCGAGACGGCGCGCGCCAGCATCAGGCTGGTCACGTTGAGGCAGGCAAGCGCCCAGATCCCCACAACAACCGCATAGAGCAAAAGCAACGGCTCGCGCGCAGTATGATTCAGAGCCGTCTGGCAATCCGTGACCTTGACGTTTGTGGGCAGGTTGTCGTCGGGTACTTCCTTGGCGATGACGGCCTGAGCCCGGCTGAGGTTCGCTGCAAGCTGAGCCGGTGTGACTCCCTGGGGAAGACGCGCAAACATCTGGCCCCACTTGGATTGTCCCTCCATGGAAGATCGGTTGGCCGGTGTGATCTCAACGGGTGACCAGATCGTCATTTCATCGTAGTAGGAGAAGAAAAAGCCTTTCGGTAATACACCGACAATGGTGTATGGCTTCTGACGAATGGTAAGAGTCTTGCCCAGGACGTTTGGGTCGGCGTTGTAGAGCTTATGCCACACATCGTCGCCGATGAGGAGTACGTGGTTGTTCCCCGGCCTGCTTTCGTCCTCGCGAAAAGCGCGGCCGAGCGCAGGCTGGACGCCAAGCATGTCAAAGAGTCCAGAGGTAACGGAAGGATGACTGACCTGGAACCGGCCTCCGGGGCCAACCACGCTTGCGTTTTCCTTACCCTCATACAGTATTGCGCCGATCTTCATGCCATGTCCGGCGGCATCGCGCAACTGAAGCATGTTTGCATAGCTCAGCGAGTAATACGGCATCGGTCCGGAAAGTTCAACGGCCACGACGCGATCCGGCTGCGCATAGGGGAACGGCCGCAGCAGAACTCCGTCGAGCACGGTGAAGACGGCGATGTTCGCGCCCAGCCCCAGCGCCAGCACGGCTACCGCCGTGAGCGTGAATCCTCCTGCAAGATCGATCGCATCGCGAGTCTCCTTTCTTATTCGGTCCGCAACGCCTGCATGGGGTCAATGGAAGCGGCGCGGCGGGCCGGAATGAGACTCGCAGCGGAGGCGCAAAGTCCAAGCACCAGGGTTGCGCCCGCCAGGGCGAGCGGATCGTAGCTGCCTACGCCGTAGAGCTGGCTGGCCATGAGGCGGCCGGTAATGAGCGCCGCGGGAATGCCGATGCCGAGGCCGATGAGAACCTGCCAGAGCGCGCCGCGAAACACCATGGCAAGAACGCTCGCGCGAGTTGCGCCCAGCGCCATACGAATGCCGATCTCGCTGGTGCGGCGGGCCACGAAATAAGACATGACCCCATAAAGGCCGACCGAAGCAAGGATCAAAGCAAGTATCCCGAAGAGACCGGAAAGTTGCGCACCGATCCGCTCCTGAACAAAGTTGTCGGCCACCTGCGCATCGTAAGTGCGAATGTCAATCACTGTGAGATTGGGGTCGATGCCGGCCAGTGTGCGCCGAATCAGCACGCCGGCATTCTGCTGCGGAGCGTTGAAGTTCAGTATCATGGAACTCACAAACATGGATTGCGTCTCGAAAGAAATCAACGAAGGTTCTTTGTAACCGGAAAACTGCTGCGTGAGCGGGCGCAGAAAGACCGGACGCACTGGCTGGTAGGGGTTGTTCATCTTGAAGTCGGCGAAAACCCCCACGATTTCAAAGTTGCCCGAGTACTTGGGAAAGTCCAAGCCAAAGTGTTTGCCTACCGGATCCTGATTGGGAAAGAAGCGTTTGGCAAAGGTCTGGTTGACGATGGCTACCGGCTGTGAGCTCGCCGAATCCTGTGCGGTAATGCCGCGGCCACGCAGCACAGGTACGCCGATGGCGTCGAGAAAGCGCGGGCTGACGCGATCCCAGGTTGAGCTATTGTCTTCAGGTTCCGGCTGCCCTTGCGGAAAAGTCGACGAGCCCCAGTTGTCCCCTTCCAGCGGACTGTAGAGCGCCAGGCCCACACTGGCCACGCCAGGCAGCGCAGAGAAGCGATCCTCGATCCGGCTATAGAGCGCAGGCGCCTGGCCGGCAGTGTAACCGGCGCCTCGCGCGTCGAAGTGCGCTACATAACGGTTGGACGTGGCAATGCCGAAGTTCTGACGCTCCAGGTTGGCAAGCGATTTGGACATGAGAATCGCCCCGGCCAGTAGCACTACGGACAACGCTGCCTGCGCAACGACCAGGGCCTTCTGTGGCAGGGAAGAACGGTCGCGCGTGGAGCGATTGACGCCGCGCAGAGCCTCGGCTGGTTGCGCATGAGACGACAGCCACGCCGGTGCCGTGCCGAACAGCACGCCGGTGGCCAGCGAGACGAGGAAGGCAAAGCTCAGCACAGGCAGCGATGGACTGGCATCGATGGGAAGATTTGCAGCGCCGGGAAAGACGAGGTCGAGAATCGCTCGCGCCCCGGCATAGGCAACGGCCAAACCAGCGAGGCCGCCCATGCAGCTCAATAACACGCTCTCGGTAATGATCTGGCGAATGACGCGGCGTCGTCCCGCTCCCAGAGCCATGCGCACGGCCACTTCGGCGCGGCGGGTTGTGGCGCGCGCCATCATCAGGTTGGCGATGTTGGCGCAGGCGATGAGCAGCACGAAGCTGGAGAGAATCATCATCATCTTCAGGCTCGTACCCGACTCCTGTTGCAGATTCTGAATGCCGCCGCCGCCGGGCACGATGGTCACATGCTGCTTGGCGATCTCGGAAGCCGCGAGATTTGGACGCGTGGCCAGCCACTGCCGTAGTGCGACAGAGAGCTTGGCTTGCAGAGAGCCGATGTTGGTTCCGGGCCGCACCCTGCCCAGCGGATAAAGCCACGTGGTGTCCGCGTGATGCAGCATCGCGGTTGGACCATCGAGGTAGGGTTCGGTCGAGAGAGGAGCCCAGAAATCGGGAGGCGCGTCGGTCACGCGATCACCGAAGAAGCCGGGCGGCGCGATGCCGGCGACGGTAAAAGGCTTGGCTTGAATGAAGATGGTCGATCCCACAATTGACGGATCGGAGGCAAATTCCGTTTGCCACGCCCGGTAGCTGACCACCGTTACGGGAGGCGCTGAGGGCGTGTCGTCGCTCTCGCCGAATACGCGCCCCGCATAGGCCCCCAGGCCCAGCGTGGAGAAGAAGTTGCCGGAGACGAATTGGCCGTGCAGAGATTTGGCCTGCGATTCTCCGCGGCGCACGCTCCACAGCAACTGTCCGGCCCGCACGGCGGCCAGTTGCTCGAACTCCGGCGCGGAGCTCTTGAGGTGCAGATAGGCATCGTAGGAGAAGATCGCGTAGTCCCCGTTGCCGTTCTGAAAGCCGCCCTCGACGCAGCAATCGTCGGTGTCGCCGATGCGGTAGAGTTGCGCGGGATCAGCGACCGGCAGCGAACGCAGCAGAATGCCGTGAACCAGCGTGAAGATGGCCGTATTTGCGCCGATGCCCAGCGCCAGCGTGACAACCACTGTCAGCGTGAATCCCGGCGACTTGCGCAACTGGCGCAGCGCGTAACGCAGGTCGTGAAGCAGCGTGTTCATCTTCGTTTCTCCTGGCCGGAGTTATTCGGCGCGCAGCGCCTGCATGGGTTCAATGGAAGCGGCGCGGCGGGCGGGAATCAACGCCGCCAGGATGCCGGCTGCCAGCATCAGCGAAGCCAGCAACAGGAACCCGCCGGCCTCCTTTTGCGGTTCGAAGTAGATGACCATGCCGATGAGCTTGCGGGCGACGAGGGTGAGCACGAGGCCGGCCGCCGTTCCCGCGCCGAGCATCCACGCCACGCGGCGGAGAACCATGCTCAGGATGCGGTTGCGCGAGGCGCCCAGGGCCATGCGCACACCGATGTCGCGCGTAGCCTGCTCCACTTCGTGGCTCACAAGGCCGTAGAGGCCCACCAGGGCCAGGGCCAGCGCCAGCGCGGCAAAGATGCCGAAGAGCCAACTCTCCATGCGCTCGAAGACCAGAACCTCGGAGACGACTTCGGTCATGGTGCGCGGCTCCTCGAAGGGAACCGTGGGGTCCAGCTCATGGACGATGGCGCGGATGGCGGAGATATGCTGTCTGGGGTCGCCGGAGGCGCGAACGACCAGAGTCATATTTGCGAGATTGGCGGTGCGATCCTTGAGATCGATCTCGTCGATCAGATAATCATGCTCGGCAAGCGGCGGAACGTAGATGCTCTGGCGCACGTTGCCGGTTACGCCGACGATCTGGGCCCAATTCTCAGGCTTGTCACCGTCTTCGATGCGCTGCGCGGTGGGATCGAGACCATTCGGGATGAACTTGCGCACGAAGGCCTCGTTCACGACGACTCTGGCTGTTTCGGCTATGTTTTCGGAGCGGTCCAGACTGGGCGAAAGCTGTCGTCCGCGATGCAGCGGAATGCCCATCGCGTCGTAGTAACCTGCGCTGACAAATCTGTACTCGGAGTTCATGATCTGGTTGGGCGGAGCGGCTGGCTGACCGGCAATATGTACATCTTGATTAGTCCATGCGTGCTCGATGGGCAGGAGACTGATCAGGCCCGCTGCTTTAACTCCCGGCAGATGACTCACCCGCTCCTCCAGTGGGCGATAAAAATCTCCCAAAGGATCGTGCCCCTGATATTTCGCCGGAGAGAGGCTAATGTCGGCGGCGAGAAGGTGCGAAGGTTCGAAGCCCAGATCGGCGTTGCGATAGCGCGAGACCATGCGGATCAGCAAACCGGAGACCACGAGCAGCACCAGCGTGAACGCTACCTGCGTAATCACGAAGCCGGAGCGCAGGCGGTGTTGTCCGCGCTGCGAGCCGGCGCTGCCGCCGGCCTTCAAGGCTCGATTGGGATCGATGCCGGAGAGACGCAGCGCGGGATACAGCGAAGCGGCAAGACTCGTGGCCACGGCGGCGGCGATCGCCGCGGCCAGCACCGTCCAGTTAAGCTGAATATCGGGACCGCGCCACAGCGCATGAATCAGGAAATTGCGCATCAGATCGAGCATGACCCAGGCGAGCAGCACTCCGCCCGCCGCGCCCAGAAGAGCCAGCAATAATCCTTCCGTGAGCACCTGGCGAATCAGGCGCATTCGCCCCGCGCCGACGGCCGAGCGCATGGCCATCTCGCGCTCGCGCTTGACGCCGCGCGCCAGCAATAGTCCAGCTACATTGACGCAACCGATGGCCAACACGGCGAGCACCGCTCCCAGCAGCGTCCACAACGGGCCTTTGCCTCCCCAGGTAGCGCTCTGCGCCAGGGATTCCAGGCGAACCGTCCGGCCTTCGTCACTCGGAAAGGCTCTGCCCAGATCCTTGGAGACAAGGCTCAGATCGGCCTGCGCCTGCTGGATGCTCACGCCGTCCTTGAGGCGGCCCACGGTCATCAGCCAGTGGTTGCCCCGGCTCTCGTTCGCGTACTGCCCTCCGAGGATTCGCGGATTATAGACAGCATTACGGATGTACAGCGGAAAGCGGAAGCCGGCAGGCATGACGCCGATGATTGTCGAAGCGCGGCCATCGAGTTTGACCGATTGGTTCAGAACGCCGCGATCGCCGTCGAAGTATCTCTGCCAAACCTCATAACTCAGCACAACAATGTCGTTTTTTCCATCCCGATTCTCGCCCTCCTCAAAGGTGCGGCCCAGCAGCGGCTTGACGCCGAAGACCTGGAAGAAGTTGTCGCTCGAGCGCACGCAGTTCAATGAAACCGGACCGTTGGAGGGCGTCTCCACGGTGATCCTTCTGAAGGTGTCATAGCCGGCCAGCGCAGTGAAGCTCTTCGCCTGGTCGCGCTCGTCCCTATAACTGGGCCAAGACGAAGGCTGGCCGTAGCCGCTGCGGCTTGAGGTTTGAATATCGACTATCTTCTCTTGCTGCGAGTATGGCAGCGGCTGCAGCATGACGGTATCGAAGACGCAGAAGACCGCGGTGGCCACACCCACGCTGAGGGCCAGCGTGAGCACCACGGTGAAAGCGAATCCCGGAGCGCGGCGAAGCTGGCGCAGCGCATAACTCAGATCCTGCAGCAGCATGGCTATGCCTCCACTTCCTCTTCCAGCTTCTTCAGCTCCTGCTCGCTGACCACCTTTCCGTCGAAGAGATGCACCTCGCGCTGGGCGTGCTTGGCGAAGCGCGGATCGTGGGTAACCATGCAGATGGTCGAGCCTTCGCGGTGGAGATCGGCAAGCAGATGCATCACGGCCTCGCCGTTCTTGGAGTCGAGGTTGCCGGTGGGCTCGTCGGCCAGCAGGATGGAGGGCGAACCGGCCAGGGCGCGGGCCACGGCTACACGCTGCTGCTGGCCGCCGGAGAGCTGCGCCGGATAGTGCCTCATGCGGTGCGCCATATTGACGCGCTCCAACGCCTCCTTAACGCGCTTCTTGCGCTCGGAGCCAGGCATACCGGCTCGGTAGGTGAGCGGCAGCTCGACGTTCTCTTCGACGGTGAGATCGCCGATGAGATTGAAGCTCTGGAAGATGAAGCCGATCTCCTGATTGCGGATGCGCGAGCGGTCGCCGAACTTCAGGTTCTCGACCGGCTGGCCGTTGAGCAAATACTTGCCCGCGGTGGGCGTGTCGAGCAGGCCCAGAATGGAGAGCAGCGTTGACTTGCCACAGCCCGACGGGCCGGACATGGCCAGGTACTCGCCCCGCGAGATGGTCAGGTGAATGCCGGAGAGCGCGTGCGTCTCCACTTCGTCGGTGTAGAAGATCTTGGTCAGGTCTTCAATTTCAAT
>JBEKIE010000117.1:0-4712 GCA_050011915.1 Occallatibacter sp.
ACCAGTTCCACTCTCCGGTTCTCTTGCCGTCCAGCGGAGTTATCGTTCGAGGCTACCGGCAAAGTATTGCCGAAGCCCGTCGCGCTGACCGAGTTTGCGACTACGCCCTGTTGCACGAGGTAATCGCGAACTGCGCCGGCGCGATTTTCTGAGAGCTTCTGATTCATCTCATCGCCGCCCACATTGTCAGTGTATCCGCCGACCGCAATGTTGAGTGACGGGTATGCAATCAAAATGCCCGCAACCTTTGCCAGCTTCTCCCGTGCGCCGGGTTTCAACGAGTATTGCCCAGTGTCGAAGAGCACATCGGACATGCTGACGATCAGTCCCCGAGCGCTGTCGCGTGTCTCGAGAATCTCATTGAGTCGCGCTTCCAATTGCTCGCGCATGGCCATCTTGTCGGTATCTGCCTGCTGTTCATTCGCTTGCGCACGCTGGGCAATCAACCGATACTGTTCGGCATTGGCTTGGGCCGTGTTGATGGCCGCGGTTGAAGCTGCCTGGTTGTTTGTCAAGTCAATCTGGGCTTTTGTCGTGACAGCCTCTGCGTATGCCGTATCGGCCTGGGCCCTTGTCGCGTCGGCCTGGGCTTGTAGTTTCTGCCGGTTTGCCTCATCGGCCTGCGCCTGCGACTGTGCCTGCGCATCGGCCGAAGCCTTGAGTTCGCTGGCCCTGCGAATTTCGTCGATCCGCTTGACGGCGATCTCTCGCGCATCTTCCGCGGTCTGCACCGTCTCTCGAGACTTTGCAATCAGCTGCTTTCTGTCGGAATGATGGTCAATGGCGTACCCGTCGGCACTATTCATCAACTGAACAGCGTGCTGGTAGCTATCGCCGGCGTACTGCTCGGCTCCCTCAGACTGGGCGATGCGAACCGCATTCCGCGCTTCAAGGAATTCCAGAGGCAGATTGGCATCCAGAACCACGGGGTCGAACTTATATCCGGTTGGGATATAACCGCCGCGCTCCATGAGTTCATATTTTGCGTTCACTGCTTCGGGTGTTCCCTTGGTGTCGGCGCGAATCACATTTTCAAGCACGACAACATTGCTGGGCTGGCGAACGGCAAAGTAGGGCTCCGCTGTGACGATCAGCGCGAATGCCTGAAGATTAGTGGTAGCAGTCAGTTTGCTGCGATCGTTGCCGCCAACCAAAACCTCTCCAAGGTTCACTGCGTGACCGTCAGGCGAGATCGCCCACATCACGTAGGTCAGATACTCGGCGCCAAAGGTCGTGGGGCTTTGCAAATTCCCAAAGTCCGCTTCCACTTCCATGGTGCCGCGCTTGCTGCGCACTTTGGCTTTCCCATCGGCTGAGGGCAGCAAAGTGGTTCCGGCCAGATCCACTTGCGAGGCTCCGCCGCGATGTTGATAGTCAACTGCTTCGACGCTGCGACTGATTTCGGCCTCGGCATAAACGGGCATTGAGCCCACAGGTACGAGGGCGATCGACTGTTGCGGGCTGGTTTGACCAAACGCGGTCAAGCTGAGCGCGCTTCCTATCACGAACAAAAGTGTATGCTTCACGAGATCTCCTGCAGTCAAAAGGCTGCCGTATTGCGTTGTTGTCTCAGGTTGGCGGGCGAAGCCGTCCGGCTTCGATGGTGTGTCTGTTAACGCCCGACGCGGAATTGATTGAGGTGTTGAAACAGCCCGTAGAGGTTTGCAATCCACAAAACCAGAACGATGACAACCAGGCCGTTCAGGATCGATTTGATTTGCCCCTGCATGGGGATGAATCGGTTCACAAGCCACAACAGGACGCCTGCTGCAACAATCGTGATGAGGACATTGGTAAGCGGCATATCGTTTTCTCCATGTCTCACGGCTGAATGGGGATTTTCTCGGGCGAGTTTCTCCCGGCATGCGATGCGTTGGCAAATGACGAATGTCGGCTAGCCAGCGTCAGTTCCGCGTGGAATGCATGAGATTCCGCAGTGGAATTGCATTGCGCTTTCTAAGTAAGTCTTCCATCTTCGAGGCTGAGATGCTGATCAATTCAGTACATGAGCCAAGGGCCGGCGGCTTAAGCGGGGGGCGTAAAAATACGATGAAGCAGAAGGAGGATTTCGCGGAAAACAGGCGATTATTCGCATGCGCCATCGGCGCTGGGATTATGCCAGCCGCCATCTGCGGCAATGAGCGCGTCAGCTTCTTTCGGTCCCCAGGTTCCGCGTTTGTAGCGGCGAACCGGGCGATGGTGCTTGAGGACCCGATCGACCACCTCCCATGCGGCTTCAACCGCGTCTTCGCGGGTGAAGAGCGCCCCGTCGCCCTTCATGGCATCGCCCAGCAGCCGTTGGTACGGCGTTTCCTCACCGGGCTGTTCATCTGACAGGAAAAGCTCTCTTTCCTCTCCAATGAATTCCTGACCGGCAAGTTTCACGCGGGCAGCCAGTGCGATGGCCGAGTTGGGAGAAAGCCGGAAGCGAAGATAGTTCGACCGCACTTTCGGCCGCACTGCGTCGGCAAAGAGTTTTTGCGGAGGCCGCTTGAGCTCCACGAGGATCTCGGTCGCTGTGGTGGGCAGATACTTGCCTGAGCGCAAATACCACGGCACGCCGTCCCAGCGCCATGAGTCGATGAAGAGCCGCAGCGCGCAATAGGTTTCGACGTCGGAGCGCCTGGCCACGTCCGGCTCGTTGCGATAACCGATGTACTGGCCGCGCACCATATCGGCGGGCTTCAAAGGGCACATAGCTTTCAAGACCTTGGCCTTCTCGTTGTGCACATCCCCAAAATCCCGGCCCGCGGGTGCTTCCATGGCAAGCAATGCAACGATCTGAAAAAGATGGTTCTCGATCACGTCGCGCAGACAGCCGGCTGTCTCGTAGAACGCGCCGCGCTGGCCCACGCCGAAATTCTCCGATAGCGTGATCTGAACGCTGGCCACATAGTTGCGATTCCAGATCGGTTCCAAAAACGAATTGGCGAAGCGGAAATAAAGAATATTCATGATCGCTTCTTTCGCAAGGAAGTGATCGATGCGGAAGATCGAGTCCTCGGGAAACACCGCGTGCGCAACCCGGTTTAATTCACGCGCCGAAGCCAGGTCGCGTCCAAACGGCTTTTCGACAATCACGCGCGCATCCTTGGCCAGATCCGCGGCTCCCAGTCCTTTAATCACTGTCTCGAAGAGCGCGGGCGGAATTGCCAGATAATGCGCAGGACGCCGTGCCTTCCCCAGCGCCTCTTTGATCGCTTTGAACGTATTGCTGTCTGCATAGTCTCCGCTCACGTACTTCAGCAGAGACAAAAGGCGTTCGAGAGCGCGCTTGTCGTCGATTCCGCCTGCTCGCTTGATGCTGTCCATGGCGCGCCGGTGCAGCCGCTCCAGGCTCCACTTTGGAAAGGCAACGCCGATCACAGGAACCTTGAGTGCGCCGCGCTTCACCATCGCATAGAGCGCTGGGAAGATCATTTTGTGGGCCAGATCGCCCGTCACGCCAAAAACGACCAATGCATCCGACTGCGACTCCGCCATCAGGCGCCTTCTTTCTGGCCGGCTTTCTCTTCGTGGCCGCCAAATTGGAATCGCAGTGCGGACAATAGCTTGTCGGCGAAGGTGTCCTCGCCGCGCGAACTGAAGCGCTCATACAGCGCAGCACTCAGTACGGGTGCCGGAACGGACTCGTCGATCGCAGCAGTGATCGTCCAGCGCCCCTCCCCGGAGTCCGACACGCGGCCGGCAAATTTTGCCAGATCCGGGCTGTCGAGCAGAGAGATGGCAGTCAGATCCAGAAGCCACGATGCGATCACGCTGCCGCGGCGCCAGACCTCGGCGATGTCCGCAAGGTTCAAGTCGTATTGGTACACCTCGGGGTTGCGCAGTGGCGTCGTCTCTGCGTCCACAGTTTGTTGCTGCTTGCCGACGTTGGCATGGTGAAGAATATTCAGCCCCTCCGCGTACGCGGCCATGATTCCGTACTCGATTCCGTTGTGCACCATCTTCACAAAGTGTCCGGCGCCGTTGGGGCCGCAGTGCAGATAGCCGTGCTCGGCGGTGCCGCCTATCTTCTCCCGGCCGGGCGTGCGCGGCGCCGAATCGATGCTCGGCGCCAATGCGGAAAAAATGGGGTCGAGGCGCTCGACCACATCCGTTTCGCCGCCGATCATCAGGCAGTAACCGCGATCGGCTCCCCACACTCCGCCGCTGGTTCCCGCGTCCACATAGTGGATGCCTTCAGGTTTCAGTTTGGCGGCGCGGCGAATGTCGTCGCGATAATAAGAGTTCCCGCCATCGATGACCACGTCGTCCGGTTCGAGCAGCGGGGTCAGGCCTTTGAGTGTCGTATCCACCACGCCGGCCGGCACCATCATCCAAATGGCGCGAGGCGCTTTCAACCTTTTTACGAAGTCTTCAAGCGAGTTCGCGCCGACCGCGCCTTCCTTGGCAAGCGATTGCACGGCTTCAGGATGAATATCGTACGCAACGCATTGGTGGCCGGCGCGCATAAGACGCACCACCATGTTGTTTCCCATCCTGCCCAAGCCGATCATGCCCAGTTCCATGGAATCCTCCCGATACGCGATTTGATGCGGGCGCGGGGATAAAGATTTGCCCACGAGTACGAGATACAGGCCTGCACAGCTCACCTGATACCGGCAGAGAGCAGGAGATGTCAAGGATTTTACTGTATTGCCGCATACCCTCACGCACCTGCGCTATGGCTTTTGAGTTGCCGCGGTAGTGGTCTGAGCGGGCTTGACGGC
>JBEKIE010000118.1:0-4701 GCA_050011915.1 Occallatibacter sp.
AATTGCAAGAGCGGCAATTACCGACAACTGGAGCATCACCCGGCCGACTTTTATGCCATGCGGCGCCGGGATTGACCGTCTGCCTTGCCTAGGCGCGATATCTCCGCGGCAGGCGTACAGAAGCTGCGAATCCCATTTCTCCGATTTCTCAAATGATAGCTTCAAGGGTTCTCCTCTCGCGGGCATCGCCTCTTCTATGCAAACAGGTCACTGTCAAAGACACATCTTGGCGATTGGCCAAGCCCACTGAGATCATGGCAGAGTTGGAAGCTCGAAGAATGGTCACATTTGCTCGCAATCGCAGGCAGGTTTCTTGTGCCAGTGCGCCACGCGCGACGCAAACGAAGCCCACCCATCGGGATCTCCCGGCTGCTCGTCGGTTGTCCAAAAGAGCACAGCTTTTGCTTTCATGGCCGGAGGAAAATGGGACTCCAGCCGCGTTCATGATTCGGCGAGGAGACCGTTATGCCTGAAGCTCATGCTTTCCCTTCCATTCCAACGAAGATCCTGTTGCCCATCGACTTTAGCCCATCGTCCCAGGCGGCTTTGGAGATGGCAGCCGATCTTGCCGAGCACTTTCACGCCGAGCTTTTCCTTGTCAATGTGATCCCGATGTTTCCTACCACAACTCTCCCCGACCTGATTCCCGAAGCCGAGTTCATTCGTGAGGCAAGATCCTTTTCAGAGCGGCATCTGGCGAAGTGCCATGCGGTTCTTACGGCTAGGGGAGTGAGGTCCACCTCCAGCGTCGAAGTTGGCAACGACATTGTGGGCAACATCATGGAAGTGGTCGAGCGCGAGCACATCGACATGGTCGTGATCTCCACGCACGGCATCTCCGGCTGGCATCCGCTGGTCTTCGGCTCGATCGCAGAGAAGGTCGTCAAGCTGGTGCAATGTCCGCTCTTGCTTCTTCGCTCGGCCAAGCCTGAGAGCGAGGAGAAGAGTGCGTCGGAGCGCTCCACGGAATGGTGGTAGCGGAGGCAGCGGCGCAGGCCGCCAATGAAAAGCACGCATAGTGTCGCTGTCGCCGCATCGCCGAGCCCGGACGCAAGACCGGCTCATGACATCGCCTCAAAAGGGCTGACGAGCGATCAGGCGCGCGCGCGTCTTGAAAAGGACGGCCCCAATGCCATGCCGGACACTTCGGCGCATCCCATGCGCAATGCATTGGCCAAGTTCTGGGCGCCTGTTCCCTGGTTGCTTGAAGCTTCGACTGTGCTTGAGGTCGCGCTGCATAAGTATTACGAGGCTGCTGTCATCGCGGCTTTGCTGGTTTTCAATGCCGCGCTTGCCTACTTCCAGGAGAGTCGTGCCCAGGCTACTCTGGCGGCATTGAAGTCGCGTCTCGCCCTCAACGCCTCTGTGCAGCGCGATGACGCATGGAAGATCGTGCCGGCTGCGGAATTGGTATGTGGCGACCTGGTGAAGCTGTCGCTTGGCGGCGTGGTCGCTGCCGATGTGCATCTGACCGGCGGTTCGGTCGAACTCGATCAGTCGATGCTCACTGGCGAATCCCTGCCCATTGAAGCCGGTCCCGGCATGGACACCTTTGCAGGGGCCCTGGTGCGGCGCGGCGAGGCAACGGCAGCGGTGACAGCTACGGGCGTTCGCACAAAATTCGGCCGCACGGCGGAACTGGTTCGCACCGCGCACGTGATGAGCACACAGCAGAAGGCTGTGCTGAAGATCGTGCGCAACCTGGCGATCTTCAATAGCGCCGTAATTGTCGCCATAGGCATATATGCCTTTACTCATGCGATGCCGTGGAGCGAGATCGTCCCCCTGTTGCTCACATCGGTCCTTGCGGTCATCCCCGTGGCGCTGCCCGCAACCTTCACCCTTGCCGCGGCAGTTGGAGCTCGCGCCCTGGCGAAGCTGGGCGTGTTGCCCACACGGCTGACCGCCGTGGATGAAGCTGCATCGATCGACGTTCTATGCTCGGACAAGACAGGAACTCTCACCCGCAACGCGCTTTCAGTAACCAGCGTTCGCCCCATGCCCGGCTTCGACGAAGCCCACGTTCTCGGATTGGCGGCTCTATCAAGCTCTGAAGGCGGCCAGGATCCTGTGGATGAAGCGATACGCACGGCCTCTTCGCATAAGCCCGCATCGCTGCTGCCAAAGCTGGCCGCGTTTGTGCCGTTCGATCCGGTCAAGAAAACCTCGGAGGCCACAGCGACAGATGAGAAGGGCAGCGCAGTGCGGATCGTCAAGGGCGCGTTCACCGCGGTCATAGCGCTCACGGCTCCGTCGCCCGCAGCGGCTGCGATCGCCGACGAACTCGAGAAGCAGGGCTTCAGAGTGCTGGCGGTAGCCGCGGGCCTTCCGGCTAACGTGCAAGTGATCGGTCTGATCGCGCTCAGCGACCCGCCGCGTGCAGACTCGATTTCTCTTATCTCGGAGTTGCACACCCTCGGCGTACGCACTGTCATGGTGACGGGAGATGCTCCGGTGACGGCGGCAATCGTCGCTCAGGCAGTTGGATTGACCGGCGCCGTTTGTCCGCCCGGAAAACTTCCCGAAGTTATCAACCCGGAGGATTTTGCGGTCTTCGCGAGCATTCTTCCGGAAGGGAAATATGATCTTGTCAAGGCATTGCAGAAGAGCGGGCATACGGTCGGCATGTGCGGCGACGGAGCCAACGACGCACCTGCGCTCCGTCAGGCGCAAATAGGGATTGCCGTCTCGACCGCGACCGACGTGGCCAAATCGGCTGCCGGCGTCGTATTGACCGAAGCCGGCCTGGGCGGCATTGTGGCCGCTGTAAAAGAGGGCAGAATCACGTTTCAGCGCATTCTCACCTACACCCTGAACTCTGTGATGAAGAAAATCATGCAGGTGCTCCTGTTGGCTGTTGGGCTGGTGATGACAGGGCACGCCGTGCTGACCCCCATGCTGATGGTCATTGTAATGATCACGGGAGACTTCCTCGCGATGTCACTGACCACGGACAAGGTACAGCCGTCGAAGACTCCTAACTCGTGGCAGATCGGCAGAATTACCAGCGCAGGTATAGTTCTTGGGTTTTGTTTCCTTGCATTCTCCACGGCCATCCTGGCAATCGGCAAGTTCGAGCTGCATCTGGGCATCGAAGCACTCCGAACTCTGTCTGTAGTCGGCATTGTCTTTGGCAGCCAGGTTACGACGTACGTAATTCGCGGACGCCAGCACTTGTGGGGATTGCGCCCCAGCGCCTTGCTCGTGCTTTCTTCCGTGGCCGACGTTCTTATCATCTCGACGCTCGCGACATTGGGAATCGCCATGGCGCCATTGCCCATCGCGGTCATCGCTTGCGAGTTTGCCGCAGCGATCGCATTCGGTGCGATTCTTGACGTGGTGAAGATCCCCGTCTTTGCCCGCCTGCGCATCTCGTGAGTTTTTTGCGAGGATCGCAGGAATCGATCAATCTAACGCTGAATCGCGGTCTCCGATCTTGAAGGCTTCTGCGTGACCTGGAGAGGCGTAGGCAACTGCGACCGGTCCCAACCTCCGCCCAGAGCTTCAATCAGTTGAACCGACGCTGTCATTTGCTGAATATCGAGAGCTGTCAGAGTCTGCCGATTGGCGAGCAGCGTGGTTTGCGCTATGACCACGTCGATGTATGGATCGATGCCGTTTTCGTAGCGCCCCGATTCGAGCCTCAGAAAGGTCTGGGATGAGTCGACGGCTTCCTGTTGCCGCCGGATCTGCTGCGACAGAATGCGGACCTCCGCGAGTGAATCTTCAACCTGCTGGAAGGCTGTAAGCACGGATTGGCGATACGCGGCGACGTTCGCGTTGTACGTTGCGATGTACTGATTAACGGTCGCGCGGCGCAGACCCCCGTCATAGACGGTTTCGGAGATGGATGGGCCGACAGACCAGAAGCGGCTGGGCCATTCCAGAAGATTCTTGATGGCCGAACTCTCCATGCCGCCGGTGGCCGAGAGAGTCAGAGCGGGATAAAAGGCGGCATAAGCAACCCCGATCCGAGCATTGGCGGCGGCCATATTCCGCTCCGCCGCAGCGACGTCGGGGCGCCGCTCGAGCAGCTGCGACGGCAGGCCGACAGGAACAACAGGAGGAACGCTCGTCCGGGGTTCGACCGGGATGGAGAACGTCGAAGCCGGCTTGCCGATGAGTGTGGCAATCGCATGCTCATACTGCGCTCGAGCAATCCCGAGATTGATTGCCGCCGATTGCGCGCTCTCCAGAGTTGTCTGCGCTTCTACAACGGAGATCTGGTCGCCAACGCCAGTGTCATAGGCAGCCCGCACAACTTCGAGAGCCTTCTTGTCCGCTTCCACCGTTTCGTTGAGAATCTTTTGGAGTGTGTCCTGGCCACGAATCTCAAAAAAGTATTGAGCAAGACTGGCTTGTTCAGTCAGCCGTTCATTCTCGAGGTCGGCAGCGGTCAGTTGGGCGGTATATTGGCTGGCGCGCACTGTGTTGCGTACTTTGTCCCAGAGATCGGGTTCCCACGAAACATCGGCCGGAAGAGAAAACACCTGCGACTGTTGACCGCCTGTCCCGCCGGTGCCGGCCGCCGATCCAACGTTGGAAGATGTCCGCGATCGTGTGTAGGAGCCGCCAACGCTCACCGTGGGAAAGTACTGCGAGCGCGCCTCGCGCACCAGGGCCCGCGCTTCCATGAAGTTCTCGAAAGCCTGGCGGATATTCTGGTTCTCGATATTGAGTTGATCTTCAAGCGCATTCAAT
>JBEKIE010000119.1:0-4624 GCA_050011915.1 Occallatibacter sp.
GTTCCGGGTTGAAATGGCCATGGGAGTCGTTCACCGCGTTTTTTCCATGGTTTTGGTGGGGACGGTTGCGATGCTGGCCGCGGCCGGGCGATCGCTGCCGGCTGCCGAGCCGCAATACGGTCAATACGACGCAGGCGGGACGAATCTGCACGCGGCGGTGGGGCAGATATTTGCGCTGGGCAACCAGGCGCGCGCGCAGGCCGGTGTGAAGAGTCTCGCGTGGGATCCGACGCTGGCCGCGGCGGCGTTCGAGCATTGCCGCATGATGGCGGCTGCGGGCGGCATTTCGCACCAGTACCGCGGCGAGCCCGACCTGAGCTCTCGCGCGGCGCAGGCGGGGGCGCACTTCAGCTTGATTGAGGAAAACGTGGCCATGGCACCCTCAGCCGCCGCTGTTCATCAGGCATGGATGCAGTCGCCGGGACATCGCGAGAATCTGTTGAGTTCCGACGTGGACCATGTGGGAGTTGCCGTGGTGTACGCGCGAGGCGAGTTCTACGCAGTGGCCGATTACAGTGCCGTGGTGGAGAACCTGAATCCGGCGCAGGTGGAGGCGCGCGTGGCGGCGCTGGTCCGCGCGCACGGCGTGTCCATTCTCGCCAATCCTGCGCTCGCGCGATCGGCCTGCGCCAACGACGACGATCTGCTGCGTTCCCCCTCAGCTCGCCCGGCGTGGATGATTCGCTGGCAGGACTCCGATCTCTCGCATCTGCCGCAGGCGTTGTTGAGTCAACTGCGAACGGGAAAGTACAGGCAGGCTGCGGTGGGCAGTTGCCCAGCGCAAGATGACGGCGGCGCATTTACGTCGTTTCGTGTGGCCGTGCTGCTCTACTGATCGGAAAGAAGAACCGCAGATCTCAGCGACGTTGCCCCATCCTTCCGGCGCAGTTTGCCGGAAGAGTGGGAGCCCGCAGCGCATTTCACCCGAACCACAGGTGTTCCTTCCAAAGCTCCGCCCACGGTTTGCGCGGCGGCCCGCAGACAAAGATGTCGGGGTGGTCTTCGCTCTCCTCGTTCTTAACGCCTTCCGCATTCCCGTTTTGCCCGGCCAGGCGGCAGCCGGTGAAGATCGCGTTGGCTTCATCGGCTTGGAGGCCGAGAACAATCAGCGTCGTTGGAGGCGGCGTGGGGTAGCCGCGGAACCATTCGGAGTTGGTGGTGCCGATCGGCTCAGGCAGCCCGTAAGCGCGGCCGAGGATTTCGATGGCTCCGTACTCGCCGTAGTTGCCGGTGGTGATTCCGAAATGGACTTGCTGCTCGGGCGGAAGCGAATCGCGAATCTGTGCGACGGTGCGCACCAGCTCATCCCAGCCAATTTCCTCGCGCAGATCGCCGTTGCGCGCAAGAGCAAACTGCTTGAGCGGTCCGCTCGAAGCAATCGGCAGGATGATCGCGCAGACATAGGCAGAGACCAGCGCGAATGCCGCGAAGTAGGTCGTTTCAACGGTCCGCCGGCCCCAGCGGGGCAGGGAAGCGAACCAGCGCTCGGCCATCGCTGCGCCCATGGCCAGCAGCATGGGGTAGGCGCCGGCCATGTAGTAGTGGCGGCCTTTGCCGATAGCGAACAGAGCCAGCGGAACCAGGTACATCAGAGCCAGCATGCGGTAGCGGCGGTTGCGCAGGAAGCCGATGAGCCCCGCAATCCACAGTGGCGCCGTGGCCAGGTTGGTGCAAATCAGGAACTGGCCCTTCCAGAATCCTTCGGCGCGGCCTTCGCCCACGTCGCGCGCGTGAATGTGCTGCAGGAAGTGGTAGGAGATGAAATCGTGGCGCACGAGCCAGGCGAGATTGGGCATAAAGAGAAGGAAGGCGAGCGCGACACCGGCCCAGAACCAGCGGCTCGCAAAGAAACGGCGCGCGGGCGTGAAGACGAGCCCGGCAAGAATCCCTGCAATATAAAAGGTGATCGCGTACTTGGTCAGCAGGCCGAGGCCAATCACTGCGCCGATGGCGAGCCACCAGCGCGGATTTTCGGATTTGAGCAGGCGCACGGTGAAATACGCAATCAGCACCCACCAAAGGAAATCGAACGACGTGTACTGGAATTCAGTGCCGCTAAAGAGCGAGAGCGGCGAGAAGGCAACGGCCAGCGCCGCGGTCGCCTGCGCCAGACGCCCACCGCCGAGCTCCTTTGCCATGAGCCCGGCGATCACGATGGCAATGGCCTGCGCCAGCACTGAAAAAAGCCGCAGGCCTACCATCGACAAGCCGAAGAGGCCGAGCCCGATGCGCTCCACAAGCGGCGTGAACGGAGGGTAGGCGACGAATCCCCAGTCGAGATGGCGCGCGTCGCTTAGAAACTGCAACTCGTCGCGATGAAAGCCGTAGCGCGTGTTGGTAAACAGGTGCAACAGCGCGACTGCGGCCGCGATCGAGACGAGAATCGAGAAGTCGATGCGGCGGCCGGCGCTCGGATTGGTTTGAGGCTCTGAGGAAGGCAACGAGACCTCCTGGAGGCTGCTTACGAAGCGGAGCCCGGCGCGGTTCCATTGCGGCGCTCGAGCGGCGGCGGAACGCGCACTGAGGCCATGCCGGCAGCGGTCGCGCCCGCGATGCCCATAGCTGTGTCTTCAAAGACGAGACAGTCTCGGGGTGCGACGCCGAGCCGCTCGGCGGCGATAAGAAAAGCGTCGGGCGCGGGCTTGGAGCGCGTGTAGTCTTCGTGGCCGACGATGACCTGGAAGCGGTCGAGCAGACCGACGGCGGTGAGCGATTTCACGATGGACTCGCGGTTGCTGCCCGAGACGATGGCGAAGGGAATGCGGCCCAACTGCGCATTGATGTGCTCCACCACCTCGGGCACCGGCTTGAGTTGCGGCAGCAGCGAGAAGTAGAGGTTTTCCTTGCGCTCGGCCACGGTTTCGACCGGCATCTTGAGCCCCTGCATCTGGTTCAGATCGGCAATGATCTCCGGCGCCGGCTTGCCGCCCCACTCGTAGAACAGCTCCTCGTCGAAGGTAGCGCCCCACTCTCCCAGCGCCTGCTTCCAGGCGATGTAGTGCAGCGGCATGGAGTCCACCACGGTGCCGTCGCAGTCGAAGAGGTAGGCGCGAAATGTGCCGGCGGGCAGTTGAAGTTTCATCGTCCTCTGAGTGATGATGCATGGGGTGGGCTGACGTAGTTCTTACGTTGCCGCTCTCTTAACCAATTATCAGGGGAAGAACCATGGTCAACATTCAAATCGAGTATCAGGGAGACCTGCACTGCAAGGCAACTCACGGTCCCTCCGGCGCCGAACTCTCGACCGACGCCCCCAAAGACAATCAGGGCCGCGGCGAAAACTTTTCTCCTACAGATCTGGTGGCAACGGCGCTAGGCACGTGCATGCTCACGATCATGGGCATTGCGGCCCGCACGCTGAACATCGAGTTCACCGGCGCCACGGCGACTGTCGAAAAGGAAATGACGGCGGCGCCGCCGAGACGGATTCAGCGGCTGGCCGTCAGAATCCACGTACCCCATGCGACGAGCCCGGCGGACAGGGAGAAGCTGGAAAGAGCGGCCCATACCTGCCCGGTGCACAAAAGCCTGCACCCGGATGTCCAGATTCCTATCGAGTTCACGTGGGGATGAGCCAAAATGGGACTGTGGCCGCCGGTACTCGTCCTGCCTTTTGACGCACTTGGCGGCCTCTGCTAACTTATTAGAGGACAATCCATCGCCAGGCACTCCTCAGTAGCTCAATGGCAGAGCATTCGGCTGTTAACCGAAGGGTTGTAGGTTCGAGTCCTACCTGAGGAGCCAAAAAGACAATAAAATCAATAAGATGCGAGGCAGCCAAATCGGCTGCCATTTTTATTTTGGGCGAGTGGCTGTTTTGGTGGCTGTTGGCCAAAAATAATTTTGTGCATGAAGGAAAAGCCCCGCCCCGCCACTTCCGGCGCTCTCCGAAAGCAAAATATTTGCGTGAGACCTGAGGCAATCAAGACCGCCAGCGATCATGCGCTGTAGAGGTGTTGGCCGCTCACCTTCCCATGTCTGCCAACCTCCGCCACAGCCGAAGAGGCAGCCGGTGTCGCATCCCAAGCCGTGCCCCCGCTCTTCCCAGAGTCCGCCTCGAAGCGGAAGATTCTTGGCAATCCCTCTACAGCACCCCGAGGTGGGATAGATCGACAAAACGGCGCGTCTCTGCAATAAACCGGCTCCAGAAAAAGGGCGATATAGCGAAGGGTTCTGCTTGTTTCTAACCACCTACAGCAAGCAACCGCGGCCAGCTACTCGCCCGAAACCGGCATGGATGATTCCTTCGCGCACCGCCGCGCGTGCTGCATGATCCGTTCCGTCGCAGCCTAACCGCGCCCGCGCCCGACTTGAAGCTGGCCAACCGCGAGCTTGGAACTGTCGAGGGCATCGGCCCGGACGGGCGGATGAGTTTGAAGATGGACGGAGGCCGCCCAGGAGACCGTGTCGTCGAGCTTGATTCGGCGAAGCATCCGTACCTCGATCATGGATACGCCGTGACGAGCCATTCCAGCCAGGGGCAGACCGCCGACCGGGTGCTGATCCACGTCGATACCGAGCTGGGGGCCAAAGACCTGCTCAACAACCGCATGGCCTACGTTGCCGTTTCGCGCGGCGCATACGACGCGCAAATCTTCACCAACGACCGCGAGAAGCTGGGAGC
>JBEKIE010000120.1:0-4452 GCA_050011915.1 Occallatibacter sp.
ATCTATGTAGGCTCACGATGACCCCTACGAGTCGTGACGTTTTAGAACGCAAACTATGCCAATTGATCGAGAAAAAAACGTAGAAACGCGGCCATTACGGCTGTCGGGTTCGCAGCCGTTCACACAGCAGGCGGGCGTCTTCATCCTGATTGGCGAGCGGACCAATGTGTCCGGGTCGCCGAAGTTCGCTCGGCTTATCAAAGAGGGCAAATACGAAGAGGCCGTGAGCGTGGCGCGGCAGCAGGTGGAGAACGGGGCAAATGTTCTCGATATCTGCATGGACGAGGGCATGATCGATGGCGTGCCCGCGATGACGCGCTACCTGCAGCTGTTGCAGAGCGAGCCTGAAGTCGCCAAAGTGCCGTTCATGGTGGACTCCTCGAAATGGGAAGTGATTGAGGCGGGCCTGAAGTGCATGCAGGGCAAGGGCATTGTGAACTCGATTTCGCTCAAGGAGGGCGAGGCGAAGTTTCGCGAGCATGCGCGGACGATTTTGAAGTATGGTGCGGCCGCGGTGGTGATGGCCTTTGACGAGCAGGGCCAGGCGGCGAGTTATGAGGAGAAGATCCGCATCTCGGAGCGCGCATATCGCATTCTCGTGGACGAGGTGGTCTTTCCGGCGGAAGACATTATCTTCGATCCCAACATTTTGACGGTGGCGACGGGGATGGAGGAGCACAACAACTACGCTCTGGATTTCATTCGCGCGACGAGTTGGATAAAAGAACATTTGCCACACGCCAAGGTGAGCGGCGGCGTGTCGAATATTTCGTTCAGTTTTCGCGGCAACAATAAGGTGCGCGAGGCGATGCACGGGGCGTTTTTGTACCACGCGATTGCCGCGGGCCTTGATATGGGCATTGTGAATGCGGGAATGCTGGAGGTGTATGAGGAGATCGATCCCGAGCTGAAGGAGCTGGTGGAAGACGTGCTGCTGAACCGGCGGCCGGATGCGACGGAGCGGCTGGTCGAGTTCGGCGAAAAGTTGAAAACGGCAGGGACAGCAGGCGCGGGCGAGGAGACAGAGAAAAAGGCTGAGGAGTGGCGCAGCGGCACGGTGGAAGAGCGGCTGAGTCACGCGATGGTGAAGGGAATCGACGCCTACATCGAGGCAGACACGGAAGAGGCGCGCGCAAAGCTGGGACGGCCGCTGAGCGTGATTGAAGGGCCGCTGATGGCGGGCATGAGCGTGGTAGGCGACCTGTTCGGCGCAGGCAAAATGTTTTTGCCGCAGGTCGTGAAGTCTGCGCGCGTGATGAAGAAAGCGGTTGCGTACCTGACGCCGTTTATGGAAGCCGAGAAGGCGCAAATGATTGCGGCGGGCGAGGTGGTGCGAACGCAGGGCAAGATCGTGCTCGCGACGGTGAAGGGCGATGTACACGACATTGGCAAGAATATTGTGGGCGTGGTGCTGGCGTGCAATAACTTCGAGGTGATCGATCTGGGCGTGATGGTGCCCGCGGAGAAGATTTTGGAGCGCGCGAAACAGGTAGGGGCCGACATCGTGGGATTAAGCGGGCTGATTACGCCGTCGCTCGACGAGATGGTGCACGTGGCGCGCGAGATGGAGCGGCAGGGAATGAAGCTGCCGCTGCTGATTGGCGGCGCGACCACCAGCCGCGCGCATACAGCGGTGAAGATTGCGCCGCATTACAGCGAGCCGGTGGTGCACGTGCTGGACGCGAGCCGCGCCGTGCCGGTGACGACGAGCCTGCTGAGCGACGATGGGCGGGCCGGATTTGTAGCGCAGCACAATACGGAATACGACGCGTTGCGCAAGGCGCACGCGGCGCCGCGGCGCAGCGTGGTTCCGATTGAGACAGCGCGGGCTCGGCGCACGCCGATCGAGTGGCGCGAGGAGGATTTCGCGACGCCGGCCTTTATGGGCTCTCGGGTTTTGGACGAGTTTCCGCTTGAGCAACTGCGCGAGTTTATCGACTGGAGCCCGTTCTTTCACACCTGGGAGTTGAAGGGCGTGTATCCACGAATTCTTGAAGACGAACGGCAGGGGGCGCAGGCGCGGCAGATTTTCGCAGAAGGCAATGCGCTGCTTGACCGGATTGTCGCAGAGAGGCTGCTGACGGCGCGCGCGGTGTATGGATTTTTTGCCGCGAATGCGGTGGGCGACGATGTGGAGCTGTATGCGGACGGCAGGCGCGAGACAGTGCTGGAGCGGTTGCATTTCTTGCGGCAGCAATCGGATCGGGAGGGGAATGAACCCTGCCGTTCGCTTGCCGACTTTATTGCGCCCAAAGAGACGGGCCTGCGTGATTCGATCGGCGCCTTCGCGGTAACGAGCGGGATCGGATTGAGGGAAGTCGTGGAAAAGTTCCGCGCTGCCCACGACGACTACAACGCGATCATGGCGGAGGCGATTGCGGATCGATTGGCCGAGGCTTTCGCAGAGCGCCTGCACAAGCGCGTGCGCGAGGAATGGGGCTACGGCCGCGAGGAAAACCTGCGCAACGATGAGTTGATCCACGAGAAATATCGCGGCATCCGGCCCGCGCCGGGCTATCCTGCCTGCCCCGATCACACGGAGAAAGGCAACATTTGGCGTTTGCTCGACGTGCAAGCAAAGACGGGAATCGAGATCACCGAATCATTCGCCATGTGGCCGGGATCGAGCGTGAGCGGGTTCTATTTCGCGCACCCCCAGAGTCGATATTTTAGTTTGGGGAAGATCGGTCGCGACCAAGTGGAAGATTATGCGCAGCGCAAAGGGATGAGCGTGGCGGATGTCGAGCGCTGGCTCGGGCCCAATCTGAACTACGAGCCGGGGACGTAGTGTAGCGTCGGTGCATAAAACCGGAAAGAAAACTGCAGGTCCTTCGACCCGTCCCGGCACGCCGGGACTCCCTCTGGATGACATTCGAGTATCGATTGCGCAGGGTTGACAGCGGAATTTATATTGCGAATTCCGGAGACAGGACAGCCGGCGGTCGCGGCAAAAGGATCATGGTCTGACGGCGTAGCGGAAAACCTCGTGCATCCTGCTTGAATTGAGCACGATATCCACGCTTGCGACGTGTCGTCGACGCTTGAGAGCGCGCGTTCCCCACACGCGGCCATGCCTTTCCTCATCTTCCAAGTAAATCTTTTTGTGAATTCTCGAAACTTTCCTGAAGCCAGGGGGTTCATGCAGCTAACTCGGGGGATTTTTTCCGCAAAATCAAGGTGCGCGAAGTGGATTCCGCGGGGTGTGTATCACGACATTTCCACCACTGCTCCAGCACATTTAGAGTGTGCGCGCTGTTTGCAACCACGTCGTCGGGACTTGCTCTCGGATGGCGAACAGGAGAACTGTTGTTGCGCGAGGCGAGTTTCGTGCGCGGCAACTTGGTCCAGATTCCTGATTGGAGCGGTGAAGGTTGGGTCAGATACGCGGATAGATTCTGGAGAAGTCAGAGCAAGCTTTTGCCATGGAGGCCATCTATGAAATCCAGTTCGCTCGTCGTTCTCTCTCTCCTGCTGGCGCCGCCACTGTTTGCGGACGCTGGTCAGCGCATAATCCCGGCCGGCGCTCTGGTTTCCTGCACCAGCGGCGATGGACGGATCTCTTCGAAGAGCACAGCTGTGGGCGATCCGATACTGTGCAAGGTGAATTTCCATCGTGGGGATTTCATGCTTCCTTACGGAAGTTACCTGGGCGGAAATTTTTCCGAGTACAAGGACCCCGGTCACTTTGTAGGCAAGGGCTGGATGCAACTGGATTTCGATCGACTGTATGTAGGCGACCAGGTGATTCCCCTCAGTGCGAAGGTCGTTGACGTGCCTGGATACAAGATCGACTCGCAGGGACGTATTCTGGGCAAGGGACATGCGGTGCGCGACACGATCTTGTGGATGATCCCGGTGTTGTGGCCGATCGACCTGATAGAACTGCCGAGGCGCGGCCCGCGGCCGACGCTCAAGGCAGAGACCACGCTGACGCTGCGCGTGATGGAAGACATCCAAGTGCCCATAACTCCCGCGCCGCAACGCGATCCTTATGGATTGATGCAGCGTTCGCCGGATTCCTACGCGCCGCAGCCTGCGCCGCCTACGCAGGAACCGGATACGAATCCTGAGCAATCGTATGCGCCACCCGAGCAGCCGGTTGCTCCGCCTCCAGCCTACGCGCCCCCTGTGATGGCCTACGCGCCTCCGGTGGCGGTGGCTCCTATGCCGTACTACGTGCCGATGTACGTACCGCCTCCGGTGGTGGCGTATGGCGGATTCGCGATTGGCGTGCGGCCAGGAGTAGTGGCGTACGGGCCGGGACCTTATTGGCGCGGCCCGGCAGTAGGTCCATATGGATACGGACCACGGGCATATTCGCCGGGCGTGCGAGCCTACGGATACGGCTATGCTGCGCGGCCGGGAACGATGGGCGCGGGCCGGCCCGCGATGGCTATGCGCGGCGGCGGGGGATTCGGACGACGGTAGGGATGAGACGGGAACAGGGAACAG
>JBEKIE010000121.1:0-4436 GCA_050011915.1 Occallatibacter sp.
ATGCGAATCGCAACCGGCGACTTCAATCGGGACGGCCGCACCGATGTGGCCGGCTCATTCACGAACAGCCAGACAACCGGAGTCGAAGTTCTACGTGGAACGGCTGCCCCACACGGTTCGGTAGCGGTTGACGATGTCCCGAGGGCCGCGGGCTTCCAGCCTGCGAATCGGCGTTCGTGCGCTGGCTGCGTCGTCCTCGCCTCAATCGTGCAACGTCACGGGGGACTCGCAGCCGAGCGTCGCTGACGTGCAACAGATAATCAATGAAGCATTGGGCGCGCTGCCCGCCAAGAACGACTTGAACGGCGATGGGGTGACCAACGTCATCGATGTGCAGATCGTAGTCAATGACGTGCTCGGTTTCGACTGCACCATATAGGAAGGCCGTTGCTTGCAGTTCCGTAATGACGGGCTGAAAGTAAGCGGCGGTTCCTTGACCGTTAGGGGGCTCTCCCTCTTTCGCCGATGGCCTGCAGCGTCTCCGGCGATTACGGCAGCATCGCCGAACGTCGAGTGCGGATGGCGCCGCTCGGCAGTTCCGCGGGTGCCGACGCGAAGGCTTCACGCCGCCACCGGCTAACGGTCATGCCTCTTGAAGTTATTCGGCGACGTACCATTCATGGAATGCCGGACGGCGTCCATCGGCACTTCCGCGATAGCCGACGAAGTCTTCGCGCCACTCGCGCATGAGCATCGTCTCGACGGCTTGATGGTAAGATCCCAAGAGGCCCGCGTGCGCCGCTTTGGGTCGCAGGCCGTTGCGAGACGTTGCCCCTTGCCGAGAGGAGCCCCGGTATTGAAACGCATATTCTGGCCGATTGGGACTTTGCTGACCATCTTGCTGTTGTACGGGTTGGCGATCCCGAATGACACTATGGCACAAACACAGGATGGCAAGATCCATGTGATCGCGTTCGGCGCTCACCCGGACGATTGCGACGGCAAGTTCGGCGGAACCGCCGCCAAGTTCGCCAAAGCGGGAGCTGCCGTAAAATTCGTTTCGGTAACCAACGGCGACGCCGGCCACCAGGAAATGGGCGGAGCGGCCCTGGCGCACCGCCGGTACGCCGAGACCCAGGAATCGGCCCGCCGGCTGGGCATCGCCGAATACGAGGTGATGAACAACCACGATGGCGAACTGATGCCCACACTCGAAGTGCGCCGGCAGGTGATCCGCGCCATCCGCCAGTGGAACGCCGATATCGTAATGGCGCCGCGCTCCAACGACTACCATCCCGATCATCGCTATACCGGCATCCTGGTACAAGACGCGGCTTATATGGTGGTGGTGCCCAACATCGTCCCCGAAGCGCCGGCGCTGCGCAGGAATCCCATCTTTCTTTACTACGACGATAACTTCGAGAAGCCCGCGCCCTTCCGGCCCGATGTGGCTGTGAGCATCGACGATGTCTGGGAAACCAAGATCAACGCACTTGACGCTCAGGTCTCCCAAATGTACGAGTGGTTGCCTTGGGTAGACGGCAACCTTGACCTCGTCCCGCACGACCCCCAAGCCCGGAAAGAATGGCTGATGCAGACGCGCAGCGGCCGGATTTCCGCCGCCGTGCGGGCCGCGCTCGAAAAACGCTATGGCGCCGAACAGGGTCAGAAGATCCAGCATGCCGAGTGCTTCGAACTCTGCGAGTACGGCCGCCGAGTGGCCGTTGATGAACTTCAGAAGCTGTTCCCGAAGTAGCGCGCCTCGACTTGCAGCCGCCGTTGTTTGGCCGCCTGCTACAACTCGCGCTGGCGAGCGAGTACATCCAAGGATGCGCCTTTTTGCCCCCCCCATTTTTTTCTGGCGAGAGGGGGGCTCTCCCTTTTTGCCGATGGCCTGCAGCGTCTCCGGCGATACCGGCAGCATCGCCGAGCGGTGGTAGCGTCGATGGTACCAACCGTGCAACATGGTCTTCCAGCGATCCGCATAGATTCCGCCGCCTGCAGCCAGGACCAGAAGGAACGTGAAAAGAGTGTTGAGTCCTGCAAAAATTAGGACACTACCGACATTGGCCCACTCGCGAACGGACAAGCGACGTTCCGCACCTCGCTGCTGACTGCCGGCGCCCATTCGATTGTCGCCTTGTATGGCGAAAGCGAATCGGCGCCGATCTCGATTCGAAGCAGGTTCGTGGCTGATGATCAAGGGGTCGAATCTCGCCAACAATACCCGCGTCTGGCAAGCCTCCGACTTTTTCGAATACATCAGCCCGACGCAGATGATTTTTTCAAAACGATATTTGGGTCTTGTAATCCCTGAGGCGATGGCCTATTGTGATAGAAGGTTCGAGTTTGGAGAGTGTTGCCATGACTAGCGCGTCGATTCCGGAACAGAGCTTGCCGCCTTTCATCACCGCGCTCGATGGGGTGGAGACAGCTTTTTGTTGCGAGCCGCAGGCCTGCGAGAACAGCCTTCAATTCCTGTGTATGCGATGGACTACGGGCAGCCCCGAATGCCGTGGGCAGGCCCCTTGCGATGTGCAAGCCGCCGCCCAATAAGCGTGTGTTTTTCGCCCCTCGTGCGTTTTTCTTCTGGAGAGGGGGGCTTCGACGAAGCGGTAGAATGTCCCCGCATGGGAGCTCAGGGCTTTGCCGTCGACGGCAAAGGGGTCGGCGGGGCGGGGTTAACGTTGCCCGGGCGTGATGAGAAGGGGACTGAACCGGCCAATCATGATGCCCGCGCGGATCCAAATGGTGAATTATCAGTTAGTTACGGGCGCGTGCACAGATTGGGACCGGTTAAGTAGCTTTGTAACCGGCCAATCGACTCATTCGAGATCGCTTACGCTCGATCTCTCACACCGATCACGATTGGCCGGTTAAAAGGGACATATGGCCTGCGTCCAAATCCGGCCTTTGTACGAGTGGCGCGTGATTCGTCCGCGATCCGCCCAGTAAAGCGTTGCGCGACAAACTCTTTCGGTATTTTTTGCAATCGGAAGATATTGATAATGATCATGTTAGGCCGGCGCCAGTGATCCACCGCCCGTTTTAAATCGCTAGGGCTGTCTATTTTGCCCCTTCCCGAACGATTACAGGATGCACCGTGAAATTAAGCGGCGCACAATTTGTACCAGGAGGTTCGAAAATGGTTGAATTCGAAACGAGGAACTGGCGTTCTTTTGCCTGCTCAAGACTGGCAGGGATTGCCTTCGCGATGATCGCGGCAATCATCGTTCTGGCGATGGAAAAACAAGCCTGCGCGCAGAGCGCCGGCGCCTCATATCCGAAGATGAGTGCGGTAGATCAGTACTTGATGACGCAACAAGCAGAGGTCGCTTTGGCAAGGAGCGCTGCGCCGGAGTCCGTCTCAAAGGACGCGGATGTGTTAGTGTTAGACCGGCACGGCTACCAGACCACGGTCAAGGGTCGCAATGGGTTCGTTTGCGCGGTGCAACGCTCCTGGACCTCGGGCCTCGACGATCCGGACTTCTGGAATCCGAAGCTGCGAGCGCCGACCTGCTTCAACGCTCCCGCGGCACGGTGCTTTCTGCCACGGGTCGTGAAAAGGACCACGCTGGTCCTCGCCGGAAAAACCAAGGAGCAACTTGCCGGCGAGATGAAAGCCGCATTCGAAAGGAAAGAGATCCCTGCGATTGAACCAGGGGCGATGGCTTACATGCTGTCAAAGCAGGGTTACTTGAACGCCCGGGACGGACACTGGCATCCACACATCATGATTTTCATTCCGCAAGCGGAACCGGCAGGGTGGGGCGCCAACTTACCAGGCTCGCCGATCTTCGGGTCCACAGATCAAACAGACCGCGTGACTACATTTTATATACCGGTCGCTAAATGGTCGGATGGGTCAGCGGACTCGGGCGATACGATGTCACATTAGAGTTGGGCGGGAGAATAAAGTATCTTTGCGTGGTGATTGTAGATGAGAAGAGGCTGCAGGCGATGACAGACAGCGAAGCTCATGCCGCATATGAGAGAGCACTGAGCCTTGCTCAGTCCGAGCCGGCACGAAGATTTCTCAGTACGAGACGGAAGGAGATGGCCGATACAGCGTCATGACGCTGAGGTCGAGCAGTCCAAGTTCGACAGGCCGACGCAGTCATTCCCGGTCTGTGCCGTATCGTCGGCCACTCGTACAAAGCTCAGATTGATCCCGCAGCCCCCACCGACCTCGCAATTGGGCGGAAGCGGCGTTCTGGGAGATTTTTCCTCTCCGCGTCCGCCGATTTCTCCTCCGGAGGGGAGGGTGTCCTCTTTCCCGATGGGCCCCGGAGTCTCAAACGCCCCGCGCTTCGTCGTCCGCGCGCCGATCGCGCAGCGTTCAGCGGCGCGAGCGATTGCGCAAATGGCGACCCGCCGGGCCTGCAGGGCTTGCCCTCGAGCGCAAAAGGCTCGGCGGGGCGATGTTAACCTTGCCCTGGGCGTGGTGAGAGCTGATGTCTTCAGCCCGCTACGGCCGCGCCGGTGTCCTCTTACCC
>JBEKIE010000122.1:0-7331 GCA_050011915.1 Occallatibacter sp.
CTCTTGACAAATATTGATTACAGAAAGCGCTCCAATCCCTTTGTGCCCGATCATGCGTCGACCGCCGCGCGTCGGAACACCTGCGGCCTTTGAACCGCCGATTCGGAGAAAGCGTTCACGGATATCTTCTTCTGACATCCCCACACCGTTATCCAAAATCGTTATTTCGTTGAGATCTTCGGAAATCTTGATTTGCACTTCGGTGGCAAGTGCATCCCAGGCATTGCTCAAGAGTTCCTTCGTGGCCCTTGAGTAGCTGACATAAGTTCCACGGCTCAACTCGGAAAGTATGCGTAGCGCAGGCGTTCGCGGCTTCTCGGTGGACGTAGTACCCGCCATTTCAATTTTGGTTGGCATTTTGTGATTACCTGTGTGCACAATCGTACAACGCCGGCTTGGCGTGACAAAGCCTTCTTATGCAGGACTTCGCTAGGAAAGGGAAGGTGCAGTTTAAGAGATACCTTCGGGCCCACTGCTGACCAGCTCTCTCGGGCCTACTTTCAATGTCCGCGCTGAGTAGCTGGGACAACAAGACTCCACAGGAGATTGAGCACGGCTGCCAAATGGCGTCTCAGTTGTTGATCTTGGAGGTTTTGACAGCTACAGTTTCGTCTACATTGGGACATTGGCAATCCTGGAAACGCCCATATCTTATTGAAAATAATGGTCAGGAAGAGAGGGTTTGAACTTCCGAACCCCCGGTCTCCAACCAGATGCTTCCCTTTCTCGATGTAGTTTTTCCGGTTCGCACACAAGAAAGTCTTGCAAGGGAAATCAGAAGTTTTACTCCGGGAGAATCGATCTGTAATTCCCTTGGAAAACCTCGGAGGCGCCGACTGTTACAAAATTGACTACAGCGGTGTAGTGTGAAAAAGCAGATGCGTGGCCGGAATCGGCCAAATCGCTTGAATTATCTATGGCTTACGATGGTCGGGGCGGAGGGATTCGAACCCCCGACCCTCTGCTCCCAAAGCAGATGCGCTACCAGACTGCGCTACGCCCCGATTTCCTCTTTAGATTGTAACTCGGATCGACTTTCTTCCACTCGTCCCGCCAAGCCTCTCGGACCTTAGCAGACCCACCGCAACTGGATGATTCCGCGGCAGATTTGCCCCTCTCTGCCGGCCCGCATCCAATCCGCTTCGATGCTACAATCGAAAGGGTAGACGGCGGCTATAGTTCAGCGGCAGAACGCCTGACTGTGGCTCAGGATGTCGTGGGTTCGATCCCCACTAGCCGCCCCAATTGCCCCCATAAGTCGATGGAACGCGAGGGTTTACCCATTTCTTCAGCCGTGCCATCCAGCGGGCCGCCCCACCGTTCTTCCATGCACCAGCCTGCGGAAACTCCCACCTGGTTCACCCCCTTCGAACCCCATCCCTGGCTCTCCAACGGCCATCTGCAAACCATCGTCGGCAACTTTCTTCCCCGGCCCGCGTTTCGCCTGCCCACCATCGCCGAAACCGTTGAAGTCGATCCCTCCGATGCCAGCCGCGTCCTCTGCCATTGCCACTGGCAGCCGGAGCCGGAGCGCGCCTCGCGGCTCACGGTGGTGCTGGTGCACGGCCTCGAGGGCTCTTCCGATTCGCGCTACGTACGGGGCATCGCCATGCGCGCTTTTGCCGCGGGCATGAACGTCGTCCGCATGAACATGCGCAACTGCGGCGGCAGCGATGCGCTCACCCCCACGCTCTATCACTCCGGCCGCTCGGCCGATGTGGGCGCCGTGGTGCGCCACTTCACCGCGCGCTACGGCCTGGAACGCGTTGCGCTGGTCGGATACTCCATGGGCGGCAATCTCGTGCTCAAGCTTGCCGGCGAGTGGGGCGCGCAGCCGCCGCTTGCCGCCGTCGCCACTGTCTGTCCCGCCATCGATCTCGCTGCCGGCGCCGATGCTCTTCACGAACCCGCGAATCGCGTCTACGAGTGGCGATTCTTGCGCGGGCTCAAGCGCCGCCTCCGTTCGAAAGCCGAGCTCTTTCCCGGCATCTATCAAGTCGACGGCATCGGTCCCATTCGCTCCATCCGCGAATTCGATCAGAAGATCGTCGCGCGCTACTGCGACTTCCGCGATGCCGACGACTATTACTACCGCGCCGCCAGCGCCCGCGTCATCGACCGCATCGCCGTTCCCACGCTCATCCTCTTCGCGCAAGACGATCCCTTCATTCGCCTCCTTCCTGAAACCCGCGCGCGCATCTTCGCCAATCCCCACATCCATTTTGTCGAGAGCCGCCATGGCGGCCACTGTGCGTTTCTGGCGCGCCGTTCTGCCGAAGTCCACTGGGCCGAGGCCACCGTCCTCCGTTACCTTCAGGCTGTCGCCGCAGGTACGCCGCTCCCCACCGCGCCGCGCGCGTCTTTCAGTTCGCAGCTACAATAAAAAGCGTGGGCGAGTAGCTCAATCGGATAGAGCACCGGCCTTCTAAGCCGGGGGTTGTGGGTTCGATTCCCGCCTCGCCTACCATCCAATTTCAAGGCCTATGAATTCCCCGCGAAAGCTTTATATTCTTCCGTGTGCTCTCCTGCTTGCCTTGTTGCCGCTCGGCTTCGCGCAGCAGGTCAGCTTCCGCATCACGCCGCTTCGTCCCATTGAGGAACTGCGCGCCGAAGCGCTGAAGGAGCAGCCCCCACGCGAGCAGGGAACCTTTCTCAAATCCGATCTCGTGGAGTTGACGTCGCTCGATCCCACAATCAAGCTCGACATCCGTTACGCCACCACGAACAATTTCCTCGGGACGCCCGTCTACACCCAGGCGCGCGCCTTTCTGCAGCGGCCGGCGGCGGAAGCTTTGCTTCGCGCTCATCGCGAGCTGAAGGCTTACGGGTACGGCTTGATCATCCACGATGGGTATCGCCCGTGGTATGTCACAAAAATCTTCTGGGGAGCCACGCCCGTCGACAAAAGGATCTTTGTCGCCGATCCGGCGAGGGGATCGAACCACAATCGCGGATGTGCCGTGGACCTGTCGTTATATCTTCTGAAAACCGGAGAGGAAGTAACAATGCCCAGCGGTTACGACGAAATGTCGGAGCGCGCCTACGCAGATTTCCCGGGTGGCACGGCCGACGAGCGCGCTCGCCGCGCCCTGCTGCGCCGGGTGATGGAGAAACAGGGATTCACCGTCAACCCGGAAGAATGGTGGCATTTTGACTATAAGGATTGGAAAAAGTATCCAATCCTGAACGTAAGATTCGAGGACATTGGCAGGTAGAGAAACCGCAGCCGGTCAACGCACCGGAGCATTGCTCAACTTTGGCAATTTCCAGCGATGAGCCAACCGCTCATATGCCGGCACCGGTAGTTGCAGCAACAGCGGCCTGCGCTTCGGATCGAGCCAGGTGAGCAGCGTCTGCAGATTCGTTTGGGTCATGGCAGTGCATCCCGCGGTGCCATGGTTTTGGTCTTGCCAAATATGGAGAAAGACGCACGAGCCGCCCCCCGGCTCCGGCACGTCCTGATTGCGCTTTGCAATCGTCGCGTTGAGATCCACCACCATTCCCCATCGATACGACTCGCCAACGTCCCGCATATGCTCTGAGCTGTTCCAGTCGGCAGCCACGGCGGAGCGATCCACGATCCGGTTATAGTATTTTGAATTGACATCGTCTACGCATTCGATCGATTCGGTCAGCGTCAGGTACGGGAACTTCAGCCTCGGCAGAGGCTGATCACTGTATCCAAATACGGTGCCAAGATCGAAGATGCCGGCCGGCGACTTTCCGTCCCCCTCCTTTTTCACGGGATCGGATGAGAAGCGGAGATTGGGGTCGTTTGCCGCGGCCAGACCGATGCCCCACCCCAGGCCGTTCCTGCCGACGACAATCGGAATTGGCTCGCCGATAGGGCGCCAGTGTTTATGTAATCTGCTGCGCTCAAATCGCTGCAACTGCCCCTGTACCCCGTCCCAATTTGATGTGACAACCACGATCAACTGAGTAGTACCGGCGAAAGGATGCCGGTTGGCGGCGTCCGCTTGAGCTGCGGAAAACGCAAACCTGCCTCCGGGCAGCAAAAGTAAAACGAGGATGCAAACAGATCTCATCATAAGCAGTGTAAGGCCTGTCGTTCTCTCAACGGCAGAATCAAAGACAAGAACGCGGTTTCATTTGAGACTCAAAACAGCACCAACAGTCGCGTCTGGCGCATCGGTCTCGTTGAGAGTCTATGCAAGGGACGAAGCGATTGCTGCATGGTACGCAGGCGCGGCTGATCCGGCTTAGATTGTCGGTCTTCAAAGCAAGAGGTTGTGGGTTCGATTCCCGCCTCGCCTACTACTCCGGAATCAATAACTCACTGCACACTTGCTGCTTCGCGCTCTCCCTGCCACAACGGGGTTTCGTGCAGCGCATCCGCACTACCGGCAATGGCTCAGGATTCCGCCGGAAGCACCTTGCTGACGCCATTCAGCTTGATGGCTTCCTTGGGCATTCCGAAGACCACGCAGGTGGCTTCGTCCTGCGCGATGGTGATGGCTCCGGCCTGTTTCATCTCCAGCATTCCGCGCGCGCCGTCGTCGCCCATGCCGGTCATAATGACGCCGACGGCATTCTGGCCTGCGTAGCGGGCAGCGGAACGGAAGAGCACATCGACCGAGGGGCGGTGCCGGCATACCAGCGGACCGTCCTTGATCTCGACGTAGTAGCGCGCGCCGCTGCGCTTGAGCAGCATATGATGGTTTCCTGGCGCAATCAGCGCCCGCCCGCGAATGATGGTGTCGTTGGATTCCGCCTCCTTCACCGTGATCTCGCACAGGCCATCGAGACGATTGGCAAAGGCGCGCGTGAACAGCTCCGGCATGTGCTGCACGATGACAATTCCGGGCGAATCGGCCGGCAATGTTTCCAGAAGCGTCTTGAGCGCTTCGGTTCCGCCGGTGGATGCGCCCACGACCACGACCTTCTCCGTCGTTTCGGCCATGGCATGGGTTGCGGGTAACAGGACAGCGTCGGCGGTCAGCTTGGGCTCTACGTTGTGAATGGGGCCGAGCGGACGCAGGCGGGCTGCGGCCGCGGCCTTCACCGACTGGCAGAGAACCACGCGGGAATCCTCAAGAAACTGCTTGGTTCCCAGCTTCGGCTTGGTAACGATTTCCACCGCGCCATACTCAAGAGCCCGCAGGGTGCTCTGCGCGCCTTCCTCGGCAAGGCTGGAACAGATGACCACCGGAATCGGATGCTGGCTCATGAGCTTTTTGAGGAAAGTGAGCCCGTCCATGCGCGGCATTTCAATATCGAGCGTGATCACGTCGGGCACGTTCTCTGCGATGCGCTCGGCAGCAACGTAGGGATCGCCGGCCGTTCCAATCACTTCGATTTCAGCGTCGGAGGAGAGAATCTCCGTTAGCGTCTGACGCACCACGGCGGAGTCGTCAACGATCAGTACGCGAACTTTCGCCGTTCCCACGATTGCAACCTCCCATGCCCCTATCGGCAGCGATTCGCGCGATGAGCAGTCCTGGGCGCATTCCGCGCCGATTTCGGCGTGCCGGAATCGAGCCAGCGCAGCCGAACTTCCCCATGCACGGTCTCGAATGAGATGTGTACGCCAGTGGTGCCTCCAAGACAGGACGCAACCACCGTGAATCCCTCTTCGGCAAGCACGTCAAGGGCCGCCTCGTAGTTCTGCTTGCCGATGGTCTTCTGAGAATCGCCGCTGTTGATCGTCAGAACATCGTTGCCGCCAAAAAGCTTAACCAGCACCTCTGCGCGAACCGCGCCCAGCGAATCCAGCCGGCTCGCGATGTCGTGGACGGCAAAATCGACATAACGCCGCGCGGCACGCACGCTCATCCCCGCCCGTTGGGCTGGCGGGCAGCTCGGCATCATGGGATGGCAAATCGCGCCGACGCCCAGCCTGGGGACCAGAAATGTAATTCCGACGCAGGAGCCCAGCACCGTGCGCAGCACGGCCGGCTGCGACACCAGATGCGATTCTCCAGGCTGCACATAAATCTCCTTGAGCGGCATGTCAGGCTCGGCCATTGATCCTCCTGTAAAGAGCGGGAGCGATCGGCGCCAGCGGCAGATCCAGCTCATGCAGTGTCTCGGCGTGCCCCATGAATAAATACCCTTTAGGCTGCAGGCGTTGCGTAATCTTCTCAAGAATGCTTTGCTGCGTGGGCCGGTCAAAGTAGATGATTACGTTGCGGCAGAAAATGACGTCGAATTTTTCCGTGAGCCGATACTCGGCATCCATGAAGTTGAGGCGGTGAAACTCGACGAGGCGGCGTAACTCCGGCGCCACCCGCACGCGAGAGGAGCCGGCCTCTCGCCCGCGCAGGAAATACCGCGCTTTGAGTGCGGCGGGAACAGGCTTGATCGCATCGCTCGAATAAATGCCGAGCGCCGCCTTCTTGAGTACGTCCGTCGAGATGTCCGTGCCGAGAATCCTGAAGGCAAAGCCGGGATGACTGAGCCCGTATTCGCTTAGTACCATCGCCAGAGTGTATGGCTCCTCGCCCGTCGAACACGCTGCACTCCAAACCAGCAGCGGTCTTCGAGCGGCATGCGAAGCGAGAAATTCAGGTACTGCCGTGGCGGTGAGGAAGTCGAAGTGCCGCGGTTCACGAAAGAAGTCGGTCTTATTGGTTGTCACTACGTCGATCAGATGAATCAGCTCGTCCCTCAGGCCCTCGCCGGAAAATAAATAGTCGCAATACTCGCGGTAGGAGCGAATCGCGAGCTCTTTCAATCTTCGCCTGATTCGTCCCTCGAGCATCGCCTTCCTTTCGGAACCGAGGTTGATGCCCGCTTGGTCGTAAATCAGCGTGCGAAGGCGCGTGTAGTCGCTGGACGAGATGACTTCTTCGCGATCGTGCATAGTGGAAAGATGGGGCGGGGTGAACCGCCCCATGCCTTTCTTAGGCCGCTGCCTCAAGCAGGGCCTTGCCGGATTGCTGCGTGCGCACCGCGGCCAGTTCTTCGGCCGAGAAGACGCGATCGATGTCGAGAATCATGATGAACTGCGTGTCGCGCTTGCCCATGCCGCGGATGAAATCGGTGCGGATATGGGCGCCAATGCGCGGCGCGGGTTCAATTTGCTCGGGTTCGAGATCGATCACTTCCTCCACCGAGTCCGCCAGGGCGCCGATCACGATCGATTCGTTCTCGAGCACCACTTCGACAACTACGATGCAGGTGTTGCGCGTGTTTTCCGTTTTCGACATTCCGAAACAAAGCCGGAAGTCGACGACGGGTACCACGCTTCCCCGCAGGTTGATCACCCCGGCCATGAACTCGGGCGTCCGGGGGATGGCGGTAATGGGCGTGAGATCGAGCACCTCTCTCACCTTCGCCACATCCGTGGCAAACACCTCGTTGCCGAGCTT
>JBEKIE010000123.1:0-3301 GCA_050011915.1 Occallatibacter sp.
GAGCACATCCGGCGCGCGCTCAGCCTCGATCCGGACAATGGACCGGCCCTGCTGGCACTCGGCGAAATCCAGGTCGCCACGGGCGAGCTTCCGCAGGCGGAAAAGACCTTCGCCCACCTTTCGACCCTTCGCGACAAAGCTTACAAAGCCGTTCACGCCTCATTTCTGCTAAGAGAAAAGCGTTACGCGGAGGCTATTCCGGAGTTGCGGCGCCTGGCTCTTGAAGACCCGGAGAACCCTACACTCCGCAGTTACCTGGTGGCCGCCTATGTGGGCGCTAACCAACTTACTGACGCGGAACAACTGCTGAAGCACGCCGTGGCAAAAAACGCCAGGGATCTGGACGCCGCTCTGCAATTGTCCGAACTTTTCCTCAAAACTCACAGGCTCGGCGATGCTGAAAACGGGTTGGCGTCCGTATTGCGGAATCATCGGGATCTCGCCCAGGGCCACGTTCTGCTGGCGAGCGTTTACGAAGCGCGGCATGACCCGCCCAGCGCACAGCGGGAGCTGGCAGAAGCATTTCGTATCAGCCCCGACCAGCTACCGATCCGCATTCGCCTGGCCCGCAGCTTTCTCAGAAGCGGCAATGCGAAATGGGCGCTAACCCTGCTCGATCAGGCCCCTGAAACCCAGAAGAGATCGCTCGACCTGGTGGCGGAGCGGAATTGGGTCCTGCTGTCCCTGCGGGAATTCCCGGAAGTGCGCGAGCAACTCGATGCCGCTCTCAAGGTGTCGCGGACGCCGGAACTGCTGTTGCAGGACGGTCTTCTGAAGTCCGCGTCGCAGCATTACGACGAAGCCGCAGCCGAATTTCTCGAAGCGCTCCGCCAGCATCCGGAAGACGTCGCCACACTCCAATCCCTGGCACGAACGTATGTGCGGCAGCAGCAAATCGGCAAGGCGGAAGCCTTGATCGCGGATTATGCGGTGCGTTACCCGAAATTGCCGCAACTCCAGATGTTCGTCGGCGGCTGGATGGCCTCCACCGGCCGCCTCGATCAAGCCCGCGAAGCGTTCCTCCGCGCCAAAGCCGCCGACCCTGCCTATACCGCGGCCGACCTGGCCCTGGCCCGGGTCGCCACCATGCAAAGGAAATGGGACGAAGCCCGGAAGATCCTCACTCCGTTGTGCTCGGGCGCAACGGACGCCGCGGCTCAGATGCTGCTGGCCAACGTGGACGAGCAGGCCGGGGACAAAGCCTCGGCGATCGAGGATTACCGGAAAGCGATCGCGGAAGATCCCACGAATGCCGCGGCGCTCAACAACATCGCTTACCTGCTGGCAGACGACCCGAAGCGCCTCGACGAAGCTCTGACCTATGCGAGGGCTGCACTGCCGCTCGACTCCTCGGCCAGCGTTCGCGATACGGTTGGCTGGCTCTATTTCCGCAAGGGCGAATATAGAACCGCCGCCGGGCATTTCGAACAGGCAGTAGCGGCGGACGGCAGCGCCGTTTACCGCTATCATCTCGCGATGGCGTATTTCAAAGAAGGCGATACGGCCCGCGCTCGAACGGTCTTAAGAGCTGCCCTGGCGGTCGATCCGAAACTTCCGGAAGCACAAATGGCGTTGGCGCTCGAAGCCGAAGCCGCCGGCAGGATGCCCCGCCCGTGAGACCCTGGCTGCCCTGACAGCAGGATTGGGTGCTACTGCCTCACTAATCGCTCACCGCGCCTCCGCTCGGAGCCGCGCACGAGAGAGAGCGTTAGGCAACGGCACGACGTCACACGTTCGGGGACCTAGCTACCGTGTTTCTGCCGTCGTCCCAGACTCAGGCCGACTAGAGCGAAGCCGACCAGCAGCACGGGGACCGGCTCGGGAGTGGCCCCGTAGCCGGGAGCATAGCTCTCGTAGAACGTCTGAGTGAGGGTCGAAGCCGCCGCCTGCGAGCCATTAGCGGGAGTGTTTGTCGACCCGCCAAAGAGTTTGATCTCATCGTACACGCCGACCTGCGACTCCGACAGACCAGTGGCGGAGCCAGACCTCGTCACCTGGTTAGCCACAAGATTGGGACTTAACGAGTTGCTCGCGGTTGTGCCCTTGAGAGTGCTGTTCAGGGGGCTGGTGGTTCCGTCACCCAGACATCCTCCAGTTGGAGCCGTTCCGGACACATCGTAGGCTCCGCCCAGACAGATGTTGCCGATAAGGTTCGCCGAGCTGGTGGCGGTTGTGCTCTGCTTACGCGAGGCCGCTACACCGGACATGGTGGCTTCTGTGATGGTGGCCAGCGGGGGCGCGGTGACCACATACTGGATGATTAGGTCCATCGTCTGGTTGGCCGTCACGCTGGCGTTCCCATTGAAGTTGAAGGTCAACGACACCCAGGCTGGCTCCGTGGAAGTGTCCGCCAGCGTGTCAGTGACTGTAACAGCGCTGGCTGGCGGCACGATTGGCGAAGTATAGCCGTCCGCGGACGTGCCGCCCGTAAACAGAAAGGCAAAATCCGAAACAATTTTATCGCCCAGTTGGCAACCACCGGTCGAGTCTGCCTCAATGTACTGCTCCAGGTTCGTAAAGTTGCTGCAGGACTGAACGTTGCCGAGAGCACTGGGCATCAAACCCGTCAGCAGCGGCAGAGCAAGGATGAGCGGCCGGCAAAATCTACTAAGTTTCATCATGATAATCTCCGTGCCACAAATAAAGTCACTTTTGTCGCGACATAGGACACATCCCCAGGGAAAGAGCACTGGCCGATTCGACGGTGTGCGTCCCGGCACATAGTCAATTCGTCCCTCTTACGACGACTGCCGCGCCTGCGTGCGCGAGTTTGGCAATTGCGCTTGGCGACGGAGCGCCCACCGCAGCGGGAGCTGGCCTCGTACCCGGTAAATCAGCCCTCGTTACGGCTGCCGGGTTCTCCGCCGGAGGCCGGACGGCGGGGGCTCGAGCCGGAGCCGGGGCAGCCGCCGGAGGGGCCGAAAGAGTAACATCGATGATCACCGCGATCACCTCGTCCTTGACTCCCGAACGTTTCAGGGACGCGAGTGACTTGGCGTCTACATCGAATTCGTGCGGCGATTTGTTGATAAGCTTCGAAATGACCTCGGAAGCCAGGCCGGACCGGCTGAGCTCGACAATATCGTCATTCCGCAGAATGTTCCTCCAGTCCAGTACTGGCGCCTGCGATTCGGTCTGCGCCACTGGCGTGAGTCGTGCGCCGGGAACCGCGCTGTCGCGGCCCCGCAACGGCGAGTGACGCATCTGGTACACGAAAAACCCGGCGGTACCAATAGCAACAATAACCACTAGCGCGAAACAGGCGGCCATGGCCGCTTGTTCCAGGCTGGCGCGCAAACAA
>JBEKIE010000124.1:0-2700 GCA_050011915.1 Occallatibacter sp.
TGGACTGCAAATCGATGGCCGCCGAATCGTCGGGGCTGACTGCCAGGCCCATCAGGTTCGGCCGCAAAGGGAAGAACGAAATCTTGCGCTCCGGCGTGCTTCCGCTCATACGGCAGAGGGCGTCGCGGCAAGCCCCGCCTTGCTCGCGCGCGTAGGATTGCAGGCTCGACCAATCGAAGCGGCCCTCCGCCACCAGATATTTGGCGCGCGGCGTGAAGCAGGCCAGCACGGCATCCAGGTCGCGCGCGTAGTCGAACTCGGTCTTCATCACGAAGACCTTATACTCGGGTTCCTCGGCCACCTTCGAGCCCGCCATCTTTTGCAACACACCGGCTTGGCGCAAGGCGGCGAAATCGATATAGAAGACCACGGAGTCGCGCGTGGGGAGGCGCTGCAGCCAGTCGGCAGTGGTCCGCAGCGAATGGTAGCGGAGGCGCGCGACGCCCCAGACCGCCAGTCCACAAACCGTGGCGATCATGATGATGAGCAGCGCGGCCCGTTTCTTATAGTTCACGAGGGCAGTATCACACAGCCGCGGGGGTTTCGGCCAGCCGGGCTTCCTTCCATAGGTCGAGATAGGGGCGAAGCTGGCGCATCATGGCGCGGAAACCATCGAGGGTGAGCGATTGCGCGCCGTCGCTGACGGCTTTTTCCGGATTGGGATGCACTTCCACGATCAGCCCATCGGCACCAATGGCGACGGCGGCGCGCGCCAGGGCAGGCACCAGGCTGCGCTTGCCGGCGGCGTGGCTAGGGTCCAGAATCACGGGCAAATGCGTCAGCTCGTTCAGCACGGGGACGGCCGAGATGTCGAACGTATTGCGGGTAGCGGTTTCGAAGGTGCGGATGCCGCGCTCGCACAGCAGCACGTTTGGATTACCGTGGGCCACCACATACTCGGCGGACATCAACAGCTCTTTGATGGTGGAGCTCATGCCGCGCTTCAGCAGCACGGGGCGTCCGCAGCCGCCCAGCGATTTCAGCAGCGCGAAGTTCTGCATGTTGCGCGCGCCCACCTGCATTACGTCGGCGTATTCGGCTACCATGCCGACGTCCCTGTCGCTCATCACCTCGGTGATAATAGCGAGGCCGGTGGCCTGTTTGGCCTTGCGCAGCAGCTTCAGTCCTTCCAGTTCCATGCCCTGGAAATCGTACGGCGAGGTGCGCGGTTTGAACGCGCCGCCACGCAACATGCGCGCGCCGGCGGCGGCCACGCCTTCGGCGGTTTCCATAATCTGCCGCTCGGATTCCACTGAGCAGGGTCCCGCCATGACGATGAACTCGTCGCCGCCGATCTCCACACCGTTGACGCGCAGCACGGTGTGCTCCGGCTTGAACTCGCGGCTGACGAATTTGTAGGGCGCCGAAATGCGCACGGCGCGCTCGACTCCGGGAGTGGCTTCGAGCGATTCCAGGCAGGCGGTCACGTCGCCGACGCCTACCACCCCGATCACCACGCGCTCCTCCCCTTCGATCGAGTGGACTTTGTATCCGAACTCTTCAATTCGTTCGCGGACGTGTTCGATTTCTGCGCGCGTGGCATGTGGCCGCATCGAGATGATCATGGCTGTTGGCTCCCCAAATTAAAAATCTGCAGAATGGCTGCACAATAAAAAACCCACTCTGGCGAGTGGGTTGGTTTCGAGAATACGAGACGCCTCAATCCAACGCCACTCTACCGATTCCGGCTGAACCAGAATCGGAAACTAAACGCGCTGGCGGGAAAAGACATCGTAAAAGGCAAGTATAGGGCACGTTGCGGCAGGATGGCAAGGCCGGTGCGAACTACGTGTCCCTACGCCGCGATTTCACGGAGCACCTCGGGATGCAGTTCCGCGACGCGAATGAGCGTCTTTGCGGCTCCGCTAGGAGCGCGGCGTCCTTGCTCCCACTGCTCCAACGTCCGTTGCGACACACCGAGAAGGGTCGCGAACTGCGCCTGTGTCAGGCCGGATTTGAGGCGCGCCCGCGCAATAGGCGAGCGCGGCTCCAACGTGGTACGCTTAGCGCGGCCAGCTTTGATTTCGCTCACTCCCTCCAAAACCTCTTGCCAGATGTCGCGATTGGCCTCCAACTTAGCCAGTGCGCGCGTTTTGAGTTTCTTAGTCATTTCCGAATGCTTCCTTCAGCTTTTTCAGGATGTGGGCGGGCGCGTTCTCCCGCTTGGTCTTCGCGTACAGCGTCAGCGCAGTTTCCGCACACCACCGGAACCCGAAACGACGGCTCCCGCGCCCGGGCTCAACATCGGAAAATTCCTGCAATTCTCTGTATTCGTCATCATTGAGGTAGTTGGCGCGCATGCGATTAAACGCGCCCGACTCAATAAACGTGAACACTACGCCTCTGGCGTATGTGTGTCAATGTCGATTGGCATTAGGATTAGGGGCACGCACTGTGCTGTGCCAGCGCGAGGCCGCTCGCCTTGGTAGGCGTAACCACATGGCGAAACCGCCTGCCCCACCATGTTGGTTTTCCTCGTGCCAGCCTACTCGGCGACGGACTCTTCGCGCGATGGTGTCTCCGCGGCGGGCTTGCCCGGACGGGGAGTCTCCCCGACGCGCCGCAGGTCGTCGGCCAGAATTACGGCTTCCGCCAAATCGCGCATGGGACGCCGCAGCCGCCGGCTTTCATTGCGCAAGCGCAGGTAGGCTTCTTCTTCGGTGAGGTTGTACTTCTGTTGCAGGATGCCCTTGGCCCGCT